>JANPJR010000106.1:0-48886 GCA_031425615.1 Cytophagales bacterium
AAAATTAAGTATTTTTAGCACATAATTGGTAATTTTTAGAAAAATGTAATAATTTGTAATAATTTTTATTTTTGATTAAAAATAAAAATTTTATTTTGATTTTTAAATAATAAGTAGTTAATAATTTTTAAACATGCTCTAAAAGTGCAAGCATCTTCCTCCTCCACTTCCACCTTTGGTTTTCGTCTTTTTTAGGCTCGTTTTTGTTCTCGTTGTTATTTGCAAATGCGAGAGTCGTAAGCCCCATCAATATGAAAAAAAATTACATAAAAAATTTTATCTTTTGCCTCGCGAGTTTTAAAAGATGTGCAAAAAAAAATAGATGACAATTCCAAATTTTCGTTAAAAATTTGTTAAAATATTTTATATTTTTTTAAGATGGTAAATTTTTATTTTTTAAATGTGAAAAATTGAACATTAAGTACACATATATTTTATTGGATTTTTATAAAAATTGAAACTGAACGACTGAGTAACGCTAAATAATTAAGCTTTATTTTGCCTTGTGTCATTCAGGGTTATTTTTAGTATTTTTGCCCGAATAATTTACGCTAAAATTTAAACGAATTTTATCAATAATTATAAAAATAGAACAAAAGTATGGTAAAAAAAGACGTTAAAAAAGTTACATAATCCCCAAAATACAGCAGACACAATAAAATTAGCGTTATTCTGTCGTTCAGCTTCTATTTTTTAAAATGTGGGTTTTTGTTTTCTATCCTTTCCAAAAAACATTATTTGTTCAAATTTTGTTATATTTTTGTATTTTTGCAAAAAATAAATTTTTACAAGAAATTTAATCTAAAAAATCACAACCAAAAAATAAGATTATTATGGCTATTATGATAACTGATGAGTGCATCAATTGTGGTGCATGTGAGCCTGAATGTCCCAACACTGCCATATACGAAGGGGGTGTGTCATGGACTTGGGCAGGTGGCACCAAACTAACAGAGGTAGAACTCGAAGATGGCGTTGCAATATCTGCTACTACAAAACAAGACCCTTATTCAGACGAATTTTATTACATAGTTTCGGGCAAATGTACAGAATGTAAAGGTTTTCACGAAGAACCGCAATGTGCTGCAGTGTGTCCTGTGGATTGTTGTGTAGATGACCCTGATTATAGGGAAGCTGAAACAGAACTTTTGGAAAAACAAGCGTGGTTGCACGCTGCGTAAAGCGAATTTTCACATTACCCAATAGTATAAAAATGAGTTTTCTTTTTATTAAAAAAAGGAAATTCGTTTTTTTTATTTATTTTTGAACATTGGAAATTTTTTATGCAAAAAAAAATCCTATTTATTTTTTTCATACTTTTTTTTATTTTTGGCATATTCTTTTTGCTTTCCAGCACACAAAAACCTTATTTTAGGGATATTTTGGCAGGTACTGACGAAATGATTTTTATTTGTCAAAATAAAAAAAATCTAACTGATACCATTAAACTCAAAAATAAACGTTTAATAAATGATTTTTTGCGGGAAATTTCTGAAAATTTTTTAACAAAAAATTTAGATGAAAAAATAAAAACACCTGAATTTACTAAAAACCCTTTTAAATATTCTGAATTACTATTTGCAAAAATTATTTTTTCAAGAAAAAAATTTAAACTTGTACTTTGTGAAGGTTTTATTTTTAGCGAAAAAAATGATTTTTACATTGTATTTTTATACAAAAATAAATTTTACACGCAAATATTAACCAAAACACAACAAGATATTCTTCATACTGCTGTCGTTTTTCCAGATTTTATAGAAGATTTACCATAAACCAGCTAACCAATCGCAAAAAAATAAATACATACAATTATTATATTCAATAAAAAAAACCTTTTTCCAATAAAAATTAAAATTGGAAAATTATCCATTCTTTATGCAAAAATTATTTTTTTTATCAGTTGTTTTCTTGACTGCTCTATTTTTTGGTTGTACACCAGCAGGTGGTCTTAATGTGTTTAGTTTGCAAGATGACATTACATTTGGGAAACAACTTCGAGATGAAATCGCAAAAACACCAAAAGAGTACCCGCTTTTAGACCGCAATACATACGCCAAAGCTTATCAACATTTGCAACGCATAACCAACAACATTTTAAACTCTGGCACATTGCAATACCGCAATGAGTTTGAATGGACAATACACATTATACAAGACGACAAAACGCTTAATGCGTTTGTGTCACCTGGTGGCTATATTTATGTATATACAGGGCTTATCAAATACCTCCAAACAGAGGACGAACTCGCAGGCGTAATGGGACATGAAATCGCTCATGCTGACCGCAGACATTCTACAACCAACATGACCAAACAATATGGTGTTCAAATGGCACTTGATATTGCACTTGGTAAAAATGCACAAGGTTTGAGCCAAATGTTGGGACAAATGACTGGAAAAATCGCAGGATTGAAATTTAGTAGGCAAACCGAAACTGATGCAGATGCACAATCTGTATTGTATCTTGCCAAAACAGTATATCGTTGTGATGGTACCGCTGGTTTTTTTGAAAAAATGATGGCAGAAGGTGGAGAACAACCGCCACAATGGTTAAGTACGCACCCAAGCCATGAAAATCGTGTAAATGACATTAAAAATAAAGCAAAAGAATTGGGTTGTAACACCAAACCAAGCAATAACGCAAGCCTTTATGCAGATTTTAAAAGAAATTTACCTTAATAGCCCTTTCCCGTCTGGGGGAAGGGTTTCTTGTGATTCCTTTTCTTAGCTTAATGGCACTGCCCTTTGGGATTAGGGAGCTTTTTTTACATTTTTTAAAATTTTATTTTGAATTTCCTAAAAAAATGGGCAACTTATCTGTTTAATTTTGTGTATTCAAAAGCACTTTGGCAAAAATTAGGAGATATTTTGCTCTACAACTTTCCTTTACAACTTTTTTGGCACAACGTCAAGAGCAATTTATCTTTATTATTGCTTTGGGCGTTGTTGTTGGGTATTGTGGCGGGAGATTTAGGCAAAGGATTAGGTGTGCCTTCTTTGTTTCTTGAACCTGAATACCAACATAGGGTTAGTATGAGCGGTTGCGTAATTATGGGCGTATGTTGGGGCGTTTTTATGATGAATTTCCACATTGCTTGTTATGTGTTGGACGCACCAAAGTTTGTATTTTTGGGGAATTTACGCAAACCTTTTGCACATTTTTTCATCAATAATAGTGCTTATCCGCTTCTTGTAACGTGCATATATTTATATTGTTTTTTAAATTACCAAATGGCTTATGAACGATATACTAAATACGAAATATTATACCGTTTTTTGGGGCTTGCAGGTGGTATATTGGTTTCAAGTATATTGCTTTACAAATTTTTTAGTTATGGCACCATAGGACTTTTTAGTTTTTTCGCAAAAAAACTAAAAAGTCCGCTCAAAAAAATCAAAATTGTACGTGTCAATGTACTGAATAGGCTCAAAGATTCACGTAGAATAAATTATCATGTAGAGTATTACATAGATTATTTTTTTAGGTGGCAATCTTTACCCCAAAAACAGATTTATGATTACACCAAAATTCTTGAAATTTTTGATAGAAACCACTTTAACGCAGTTTTTATACAATTTAATATTTTGGTTTTCATTGTGCTTTTGGGTACATTTAGAGATTATCCACCTTTTCAAATCCCTGCTGGTGCAAGTCTTTTATTGCTTTTTACGGTGGTTTTGATGTTTGTAAGTGCGTTGCATTATTGGTTGAGGGGTTGGGTTTGGACATTTGGGATATTGATGTTAATTTTTGTAAGTTTTTTGATGGAAAATAATTTTTTTTCACATGAACACGCTGGTTATGGCTTAGATTATAACGGAAAAAAAGCACAATATACCTTAGAAAATGTGCAAGAAATGAGCAATGACAGTCTTTATAGAGCAGATTATAATTTGACGTTGCGGGCATTGGAAAATTGGAAAGCAAAACACCAAAAATTAAACCCTAATAAAAAACCAAAAATGGTTTTTCTGTGTGTAAGTGGTGGCGGACAACGTGCAGCAACTTGGACAATGCGCACTTTGCAATACGTGGATAGCACACTCAACAACAAACTCATGCGCCATACAATGCTTATTACAGGGGCATCTGGTGGGCTTATTGGGGCAAGCTATTTCAGAGAATTGTGTTTGAGGAGAGAGCTTTTTTGGCAAGGTCTTAGGCAAGATTATGTCAATCCGTATCATTTGGGCTATTTTCGTAATATTGCCAAAGACAATTTGAATGCGTTGATGTTTAGCCTTGTGGTCAATGATTTATTTTTTGGTTTTCAAACTTTCCAATATGCAGGTAAAACTTATCCAAAAGATAGAGGTTTTGCTTTTGAAGAACAATTAAACAAAAATACTGAACAAATATTAGATAAACCGTTGTGTGATTATCGTGAGGCAGAATTATATTCGCTTGTACCTATGGTTATTCTTTCGCCTACAATTATGAATGATGGGCGAAAATTATTTGTGTCTGCATTGCCTGTAACCTATATGACCGCTCCACGCTTAGAAAAAGGGCGTTTTCTTAATCAAAAAACAAAAGGTATTGATTTTTCACATTTTTTTGCCCAACAACATGCCCACGATTTGCGTTTTTTGAGTGCGTTGCGTATGAGTGCTACATTTCCGTATGTAACCCCAAATATTACATTACCAAGCGAGCCAGAAATGGAAATCATGGACGCTGGTGTGAGTGATAATTTTGGCGTAAGTGATGCAGTGCGTTTTGTAGCAACATTCAAAAATTGGTTACAAATTAACACCTCTGGCGTAGTATATGTGTCAGTGCGTGATACCCAAAAAAACCCTTACATTGAACGAAAATTAGAGCAATCACTTTTACAAAAAATATTTTCACCGCTTACAAGTTTTTTTATAAATCTGGAATATGTGCAAGATATCCACAATGATAACCTGATAGAAGCCTCCAAAAATTGGTTTCCTGAGGATTTTCCCATACAAAGAATAGAATTTCAATATGTGCCTATTGCCCGAAATTGGCAAGAATTGAAAGAATCCATGAAAGCCACAGCGAAAAAAGGCGTGCCTTATCAACTTGTAAAAAGTGAGCGTGCTGCATTGAGTTGGCGATTGACCGAAAGAGAAAAAGAAAGCCTATACCGCACTATTTTTGAGCCAAGAAACCAATTTGCTATGCGAAATTTAGCGAAAATTTTGGAGAATTAAAGATTTTTAAAAAATTCAAAAAATATTTTTTTTTCTCAAAAAATAATATGAAATTTGTGCCAATTCCAACGGTCAAAATAAATTTTGGTTTCTCTTCTGAAATAACATAGAGTTTTGTTTATGTAGTTACTACAACAAAAAATACATTGATTAAACCCAAAAAACCTAAAATACAACGTTAATTACCGTCATACAAAATTTTGTATATCAGCAATTAAAAACGAGCCAATCTGCTCGTTTTTTGAGTTTTAGGACACCACAGAGATTTTTAATTGAAGGTTGTTATAAGGTAATTTTTCAAAAATCAATGCCAAACCTGCGTAAATTATCATTATTTTAACCCAAATTTTTCTTTGAGTTTGTCCCACATATCATCATTAGGAAATTTCTTCTGTCTTTGTAATTGTATTTCGCTTCCTTCCAGATGAAAAGCATGATATTTATTATCTATCGTATTACCCTCGTATTGAAAAACGATAAATTTTTGATGTGTTTTGAACATCAAAATAAATTTGGGTAAAACTAAAATTATGCAATGGTAAATTTAGATGTGATTTTAAATATAAATAAACTGTAGAATTACATATTTTTCTTTAATTTTTAGGTTTTTTAGATTTTATTTGTGGTGTTTTTGGTGAAACAGTTGTATTTTATCTAAAATTCTCTACCATTTATTTTTTGAGAAGCATCTATATTCCCTTGCAAATCTGCAACCCCAATATGTTCTTTTTGTGCATTAAAAACCTCATATTCGTTTTTATGTAAATTATCCAAATACCAATAATAACCTGTGTTGATTTCCTCAAAAACAGGTTTTCCTTGTTGCACAAATTTCGTTCTTCTAAATTTTATTTTATCCAAAAGTGAAAAGTTTTGTGCATAATTCGTCAAAAACCACAAACAAAGTTCTTCAAAATCAACTACAAAAGGGATTTTTACAAATTGATTTGGTAAATCTGCATTTTGAAAATTATCTTTAAAAATGGTTAAAAAATTACGATTTTTGGTTTCAAAATCATTTTTTGTATTTATCAAAAGATATTTTTCCTCTGGAAATTTTGATATAACTTCCGTCATTTCTTGTATAAAAAAACAAGGACATTCCACCGAAAAATTTTCATAATTCCACAACACAAAACTATCCATTGTCTTTTTGCTGTGTGAATTTTCTTGTAGGTTTATAGTGTTTTTTCCCAAAAGCTCCAGCAATTGAAATTCCATATCTTCCAAATAAAATTTATCTTCTGATATTTCATTTATTTTCTGTAAAAAACCTTTTATGTTTTCTACATCATAATATATTTTGGCTTTTTTGTCGTTTATTTCCTCAAACATTTTAGCAAACTCAGATACGAAAGCATCAATATTTTGTTTATTGATGCTTAAATCCAAGATAAAATTATCGTCTTTTTCAGGAAAATACGCAAATATTTTTGTGGTCATATTTTAATAAAAAGGCTTTTAGAAACCCATAATAATTTTTAAATCTTTTTTTATTTGGTCAAAAAAACCTTTTGGTTGATTATCTATTCTCCCCCCTTCCAACACATTTATAGCGATGGGGGTGGCTACGTGTTCGGTTTCGTTTCTATCAAAATACCAGATTTTTATATTTTCGTGGTCAATTTGTTGCTTTTTGCACGCCACTAATGCTCCATTGATGATGTGGTCGGAGTGGGTTTCGCAAAAAATCTGTATGCCATTTTGTGAGGCAAGGCACATCAGCTCAGTAATTTTGGCTTGTGCGTAAGGGTGAAGGTGTGCTTCTGGGTTTTCTATCAAAAGAAGGCTATTAGGCTCTGCGGACAATATTGCTACCACAATAGGCAGGGTATAAGAAAGCCCAAAACCCACATTTTTACTTTTAAACTCTTGGGTGGTGTCGTTGTTTTCTCGTTCAAAGCTATAAACCACCTCATAACTTGTGCCTACCTTTTTGGGGGTTACATTTACGCCTTTACTGATTTCCCTTTGCCAGAGGGTAACATGATACAAAAGGTCAGCATTTCCTTCCTTGCCTGCGGGGTGCAAAAGGGCATGATTTACCTGCAATTTTTGGTATTTAAACAAAAATTGGGCAGTAAGTTCTGCTTTTCCTTCCTGTACAGAAATTTGCTTTTCTACTTCCACCGCATAATCATCACTTTGATATTCTGCCACACGTCCAGCGCTTATATATTGAAAATCATAGTTGAAAAGTGGTATTGTTTGCAGATTTTCGGTAATTGCGGTATGATTTTTAGAAATTTCTATAAAATCACTTGCTTGTCTTTTGGCATCAAAAATCCATTTTAAATTTTTGTTGTTGTATGAAACCTCAAAAGTGATTTCATCATTTTCTGCATATTGATACAAAGCATCAGCACCTGTGCCAACATAGCAAAATGGGTGATTGAGGCTAAGTATTTTGTCCAAACGACCTTTCAAAAATGTTTGCCTCAATAGCAACAAACTTTGTATTATAGAAGATTTGCCCACGCCATTTTGCCCACACAAAAAGTTGATATTTCCCAATTCCATTTGGGTATTTTTGTGTGATTTAAAATTTTTGAGTGAGATATTGTTTATCATTTATTATTTATCATTTTTTTAGTTTTCAACTTTTAAAGTATCTTGGATAATTTGTGCTATCATTTCAAAGCGGGCAACAACGCTATTTTTTTGCCCTGTTGCGGTAGAAATTGCGTTCCAAAAAACATCGTTGTTGTTGAGTTCAATAAATTTTTGCCTAAAAATATCTTTTTTGGTGATCAATGTTTCAATATTGAGTTCTGATTGTTGGGCAAAATTAACCGTGATAGTTTCAAAAACTGCTTTATTGATAGGGTAGCGTGTATCTTCTATTTTTTGTCTTTTGCGAAAAGCATCATTGCCAAATATTTCCCACGCACAACGCAAGGCACGCATAAAATCATTTTTGATGGCTTGTAATTGTTCTTTATTTATTTTGCGAAGCATGCCCATAGCTTCGTGCATGAAGGTATCCAAATCTGGTTTATAGTCTTTATACTCTTGAAGATAAAAAGCCAAAAAACGCGTTACAAAATCCCTATCCTGCATACGATTGGTTGGGATTTTGTTTTCGCTTGCTTTTTTAAAGATTTCCAACTCTGCCAATTCTTTCACAAAATTAGCAGGCACACCTTGGTTTAGGGCGTGTCTTATCTCTTGCGGTGTAAGCACCTCACCGCCAATGTTTATACGTTTGAAAAGGTTGTATTTCACAGCAGGGGGCGTACCTTTTTGGATAAGATAAAACCCAAGCGGAGCATTTAAAATCCGTCTTTGTAAATCCCTTGATAAATCTTCATAGCTTTTGCCTTCCAATTCTTTCAAAAACTCCAAATTCTTGAGTTTTAACTTTTTGTCCAATACAAAATTTTTGAGCGTTGAGCATCTTTGCAAGCCATCAATCACGTCCCAAGTATTATCTTCTTTTTCATCAAAATAAAATGCAGGCAAAGGCAACAGCAACAAAAGTGACTCTATCAATCTGCTTTGTTTGTCCTCTTTCCATACAAAATTCCTTTGAAATTCAGTGTTTAGGTTTAACTCTCCAAATTCTAATTTATCCACAATAAATTGGATGCTATTATTTTGGGTAATAATTTTTATTTGGTTGAGCGAAAAAGGAAATTCAAATATACCTGCATTTTCTTCGTTTTCTGGTTCTATGTCCTCCTTGTTTTCAAAGGTTCTACTTGTATCATTATTTGGGCTATTGTTAGCAGTATCATTATTTTGATTTTCTGACATTTGATTACGATTTTTTAAATATTCCACAAAAATATAAAATTTCACTTGATATAAATAATTTTCCTTTTTTTTATTCCTTTTTTTAAAGATATTTGTAAGTGATTTCTGATAAAAGTCTTTAATACAAAATTTTTACAAAAAAATATAAAACTCCCATGAAAATAACCGTAGTAGGTGCAGGAAACGTAGGCGCTACATGTGCTGATGTATTGGCATATCGCGAAATAGCAACCGAAATCGTATTGTTGGACATCAGAGAAGGCTTTGCAGAAGGTAAAGCACTCGATATTTGGCAAAAAGCCCCTATTGATTTGTATGACAGTCGCACTATTGGCTCTACCAATGATTATAGCAAAACTGCCAACTCTGATGTAGTGGTTATCACTTCTGGATTGCCTCGCAAACCTGGTATGAGCAGAGATGACCTTATAGCAACCAACGCCAATATCGTAAGAAGTGTAACAGAAGAAGTGGTAAAACATTCGCCTAATACTATCATTATTGTGGTATCCAATCCTTTGGACGTGATGACGTATGTAGCAAGTGTAACCGCCAAAATTCCACGCACACGTGTAATGGGTATGGCTGGTATTTTGGATACAGCACGCTATCGCGCATTTTTGGCTGAAGCACTCAACATATCACCAAAAGATATTCAAGCAATGTTACTTGGCGGACATGGCGATACAATGGTGCCACTTCCACGCTATACAACTGTAGCAGGTATTCCTGTAACAGAACTTATTGACAAAGATAAACTTGATGCTATTGTTACACGCACCATCAATGGTGGTGGTGAATTGGTAAAACTCATGGGTACTTCTGCATGGTATGCGCCAGGTTCTGCTGCAGCACAAATGGTGGAAGCTATCGTCAAAGACCAAAAACGTGTATTCCCTGTATGCATGGGACTTGATGGCGAATATGGCATCAAAAACTGTTTCTTAGGCGTGCCTGTAATTTTGGGTAAAAATGGTATCGAACGTGTAATTGAACTTCAACTTAATGCAGATGAAAAAGCATTGTTGGAAACTTCACGCCAAAAAGTAAAAGAAGTAATGGACGTTTTTGATAAAATGGCGTAATTTTTTAAAAATACATTTTTTAAATACATTTTTTTTTAAATAAAAAACCAAGTGAAATACAAAATTCATTTGGTTTTTTGTATTTTTGAAAAAATTTTAACATAAAAAAACATGAATATAGAAGATATATTCCATTTGGCTCGCACAGGCAACGCAAATGCTTTCACACAAGCCATAAAAAACATAGATGTAAATATACGCAACACCACTGGGCATACGTTTTTGGGTATAGCAACATACAATAATCAATTAGAAATTGTGAAAATATTGCTGGAAAATGGGGCTGAAATCAATAGCATAGACGCACAAGGCAATACTGCATTGCATGGTGTTTGTTTCAAAGGGCATTTTGATATAGTGGAGATTTTGGTGGAAAATGGCATCAATATTAATCAGACAACAACAAAAGGTGTTACTGCCTTAATGACTGCTTCTATGTTTGGACATTTGGACGTGGTGCATTTTTTGCTCAACAATGGTGCAGATTTACACATCAAAGACCAAAAAGGCAATACTGCGTTATCTTTAGCACAACAATCACAAAATTATGAAATGGTGGAGTTGTTGGAAAGTTTTTTGTAGTCATTTTGCTCCCTAACCCCTCAAAGGGTAAACAAACCGTTTATGATAAATTCTTATTTTAGAATTTTACATAAAACAGGGCATAAAACCATGTTTCAGATTTAGTTAAATAGATACAGTTTTTTTCGGTTATTAATTCGTACCCCTAAAAATAGATTTTAATACAAATATTTTTCCTCTTTGACTTGCTCTCCTTTGGGGGTTGGGGCTTGGTTAATAGACTAATTTACTCTTTTTTATTCCTTTGAATATTTTAACATTTTCCCCTCGTTTTATCCTAAGTTTTGATGTAGAAGAATTTGATACGCCTTTAGATTATGGCAAAAGCCTTACAATGGACGAGCAAATGGCAGTTTCGCACAAAGGATTATTAAATATATTAGCATTATTAGAAAAATATAATATAAAAGCTACTTTTTTTACCACTGCTAATTTTGCCTTGTATTACCCAGATTTACTCAAAAAAATGTCCCAAACTCACGAAATAGCTTCACATGGCTATTATCACACAACATTCAAAGAGGAAGATTTACGCACTTCAAAAGAAGCTTTGGAACAACTTTTGGGCAAAGAAATTTTGGGATATAGAATGGCACGTATGGCAAAATTGGACGAAAAAGCGGTAGCAGACGCAGGATATAAGTATAATTCCTCTTTGCACCCTACATATTTACCAGGTCGCTACAACAATCTTTCCAAACCACGCACACCATTTTTATTATATGATACTTGGCAAATACCTGCTTCTACTACACCTTATATACGTTTTCCGTTGTTTTGGTTGAGTTTTAAAAATTTTCCGCTTTGGCTAATAAAATGGGCGAGTAACTGGATTTTAAATTTTGATAAAAAAAAATCCAAAAAATATAATAACACTCCACAAGTAAATTTTTATTTTCACCCATGGGAATTTACAGATGTTACAGATAAGGAGAAATTTGGGTTACCTTTTTATGTAAGTCGCCATTCTAAGCAAAGAATGTTGGAGAAATTAGAACAATTTATCCAATGGGCTTCTAAAAAAGGGACTTTTTGTACTTTTGAAGAAGAATATAAAGAATTAAGAATTAGAAATTAGGAATTATAGATTATGAATTGGAAAATTAGGAATAAAAAAATAATTAGGAATTGGAGAATTTTTATGTAATTTTGTTCATTAAGAAAATCCAAAAATTTAATTTTAATCAAAAAATTACGCCTTTGGCTGTTTAATCCATAATTTATAATCTAAAAAAACAAACTACTATGAACAAAACTTGGGCAACAATATTAATGGTTTTTGGTTTTATGGCATCAGCAGGTGCTTTGGGTGATGGCTCTTATGGTGGTTTTATCATAACGATGGCGTTGGGCGTTACAGGTGTATATTTTCGCAATAAGGCAATCGCACAAGAATTAAAAGAACAAAAAGAAAAATTTTTTCCAATACAACCAAAATTTGAAATCAATGACGATTTTATCATACGCCTTGCCAGAAGACTCAACAACCGATTATCAGTAGAAGACCTTATTACGCAAACTTCTCTTTCAAGAGATGACGCAAAACAACATTTGGAGGAATTATCCCAAAAAGGTTTTTGTGAAATTCGCTTAACTGACGTAGAAAAATCAGGTAAAATTTATTATTATTTTGATTAAAAAACTAAAACTAAAAAAAACTAAAACTAAAAAAATAGACCTTAAAAAAAATATGTTATTTATCATGCTTATTGGCTTCGGGTTTTCGGTTATGATGATGTTTTTCATGATGACTATGTTAAGAAAAAATCCAACCCCAACGCTCAACGCAGTTTTTGGACAAGACCGCATTGAACAACCCAAAAAAACAATTGAAATTACAGAGGAAATGGTTATCCGCCTTGCAGGACATTTGGGAGGACGTTTGTCTGCTGATGACCTTGTAAAACAAACAAGTCTAAACTTTGAACAAGCCAAAAATATGTTAGAAAAATTAGCCCAAAAAGGTATTTGTGAAATCCGTTTAAACGAAGTGCAAAATTCAGGCAAGATTTATTATTATTTTTAAGAAAAAATTTATTTAAAAACTGTATTTAAAAAATTATGGATTTTTTAGAAAAACACCTTGTAAAAATTGGATTTTTTTTATTGATAGGCTCTTTTTTAGGTTTTTTTTCGGGAGGTTTACAAATCCCCTCCGCTTTGTGGATTATTGGCATTATTTACATGGCTAATAAATACAAAAATGACCATCTGCCAGAAGGCGGGAAAAGTAATAACGTTTTTTTAGGTCAAACCAACAATCTTCCTCCCCAGAACTTTGAACTTACCGATGAGATGATTATCCGCCTTGCACGTATATTAAATAATAAACTCTCAGTTGATGACCTCATTACACAATCAAGCCTCACAAGAGAAAAAGCAAAAGAACGTTTGGAAATGCTTGCACAAAAAGGCATCTGCGAAATTCGCTTAGATGATGTGCAAAACAAAGGCAAAGTATTTTATTATTTTGATTAAAATAGCCCGCTACCCAACCCACCAAAGAGGAGATAAATACAAGTTGTTAAACTTTCAATAAGCATAAAAAAAACCTCTATTCTTTTCAGAATAGAGGTTTTTTTTTTATGCTCCCTCTTTGAGGGTCAAAGGGCTAAAATTATTTGATAGCATCTTTGAAAGTTGCACCATTTTTCACTTTTTCAAATTCTACATCTTTGATAGCTTTTGATTTAAGATTGCTATCCAATTCTACTGCTTGTTTCAATGCTTTACCTGCATCACTTTCAGAACCTTTGCGTGCATAAGCAACTGCAAGTGCGTAATATGTGATAGCATCTTTTGGATTTTTTTGGCTTGCAGAGTTAAAGTTAGCAATAGCTTCGTCGTAGTTGATACCTTGCATCAAAGTAGCCAAACCTTTGTTGAAAAGGTTAGGATTAGTTTGTGGAGCATTATTTAAGAAATCAACTGCTTCACGGTATTTGCCATCATTGCGTTTTTGAGCATCTTTGATGGTAAGGTATCCTTTTGCACCATTGATAAGTTTCGCTACGCCTGCGTTTGTACTTCCAAGATTAGACGCTTTTTTCAAATACTCTTCCATTTTAGCATTATCACCTTTGATTGAGTATGCCATAGCAAGGTTATAAGCACCTTCGCCTGTTTCTTGTTTGTTCATACCTGCTTCAAGGTATTTGATAGCATCATTAAGTTTATCATTACTTTTTTTGAACAATACAATATCCAACAAAGTAGCACCAAGATTATTGTTTACTTTATAAGTATCGTGTGTTTTTTGAGCGGTCATCAAGATGTCAGCTCTTTCATCAAGGTCAGAAGTTTGTGAAGCTACATAAAGGTATTCAGCTTCTGTAAGTGCATCACCTTTAGCTTTGCCTTCTTTGATTTGTTTTGTAAGAGCAGACATTTCAGCGATAGATTTAGCCACACCAGGTTTTTTAATACCTGTTTTTGCGTAACGCATTTGTGGATATACACCGTCCATTAGTTCTTTGTAATATGATTTTTTCTGCAATTTAAGTTCTTTTTCGGTAAAGTCACCATCACCGCCAAGTGTTGCTTTTGCATCAGCTTTATTTTCTGCTGAAAGTGCGCTTGCATCTACGAGGTCATTAAATTCAGGGACAGTTTCGCCCATTACTTTTTTAGAGAAATTGAATTTGTATTCTGCAATTTCTTCTTTTTTGTATTTGAATTTTTCCAACATTGCTTTGAATTGCATTTGCAAAGCCAACGCACGTTTTTCAGCAAGACCTGTATTTACAGCCTCAGTACCTTCTGGCGAGTGAGAGCTTGCACCTTGTGCTTCAAATGCTGGAAGTTTAGTTTCTTTGAATAATTCTGCTACAGTTTCCATTACAGTTTTATTATTAGCAGTATTAGGGCTGATTACAAAGCTACCTTTTTCAAAATTCACTTTTGCTTCCAAAAATTCATCTTTTGGTGCTGTGAAATTGTGGTCAAAAGATGCGAAAGGACTTTCAGAAGTTGTAGGATTTACGCCACTTACAGGACTTTTAACTAAAAGTACAGTAGTTGCAATACCTTTTACAAACTTACCATCTTTGTCTTTAAGACGTACAGGACCAAATTCTTTAGATTTTGGTTTAGTACCCAACTTTGTAGCAATACCTTTTACAAAAAGACCGCCTTCTTTGAATTTGTCTTGGTAACCAAAACTAAATTCTTTGTTGATAGCAACATCTTCTTTTTTGGTTACATATTCGTCACCTTTTGCTTCATAAGCCCCTACACGTTGTCCTTGTGCGATAGTATTTGGGTCCATATCAGCCATATTTTCAATGTTGCCTGGTACATAGTACAATTCTAAGGTGTAGCTTGTACCCTTTTTCATCATTTTGATAGGCAATTTACCAGAAAGTTTGAAATCAACTTTATCACCTCTACCATGTATTTCCAAAGGATTTGGCTCTATAGTGAGTTGTTGGTCTTTGGCGAGTTTTGTGATTTCTGACAAGGGGTCTTTGCACGATGCAAGAATTCCTGTGCTTAGGAGGATACCCAACGCAATTTTGCTTTTCATTAGAGAATAATGTGTTTTAAGTTATATTTTAAGTCGTAATTTTAAGTCGTAATTTTTAAATTAGGTTCTTTTTTGGTGCAATTTTACTACATAAATTTAAAAACTAAAAATTTTTTGGAAACTAAAAATACTAAAACCCAAAAAAAAGTGTTTTTTTGTATAGAATTTTGAAATAAAGACAAAAAAAAGTCCTAACTTCGTACATTGATTCTATGTATTACGGTCAGTCTTTTCACTATTTTTTGTTAATTGCAAAAAAAGTTACTGAAATTTTGATTTTTTTAATTTTGCATTTCTTAATAGTTGTCGATAATAAAAATTGTGAGAAAAATTGTGAGAAAAATTTTTAATATTTATATTTATGCAATTACTACAAAATTTTTTTGAAAAATCTGCTTTTGGTGTGTGTTCATGGCTTGGTACACAGATGCGTGTATCTGCGAGCAGTATTCGGTTATTTTTTATTTATGTATCATTTTTGGGCTTAGGCTCTCCTATTTTGGTTTATTTGATTTTGGCTTTTTGGGTAAATATGCGCAGCCATTTTCGCAAATCACGCAATTATTATAGTTGGGACAAATAGAATTATAAATTATGGATTAAATAAACAACTACACATATTTTTTAATACATTTTATTGTAATAAAATTTAGTCTATAATGCCAAATCATTATTTCTGTCACAATTTAGTTGCAAACCCTTTAAAAATAAAAATAGAGGTCAAAATTTTGTACTGTTTTTTGAATAAAAAAGCAAATATTTTACAATGGATATGAAACAGCAACACCATTTTATAATACTAAATCTATAATCTATCATCTATCATTCATAATCCATAATCCATAATCAATTATGAAAATCACACCATTAGAAATAAAACAAAAATCATTTACCATTCGCACTTTTGGAAAAGGCTTTGACCGTGATGAAGTACAGGCTTTTTTACTGACAGTTGCCCAAGAATGGGAAAAATCACAAGACGAAAAAAAAGAATTTTCTATCAGAATAGAATTACTGGAAAAAGAACTTCAAAAACAAAAAGAAGTTGAAAATTCCTTGTATCGTACCCTCAAAACTGCAGAAGATACAGGGGCAAATATCCTTGACCAAGCCCGCAGACAAGCAGATACTAAAGTACAAGATGCCCAACACAAAGCTAATTTTATCCTACAAGAAGCACGCCTGCAAGCCAAACAAATTGTGCAAAAAGCACAACAAAGAGCTACTTTTACCTTAGAAGATATGATTAAGGAACTCAAAAGTAGGGAAAAAGTGTATAAAGATTTAGAAACATATAAAGACGATTTCCTCATCTCGCTCAAAGCATTTATGCAAGAAAATACAGAAAAATTGCAAAAATTTGAAGAAAAAAATCGCCTTGATTATTTTCAACAAAAAATCCAAGACGCAGAAACCTCTCTTGAAGAACAATACCAAACAAGTGACCAATTATCCACTTATATAGATGAACAAGTAGAAGGACAAGAGAATTTTAACCTTGATACGCCACCTACGGAAAGAAAAGCAAGCGAAAATGATAATTTTTTTGAATATTTGAAATAAAGCCCCCAGTCCCCAAAGGAGCAAATCCCACAGAAATAATAATCTTTTGCTCCCCTTTGGGGTTGGGAGCTAAAAAGGAAACATGCAAGAAATTACAGGAAAATATCTCGGAAGTGTTACGCAAGATTTTGTGAAAGTATCAAGATTTTTGCAAGAAGCCTCTTACCAAGTAAGAGTACGAAAAATATCAGAACACCCAATTTTTATTTTAGGAAAAGAAAAAATAAAAGGACTTGGGCAAGAAATTATTGATAAAACAAAATTTGATTTGGATTGGTTTTATAATTTAAGTTACCTTACAGAATTATCTACCAAAAATATTATCAAAGACATTGAATTATTTACTGAAAATTATAAAAATGCAGATGAATTTGCTTGTCTTTTGGTTATTGACAGTGAAAATGATTTTTTGGGCATAATGTATGTGCCTTTTCCTGAAGATTAAAAAAGGTTCAAGGTTCAGATAACCATATTTTTGTCATTTTGAAAAAATCTTCCTGTTCTTCATCATAACACATAAATTACTAATTTTCTTTTGGAATAACAAATTTAAAAAAATCCGTTTTAATCTGTAAAATCCGCGTTATCCGCGTGCAAAAAAAACTCAAAAAAATTGGAAAATCTCAAAAAAACGTGTTTGGTACTTGGTGCAGGTATTGCAGGCATTGCAAGTGCAATAAGAATGGCGTGTAAAGGCTACGAGGTAAATGTATTGGAAGCAAATGAATACGCAGGAGGCAAACTTTCGCAGATAGAAATGCAAGGTTTTCGCTTTGATGCAGGTCCTTCGCTCTTTACGATGCCCCAATTTGTAGAAGAATTATTTACACTTGCAGGCAAAAAAACAGAAGATTATTTTGTTTATCAAAAATTAGACATTGCTTGTAAATATTTTTATGAAGATGGCACTGTCTTAAATGCTTTTGCTGATATAGAAAAATTTAAACAAGAGATTCAAGCAAAAACATGCGAAAATCCTGAAAAAATAGATATTTTTCTCAAAAAAAGTAAAGAAAAATACGACATCACTGCCCCTGTTTTTTTGGAAAAATCATTGCACCAACTCAAAAATTATCTTTCATTGCCAACATTGAAAGGTGTTTTGAATTTTGGGAAAGTAGAAGCATTTAAAAATATGCACCAAAGTAACCAAGATTTTTTTGAGGATAAGCGACTTGTACAATTTTTTGATAGATATGCTACATATAATGGCTCTGACCCCTATCAAACACCTGCCACAATGAATGTAATTCCACATTTGGAATTTGGTTTTGGGGCTTTTTTTCCAACAGAAGGCATGCACAGCATTACCACAAGTTTGGTAAAATTGGCACAAGACTTGGGCGTGAAATTTTATTTTGGGGCAAAAGTACAAAAGATTGTGATGGGTAAAAAATGGGCTTTAGGAGCAACTTACACACAAAATAAAATAGAAAAAAATATTTTTGCCCAAAAAATTATTAGTAATATTGATATTGCACAAACCTATAAAAAATTTTTACCAAAAAAGTTTACGCCACAAAAACTTATCAACCAACCTAAATCAAGTTCCGCATTGATTTTTTATTGGGGTATCAAAAACTCTTTTCCTGAATTGGAAATGCACAATATTTTTTTTAGCCAAGATTATCAAAAAGAATTTGAAACCCTTTGGCAACACAAAGATATTTACCACGACCCCACAATTTATATTAATATTACCGCCAAAAATAAACCTGATGACGCACCAAACCAAGGTGAAAATTGGTTTGTGATGGTCAATGCCCCCAATAATGAAAAACAAAATTGGGACGAAATTATCGTAAAAACACGCAAAAATGTGCAAGAAAAATTGTCAAGATTATTGAAAAAAAATATTGAAAGCGAAATAATTTGTGAAACTATTTTAGACCCACGCACCATAGAAAGTCGCACAGGAAGCACACAGGGAGCTTTGTATGGCAATAGTTCAAATAATAGATTTTCTGCATTTTTGAGGCATGCCAATTTTTCAAGCCAAATCCCAAACTTATATTTTTGTGGTGGGAGTGTGCATCCTGGCGGTGGAATTCCACTTTGTTTGCTCTCTGCAAAAATTGTGAGCGAAATGATTTGATTTTTTATCATGCTGGAAATATCTGTTGTGCAAAAAGTTAAGCATCTGTAGCACAGACTTTTAGTCTGTGTAGAATAAACACACAGACTAAAAGTCTGTGCTACAACGTTAATAATCTTTAACTGACAACTGAAAAAACTGACAACCGAAAAAACTGAAATATGGACTTTCAAGCACTTAGAAAATTAGTAAAACAAGGCGAAAACCAACATTTGGAATTTAAACTGAAAGCAACACATCCCGAAAAAATCTCTAAAGAATTGGTAGCTTTTGCCAATGCTGATGGCGGAATTTTGCTCTTAGGTGTAGATGATGACCGCCTTATAAAAGGGCTTAAATACCCTTTGGAAGATGAATTTGTATTAGAAAAAGCATTTTCCCAATATATCACACCCCAAGTGCCTTATACCATGCAAAAAATCCAAATAGAAGGCGATAGGGAAGTATTGGTTTTTTTTGTACCAAAAAGTACACAAATTCATTACCTATTGCAAGAACCTACGCACAAATGGGGCAAACCTTACATCAGAGTTATGGACAAATGCGTAAGAGCAAGCTACGAAATGCACAAAATCATGCAAGGAAGGCTTAAAAATATAGATACAAGTTTTGAATATGGCGAAAAAGAAAATATTTTGTTGCAATACCTCAAAAAAAACACCAAAATCACACGACAAGAATACATTGCTTTTGCCAAAATTCCGCCTTTTGTAGCTTCCAAAACACTTATTACGCTGGTATTGGCAAATGTATTGCTCATTTTGCCCAATGAAATAGAAGATGAATTTATTTTTAATGAAGTTTTTTAAATTTTTATGTCAAAATTTTATGAATTTTTTTTGGTATTCATAGGCGGTGGCATAGGAAGTGGCTTACGTTGGTGGATAAGTGATGTTGCTAAGCGGTATTGGTTGCACGATTTTCCGTATTATACGCTTTTGGTCAATGTACTCGGATGTGTTTTACTGTCGTATTTGCACCATGAAAGCACACGCTGTTTGCCTGCGAATGTACGTTTGTTGCTTACAACAGGTTTTTGTGGTGGGCTTACTACTTTTTCCACATTTTCGCTGGAAGTTCAAATGTTATTGGCAAAACAATTATATTTTTTGGCAATAATATATCTAAGTATAAGTATTTTTTTAGGCATTTTTGTGATGTATTACATTTTGCATAATCTTTGATTTTTTTATTTTTAAATTAAAAAGAAAAAAACATCATTTTTATCCCAAGGGTAATATTAAGTGCAAGTAATGTACCCGTTTTGTTACCTTTTTGGTGGAAACTACTTATATAATAAATATCTTCTTCTTTGAGGCTCATAGGGTTGTTATGAAATTCATTTACCATGCGAAGCCCTCCACCATAGTAAAAATCAAAATATACATTGCGATAAGGATAAAGTTTGCCACGCTTAAAATTTAAGACAAAAATCAACTGTTTTACACCATAATTCCCCCTAAAATTGCTTGCAAGATTGATAGTATCTACGCCTTCTACATCAAAAGTGCGGTAAATTGTTTGTAATTCTATGGCATGATAGCGTTCTGTTCCATTGAGGTCTTCGCTGTAAGAAGGGCGAAATTTATCCCTATACATTCTAAATTCATTATTGAACCAAAAACTCCTATAATTCAAAGGCAAAAGGCTCATACTACGCCCTGAGGCACGATTCACAGTAGAAATGCCTAATGGAAAACCTACACCTATTTCTGGTGACCATGAATATCGCTCATTTTTGGGTGAAATATATTCTGCTCCAACCTTAAAATTTGGGTTAAAAATATCCACCAAACCCAAAGGAGCAATCCTAAAAACCCATCGCATCGTGTCCAAACTGCGTGCTTTGTCATAATCGGACAATGCTCTGATACTATCTACACGCCTTCTATCACGTTCTATTTTTTCTTTTTTCAAACGCAAGGCTTTTTCTGTGTCTGTTTCAGGATTTTGTGCTTGGAGATTAGGCAAAAAATAAAGGAAAAATAAACAAAAAATTAAAAAGAAAATGATTTTTTTCATGGCAAGAAACGACAATAAAATAGCAAAGATTTTTAATAATTTTTACTTATTACAACTTAAAAATTTGGCTGTTTTCCTATTCTTCATAAAAAACAACCAAATTTCTACGGAACGACAAAAACTCCAATTTAAAATTTATGGATTTATAATATTTTTAATATCATCAATGATTTTATTGGCGATATTTTCTGCGGTATTAATGGCTGATGCTTCTGCATATATGCGAATAATGGGTTCTGTATTAGATTTGCGAAGATGAACCCATGCTTCATCAAATTCAATTTTTACCCCATCAATATTATTGATAGGTTGATTTTTATATTTTTCTTGGATAAGTTCAAGGATATTATCCACATCAACATCAGGCGTGAGGGAAATTTTATTTTTTGAAATCACATAATTTGGATAACTACCTTTGAGCATAGAAACGTTTTTACCAAATTTTGCCAAATGTGTCAAAAACAATGCAACACCCACTAAGGCATCACGCCCATAGTGCAATGCAGGATAAATCACACCGCCATTGCCTTCGCCCCCAATCACAGCACCTATTTCTTTCATTTTCTCCACTACATTTACCTCCCCTACCGCAGATGCTTCATATCTTTGCCCTGCTTGGTGGGTTATATCTCGGAGTGCTTGCGTAGAAGAAAGATTTGAAACAGTTGCACCTTTTTCATGTTTGAGTACATAATCCGCAATCGCAACTAATGTATATTCTTCGCCAAACATACTACCATCTTCACACAAAAAACAAAGTCTATCCACATCTGGGTCAGTAACAATACCCAAATCATAAGATTTTTTCTGCATTTCTCTGGAAATTTCTGTAAGATTTTCGGGCAATGGTTCTGGATTATGTGGAAAATTACCAGTTGGTTCGCAGTGCATTTCGTTGATACTTTGTACCCCCAATGCACGCAACAATTTTGGCAATGTAATGCCTCCAGTTGAACTCACACAATCTAACACAATCCTAAAATTACGTTGTTTGATTGCTTCTACATCCACCAAAGGCAATGCTAATATGGCTTCAATATGCCTATCAATGTATTGAGTTCCATTTTCGCGAAAATGCGCACCTATTTTTTTGGTTTCTACGAATGTAAAATCTTCTTTTTGGGCAAAATCCAATACACTTTGGCTATCTTCTGCACTTAGAAATTCGCCTTTTTCGTTCAATAGTTTTAAGGCGTTCCATTGCATAGGATTATGACTTGCAGTAATAATAATACCACCATGTGCTTTGGCAAATCCTACTGCCATCTCCACTGTAGGGGTAGTAGAAAGCCCCAAATCCAGCACCGCCATACCCATACTTTGCAAAGTAGATGCCACAATATTTGCGACCATTTCGCCTGATATGCGTGCATCACGCCCAATCACAATGCAAAGTGTTTCTTGTAAATCTTCGTGTCTTTTTTGAATAAGTTGGGCATACCCTGCGGTAAATTTTACAATATCCAAAGGTGTAAGTGTATCGCCTTGTTTACCCCCAATAGTACCTCTGATGCCTGAAATTGATTTGATAAGTGTCATTTAATACAAAAATAGTTTTGTTAATTTTGTGCTAAATTACGCATTTTTTTACAAAAAATAAAAAAAAATCACAAGTTTATGAAGTTTAAACAATTAGAAAAATATCTTTTTTAATGGGATTAATTATGCACAAATCCCACAAAATCATCAACCGCCAACCTCAAAACCAATTACCGAAATATCATCAGTTTGTTCTACATTGCCACGCCAATTTTCCATGACTTGTGTAAGCACATTCTTTTGTTCATTCAATGAGAGTGTATGAATACTTGAAATAAGGTTGCGAAACTGCAATTTCATAAAACGAGTTTTGTCTGTAGCATCAAATTGGTCACTAAATCCATCAGTGAAAATATAGCCTTTCAATGGTTTTTCCAAAGAAATCTCATGTCTTGTGAAGTTATTACCTTTTCTGTTTTGGGTACTAATTGGAATTTTGTCTGCTTTTATTTCCACAAAATTATTGTCTTGCACATAATACAATGACATATAAGAACCTGCATATTTGAGGATTTTTTTCTTTTTGTTAATCACACAAACCGCCATTTCCATACCATCATTGGTGGCATTGCCCATTTCATTGATGGAATTTACAAGCGTATTAAGCACTTCTTTTAGAATTTCTTCGGGCATGGTAATATCTTTGTCCAAAATAATATTATTCAAAATAGAACTTCCATACATGCTCATCATCGCACCAGGTACGCCATGTCCTGTGCAATCTGCAAGTACAAGAATTATCCTATCATCTTTTTCATTTAACCAATAAAAATCTCCTGAAACCACATCTTTTGGCTGATACAACGTAAAAAAATCTTTAAAAAGTGCCTTAAAATTATTGTCAGAAGGTAAAAAAGCTTTTTGTATTTTTTCTGCGTATTGGATACTTTCCAAAATATGGTTATTTTGGGCTTGAATTTTTTGGTAATTAAGCCTAAGTTCCATTTGGTTTATGATTTGTTGTCCCAATACTTTCAACGCAAAACGCTGTCCTTCGGTCAATGTTTTTGGCACAGTATCAATCACACAAAGTGTCCCCAAATTGTGTCCCGAAGGTGTAGTAAGTGGCACACCTGCATAAAAACGTATATCTGGGGCATTGGTTACCAAAGGATTGTCAAAAAAACGCTCATCTTCCAATGTATCATGCACTTCCATAATGTCATCTTGTAAAATAGCATGGGCACAAAAAGCCAAATCACGCGGAGTTTGAGGCACACCAAGCCCAATTTCTGCCTTAAACCATTGCCTATAACTATCTACCAATGAAATCAAGGAAATAGGTGAATTACAGATTTGAGAAGCCAATGCTACAATGTCGTTGTAAGCATCTTCAGGAGCAGTATCCATGATATTGTATGCCTCCAAAGCGTTTAGACGTGCTTCTTCTTCTGGGTGTAATTGTGCTGGAATCATAAAATTATTGAGTGTTTTTGCTTTTTATCATAAAATGCACAAAAATATATCCAAATAGTTTTAAAAAATATTATACTAATTTTTAAATTTTAAACAGTATTTTATTTTAAAATTTATTTGAAAGGTGAAATAATTTATAAAAAATCATAATTTTAAATAAGAATATTTTTCCCAAAAAGAGAATATTTTCATAAAAATATTACTAATCCCAAATATGAACAAAAAATACGGTCAAAGTTTTAAAAAAATCTTAACCTTATTTTTATTTCTTTAAAAACCTTTAAAAAACCTCAACATATTTTCTGCTTCACTATTCCAGTATTGATAATCATGTTGGGCATCTACCAAATTAAGTTTGATTTTGAGGGTTGGGTTTGCTTTTTTTAGGCTTTGATAAAACACTTCTGTTTGTTGTGCTGGCACTATTTTATCTTGTTTGCCATGTCCAAGATAGATAGGCGTTTTGAAATTTTTGGCTTGTTGGTTTGGATTGTCTTCATTTTTCCACCTTTCTGCAAATTTTTGGTAATCCCCATAAAATGCTTTTATCAAATTATCCGTTGGCATCAAAGCTTGCTCATAATCGCCTGAAAGTCCTGCTCCTGCTGTCCAAATATCGGGCAAAGCAAGACAAAGTATTGCCACACCACGCCCACCTGTAGAAAGTCCCAAAACAAAATTTTTATTTCCTTTTTTAAAAATATCAAAATTTTGTTGCAACAAAGGCATAAAATCTTCTAAAATCCATTGTTTATTAGGCGAAAGCTTGCCTTCTGCGTAGGTTTCTGGATAAAAACGTGAGGAATACACACTTTTATTCATTTCGGGCAATACAAGTATAAAATTTTCTGCCAAAAATTTTTTGCAAAGGCTTGATTTTTCGCACCAATCTTTCCGATTAAAGCTCCACCCAGGAAGCACCAATACACAACCCTTAATGCCTTTTGATGGTGTATTTTGTGGCACACGCACATCAACCCAATGTCCTTTAATTTGGAAAGAAGTATCTTTTTTTGGAAATTTTTTAGGTAAATTATTTGATAAAGAAACAACATCTTTTTTACCAGAAGAAGTTATTTTTTCTGTGTTTTTTATGTCATTTTTGGTTTTATTTTCTGCATTGGAATTGCAAGCAAAAAGCCATAAAAAGCCCCCAAAACTCCAAAGGAGGAGCATTAATATGTTGTTGCTTAATTTTAAATGTGAAATAAAAAATTTCATACAAAAAGGTTAAAAAATGATAATTGTAAAAATTGGTAAGGAATGTTCATAAATGTAGATATCTATTTAGTCATATTTACCTTAAAACATTTATAAAAACTTGACATAAACAGTTTTTTCCCCTTTGGGGGTTAGGGGCTAAACTTTTTAAAACTTCGGAAATACCAAACGCATATTTACTTGTTCACAAAGTGCTTGAAATTTTTGCATATCTTCACGTGTTGGCATGGCATAAAGTTCATTATTTTCTTGCAATTTCTCATACAAACGAAACAATGTATCTTGCACGCCTCTAATACTTGGTTCTATGTTGATGGCTTTCAAAAATTTAAGAATATCCTCCATAATAGACAATGTGCGGGTTTGCCCATAATCCAAATAATAAGTGCGTGCCAAATTTTGGAGGCGATTGGAAGCAGAAAGTCTAATTTTTTCGGGTTTGATAATGGCAATATTCCAACGTTCTATGTCTTTGAGCAAAGCAGTGAGGCGAGAAGTATCTGTGATTTTAGAGGCAAAAAAATCTTCTATTTCTTGATTGACTACCATTTCCAAATTATTACGCAAAATAGGTGGCACTTCTATATGTTCCAACCGCATAAGGTTGAGAATGTTATAGTTTTTGTCAAAAATTTTGCGATAAGATGTTTGTGCTTGGTGTAAGCTATCTTCCAAAATAAGGTTTAAGACATGAATTTTTTCATCTTTGAAAAGTTCCAAAATAGAAAAATTGTGTGCAGACGGAAAATGATTGTGCATGATTTCAATGACTTCCGCGATATTACTTTTTTCAAATGCTTTTTTCAATCCTTCGGTCATTAGCACAAATTCTGCTTTGGGCATTTGTTCAGTAGAACTGCCTATAATTTGGTGTTGTCCCAAATATAAAACCACAAAACTAAAATATTTGCGTGAAAGCGTAATATTAGAAATAATGGTAATACGTCCCATAGCAAGTTTTTGGACACCTGCTTCTATACGTTCAAAAAAATCATTTTTGGCATATTCATAATTCAGCACTTTGATACTTTCTACATCTTTGCTAAATAGTGAAGCTACCGCATAGTGCATGCCTACTTTGGTTAGTGAAAGACGCGCAGGCGAGGCATATTTTTTGTAAATATCTGCTCCTGTGCCTTCGTGTGGATAATTGCTTTTTGCTTGGGTAAGTTTTTCCAAAAATGTAGATTCTAATACTTTTTGGCTAATTCTTTCACCCAGTTGGATAGCACGGTTGGCATATTGTAGGCATTGTACGGTTTCTATGCCTGATATTTCACAAAAAAACCATGCACAACTTGCAAACATAAGTTGGGCTTGTCGTTGCATTTCTAAGAGTCGCATGACGTTAGTTTTTTGCCAATCATTCAACTCTTTTCCAAAATGCTTTTGCAAAAAATTTTCTACAAAAGTATGATTTCTATTGAGGATTACATTGATGTATTCATTTCTAACAAAATATGGATTTTTGGAGTATTTTTTCATTTCTGCTTCATAAATTACAATCAATTCATCTCTGAGCCAATTAAGGGCTTCACGCAAAGGCTTTCGCCATTTTTGATTCCAGTGTGGTTGCCCGCCTGTTTCGCAACCGCAATCACTTCGCCAACGTTCTACACCATGCACACAACTCCAAGAACTATTTTCGTGTATTTCTATTTCGTATTCAGGTTCAAAAAGGCTCAAATATTCGCCATAATTGGTAATTTTAGCGTATTCATTTTCTTCAATATACCTAAAACACGAAGCAAGTGCCATATCCCCATAACGATGATGGTGTCCATAACTTTCGCCATCTGTTGCGATATGTACAAGTTGTGATTTTTGCCCTTGTTCAGGGCGAAATTGCCCTAATAAATCATTTGCTAAGTTTCTACCATCATTGAGCAAACCACGAAAAGCTACACCAGACGAAACATAACCTTCATAAAAAAACAAAGCGATTTTTTTGCCTGAAGGCAACATACAATAATAATGTTGTAAAGAATTTACGCCATTGTACCATGTTTCAGTGCCTATTTTTCTAAATCTTTTTGCTTGTTGGGGAGCAAGTACCGTGAATTTGATGCCATTTGCGACCATCAATTCCAGCGTTTCGGTATCTACTGCGGATTCGCCCAACCACATACCTTCAGGTTTGCGGTTAAAATGGCTTTCAAAATCCTTTATTCCCCAAATAATCTGTGTTTCTTTATCATTTTTATTTGCCAAAGGCATAATAATGTGGTTATAAACCTGTGCCATAGCAGAGCCATGCCCCCCAAAATATTCCTGGCTTTGTCGGTCGCCTTCTATGACATTTTGGTAGGTTTGCGGTGATTTTGATTTAAACCATGACATTAATGTTGCTCCAAAATTGAAACTCATTTTGGCATAATTATTCACGATTTCTACAATTCTCATGTTATTGTCCAAAATTCTTGATGCACCATTTGGCGAATAACATTCAAAATCAATTTTTTCATTCCAATCATGATAAGGCATTGCGCCCTCTTGTTGTTCTACTTCTTCAAGCCAAGGATTTTCGCGTGGAGGTTGATAAAAATGCCCATGAATGCAAATGTACTTTTCCATTTTTTTGTAATGTATTTTGATTGATATTTTAATATTTTTTTTTGTAAGTCAAGTGCAAATATGCAAAAAAACATTTGGATTTTAATGTTTTTTCCTTTGTTTTGTTTATTTTTTTATCAAAAAAGTTAAACAAAATTATGTAATCTGCAATATCTTTTCAAATAAGTATTTCCAAAAAAATCTAATCCTAAATTTCATTTTTTCATTTTTTGTAAATATTTATTTAGGCTTTGGGTTATTTGTGTTGTTTCTTTGGAAGCAATTTTCATTTTTTCTTCTTCTGTTCCTTCTAATTTGCCATATAATCTATACACAAGTAAATGACTTGGGCTTATATCTGTTGTTATTTTTATGGTGGTTGTTGTGTTTCCGTTACCAGTTTTTTTATACGCAGTTTCAAATGTCAAACCGCTATTTATTTTATTGATTTTTTCAAAAGGAATGGTTTCTGTAAAAATAACACCATAGATTTTAATTTCTTTTTTATTTCCATCTATACTTACTGTCGTAATATCATCTCCATATAATATAAAAGGAATACCTGTAATAATTAATAATACCTCCAACGCCAACACAAATCATAAGCATCATTGTATGGTACATCATTGATACCTTTGTGGGATTGGATTTAAAAGGATTGGCATATTTGTAAGCAGCTTCCCAATAGATAAAAGCATAAAGTATAGAAACACTTGCCAAAAAAGTAAACAGATAATATCCCCAATGTAATGTTGAAAAATAACAAACATTGTTCTCCAAATAAAGGCTATAAGGGTGAAATTTTGAAGGAAAAAAAGGCGAAAGTTCTTTAAATAACTCTTCCATAATTTTTTGTTTTTTATTTGTTTTTCAAATTTTTAAGTTGTTTTTTGTGAATAATACAACCCAAATATATGTTTTTTTTGTACAATTAAACAAATATACATATTGGTTTAAATATCAATTTCCATCTTGCTAAAATCCATATCTTTCATACATTTAAAATGCCCTTTTGGACAAGATTTTCGCCCTGAACGCGAGCAGGGACGACAATCCAAGTCCTTTACTTCCAAAATTTCCCTATTTGGGGTATAAGGGTAACAATGTTGTGGTACAGTTCCCCCAAAAATCCCAAATATTTTTTTGTCAAAACTCGCCAATATGTGTGTAAGCCCTGTATCTTGCCCAAAAATACACAAAGCCTCTTTGCCCAAATATACAGATTGATTGAGTGTATATTTTCCGCAAGCATTGTATATATGCACCGCTTGTAAATTGTCAGATTTACCTGAATTGGCACTATTAACATTATCAAAAAATACTTTTACTTCTTCTGAAAGTGGTATTTCTTCTTTTCCACCCAATAAAATAATGGGTTTATTGATTTTTTGACAAAGTTCTATAAGTTTCTCCAAAGGCAATTTTTTCGTCCATTCAGTTGCCCCAATTACAATGGCAACATATCCGTTTTGGTGTTTTTTGGGTAGGGTTTTAAGATTTATTTTGTCCTTTTTTTCGTGCAAAAAATACGCTAATTTTCCGCCATCATCAATTACCCCAAGCGGTGCAAGTGTTTCTACGTGCCATTGTGCAACGTGTGTATGTGGCACAAAATTTTGTTTGGTTTGCACAAGCCACCACCTCGCCCAACTGTATTTTTTGGAGGTAAAAGATTTTTTTCCTAACCAAAATTTTATATAAGTTGTACGCAAATTATTGTGAAAATCCACCACATAATCGTAATTTTCTGCTTGTAATTCGGTTATGAGTGTGCCTATTTTTTGATTTTTTTCCAAACAAATTACTTTATCAATGTCAGGATTGTATTGTACCATGTTCTTGTATTGGCTTTTGGTACAAAAATGCAATGTTGCATCAGGAAATTGTTTTTTCAAGCAACGCACCGCTAAACTTGTCCAAGCAATGTCGCCAATCGCAGAAAAACGTAGAAGAAGGAATTTCATAAGCCCCCTAACCCCAAAGGGGAATTTTAATTAAAAAAATATAAAATAAATGTTCAACTCAACAATAAAATAAACATATCAAGACTGGTTATTCCCTCTTTGGGACTTGCTCCCCCTTCGAGGGCTGAGGGGCTTTTTTTACACAATCATTTTCTCAATCGGAATAACCAAAATACCTTCTGCTCCAGCTTCTTTGAGGCTTTGGATAATGTGCCAAAAATCATCTTCACGCACAACCGAATGCAAAGAACTCCAACCCTCCAACGCAAGTGGTAAAATTGTAGGGCTTTTCATTACAGGCAAAATTTTGTGGATTAGTCCAATCGCATCATTTGGCACATTCATTAAGATATATTTGTAATCTTTTGCCCTTTGTACAGCATCTATACGAAATTTTAATTGTTGTAGAAGTGCATTTTTATTTTCAGAAATATGAGGCGTAGCAATCAAAACCGCCTCAGATTTGAATACTGTTTCTACTTCTTTGAGTCCATTGCTGAGGAGTGTACTGCCCGAACTCACAATATCACATATTGCAGACGCAAGTCCAATACTTGGGGCTATTTCTACCGAGCCACTTATCACATGAATATCTGCGGAGATATTTTTTTCCTCAAAAAATTTTTTTAAAATATTAGGATAAGAGGTTGCAATGGCTTTATTTGCCAAATCTTGCACCGAATTGTATTGAGAATCACGTTGTACAGCCAACGAAAGCCTACATTTAGAAAAACCTAATTTTTGTACAAGCGTTACATTTTCGCCTGCTTCCATGCGTACATTATCACCTACAATGCCAATATCTGCAATGCCATTTGCAACGTATTGTGGTATATCATCATCTCTCAAAAAAAGAAATTCTAAAGGGAAATTTCGTGCTTCAGCTTTTAGTTTGCCCGAAGTTTGGGTAAAAGAAATACCACACGCAGTAATCAATGAAAGTGTATCTTCGCTTAATCTACCAGATTTTTGGACTGCTAATTTTAATATGTTTTCCAATGAAGTAAATGTTTTTTATAGATGTTTTTGAGTGTAAAGTAGTACAAATTTATGTATTTTTTAAAATAATTTCAAGGTATTCGGTTATTTTTGCGTTAATTTTGTGTTTTTGTAAAAAAAAAATGTAAAAAAGAGCATAAAAACATGGCACAAATTTCAGCAGATATTTCGCAAGCAAGAATGCTTTTGGAACAGGAAAATATTGTTGCAATCCCAACCGAAACGGTTTATGGGCTTGCAGGGAATACTTTTTCAGAAAAGGCAATTTTAAAAATTTTTCAGGCAAAAAACCGCCCTTTTTTTGACCCACTTATTTCGCATACAAGTAATTGGATGCGTACAAAAGATTTTGTGTTGCATTTCCCAGAAGCCTACAAACCGCTTGTAGAAGCATTTCCAAAAGGTGCTTTGACCTTGCTTTTTCCAAAAAAAAATCTTGTACCTGACCTTGCTACATCAGGTTTGGATAATGTGGCGGTACGGATTCCTGACCATGATTTGACTTTGCAATTATTGGAAAGTTTGGATTTTCCGCTCTCTGCTCCAAGTGCAAACCCTTTTGGGTATATCAGTCCGACTACTGCACAACATGTAGAGGCACAATTAGGCGATAAAATTCCGTTTATACTTGATGGCGGTGCGTGTGTGATAGGCATTGAAAGCACGATTATTGGTTTGGAAAATAATCAATTAACAGTGTATCGTTTGGGTGGAATTTCCATAGAAAATTTGGAAAATGTATTAAAAACAACCTTAAAAATCAATACACATCAATCTTCTAACCCAAAAACCGCAGGACAACTTGATAGCCATTATGCCCCACGCAAACCACTTTATCTGCTTAGGGATTACCCTATAAGCATTGGGGATAGTATTTTTATTGAAGATGTGGGAGAATTTTCGCCAAAAGATGTAGGTTTCTTAGGTTTTTCTGATATGTTGCCTATGATTCCCTTAAAAAATCAATTTATATTGTCCGAAAAACAAGATTTTGCAGAGGCTTCAAGTCGTTTGTTTGCAGGTTTGCGGTATTTAGATGGGCTTACTATTGGTGTGATTATCAGTGAATTAGCCCCAAATTATGGGCTTGGACTTGCGATAAATGACCGTTTGGGGAGGGCGTGTGTAAGGAAATAAGTTTATAAAATATCATAGAATATTGCTACTTCATCAAAGCCTTTTTATCCCTTGTTGATGTTTAAAAAATGCTTGTATCATTGCAAAAATAGCACAAAAATCAAAATGAAAAACAAACGTTTTTATCATTTCGTAAGTTCGTGTGCATTTTTGTCACCAATAAATCAGCGAAAACTTGAATAGATGTATTTTTTTTTGGAAGTTGTTTTTTACTTTTGTGCTTACATTTTTCTAAATGCCAACAACGGACAAAAACGATTTTTTTCGTTTTTGGAGGAAAACTTAGACGAAATGGGGAAATTGAAAAAAAAAGATATAAGTGCTTTTTGGCGTAAAGAAGTACTAAAATTTAAAGGGTTATAATTAGTTTTATTGCTATAATAAATGTCAAAGCAGATGTTTTGTAATCTGATAGAATAGCCAATCATTTTTACTCATCTTGTGGTCTTAACAAGATGCTAAGACCACATCTCCATTCCTAATCCTAACACTGTATCACTCCTACATTATATCGTTTTTTGATAGGATTATGGTTTGCCATATTGATGCCTTCCGAAATAATTTGGCGTGTATCCAGAGGCGAGATAATGCCATCAGTCCAAAGCCTTGCACCTGCGTAGGTAGGCGAAAGTTGGCTTTCGTAGCGTTCTGTGATTTCTTCCAACAAACTTGCTTCTTCTTCTGGTGTAATTTCTTGCCCTTTTGCCTTGCGTGAGGCGGTTTGTATTTGTAAAAGGGTTTTGGAGGCAGATGCACCACTCATTACCGCTATGCGTCCTGTGTGCCACGAATAAATGAGTTTTGGATTATACGCCTTACCACACATGGCATAATTGCCTGCACCATACGAATTACCCACAATAAACGTGAATTTTGGCACTACAGAGTTCGCCATTGCACTTACCATTTTTGCCCCATCTTTGATGATACCACCTTGTTCTGACCTCGACCCCACCATAAAACCTGTAACATCATGCATAAAAACTAATGGAATTTTTTGCTGATTACAAAGCATAATAAACCTCGCAGCCTTGTCCGCAGAATCCGAATAAATCACGCCACCCATTTGCATTTCGCCTTTTTTGGATTTCACGATTTTGCGTTCATTTGCCACAATACCCACCGCCCAGCCATCAATCCTTGCCCTTGCACATACAATAGTTTGTCCATATTTTTCTTTGTACAAGTCAAGTTCCGAATTATCCACAATTCTTTTTAGGAGTTCTACCATACTATAAGGTTTTGTGCGTTCAGCAGGCAAAATATCCAACAATTCTTCTGGGTTTTCTTTGGGCATTTGTGGGGTTATGCGGTCAAAACCTGCTTTTTTATTTGCCCCAAATTTAGAAAAAATACGTTTTACTTCGTCCAAAGCACTTTTATCGTCTGGGTATTTATTGTCTGTAACACCTGATATTTCGCATTGTGTAGTAGCACCGCCCAATGTTTCCGCATCTACATCTTCGCCAATAGATGCTTTCACAAGATACGGTCCCGCCAAGAAAATAGAGCCTGTTCCCTCTACAATCATTGCCTCGTCAGACATGATAGGCAGATACGCACCACCTGCTACGCAACTTCCCATAATCACAGATATTTGCGGAATACCCATTGCAGACATTTGTGCATTGTTGTAAAACATACGTCCAAAGTGTTCTTTGTCTGCAAAAATATCTGCTTGCAAAGGCAAATAAATGCCTGCACTATCCACCAAGTAAATAATTGGCAATTTGTTTTCCATAGCAATTTCTTGCGCCCTAAGGTTTTTTTTGCCTGTAATAGGATACCACGCACCAGATTTTACGGTAGCGTCATTTGCCAAAATCACACATTGCCTACCACTCACATGCCCAATACCAGCAATAACGCCACCAGCAGGACAACCGCCATCTTCCTTATACATATCATAACCTGCCCAAAGTCCTACTTCTGTAAAAGGCGTATTTGGGTCTATGAGATAGGCTATGCGTTCTCTTGCGGTAAGTTTACCTTTTTTGCGTTCTTTTTCTTGTTTTTCAAGTCCTCCGCCTTGTTTGATTTTTTCTATTTTTTGATAAATATCATTTAACGCCTCTTGGTGGGCTTTTTTATTGTCAGAGATTGTATTTTCTAAATGTTGTTCCACGTGTTTTTGTTTTTCTTGGGTTATTTTCTTAAAAGATTAAAATTTTTTCCAAAAATAGTACAAAAAGTTCAAGGTTCAAAGAGTTTAAATTTTAAAAGGTGGCAATATTCAAAGTTCAAAAGCTATTTTACATTTTCTATATGCTATTTATAAGATTTCTGTTTTTTTTCAAAAAACCAAATCAAAAAACTAACATATTCTTTGTATTTGCCTTCTTTATTTTTAGTTTTTAGGCTTTCAATTTCTTTTTGAAAAATAGCTTTTGTCCATTGTTTTTTATCTTCATATTTCTTTTTAAACTTTTCATATACGAAATCCAATGCTAATTCTCTGTATTTACACAAATTTCTGTTGTTAAGATTTAGCACAATATTTATGTCATTTTCAACATCAGAATCAGAATTTTGATTGTTGCTAACAATTTTACCATCATTTTGATAAGAAATAAGTTTTCCAGATTTATTTTTGTCCAAAGGATTTAATATTTGAAGCACTATTTTACCATCTACTTTTCCATTTTTGGTTTTGTCGCAATGTGCAAATTTATCATTTATTTTTTGGTTTTCGGTTTCTCTATAAATACCACCATTGCACACACCGAGCATATTTTCATAATTGAGTGCTTTATCAGGATGCAATTCTTGTGAAAGATAATGTTCTATTTCTATTTTTGGCTTATTCATATCTTTGTTCCAATCCATGCTGACACGTTGCATACAATATGCACAAATATAACCTTGTTCTTCCAAAAGGCTATTTTGAATATCTTTACGTGCTTGTTGTCCTAAATCATTAAAAGCTGTTATTAGTTTTTTGTCTTCAATAAGTGATTCTGGTGGATTATTTTTTATGATATGTTTCATGGTTAATTTTTCAGTTCTTGTTGATTTTCTTCTTTTGCGTCTTCTAAATACATCAAAGCTCGTTTTATTTCAAGGTCTTGTGTTCCAAACTTTTCAGTAAGTTCATTCAAGATTTTTTCTGCATTTTCAAGATTATTTTCTAAAAAAGCATAAAAGTCATCAATTTTCCGTTGAGTTTGAAGGGCATATTTTGGCACATCAAATACATCTTCTAAGATGGAATTACTATCCCGTTGTTCAGTATAAACATATCCTGTAGATATTTTAAAATTATCCAATACAAAAACACTTTCTTTTCTTACACCACTCAAAACCTGTGGTGAATGTGTGGTGACTATAAATTGAATACTTGGGAAAGTTTTTTGCAAAGCTAATACGATATTCCTTTGCCACTTTGGGTGCAGGTGTTGCTCTATTTCATCAATCAACACCACCCCTTCGCCTTCTTTGAGGGCTTGGATTGGGTTATGACTTGGATGGGCAATGGATAATCTGCGGGCAATATCGCATACTAAGAGCAATATATGTTTTTCACCAGAAGAAAGGTTTTCAAGGGAAAAAACGTCATTGTTTTTTTTGATGGTAAGCGTAGCAGTTTTTAAATTTGTTTCAAAATTAAAAGTATCTTGTTGTTGCCTTTCTACTTTTAAATCCTTAAAAACTGCGTTTCCTTTTTCTATTTCCCCAAAAAACGTTTCTATTGCTTGCCTCACGATTTCTAAGGGTGGATTGCGATATGCCAAATTTTCTTTTGTTACTTTTTCCTGATTTTCAAAATCCTCCTGTTCTTTGAACCATTGTGCAAATATTTCATAATCCTCTAAAAAAACACAAATATTTTGATAGACGTTTAATTGTGGTAGTTTTTTATCTATTTTTTTTCTTTTTTTAGATTTTTGGATAGTGATTTTTGTTTGATAATATGCAAAAATGGGAAACTCTGTGTGGATTGTTTCATTTTTATTTGTATCTGATATGTTTGTGTCTAAATTTTTATGAAAATTAAAAGATATCAAAAAACTATCATTTTGAAGTTCATCATCACCAATGGACGTTCTAAAAACATGATTTGGATAGAAAATAGCCTCTAATTCTGCTTTTGTTGTGTTTTTTCTCAAATCAGAATTTGAATTTATCTTTAACTCATTTATTTCAAAATTATGTATTTCAAAATTTTCATTAATCCAATCCACAAAAAAAATCGCCAATAAATCCAATATGGAGGTTTTCCCTGCTCCATTTACCCCAATAAATACATAAAAATTATTGTCTGAGAATATGATTTTTTCGTTTTCAAATCCACGAAAATTAACGATAGAAAGCTCTTTGATTTTCATTTTTATTATTTTTTACTAAACATTAAAATTTCAATTTCCCCAAAAATAATACAAATTCCCCTAAAAATAAAAAACGATTTTTAAAACAAAAAACTCATTTTTTTTGTATTTTTGTAGAAGAATAAAAACAAAATATGCTTTTCCACAAAATTACTATGACAAAAAAAATAATTTCCTTTTTTTTAACCTATCTTTCTACTTATATTTTTATTTTATTTTTGATGCCTCAAACTCTACATGCCCAATGTGCTATGTGCAGAGCAACTGTTGAAAATAGTGCCAGCAATGGCAGTAATCTTATTGCAGGCATCAATACAGGCATTGTATACCTTGCCATGATGCCCTATTTGGCTTTTATTATTGTGGTATGGGCGTGGTATAGCCAAAGCAAAAAACACCAAGCAAAAATGCTCGCAGAACAAAAAATTAGAGAAAATTTGGGTTAGCTATCAGTTTTTTCAGTAAAACAGCCAAAAGTATTTTTTTTTAATAAACTGATAATACTTGAATGTTAAACAGAATAATTTTTCTGATACAGAAAAAAACAAAATAAAATCATTTTTTCCAAATTATGATGTGCGTTTTTGAGGAAAAAAATCAAACCCCAAAAATACAAGCATATAAGATTGGAAGTCCGCACGATTTACTATTTTTTTCTAAGCCCTCCTCAGCCAACCTGTCAAACTATACCTTTGTGTATTTGTAGGCAGGACTTCATGCCAAATCTCTGCACTCACAAAACACGCCAAACGACCAGCCAAAGGTGCAACATCTATAAAATTGGGCGTATTATTTAATTCGTTTTCTTGATTTTCTTGGATTTCATTTGGTAAAAAAATACGCAATTCACCGCCATCACCTTCTTTCCAATACTCATTCAAATATAGAATAAAAGACAATCTACGTGCATTTTTTCCTTTAAAATTATCCAAATGTTTTTGGTAAAACATGCCTTCTTGATACAATGCAAAGTGCAATTCTACGTCATTTGTTCCCCAAAAAAATGTTTGATTAAGAAAACTTTGTAAGGTGTCTATTTTATCAAAAAATGCTTTTTGTGTGGGTGAAAGATTGGCATTTTCCAACCATACAATATTATCACCTCTTTGTGTAATATCTTGTTGTAGTGCATTTCCTTGTCCTATTTGTGCAGGGCGAAAAGCATTTTTTTGTAATAATTCATCTGCTTCTTGCTTTAATATTTTCCAATCTTCAAAAAAATTATCTATTACGACAAAACCTTTTGAAGATAATGTTTCTGCCATTTGTTGCATACGTTTTTTGATGGTGGATTTGAAATTATAGGGGATTTGTATGTGTTTAGGTTTTAGTTAAAAACGCTATGGAAATAGTTTTAAATTGCACAAGTAGCGGTTTCTCCCTATTTTTTAATTTTTTACCTAAATAGATACATTTTAGTTTTCATTTAAGACGATATTATTCACAGCCCAAAAACATCATAACACTATCATCATCATTAGCACTTTCCCACATTTTTACAATAAGATATTTTTCATTAATAGAAAGAATTTGAAATTTTTTCACTATAAATTCCCCCTCAAAAAATGCAACTATATCATTCTCTACTATTTCAAACAAACCTGTTTCTGTGGTGTGTTGATTTTGATATATAAATACCTTATCTGCTTGAAAAGTATAATTTTCTTTTTCCATATCCCACAACAATTCTCGTTGGGTTTCTACTTCTGCCAATTCTTCTAAGTTTTCTGGTGCTGAAATTGCGATTTTATCCACCAAAAACGCAAAAGTTTGTGAGGCGTTATTATGCCAAATTTTATCTACCAAAAAAGGAAATGTATCATTTGGAAGGCTATAATTTATATTTTCACGTACAATATTTGCCTTATCCAAAATGTTTTGTACCAATTTTTGTGTTGTGAGGTTATTCATTGTAGTAGTTTATTTTGCTTAAAAGGATAACGAAAATGTGCAATTTTTTAGGTTATTTTTTCCCTAATTTTTTTAATTCTTCTAAAATATCTGCTAACTCATCTTCGTCAAATTCTATAAAACGATGAGTTTCTATGGTTTCTATGACACTATTCCACTTTGTAAGCGTTTTTAGTTTGAAAATTGGCTCATGATTTTTTGTGTGTTTGTTTGTTGGTATTTCATTTTGGAATATTTTTTCAAAATCAGAAAATTCACTTTCGTTTTTTGATAAAATGGATAATTGCTGAAAAATTTTATACCAAAAATAATGTAAATACCATTTCCCTTTGATTATTTTTTTATAATCCCCAAATGTAATTTGGTGTGATTGTGCAAAATCGTTTAATATTTGTTTTAGGTTTTTAACTTCATCATTTAAAAGTTTTTTAAAATGATTTAATGAACCATCTTCTACTACAGAATTTAAGTTGCCTAAACTTTTAAATGCCTTGTGTTGTTCGTTTTCTCGTTTTCGCTCACAACGTTCTTTTGTTGCATCTATTGCCAAATAATACAAGGTTTCAAGATTGTCATTTTGGTTTTTTTGTAAAAAATCCAATACATCTTGGGTTATGTCTGAATTTATGGCATTTGTGATTTTAGAAACCACATATTTTATATTTTTTGGGGTGGCAAAATACGTTTCAATGGAATAATATTTGAGAATAAACAATTTTTTGAGGTGTTGAATTTCCTCAAATTCAGTAGGATTTCCATAAGGGCGGGTATCTCGGTCAATAATCCCCAAAAAATATTTTTCTGTATAGGGTGTTATCTCAAATTTTTCTTGCAATTTTTTCATGCAATCAATTATATTTTCACAACCGCCCACTTTATAATCTTCCAATGCAGAAATATTCACCACACACATATTTATTCCTAATTTTTCTGCTATATTGGTATAGATTTGTCTATCATCTGTGCCCTCCACCATCACACAAGGCGTTTGGGTCATGATAGCCTTCATAAAAACAGCATCTAAATTACGTTCTGTTGTCATATTTTTATAATAAAGTGCTGTTTTCGCCCATAAAATATTCAGGGTGTCCGTTGGCTATATCAGGGCTGTGTGTAGCTACTATAATTTGTGCATTTGGGGCAAATTCATGCAAAATTTCTAACAATTTTCGTTGCCATTTCATAGAAAGGGAAATTTCAGGCTCATCAATTAAAAAAACATCAGAATAATTTTGTAATAAACAAATAGTCAATAAAGTCAATAAATGCCTCTCTCCACTTGATAATTCTGAAAGTGAATGTTTTTGTTCATTTGGAAATTCTAAAAAAGCATCTACCGCATTTAACCGAAGTATTTTTTTTCCATTGGTAAATTCATTAAAGATTTTGATAAGTTTTTGAAGTGATTTAAAAGCATAATTTTCAGTTTCTTCTTTTTCTGCTACTTCATATATATTTTGTAATAATGCTTTGAATATAAGCGTTTCTTGTGATAAATCCACTTTTGGATTTTTCAAAACCAATTCAAGTTTTTCTTTTGTTTTTGAATTTGGAAGCTCTGTAATAAAATCTTCAAAAAAATTTTTTTTTTCAAAAAATTTTTGTCCAAAATTTTCAACCAAAACTATATTTTCGGTTAGGTCAATCGCATTTTCAATCGTATTAAAATACGCATTTTTAGTATTTTCCAATGCAACTTTTTGTCCCTCATAAAACAATCTTTTTAGGGTTATTTCTGCATCATAAATATTAAAATTATCAACAAAAACATGATTTTCACCTTTTATTTTTTCAGAAGAATCCTGTTCAGAAAATTTTTTAATTGTGTTTTTTATTTCCCTTTCCAAAACAAAACTTATCCCGCCTTCTATTTTTCCACCTGTATTTATTTTGAGTTCTATTTTTAATCTTTCTTTTAGCTGTTCTAATTGATACAATATATTTTCTCGTGAAAAACTATTATACTCATTTGCTCTATTTACAGAAACACAAAGGGAAATTAATTTAGCTCGTAATTTTTCTATTCCTTCTGGATTTCCATGTTCATATTTAAAAGTTTCATTTTCAAAAACTAAGTTATATTCAGTATTTTCAAACATAAAAATTAGCTTACCAGCTTTTATATTTTCTTTGCGCAAAATATTTGGATTTACACCTAAAAACGCCTGAATTACCCTCAAAAGCGTAGTTTTACCAGAGCCATTTTCGCCATAAATAATGGTAATAGGTGCATCTGAGAACTTGATAAAAATATCTTTATCACTATTTTTAAAGCCTTTTAAATGTAATTCTTTTATTTTGAACATGATTTTATTTTTTAGTTTTTTTATGAAAAAAGGAGTAAAACGTCAAACATTAAACCCCTTCAAACCTTGAATTTTTTTTGAGCTTTGAACCCTTTTGAACTTTGCCCCTTAAACTTTAAACCTTTGACTTTTTTTAATGTTTCAACACCTCAAATTCCACCTCCTCCACGTCCATCAGCAAATCAGGTGTAACTTCCAAGAGGCGTACTTTTTTGATTTCGTTGATGAGCATTGGGTCATATTTGGCACGCACACGAATATAATTTTCTGTAAAACCATGAATATAGCCATTTTCTACATCATTTTCAAACAAAACAGTCATGATTTTGCCTACATTTTGTTCATAGAAAAATCTCCTTTTTTTGTCCGAAAGAATGTGTAACATTTTGCTACGTTCATTCCTTTTTTGGTGCGAAACTACTGGTTTTATATCCAATGCGTTGGTATTTGCTCTTTCAGAATACGTAAAAACGTGGAGATACGAAATATCCAATTCATTAAGAAAATTATACGTCTCTAAGAAATCTTCGTCAGTTTCGGAAGGAAAACCCACAATCACATCAACGCCAATGCAACAATCTGGCATTTTTTGTTTAATCCATGATACACGTTCCGCATACAATTCACGCAGATAACGTCTACGCATGAGTTTGAGGATTTTGTTGCTTCCAGATTGCAAAGGAATGTGAAAATGAGGCACAAATCGCTGTGAATTTGCCACAAAATCAATGATTTCCTCACTAAGTAAATTTGGCTCAATAGACGAAATACGCAATCTTTCAATGCCTTCAACTGTGTCCAAAGCTTTCGCCAAATCTACAAAACGCTCTTGCCTTTTACCTCCAATTATCCCAAAATCGCCAGTATTTACGCCTGTGATAACGATTTCTTTTACTTCTGTTTGGGCAATTTCTTGGGCAGTTTTCAGGATATTGGCTATGCTGTCGCTTCTGCTTGTGCCTCTTGCTTGCGGAATTGTGCAAAAAGTACAAATATAATCACAACCATCTTGCACTTTGAGAAAAGTACGTGTGCGGTCGCTGATAGAATATGAAGTCGTAAAAGTTTTGGCATTTTGGACTTCTTGCACCCAAATTTTCGCTTGTTTTTTGGCAAATTTTGGCAAATCTTGTGTTTCTTCGGTACAAGAAATTTTCGTATTTTCAGTATTTTCTATTGAATTATTAGAATTTTCTGTATAATTATTTTGTAAAAAAGGTTTTTCAAAAGTATCAATCAAATCCAATAACATAAATTTTTCAGATGCTCCAAGCACCGCATCTACACCTTCAATATTGGCTATTTCTTGTGGTTTGAGTTGGGCATAGCAACCTACAATCGCTACATAACTATTTGGTGCGATTTTTTTGGCTTCTTTTACCAATTTTTTGCATTTTTTATCTGCATTTTCGGTAACGGAACATGTATTAATAATGAAAATATCTGGTGTATCATTAAATTCTACTTTTTGATACCCTTTTTGTGCAAACTGACGTGCAATCGTGGAGGTTTCTGAGTAATTTAATTTGCAACCTAATGTATAAAATGCTACTTTTTTCATGATTTTTAAGCCCCCAGCCCCAAAGGGAGTAATAATATAAAGTTCCCCCTTTGGGGGTTAGGGGTCTTTTTATTCTTCTGTTTCTACTTTTCTCACATAAACCGACACCATAAAAAATGCAAAATCTACACCTACATCTTGAATTTCCACATCTAACGGGTCAGTAGAAGTCAATGCAGCTTGCACAAGTCCAATGCCTGCACCTTTACTTTCTTCGCCTTTTGGGTTATTGCGAAGTTGTCTTTTGTATTCTCGCAAACCATCTCTATCCAATGAATTGAGAACATCACATTTTTCTGCCAATGAAATTACATCTTTCTTAAAAACTAAATTTCCTGTAATAATGCGATAAGTTTGCCCATCTTGTAGGATAACCAATGTACCGACTTTATCTTTTGAATTACCAAAATGATTTTGCTCTTTGGAATAATACAGCACATTTTGGGCTAATTCCATAAAGATTGCAAAAACTTTTTTCCCAATACGAGGGTCTTCTGGTTGCAATTTTTGGCGAATATCACGTATAAATTCTGCCAATAATGTATCAGAAATAGGCCCTTTGTAGGACAATATGATATTATCTTGGCTAATTTGCGTATGGTAATCAAAAAAATTAAATTCGGACATACAAGAATTATTTTAAGAAGTGAGGACTTTTAAAGAAGCAATCTTTTTTTGGTGCAAAGATATAGATTTTTTTGCATATTTTGGATTTTAAAAATTTCTAATAAAAAAACTTCTTTTTTTTGAAAAAATTAGTAGAAAAATTTTTTATAAAAAAAGTCATAAAAACACATTTTTCCCAAAATCAAAAACGTTTGTTCTTGATTTTGTTTTTTTTCTTTTACCTTTGTTTCAATAACCAAAAAAAACTAAAAGAATGCTTGCAACTGAACTTATTTTAAATCCTGATGGCAGTGTGTATCACCTACATTTACGCCCTGAACAGCTTGCACACGACATTATCGCAGTAGGCGACCCTGACCGTGTGGCACAAGTGAGCCAATATTTTGATGTGATAGAAACCAAAGTCCAACATAGAGAATTTGTAACGCATACAGGTACATTGCAGGGGAAGCGTTTGTCAGTGATTTCTACAGGTATTGGCACTGATAATATTGATATTGTGTTGAATGAATTGGATTTTTTGGTCAATATGAATTTGCAAACACGTGAGCCTTTGCCCCAAACGACTGCATTGCGTATTGTGCGTGTAGGTACATCTGGCACATTGCAAAAAGATATTCCATTAGATAGTTTTTTGGCTTCCAAAAATGCGATTGGGCTTGATGCATTGGGTTTTTATTATCCAAATATTCCCCAAAATCAAGAAAAAATAGATTTTAGACAAAATTTTTTGCATTATTTTCAAAAAGAAATTCAATTACCATTTATGCCTTATTTTGCATCTGCGAGTGTGAATTTATTAGAAAAATTTTCAGAAAAAAATATTTTTCAAGGTAATACATTGACTTGTGCAGGTTTTTATGCACCACAAGGTCGCAATATTAGGGTAAAAGGTTTGGATAGTCAGGCTTTTTTTGATAAGTTACAAAATTTCAAATATTCGCATGAATTTCTTAACAAAAATATAATAAACATTAATACCAAAAATGATTTAATTTTGCGTGATATTTCACAAAATTTTTTACATAATTTTGAAATGGAAACCGCAGGTTATTATCTTTTGGGTGAAATTTTGGGACATGAAGTTTTGTCTTTGAATGCCATTTTAGCAAACCGTGCTACTGCCCAATTTTCCCAAAATCCACAAAAAACAGTGCAACGTTTGATTGAATATACATTAACCCAAGTTGTAAGTTATTAGTTTGTAAGTTGTCTATTTTTTCAGTAAAACAGCCTTAAAAATTTAATTTTCTTGAACATTTTGAACATTTTGACTTTTTAAATTTTTCTTTCTTATGAAATTCAAAACAATACTTATATTTTTTGTACTTTTTTTTATCCAAAAAATACACGCCCAAACGGTGCTGCAACCTGGCGATATTGTGATTTTAGGTTACAACTGTAATGTGGGGGGAAGTAGCACATCAAATTGTGGGAGTGGCTATAGTACTGATGATATGATAGTAATGATGCCATTGGTAGATATCGTGAATAATACCGAAATCATCATCACAGACAAAGGCTACATCAATTCAACAGGCTCCACACACAATTTTTTTGACTTGGAAGGTTGCGTAACGCTCAAACGTACAGGAGGCACAATTACCAAAGGAACAGTTTTTGAAGTGCTGTTTGGTACTGCAACAGCTTTTTGTGGTAGCGGAAGTTTGGGGGCATGTGCGCAAGGTTGGACAGCAAGCGAAACATATCCGCTTTCAAATACAACAATGGATATGAATAGTACAAATGGTGATAATTTTTTTATTTTGCAAGGTACATTTTCCAACAATACCAATTTTACAGGCAAAATATTATATGGATTATCTACTACAGGCAGTTGGTCATATAATTCTTCTACGCCCACACTTTCTTTTCAAACCTCTAATCTTCCAGCTACATTAGGTAATTGTTTGAGTCGTGCAAGTAATGATACTGACAAAAGTAAATACAATGGCACATTAACCTCTGCCCCAAAATCTACGCATTTGTCAGAGATTTCCAAAAATTCAAATTGGTCATTTACATTGCCAAACATGAATCCCACATGTCCGTCAAATACAAATTTTACGATTAGCAATCTCCCAGCCAACTTTACCATTCAGGCAAACCCAACCAATGTGGGCGGTGCAGACCAAATAATATGCGGTAATTCTGCTACCATGCAAGCAACTGGCACAGGTACATGGACACTTATAAGTGGAACAGGCACCATCACTACGCCTGCAAGTGCAACTACTACAGTAATTGGATTGGGAACAGGCACAAATATATTGCGTTGGACTACAACCACGTGTGCAATTTATGATGTCAATATTACCGTTTCGCCTAATGTTGTGCCTTCAGTAGGTATCACAAGCCCTAACACAAGCCTTTGTCCAAACCAAAACCTTACATTCAATGCTTCCCCTACTAATGGTGGTGCAACCCCAAGTTATCAATGGAAAGTAAATAATGGAAATGTAGGTACAAATAACGCAACATTTACAAGCAATACCTTACAAGCTGGCGACCAAATCACCGTTGTAATGACTTCTAATGCAAATTGTGTTTCACCGACAACTGCCACAAGTAATACCATAACTATATCACCAAATGTAGTGCCTTCAGTTAGTATTCAGGCTTCTGGTACGCAGATTTGTGCAAATTTTGATAATACTTTTACTGCTAATATTACTAATGGCGGTGCAAACCCAAGTTATCAATGGAAAGTAAATGGGATAGATGCAGGCACAGGACAAACGACTTTTACCACAAACACGCTACAAAACAATGATGTTGTTACACTTATTATCACAAGCAATGCCACATGTGCCTTACCTACACAAGCCACAAGCAATGCCCTTGTAGCCATCACTTGCTCAACGCCACCGCCACCAATTAGAAACGATTTTTTTGTACCAGAATTATTTACGCCAAATGGTGATAGTAAAAATGATTTATTTGTGGTAAAAGGCAATAAAAGTGAAATCTCTGAATTTACACTAAAAATATATGACCGCTATGGAAACCTTGTATCTGAATTGAATGATTTTGAAACTGCTTCACAAACAGGTTGGAATGGCAAAAAAAATAACAAAGAACAACCTACAGGCGTATATTTTTGGGAAATAAAAGGAAAATATACTAATGGAAACGACATTAACTTCAAAGGGAAAACAAAAGGAAATTTAAAACTTTTGAGATAATTTTAGTTGTCAGTAGAGGCAGGGCTTGCCCTGCTCAATCTTACCCCTGCCCAATTGCTAAAAATCAACTTGTACTTTCGTAAGACTTCTACGAATAATTTTACGCATTTCTAAGGATATTGGGTTATTTTTGAGGGAGATTTTTTTGAGGTTTGGTAATTTTTTAAGGGCTTCAAGAGGCAATTTTTCAAGGCTGAGGTTATCATTTAAAAAAAGCATTTCCAATTTTTCTAATTTGCTGATGTCTTCCGAAATATGTGTAATTTGGTTGTGTTGCATATCTAAAATTTTAAGATTTTTGAGCAAAAAAATTTCTTTTGGAATATTTTTAAATAAATTATTACCCAAATAAAGCCTTTGTAATTGGATAAGTTTCGTAAATCTTGGAGGAATTTCTGTAATATCTTCGTTAATACATTGAAAACTTTGCAAATTTTGGAGCGTATCCATTCGCCAAGGAATTTCTTTTACTTTGCCATACGCACCACCTGTATTTTTGAGGATAAAACGATATACTTCCGAATAATTTTTTTGGGCTTTTGCAAAATCTGTGAAAATAGTTTTTTTATTCAAAACCTCATCAGCAAGCAAATTAATTGGTTTTGTGGTATCTTTCCCCATATCTTTTTTGCTTTCTGTTATAGGATTTTCTTTTAAAGAATTTTCCTTTGTACTTTGGGCAAATATGATTTCATTTTCCAATAAAAATTGCATTAAAAAAAATGCCCAGAAAAAATATTTTTTCATGATTCAGTGATTAGATTTTTTTGTTAATTCTTCTTTGCTTTTACTCCTGTGAGGCTGTTCTTTTCTTGAAATTTGCTACATAACGATTATTTTGGCAACAATTTTCGTGTGGATTATTTGGGTTATTATTTTCTTTTTTTAAAAAATCCAATTTCCAAAAATCAGAATACCAAAAACCTGTTTCTTCATGTGGGCGTGTGATAATATTTGGGTTTGCATCAAGTTTTTCAGGTGTTTCATCAGCATTGTCATTTATTAGATTTTGGAGGTCGGGTTGTCCTGCTTCCACCCAACAAGTATACCAAAAATCGCCCACCATTTTAACAGAAGCACGCATACGCCTTTGCACTTGTCCATCAAGCATGCGATAAAAAGCCTCTGAAAAAGGACGTGAATATGTTTTTACCGTAATGCGATTGCGTTCTTCAAAGGCATATTTTTTGTCTTCAGGAAACATTTTTGTAAGTTCCCTTTCAAACCTAAAAACGCTGTCTAATGCCAAATGTGCATTCGTTACTGCTTCCCAAGCGGTAAGTTGTGTATTTTGCAAAAAAGATGCTTTTCCCACAAAAAAATCAAAATCATCAGAGAATAATTCTACCAAACGTGATTCCCAAAAACCATGTATGCCTATTTGTCCAGTGCGTTGCCCATTGTAGTTTTCGGTAGTGTGCAAAGGTACATTTGCATCAGCAATATAATGCCCCAAATCTGCAGACACACGCAAAATCCTATTTACACTACGTTGTTTGAATGCTTCTACAAGTTCAAAGTGCATTTTTTGGATATGCCAAGGCACAATACCATACGCCAAAAGCGTATCTTCTGAATGAATTTTTACTGCATCTTTCCAATAACGAGGCATTTTATATATTGCACTATCATTGTAAAGACGGTCATAAACATCAATATCTATATAATGGCGAGGTGCTTCATTTTTGACTGCGTACCTGCGTTTGTCTGGATTTACAGAATTATCCACCAAAAATTTAAGGTGATATTTATAAAAACCAAACATTTCGGGTGGCAACGTAAAAATTGCTAAACGGTTAATACGTTGATGTCCCACAAATCCCCAAGCATAAGTTTCAAAAGGCAATAATAGCAATATAAAAAGTAAAAGCCCTCTAACCCCCAAAGGGAGAACAAACCATTTATAACAAATTTTTATTTGGAAAATTGGGCTAAAATAAGTTATAAAACTATTTTTTAGGCATAAAATATTGGGCATAAGAAAGCAGTTAGTTAATTGAGTAATCAGTTCCCCTTTGGGATTAGTGGCTTTTTTAGCAAAAATAATTAAAAAAAACAATAGATTTTTTGGTGCTGTGGTAATTTTAACAGAAAACGTATTTTTTGGGTATATATTTTTTTTATTTTTTTCATGTATCTTTGCGAAATTTTATTTTTTATAAAAAATCAAAAATGACCGCTATAAACTTTGCTATCATAGGTTGTGGAAGAATCGCACAACGACACGCTGAACATATACAAAAAAACGGAAAACTCGTGGCAGTATGTGATATTGACCAAACAAAAGCCAATGAATTAGCCCAAAAATACCAAGCAAATGTGTATAATGCAATTGAAAATTTGCTTGAAACCGAAAAAAACATTGATGTAGTGGCTATTTGTTCGCCTAATGGTTTGCACGCAGAACACACGATTAAAGCCTTAAAAGCAGGTTTTCATGTCCTTTGTGAAAAACCTATGGCAATTTCCGTACAAGATTGTGGCGAAATGATAAAAGAAGCAGAAAAGGCAAATAAACGCCTTTTTATCGTGAAGCAAAACCGATTTAATCCGCCTGTTGCAGAGATAAAAAAAATTATTGATGAAGGAAAATTAGGCAAAATTCATAGCGTGCAACTTTCTTGTTTTTGGAATAGAGATGAAAATTATTACAAAAATTCTTGGAAAGGTACAAAGGATTTGGATGGTGGCACGCTTTATACGCAGTTTAGCCATTTTATAGATTTGTTGTATTGGATAATTGGTGATGTGCGTAAAGTAGAGGCTTTTGGCAAAAATTCTGCTCATCAAAATATCATAGAATTTGAAGATAATGGTGTGATTGCATTAGAATTTTATAATGGAGCTTTGGGTACAATTAATTATACTGTAAATAGTTTCCAAAAAAATATGGAAGGCTCATTGACCATTTTTGGAGAAAAAGGTACTGTGAAGATTGGAGGGCAATATCTCAATGAATTGGAATACCAAAAAATTGAAAACTACGAAATAAAAAATTTGCCAAAAGGAAACCCTGCCAATAATTATGGACAATATCAAGGCTCTATGTCAAACCACGACAAAGTGTATGAAAATGTAGTAGAAGTACTTACAAAACAAGGTATAATCGCTACAAATGGCTTTGAAGGGCTTAAAACAGTGGAGATTATTGATAAGATTTATACTAAAATGAATATTTGAAATTAAATGATAACAGACAAATACATCAACCTTTTTACAGATTTTGGTTTCAAAAAAATCTTTGGCACAGAAAGCAACAAAGATTTGTTGATAGATTTTTTGAATACCATTTTGGAAAATGAAATCCCAAAAATCAAAAATTTAACCTATCTC
>JANPJR010000107.1:0-1847 GCA_031425615.1 Cytophagales bacterium
TATTATGGGCCCAAGTAGTAATTATGGGTTTCCCAATAAAATCACTGCAAATATTATGTTTGTTGCCGATTTTCATGCATTATCACGATGTGTCTAGCGCAAACCATGGTGACAAGAAATGCAATAGCGCAACAACCGACAAGCCAATTTTCAAAATTCAACAATCAAACTGAAGCCAATGTTATCATCGAACAGAATTTATAATTAAAATTACGTTTACTTGTTGATTGGAGATTCGAAAGTCGGAATTTTCTCCATGGATTTACACTTTTTTTGATGATGGCAATAACGCCTTGCTATTGACGATAAGTCAGCAACCAATCGTTTCCATAATGATTTTCGAGTATATTCAATGATTGATGGTAATGATATCATCATATATCAACTTTCCCTCCAAATAAAAGACAAAAATTTAGTCGAAATCGTCATCGTTGACATCGTTCTCAACGAAATCGACGAGATTGACGATGTTGCCGGCACATTTCGACGCCTTCTAGGCGTTCTAATCATAAGATAAATGCGAAAATCATGTATATTGTTGAATAGTGTAGCGCACGGCTTTCTTAAATCCGTCGAAATGGTTGATTACAGCGTTTCCTCATCACATTCTTCCTTCATGTTGATCATTTCCAACAAAATCTATTTATATTATGACGATGAATATGACCTCATATACAATTCAAAACCAGCAACCATTAACAAGTTCGCGTCTATCATATTATAATATACACTGCCGAAAATTTTCATGTTGATTCTAGCTTTTTTGAGTGAATGAAGACACTCGGCAGCTGCGCCATTGTCGTCTTTTGTATGTTTAAAACAATAATTGCCGCCAAGTGGATTGCATTTCGAGGCCCAGAATCATATAGTAAACGTTATTTTATACACTTTTTATAATAATGGTTGTCTTATCTTTATGTTGATGTAATTTGTTTCGAAATTGAACGGTTGGTTGTTGAGGTATGCCATGGTTTGTCACCATGGTCGGGTGGTTCATTTTGCTTTGCTGCTTTGTTGTTGTTTTTATTAGTTGCGCAATTCAGATCACTATATACTTTTTAGTACTGGTTTTATCAGAAGTTTTGGATGAAAAAACAGGAGTCTGTAAGAAATATTCTTAAATACTACATAATTCCATGTGAAATTATTTTATTATTCTCCATAAACTACGGCTCTGTCAATACCCGAAATAACTAGTACACAAACAAGGGTATTGTTATTTTATATAATTTAATATTATTATAAAACTATGTCCTATACAATTTAAAGGATGTTTCTACCTGTACTTTTGTGTATTTAGAAGATTGTTGGCAGCTATGTCGGATGACAGCTGAGGTTACTACCGAGTCTTAACGGCAGTCTTGTTGGTAATAACGGCTACAGAAAGCCTTAAAAAAAAAGCACACTTCGGTTTTACGACAGCGGTTTCTATTGCCGTACAGCAAGTATTATACTAGTACTAGTAAACGCTAGAGATACAGACCGTGAGTCTTGAGTCTTTACAGTACTATACTCGTATAGACTCAGACAGTACTAGTACTATAAATTTGCTTTGCGTCGGTGACTTGTAAAAAACGTGCTATTAATAGCCATCCTCCGGCTGCGTCCACGACTGAGAGCCATCGTTATCGACGTGTCATTTGATGATTTTTGGTGTCAAGCTTGGGCCGAATGTCTTACACATAAAGAACCGAGACACCATAGAGCAAAATTTCTAGGAGCCAAGGGTTCAGCGTGTCTTGATGTGTCTTCCTGTAGACCTCTGCAGAACTACTACTCATAGTACATATTTAATGTAGACTTCTACTGAAATAAATTTAATTAAAGTACTATTTGAACATAGGTAC
>JANPJR010000108.1:0-63926 GCA_031425615.1 Cytophagales bacterium
ACCAAACAAAAATACAAAAGTAAATTTTGAATTTAATTGCTCAAAAAATCAAGAAAAAACCCTGAAAAAACTCCAAAATTTTATTGGAAAAATGCCTTTTTCGGTAAGATTGGACAAGGAATTTATTTGGATTTCTTTTGATGAACAAAAACTACATAATTTTGAGTTTAAGGAAAAAGAATATTTTGCAGAATTAAAAAACCTCAAAAAAACAGAAAATTTTTACACAGAAAGCGAAAAAAAAGAAATATATCAAAAATACCTTTCTGACCAAAAACAAAGAAAATTAGTTGGAAAAAATGAAAATCGTTATTTGGCAGTGGATTTAAACCCTGAAAATATTGGTTTTTGTGTGGTGGAAAAATTACCCGAAAACAAAGAAAATCAGATTTTTAAAATAATTTACAAAGCTTGTTTGGATTTGCAACATTTAAGCACCAAAAAAAGGCTTTCTTCCACAGATACATTGCAAATTTACCAAAATAACAAAAGAAAATTTGAGATATGTGAGGCTTGGAAATACATTTTTGACTTTGCCACACATTACAAAGTTTCAAATTTTGTGGTAGAAGAATTATCTTTTAAATCTGAAAATCACAATGAAAGTAGTAACATAGCAAACCGAAAAACAAAGAATATTTGGCATAGAATGCTTACTACAAATCTTATCAATAAATATTGCAACTCGTTGGGAATTGAAAAAGTAGAGATAAATCCTGCTTATAGTTCGTTTGTGGGCAATGTGCAATATTCTGAATTTGACCCAATCGCTTCCAGCCTTGAAATCGCAAGGAGAGGCATTACAAAATATTGGAAAGGGAGTTCAATTTTTCCTCATTTTTGCAACAAGGACAGGGACGCTATGTGCCAAATATTTGGCTTAGATGTTCCCTGCGATACTTTGCAAGGTTGGAAACAAAGTTTTGACCTTTTTCGCACTTCGGGATTGAGATACCGAAGGATTTTGGATAAAACCAAAATCTCAGACAACAATCTCCATTCTTACAAAAGTTGTATAAACGTTTATGCAGTTGTATAGAGTGGTATGTTTTTGTTATCTTATTTGATTTTTAGCTGGCTAAATATATATAAAACCGAATACATTTTTATCTTCAAAAAACACATTATAACGTGCAGTTTTTAATTAGAATATCATTGTATGCCATTGCTTATATGCCATTATGGTTGTTGTATGGCATTTCCAATTTTTTATTTTTGATTGTTTTTTATGTGGTAAAATATCGCAAAAAAATGGTTATAAAAAATTTAAAAATGTGTTTTCCTGAAAAAAATGACAAAGAAATAAACAAAATTTGTAGAGATTACTATCTTTTTTTTACAGATTTGATAGTGGAAACACTTAAAATGCTTACAATTTCTGCAAAAGAAATGAAAAGACGTATTTATTTTAAGGATTTGGCATTAGTAGAGAAATTTGAAAAAGAAAACAAAAGTTTTTTTATTATGATGGGACATGTTGGGTGTTGGGAATGGGGTTCTGCTTCTTTTCAATTACACACAAACTATCAAACTTTGGTTATTTATAGACCTTTACGCAATATTTTTTTTGATGATTTTATCAAAAAATTACGTACACGATTTGGGCAAGAGGCTACAAGTATGCGTAACACAGTACGCAATCTTATTCGCCTCAAAGATACATTACATGCAACTGCTTTTATTGCAGACCAGCGTCCTGAAAATAATAAAGATGCTGTTTGGACTGAGTTTTTTGGTACAAAAATAGATTTTCTGCAAGGTACAGAAGTTTTAGCCCAAAAATTTGGTTACCCTGTTGTATTTGCAGAAATTACACGCCCAAAACGTGGTTATTATGAAATAAATTTTGAAATGATAAGCGAAAATCCAAAAAATAGCCCAAAAGGCGAAATTACACAAGATTTTGCCAAAAAATTAGAAAATCAAATCCGTAAAAATCCACACCTTTGGCTCTGGTCGCATGATAGGTGGCGAAATTGTAACCACCTAACATGCCCCCCAGCCCCTGAAGGAGGAGCAAGTCCCAAAGAGAGTTTCATTTAGTAATCAAATATTTATACATTTCATTCTATTTTTAATATGAAATGTGTAAATTTTAAAATAATTTTATAAGTAAAGTTTATTTTTTTGTTCAAAAATACGTAAATTTGTAACAATAAACTTAGAAAAAAATGGCATACCTTAAAAGCTACAAAATACGTTTGGATTTCAATAATGTAGAAAAAACTCTTGCAAAAAAACACGCAGGAGTGGCAAGGCACGCCTATAATCGGGGTTTGAACGTTTGTATGGAGGCTTTTAAAAACAAAGAAAAACACCCAACAAGCATAGATTTACACAAAAAAATTGTCGCAGAAGTCAAAAAAGAACATAAATGGTATTACGAAGTTTCAAAATGCTCACCACAACAAGCATTTAGAGATTTAGAGATGGCTTATAAAAGGTTTTTTAGGAAAAAATCAAAACACCCAAGGTTTAAGAAAAAAGGACGAAATGATGGTTTTTATTTAGAAGGTGCTATCAAACTTACACGAAATAAAATCAAATTACCACGATTTGGAGAAGTAAATTTAAGTGAAAAACTTAATATTGAAGAAGGGAAAATTATAAAATTAAAAAATGTAACCATTTCAAGACAAGCAGATTTTTGGTTTGTGAGTTTTAAAACAGAAGAAATTCCAAGAAAAAAATCACATAATCCAGTTGTAAAACAGGGGGCTGTTGGTGTAGATTTGGGTGTAAAAACGCTTGCAACGTTATCAAGTGGGGTAATTTTTGAAAATAAAAGACCTTACAAAAAGTTTCAAAGGGAATTAAGAATAGCACAAAGAAAATTATCAAAAAATTATCAAAAAGGCAAATCAGGGAAAGAACAATCAAAAAATTATCAAAAACAAAAAGCAAAAGTTGCTCTTTTGTATTATAAAATCAGTTGTATTCGCAAAGATTCTATCCATAAATTGACCAATTATCTTGTCAAAAACCACGACAGGATAGTGATAGAAGACTTGAATATCAAAGGAATGAGCAAAAATCACAAATTAGCAAGTGCAATATTAGATGGAGGCTTTTACGAATTTCGCAGACAACTTACTTACAAATGTGAGTGGTATGGCTGTAAATTGGTCATTGCAAACAGATTTTTTGCCAGTTCAAAAACTTGTTCAAATTGTGGAAATAAGAAAGAGAAATTACATTTATCAGAAAGAGCATATCATTGTGAAAAATGTAATTTAATAATAGACCGAGATTTGAATGCAAGTTTGAATCTGAAAGGTCAAGCGGTGAGCTACACTGCACAGTGGAGTGTCAAAAATCTTGAGCTTGATGGCAAAGGGACACGTTGAAACATGAAATAAACAACAAATGTATAAGTTTGTGTAAGTTTTATATAGCGGAACTAATGGTCTTTAATCTAAAAAAATTAAAAAACTATAATTATTTAGCCAAATTCTAAAAATGGCTTGCTTATCAATTTTTATCCATAAATTCTAAAAACAAGTTCTCAATATAAATGCTTTTTGTATTTGTTCCCCTTTGGGGGTTAGGGGGCTAAAAAACGCAGATGAAAAAACTCATTATTTTTGGCGGAAATGGTTATATAGGACAAGTAATCAAAGATTTTTTTGCAGAAAAGCAGTACAAAATTACCATTATAGCACGCAACGACATCAAAAGCCAAGAAGCTAATAAAAACAAACCAAAAAATTATACGTTTGTGAAATGGAATGCTAAAAATGTAGAAAATCATTGGAAAAATGAACTTGAAAATGCTGATGTTGTGATTAACCTCGCAGGAAAATCTGTGAATTGTAGGTATAATGAAAAAAATAAAGCAGAAATTTTTTCTTCACGTGAAATCACTACACGCATCATTGGCGAAGCCATCAAACAATGCCAAAATCCCCCCAAAACATGGCTCAATGCCAGCACAGGCACAATATACCGACATGCAACAGACAAACCACAAGATGAAATCACAGGTGAAATAGGCGCAGGTTTTTCGGTAGAAGTAGCAAAACTTTGGGAAAAAACATTTTTTGAGGCAGAAACACCACAAACACGAAAAATAGCATTGCGTATGGCTATTATTTTTGGCAAAAAAGGCGGTGCATTTCCCTATTATGCCAATCTCGCCAAATGGGGACTTGGTGGAAAAATGGGCAAAGGCAACCAAATGATAAGTTGGTTGCATGACGAAGATTTGTGCAATGCCTTAGATTTTTTGATTGGAAAAACACATTTGGAAGGTGTTATCAACCTTGCAAGTCCTTATGCTATGCGAAATGATGCTTTTATGCAATTACTTCGCACACATTATAAAGCGTGGTTTGGCTTGCCAAGTACCAAATTAATGCTTCAAATTGGGACTTTTTTACTTCAATCCGAAACAGAACTTATCTTAAAAAGTCGTTGGGTAATGCCAAAAAAACTTTTAGATGAAGGCTTTACATTCAAATACAATACCGTAGAAGAAGCATTAAAAGCATTGTAAAGTTGTCATTTTTTTAGTTGTTAGTTAGTTTTTTTTTCAATAAAAAGGTATTTTTGCTCTAAACATAGTATTTGGGCTTTTTTTATTTATGCAACATTTAAAAAACTGCCCTGTATGTGGGCATGAAAAACACCGATATTTCTTAACTTGTCAAGATTTTACGGTTTCACAAGAAAAATTCACGTTGGTAAAATGCAATAATTGCAATTTTTGTTTTACCAATCCACGCCCTGATGCCCAAGATATTGTGAAATATTATCAATCTGAAAAATATATCTCGCACAGCAATACAAAAAAAGGCTTATTTAGTTTTTTGTACCAAAATATTAGAAAAAGAGCATTGGCAGAAAAAATAAATCTCATTGCAGATTTTATAAAAAATATTAAACCTGAAACCGAAAACGTTTCTAATATCAATATTTTGGATTATGGTTGTGGCACAGGTGAATTTTTGCATGCTTGCCAAGAAAAAAAATGGCAGGTTGTAGGCATTGAGCCAAGCCCAGAAGCACGCACACAAGCAGAAAAATTGACTGGGGAAATGATTTTTACAGAAATTGATAGTATTCAAAAAGAAATACCAGACAATACTTTTCAGGTTATTACACTCTGGCATGTATTGGAACATGTGCATGAATTGCGTGACACTTTGATATATCTTTATGAATTATTAGCTCAAAATGGCGTTTTGGTGGTTGCTGTGCCAAATCATGCAAGCTATGAAGCGGATTATTACAAGGAATTTTGGGCGGGTTATGATGTGCCTCGTCATTTGTATCATTTTACGCCTAAAACATTAAATAACCTCATGCAAAATATAGGTTTTGAGGTCATACAACAATATCCTATGCCCTATGATGCGTATTATATTAGCCTTTTGAGCGGGCAATACAAAAATGGGTATAAAAATTATTTACATGCCACTTGGAAAGGTTTTCAATCTAATCAACACGCCAAAAAAAATGAAGGGAATTATTCAAGTGTGTTGTATGTGATAAAAAAAAGAATGTATTATGGATTATAAATTATGGATTATAGATTATTTTTTAATTGGAACAATGGTGTTGGTTTTCAAGCCAGTATTCATATTTTTGGACTTCTAAGCCCCAAAATTGTATAGTGTAAATCCAAAATAGAATTAGTTTTAAGAAAAAACTTGATTTTTCAACCTTAAAAACACAAAAAAATATGCACAACAGATACAAAAATATACATAAATTCAATACATTTCATACAAAAATATTTTTATTTTTTGGTATGTTGATTCAAAGTCCTTTATTTTTTTCAAATATGATATTTGCACAACAAATTTCACCAGAAAATGCAAAAAAAAACATACAAAAAAATTTGAAAAAAGATATTAAAAAAATCCTGAAAAATGCCCCTTCCGAATTGCAGGTTTTTTACAAAAATTCAAAGAAATACCGCTTTCAGGTAATTTATACGCCTATTACACGCCTTGCAAATAATACGCCTATATTGGGCAAAACACAAAAATTTGGCGTAAAAAAAATGGAATATTTTTATCCTGCAAGTGTAGTCAAATTGCCTATTGTGTTGTGTGCATTGGAAAAATTAAATTTGCTTTCTAACAAAAATATTGATACCCAAACACCTATCATATTTGAAGCAAATCGCCCACCTCAAACAGAATCCAAAAATGATACAACCGCCAAAAATGGTCTGGCAAGTATTGGGCATTATATTGAAAAAATATTTGTAACAAGTGATAATGACGCTTCAAATCGTTTGTATGAGTTTTTGGGGCAACAACACCTCAACGAAAATATGCACAAAAAAGGCTACAAATCTTTTTGTGTAACGCACCGACTTGCTGCACCACAATATAACATAGGAGATAACAGATATACCAATGCAATGGCGTTTTTTGAGCCTAAAAATGCCAATCAATCAACAGAAAAATTATTAAAAAATCCTACGGAAATTGATACTGAAAACGCACAAATATTAAAGCAAAATGCAGAAAATAATACGTCAATATCTGCAAAAGAAGTTGCAGAAATGCAAAATAAAGAAAAATCCGCAGAAAAATCCTCAAAAAAACTAATAGCAAAAACCTCAGAAATAACAAACACGCCAAATAATTTTTTGTCTAATATCCTCTACACACAAACAGAAGTTTATAACCAAAAAAACTTTTTTCACAAAGCTAAAAATAGCTTTGTAGGAAAATCATATATAAATGGTGAAAATCTTGTAAAAACACCTTTATCTTTCAAACAGCGTAATTTTTTTGCATTAGAAGATATGCAGAATGTATTAAAAAGTGTGTTCTTTCCTGAATTTTCTCCAAAAAAATCACTTTTTAATATTAAAAAAGAAGATATTTCTTTGTTAAAAAACGCAATGAAAATGCTTCCACGACAAAGCAACATCACTTCTTACCAAAACTTGCCTGACAGTTATGCAAAATATTTGTATAAAACACTCAAAAATAACGAGAAAATTCCTGAACACGTACAAATTTACAATAAAGTAGGCATGGCATTTGGTTTTTTAGTAGAAAATGCGTACATCATAAACGAAAAAACCAAACAAGAATGTTTGCTTTCGGTGTCTATGTATGTCAATGAGGATGAAATAATGAATGACGACAAATACGAATATGATACATTGGGTTTTCCTTTGTTGGAATATTTAAGAAAAAATTTGCTGGGGGAATGAGTAAAGTATTCAGTTTATTATTATTGGTCTTAACGAGATGCTAAGACCAATGGTCAAAAAATATTAAATTTTAGAAAAAAACAATCAAATGCGACAACGATTATTAAGTATAGGTGCAAATGAATTGAGTTATGAAATTCGCGAAATTGTAAAAAAAGCGGAACTCATACAAGCACAAGGACAAGAAATTTTTTGGGAAAATATTGGTGACCCAATCCAAAAAAACCACCAAATTCCACTTTGGATAAAAGAAATCATTGCAGAACTTGCTATGCAAAATGAAGTATATGGTTATTGCCCTTCAAAAGGAATATTGCACACAAGACAATTTTTAGCACAACTCAACAACCAATTAGCAGGCACTAAAATTACACCTGATGATATTTGTTTTGTAAATGGTTTGGGTGATGGTATTGCTAAAGTCTATCAATACATTACACACACATCAAGAATTATAGGTCCTTCGCCTGCGTATTCCACACATTCAAGTGCAGAGGCATCTCATGCTAAAAATTCGCCTATAACCTATACTTTAGACCCTGATAATCATTGGTTGCCTGACTTAGATGACCTTCGCAACAAAATAAAATATAACCCAAATGTAGTTGGTATTTTGATTATAAATCCTGATAATCCTACGGGAATGGTATATCCTTTGGAGATTTTGCAAAAAATAGTAGCACTTGCAAAGGAATTTAATTTATTTATTATCAGTGATGAAATTTATTTGAATATTACGTACAATGGTGTAAAAGCGATTCCACTTGCACAAGTGATAGGAGATGTGCCTGCTATTGCCATGAAAGGTATTTCCAAAGAATTGCCTTGGCCTGGTGCGCGTTGTGGTTGGTTAGAATATTACAATAGGAAAAGTGATGCGGAATTTAACCAACTTTGTTTGGCGATTGACAATGCCAAAATGATAGAAGTGTGTTCTACCAAATTGCCACAAATGGCTATTCCGTTGATTATGCAACACCCAAATTATGCTGCATACCGTAAAGAAGTGAACGAAAATATTGGAAAAAGAAGCCAAATCATCACAAAAATATTACAAGATTTGCCCCAAATTCGTTTTAATATGACGTATGGTGCTTTTTACAACACCATAATTTTTAAAAATGGGGTATTAAAAAAAGGGCAAAAAATGCACATTCAAAACCCAACCATTCAAAAAATGGTGGAAGAGTGGACACAACTTGACCCAGATATGCCTCTTGATAAACGGTTCGTGTATTATCTTTTGGGGGCAAAAGGTGTGTGCGTAGTGCCTATTTCTTCGTTTTGTTCAGATTTAGAAGGTTTTAGGGTTACACTTTTAGAGGAAAATGAAGAAATATTGTTGCATACTTTTCAAGCAATCAAAGCTGGTATTGAAGAATATTGTGGAAATTAGAAATTAGGAATTAGGAATAAAAATATGATAAATTACCTTCTACAGACATTTTTTTGAAATGTTAAAGAATAGAAAATCAATACTCGTACTCGTAACTACTTTAAATGAAAGCATAGACATAGAAAGGAAAATTTCTGTGTGGTTTTAACAATATGCTAAATTTGAAACACCAAGTATGTGTTGGTTTGACCAATTTAAAATTCAGTATGAAGATTATGATGAAAACGAGAAAATTTCAATCTTTGTTGATACCATTGAAAGATTTTTTAGAGAAAATCCTACTTTTTCTTGGTAGATTTCCCATTTCGTTTCAATATTCCTAAAAAATTAAACCAATATTTTGATTATCCTACATTTTAGATATGTTTTTTTTAATACACAATAATAAAATTAAGATTATAAAAAAAATATTTTCACAAAATTCCCCCTTTTCATTTACTTTTTACAAAAAAAAATGTATTAATAACAAGCCTTTGTATTATTTTTGTGTGGGTTTGAATAAAAATTCTTAAAAGAAAATATATGTTTGTTACTTTACGTTTGTCATTTTTGCATTTTTTGCTGTTTATTGGTGTTTTTTTTGTACAAAATACGTTTTTGCGTTTATTTGCTACGCCTACTGACCCTACCATACAAGTAACCATTAATCCCTCTCTTGGGGGAGCAACCACCCAAACCATATTTCCAAATGATTTATTGGCAATTAAAATATGTGCAGGCACAGAAGTAAAATTGGAAGCAATAAGCATAGGCACAAGTGCATTGACGTATCAATGGATTGATTTGATTTCAGGTGTAATAATAGGCACAGGCAATCCATTTACAAGCTTTTTGCCTGAAAGCCAATATCAAGTAAATATCATAGACAACACAGGACAGCGACTTTCAAGTGCGGTATTGCAGGTTTGCATAGAAATCACTACACCCATCAACGCTTCCATTACATCAAGTTTGGGCGGAACAGATATTTGTGCAACAGGCACAGGCAATATTACGCTTACTGCCAACGCCAGCAACCAAGGAACAAGTTTTTTATGTCCAATACCCGAATTTACGTACCAATGGTTTAAAAATAACATCATTATTACAGGGCAAACCAACAAAACACTTGTTATTGCCAATCAAACATCAGGCGCAGGCACTTATACCGTACAAATCAGCAATTCGTGTGGATTTAGTGCGGTATCTTCGCCAACTGTTACGTTTAATTCGGTTAGCAATGCACCTCAAAATCCGCTTATCAGTACCACGAGTGGCACAGGAAACCTTTGCACAGGCAACACTATTACCCTACAGGCTTCCGCATTGGGCATAATTACAAGTTATGAATGGTATAGGCAAGGCAATGCCCTTATATTAGGCACAAATGCAAATTTGGCAACCAATGTTGCAGGAAATTATTTTGTAAAAATAAAAAATGCTTGTGGTACGGTACAATCTGCAATTTTTAGTGTTACAAATTCCTTTTCTATCGCAAGTTTAGATATTGTTTCCAATAATGCAACACCATGTCAAGGCACAAATGTAATACTTTCGCCTAATATTTCGCCTATTTTGGCTACGCCCCAAAAATATGAATGGTTTAAAGATGGAATTTTAGTGGAAACATTGGCTTTTCCCTTTCCGACTGGACTTTCTTATACCACCAATGTAAGCGGAACTTATACCATAAAGGCTACTAATTCGTGTAATTCAGTTGTTTCTGCAAATTATGTATTATTATTTAACCAAATACCCAACAACGCCAACATTATTGTCATAGGTTCGCCTTCCCTTACCACCTCTTGCACACCAAATGTAACCAGCGTGGAACTCCAAGCACAAGGAAATGGCTTTGATTTTGGGTATATTTGGTATAAAAATGGGGTAGAAATTGTAGGTGAAACCAATGCAAATTATTTCGCTACTGCTGTGGGCAATTATCAAGTAGAAATGAGCAATACATGTGGTACACAATTATCTCAAAACTTTGCAGTAACAGAGGTTACAGACAGTCCTGTTGCCAATATCACCATACAAACACAAGGCAATATTCTAAATACTTGTGTAGGAAGCATTATTTTGCAAACAACTGCACTCGGAAATGGTACCATATACAAGTGGTACAAGAACAATACACTATTTGCAAGTACCAACATACCACAATACAACGCCACCGAAAGTGGAACATACAAACTAAAAGCAGAAAATGGATGCGGAAGTTCTGATTTTTCCAATGAATTGACCCTCAATATCAATACATTTCCAGATACTCCTGTCATACAAGCAACCACAAGCCTTATTATTTGCCAAACGGGAGGCACTGCAACCCTCCAAATGACCAATACGCCCGCTAATGATGTGGTATATACATGGTTACGCAATGGTATTGCTCTTACAGCACCATTTTCAAATACCATTTCTGTATCACAAGCAGGTACTTATACTATAACCGCAACCAATTCATGCGGAACACGCACTGCTAATATTTTAGAAGTAAAAGTTTCTACTACACCACAAGCAGGAAGTATAAGCATTTTGAACGAACCTTGCCAAAATCCAATCACTTTAAAGGCACAAACTGCTTTGACAGATGTGCAATTTCAATGGGTTTTTGTGAATGGTTCTACAAATCCCACAGTAGCCACTACCCAAAACTACCAACCAACAGTTTCAGGAACATATATTGTGGGCATCCGCAATGATTGTTTGCCTGCCAATACATGGGTAAATTCGCAACCTGTTGTAATTGACCTCAATTCAGTAACTACTTTGCCTATTCCTACCATTTCGTCTTTGCCTTTGGGGGGAATAGATAAAATTTGTCCTGATGGTAGTGTGATTTTGCAAGCCCAAACCACAAGCACCATTCCTAATATTGCATATCGTTGGTTTAGAAATGGTGTTTTGATACCAAATGCCTCTAATAATCAAATTGTAGCCAATATTGGTGGGGCTTATGCGGTTGAAACATATATTGCAAATGCTCCAACTTGTACCAAAGTATCTGCTGTATATGGTTTGGTTGTTCGCAAAAAACCTGTTATTTTATTAGGATTTTTAGGGAATTTAGATTTTTGTGAGGGTGATAGTGTGCGTGTGCGTGCCAATTCACAAATTGCACCAACGCTGTATCGTTGGTATAAAAATGGTGTTCTTGTAAACCAAAGCCAAAATATTAGCATTAAAAATGCAGGTACTTACAAAGTAGAAGCAGTATTTAATGCAGGTACATTGGGTTTCCCATGTGAATATATTGCAAGCACTGAAATAACTACTACTACAAGTGTAGCCCCTCTGCCTAATCTAAAACGTGTGGGTGATGTGTTGATATTATTAGATGCAGGTTCTTATTTTCAATGGAATTTGAATGGTGTGCCTATTATCAACGCTAATACATATCAATATTTACCTCTGGAAGCAGGAAATTATACAGTAATTGCCAAAAATGAATTAGGTTGTTATGGTGTTTCTGAAACAATTTACCATGAAGGCGTAGCCAATTTGCAAGAAGGCATTAGCATATCGCCCAATCCAAACCAAGGGGAATTTAGGGTAACTGCACGTGGCAGTGGCGAAATCACGATACAAATTTTTGATGTAAAAGGTGTTTTGCTTACACCTGAGCAATATATTACCCGTTATAATTCGCTTGCTGGCAACAATGTAGTATCAGTTTCCAATCTTGCCTCAGGCTTGTATCTTGTGCGTGCTAATATTGGCACAAAATTTTTTACAAAAAAAGTAATTGTGTATTAAATTTTCAGTTGTTGGTTTTCAATATTAGAAAAGCAACAACTGTTTTATTTATGCTAAAAATTGGGAAAAATTATACCGCCACCTCTGCCTTAATTGCTGAGTGATGTTGGTAATTTTTTAATTCAAAATCTTCGAATTTGAATGCGAAAATATCTTTTATGTCAGGGTTGATATGCAATGTAGGGAATTCAAATGGTGTGCGCGAAAGTTGTGTATTTGTTTGTGTTAAATGGCTTTTGTAAATGTGTGTATCTACGGTAGAAATTACTAAATCGCCTACTTCCAAACCACAAACTTGTGCTACCAAATGCGTAAGCAAGGCATAAGAAGCAATATTGAAAGGCAAGCCCAAAAAACAATCTACGCTACGCATAAGCAAATGACACGAAAGTTTTTCATTTGCTACACCAAATTGAAACATCAAATGACATGGAGGCAACGCCATTTGTGGAATTTCTGCTACATTCCACGCACTCACAATCATACGCCTTGAATCTGGCGTATGTTTTATTTGGTGTATTACTTGTGTGATTTGGTCAATGATTACACCATTATTTCCCTCCCATTTTCGCCATTGTTTGCCATATACTGAGCCAAGTTCGCCATCTGCATCAGCCCATTCATCCCAAATAGATACATTATTTTCTTTCAAAAATTTTATATTGGTATCGCCCCTCAAAAACCACAACAATTCATACGCAATGGATTTGAAATGCACTTTTTTGGTGGTAAGTAAAGGAAACCCTTTTTGTAAGTCGTGTCGTAATTGATGCCCAAATATACTAAATGTACCTACGCCTGTGCGGTCAGTTTTTTCAACGCCATTGTCTAATATATGTTGTAAAAGTGCTAAATATTGTTGTTCTAATTGTTGTTGCATGATAACTTTTAATATAACTTTTAATAAAATGAGTTAAAACTCATTACAATTCATATTGTCAATTAATCATATTTTTAAATTTAACCTAAACAGATGAAATTTAGAAAAACTAACAACTTAAAAACTGATAACTGACAACTTACATTATTTATCTTTAAAATTTAAAGACGCAGAATTTACGCAATAACGCAAACCTGTTGGGTTCGGACCATCTTCAAATACATGCCCAAGATGTGCATCACAATTTGCACACGTAATTTCTACACGCATCATACCATGCGATACATCACGTATTTCTTTGATTTTGCTTTTGTCCAACGCATCATAAAAACTTGGCCAACCTGAGCCAGAATCATATTTGGTTTCAGAAGAAAACAAAGGCATATCACAACAAATACATGTATAAGTACCTGCTTGTTTGAGGTTGTAAAAGTCGCCTGTAAAAGCCCTTTCAGTCCCTTTTTGTTGGGTTACTGCATATTGTTGCGCAGTAAGTTTCTTTTGTAGTTCTTCTTGCGAGAGTTTTGGGTAATTTTCCATAGATGTTAGCCCCAGCCCCAAAGGGGGCAAAAGTTTTAATATTATTTTCTTTTGGGGGTTAAAGATTTTTTGTATAAATATCTTTTTTAGAGAGAATTTTTTTGTATTATTTCCCCCTTTGGGGGTTAGGGGGCTTTTTAGTGGTTTTTATTTTCCCAATTCGTCCAAATTCAAACCAGGAATATTAGGCATTAAGCCTGCGGTTTGTTTTTGGAGTTCATCTTTTACCAAAATTTCTACATCAGCAATAGCTTTATTTACACAAGCGATAACCAAATCTTGTACCATTTCACGGTCTTCTGGACGCATAAGGTCTTCATCTATTTGGAGAGATGTAATTTGTTTTTTGCCATTTACCGTTACCTTTACCATGCCTGCACCTGCTTCTGCGTGGGTTTTGATATTCACGAGATTGTCCTGAGCTTCTTCAAGTTTTGCCTGCATTTCTTTGAGTTTGCTCATCATTTCAAACATATTTACCATAGTTTTATGCGTTTTTTTATAGGTGTTTTTTATTAATTTCTTTTATTATTATCAAATTTAAAAATTTTTACAAAAATAAGGAAAAATAATCTAAAAATATAGTTCCTAATTTTCAAAGAAGCGAATAAATCCAAAAAAAGCAAATTCATATTTTTGTGGTGATTACATTTTTTATTTAAGTATATAACACAAATTTTATGTTATGTTTTTGAAAAAATCTTTAAATTTTATGATTTTTCAAAAAAAACAACTTATTTTACAATTCATCTTACAACTTTCTGTGTTCAAAGCGTAAATTTGCACAAAGAAATTTACAAATACGAACAACTTAAAAAACTGATAACTAACAACTTGCATTATGTATATTATCAATAATACTTATATCAGTGATGACATTGCAGACACATTTTTTGTGTGTGATTTGGCAAGTTGTCATGGGGCTTGTTGTGTGGAAGGCGATGGCGGTGCGCCCCTTGATATGGCGGAATTGTCTATTTTAGACGATATTTTGCCAAAAATATTTGGTTCGTTGAGCCAAGAGGGAAAAGAAGTTATCGCTGCACAAGGGGCGTATATTCAAGACGAGTGGGGCGGTTATACTACACCGCTTGTGCGTGGTAAGGAATGTGCTTATGCAGTGTATGATGAAAAAGGCACGCTTTGCTGTGGCATAGAAAAGGCAAAACAAGCAGGGGAAATTGATTTTCTTAAACCAATTTCTTGTCATTTGTACCCTATTCGCATATCCAATCTTGCCAACGGTGATGCCATCAATTATCATAGATGGCAAATATGCAACTGTGCCATCAAAAAAGGCAAACAAGAAAAAGTTGCCTTATATCAATTCTTGGAAGTCCCACTTGTGCGAAAATATGGGCAAGATTGGTATAATGAACTTGTAAGACAAATCCGAGTCTCTAATAAGGAGGAATAATGAGTTATTTGTTAGTAAATATTTCCTCCAAAAACACAAAAAATGTTTAGTCCAAATTTTTTGTGGACTGTATTTTTCCAAATATAAATTTTAACACAAAAAACCGTTTTCCTTTGACAGAAAAACGGTTTTTTTTGGGTTTTGTTGAGAGGAAGAGATTCGAACTCTCGATGCAGTCGCCCGCATACACACTTTCCAGGCGTGCTCCTTCAACCACTCGGACACCTCTCAATATTATTTTTGGAATAAAAAACAAAAAGCGTTTAATCAAATAAACGCTTTTTTATTTTTGGGAGAAAGACGGGGTTCGAACCCGCGACCCTCGGTACCACAAACCGATGCTCTAACCAGCTGAGCTACAATCTCCATTGTATATTTTTTACTTTTTATTTTTTAGTGTTGCAAAGTAAGTTCAAAATTTTTAAATTTCCAAATATTTTTGTGTATTTTTTAATTTATTTTTTTTAATCTGTTTTTGTATTGACTTTTTATGATTTTTATTGAGTATTTAAAGGAAAAAAAATTATTTTTGTAGAAATTATTTTATAGGTAATTATGTTTTTTTTAAAAACTATTTTTTTAAACAATTCCTTAAAATAAATTCTTAGCTTTTAACAAATATATTCCGAACATATTTTACATAAATAATACATTAAAATACCAAAAAATCAGATGAAAAATACTATCACAGAAGATACCATCAAAGTACCACAAACCAAACGTATAAAACCCGATTGGTTGAAAATAGAAATTCCTGCAGGTGAGGAATATGTAGCAGTAAAAAATATTGTAAATGAACACAAATTACATACAATTTGTCAAAGTGGCAAATGTCCTAATATGGGTGAATGTTGGGGACGTGGTACTGCTACATTTATGATTTTGGGTGATATATGCACACGTGCTTGTAGGTTTTGTGCAGTAAAAACAGGCAAACCACTTGGCGTAGATTGGGACGAACCTATGCGTGTGGCAAATTCTGTGAAATTGATGAACCTCAAACATTGCGTAATTACTTCGGTAGATAGAGACGACCTCAAAGATGGCGGTTCTATCATTTGGGAAATGACCATAAATGCCCTCAAAGAACATTGTCCAAATACCACAATGGAAGTATTAATTCCTGATTTTAAGGGAAATACCGAAAATATACAAAGAGTAATTAATGCAAAACCAAATGTTATTTCGCATAATGTAGAAACAGTACGCAGACTCACAAGACAAGTTCGCAGAAATTCGGATTATGACCGCAGTTTGGGCGTACTCAAATATGTGGCTGATGCTGGTATAAGGGCAAAATCGGGCATTATGTTGGGTTTGGGTGAAACAGAAGAAGAAATCATAGAAACTATGCAAGACCTTCGCAAGGCTGGTGTGCAAGTGGTTACGATTGGGCAATACCTGCAACCTACCAAAGAACATTTGGAAGTAGAAGCATTTATTACCCCTGAAACCTTTAAAAAATACCAAACTATTGGTTTGGAAATGGGTTTCCGATTTGTGGAAAGTGGTGCATTGGTGCGTAGCTCTTATCATGCAGAAAAACACGCAGTAGATTTGTAAAAGATATTGGATTATAGATTTTGAATTATGGATTAGAAAAATACTTCCCAAGTTTATTTGGGGAATATTTATGGATTGTAGTTGCTAAGTGATTTTATTTGAAAAATACAGATAATCGTTGTATTTTTTCATAGTGAAAGAGTTTGCAAACCTTTCACTATGGAAAAAATAGCGTTTCCCATAAATTGTTATCAAGTAAAAATCACTTTGTACCAATAATTTGTAGCAATAAACGTTTAGAAGTTTTAGAAAAAATAAAAAAATTATAAAAAAATCAATCCTATGAAAAAAAATCTTTTAATTATTGAAAAAAATAGTTGTTTGAATCCAAATCTTTCATCAATCTTCAATTTTTACGTTTTATCTTGTTTTGTTTTTACCTTCTATTTTACAAATTCTTTTGTAATTTTTGCACAAGAAATTAAAGAAAAAACCAAAAAATCTGAAACAGAACCCAAAATAGAATTAACCCCACAGAATAAATATTTTATTTCTTTTAGAAATAAAGATAAAAATGGTTTTTCTTTGGACAAACCTGAAGAATTTCTTTCTGAAAAATCAATACAAAGACGCAAAAATCAAAATATTGCCCTTGATTGGCGCGATTTGCCTGTAACAATGGATTATGTGCGTGAAATCAAAAAACAAGGGGCAAAAGTATGGTATATTTCCAAATGGTTTAATGGTGTGATGGTGGAAGCAAATAATGAAATCTTAGAAAAAATAAAAAAATTAGCTTTTGTCAAAGAAAATATTACATACTTGGCACCTGCTACCTCACACAAATCTTTCCCTGAAAATTCACCAAAAGCAAATTTTAATTTTATTGCACCACAAAAAGCAGATTTTCAACCTGTTTCCATTGAAAATAAAGAAGATTATGGCAAATCTTTTAACCAAAATTCAATGCTTGGGGCTGACAAAATGCACAAAAAAGGCTTTAAAGGGAAAGGTATCACAATAGCAGTGCTTGATGCTGGTTTTGTAAATGGTAATAAAGTAGGCTATTTTAAACATTTGCACGAAAATAAACAGATTTTAGGTACTTTTGATTTTGTAACACACCACCAAAACGTATATGGTACAGGCGAACATGGCTTACAAGTGCTTTCTACCATATCTGCCTATCAAAAAGGAAAAATTATTGGCACAGCTCCTGAAGCCTCTTTATATTTGTTTAGGACAGAAGACGCAGCCACAGAGTACAAATCCGAAGAAATTAACTGGGTTGTTGCAATAGAACAAGCAGATAGTTTGGGGGTTGATGTGGTCAATTCTTCATTGGGTTACAATGATTTTTATGATGCCAAAATGAATTATACCTACAAAGATATGAATGGCAAAACTTCTTTTGCGAGCCAATCCGCTACTTGGGCAGTAAGGCGTGGCATGATAGTATGTAATAGTGCAGGCAATGAAGGTGACGACCCTTGGAAATATGTGGGTTCACCTGCTGACGCAGATTCTATTGTGGCGGTTGGTGCTACTAATTCAATGGGCGAAAAAGCAAGTTTTAGTTCGTTTGGTCCTACTTCTGACAATCGCATCAAGCCATTGGTATCTGCACAAGGCTCACCTGCGGTTACAGGAGACACAGATGGAAGCATTACCGCTAATGCTGGCACTTCTTTTTCAAGTCCTATTATTGCAGGATTTTTTGCGAGTATTTGGAGTGCTTATCCTACACTTACTGCTTGGGAACTCATTGAAATTGTGAAAAATGCAGGCGACCAAGCACGCAAACCTGATAATAAATTGGGGTATGGTATTCCACATTTTGATAGAGTAGAAAAACTTGTTGAAAAACTAATGTTGGAGAAAAAAAATAAGGAATAATTATACAAGCCCAAAAATCCATATTCAAAAAAATCATTTTGTAAAAAAATATTTTTTTGATAATTTTTTAATATTTTTGTTGAAAAATTTTTTTACAAAAAAATATATCCGTTTAGGTTAAATCTAAAATCTTTGTTTTAGACTAACTTCCCAAAAGTTTAAAACTTTTGGGAAGTTTAAACATAATTATAATCAAAAATAATAAATACACTGTAATTTAAGGTTATATATTTTAAATGTGTATTTTTTTATGGTTTTTTTCTTAAAAAATCATAGCCAAAAACCTTTGTAAGGGTTAAAAACCCTTGCAAAGGTTAAACCACGATTTATACACTTTTTTCAATTACAGTGTAATAAACTAAATAAATACAAAAAAACAACATAAACCCCAACCACAAAAAAATGGCTTTTCGCATAGAACATGACACAATGGGCGCAGTAAATGTACCTGCTGATAAATATTGGGGAGCGCAAACACAACGCTCCAAAGAAAACTTTACCATTGGCACAGCACAATTTCAGATGCCAGAGGAAATTATTTATGCCTTTGCTATTCTCAAAAAATCTGCCTCACACGCCAACCACGAATTAGGCGTACTTTCTGTGGAAAAACGAGATATTATCTCCAAAGTATGTGATGAAATCCTCGCAGGACAACATAAAACAGAATTTCCTTTGGTGGTGTGGCAGACAGGTTCAGGCACACAATCCAATATGAACCTCAATGAAGTAATTGCCAACAGAGGACATGTGGTTTTGGGGGGAAATCTTATGGACGAAAAAAAATCTGTTCACCCAAATGATGACGTGAATAAATCCCAATCTTCCAATGATACTTTTCCAACTGCTATGCACATAGCAGGTTACAAAATTGTGGTAGAACACACTATTCCAGCAATAAAAGTCCTCAGAAATACCTTACACCAAAAAGCAGAAAATTTTAAAAATATTGTAAAAATTGGTAGAACGCATTTCATGGACGCTACACCACTTACACTTGGACATGAATTTTCGGGTTATGTAGCACAACTTGATTTCGCCATAAAAGCATTAGAAAACACCCTAAAACATCTTTCTGAACTCGCACTTGGCGGTACTGCGGTAGGCACAGGGCTTAATGCACCAAAAGGTTATTCGGAATTGGTAGCGAAAAAAATTGCTGAATTTTCGGGTTTGCCTTTTGTTACTGCACAAAATAAATTTGAAGCACTCGCAGCGCATGATGCAATGGTGGAAACACACGGAGCATTAAAACAAACTGCAATTAGTTTGATGAAAATTGCCAACGATATTCGTATGTTGAGTTCAGGACCTCGTAGCGGTATTGGTGAAATCCTTATCCCTGAAAATGAGCCAGGCTCGTCTATTATGCCAGGAAAAGTAAATCCTACACAATGTGAAGCACTTACAATGGTATGTTGTCAAGTAATTGGTAACGACACCGCAATTAGTTGTGGAGCAATGCAAGGGCATTTTGAGTTGAATGTATTTAAACCGTTGATTATTGACAATTTTTTGAAATCTGCCAAACTTTTGGGTGATGCGTGTCTTTCTTTTGATGAACATTGTGCCAAAGGTATTGAAGCTAATTTGCCTTTTATACAAAAACATTTGGAAAATTCGCTTATGCTTGTAACTGCGCTCAATCCACATATTGGTTACGAAAACGCTGCGAAAATTGCCAAAAAAGCACACAAAGAAAATAAAACACTCAGAGAAGCTGCCTTAGAATTGGGTTTATTGACCAATCAAGAATTTGACGCGTGGGTTATTCCTGAAAAAATGGTAGGAAATTTATAATTTTTTTTGTAAAATTATTTGGTTGCTTTGCAACAACGTTTATAAGGTTTTAAAACCCTTATAAACGTTTCTTATAAGAAAAAAAGTAACTATTTAGCCCCCTAACCCCCAAAGGGGGAATTAACAACCATAAAGCGTTTTTTGTAACACAGACTTTTAGTCTGTGCGTCCCAAACAACATTTTTAAATATAAGCTAAACAGATACGAAAAAAATATCTTTTTCCTTAAATAGATACCTAAATTTAAAAAAATTAGGACTTCATTTTTTGAAAAATTTACATTTTTAAACAAGATTTTAAAATTTATTAAAATAAAGTGAAAACCATCAACATTCCACATACCCAAAAAAACGAAAATAATATTCTGCTGATTTATACAGGTGGAACACTTGGTATGGGATATGCACCACAAGGCAAAAATTTAGTTCCTTTTGATTTTTCGCAAATAGTAGACAATATTCCAGAACTTCAAGACCTTGCTTGTAATTTACAAGTGCGTGCTTTTGAAAATCCTATTGATTCGTCTAATGTCAATAAAAATATTTGGATAGTAATTGCACAAGAAATTTTGGACAATTACCAAGATTTTGATGGTTTTGTGGTGTTGCATGGCACAGATACAATGGCGTTTTCTGCCTCCGCCATGAGTTTTTTGTTGAGGGGCATCAATAAACCTGTAATTTTTACAGGGGCGCAACTTCCTATTGGTGCAATACGCAATGACGCTCGCAGAAATTTGGTTACTTCTATTGAAATTGCCAGCACAAAAACCTTACAAGGTAGAGCAAAAGTCCCTGAAATTGCGATTTTTTTTAATGAAGTTTTATTGAGAGGCAATCGTGCAAAAAAAATGGAAAGTAGTCATTTTGATGCGTTCAAATCCGAAAATTATCCGCCTTTGGCACGTGTAGGCATACAAGTAGAGTATTTTTCAAATGAAATTTTGCCCTATCAAAGTTCTTTTTTGCCTAATATGATTTTGGAAATGAATGAAAATGTGAGTGTTTTAAAACTTTTCCCAAGTATCCCAAAAAATATCGTAGAAACCATTTTGAATACCGAAAATTTGGAGGGTATTGTGCTTGAAACATACGGTTCAGGCAATGCACCTACTGAAAAATGGTTTGTACAATGCTTAGAAAAAGCTATCAAAAAAGATATTCACATTTATAATATTTCGCAATGTATAGGCGGACAAGTGCAACAAGGTCGCTATTCCACAAGCCAACAATTGCAAGATATTGGCGTAATAAGTGGTCGCGATATTACATGGGAAGCAGGTATTACTAAACTTATGTATCTATTGGGGCAAAACCTAAGCCACGCACAAGTGCGTGATTTGCTCTCGGTAAGCCTTGCAGGGGAAATTACAGAAGAATTTTAGAAATTATGGGTTATAAATTATGAATTATTTTTGGCTCTTAATTTGATAACGACATTTTTAAATTGTATCCAAAAAAATCCGTTCAATCTGCTTTATCCGCATGCTTAAAAAGAACGAAGGCTATGCGATTTTAAATCCTTTGTATCTATTTATTTAGTTAGCAAATCTTTATGTTATTTTTTAAAATAAATTAAAACAAAATTTAATGCTAAATTCACTACCTAAATAGATATAATCATTTTATATTTTTAGGGAAAAACAAAAAAGTTATGTCGTTATCAAAATAAACTTTGGACTAATAAAAATTCAGATTTATTTTTGCGTTATTATTGATTGTTATTTTAATGTTTAGACAGTTTTTTTAGTTTTTTGCTTGGTTTCATATCTAAAAGTCAATAGAAATCTCCGCTTGTGCTGTTTTGACCCTAAGGGTCAAAATTCTCTTAAAACTGTTTTCGTCATTAAAATAATCAGTCCAAAGTTTATTAAGAGCCTAATTTTTTACAATTTTTTGCCTTTGTATTTTACCATTGATAAATGTTTCAAATACAAACATGCCTTTTGGAAGGTGTGAAACAGCGATTTCACTTTTTTTGTCTTTGAGCGTTACAATACCATTTTGCAATATTTTCCCTGATATATCATGAATTTTGTAGGCAAGTTCCGTATTTTCTGGTGCATCAATAAATACATTTAGTAAATCCGTGCAAGGATTTGGATAAACTTTGATGATGTTATCACACATTTCTTCTTGTCGTATAAGTTGGATAATGTTTGATTCGGTCATTATAACATCTTTTTGTTCATTTCCTTTTTGGAAATTTCTAATTTTATAGAAAGAAGTTCCACAATTTGTCTGCAAATCATTAAAAACATATTCTTGCGTATTGGGTTTTGTGGTTGCGTCCATTTTTCCAATTACTTGAAAATCTTTTCCATTTTGGGATTTCAAAATTTCAAAATAAGCCATTTCTTGGTTTTCATTGATAGTCCATTTCAATACATTATTTTGTTTTTTATTTTCGCCATTAAACATTACGAGAGGATTTCCTAACACAATAGAACAAGCAGTACCACCAGAACCACCTATTTTTCTAAGATTTACTACTTGATTTATATTGGCAAAATTGGTAATGAGCATAACATATACTTGACCTACAATGGCATTTGGTACAGCAGGATTTTCTACATTATAAATGCTATAACTACATGATACAGGTGCGGGGAGATTACCACAATTTGCAGTAGCAGTAGTAAAACTTGTGTAAGGTCCCCATACTGCAAAATCCACATCATCAGAAGATTCCAAACCAAAAATAATATCACCAGAAGTTGCGACTTGAAAATAAAACCAAGCAGGGGCAGGTTGTGTGCTTAAACAACCATAATTATTGCCTGCAGGGGCAGTACCGCCTGTAATTGCTTGGAAGCTATAGTTGTTTGTGCCACAAATAGGTGCTGCATTGGCACAGGTTTGGTTTGTGATAGTGGCAGGCGTACTCACACAAATAGAAAAACGAGGGTCAGAAGGCAATGTATTGCTATCTGGATAAATACGCAATAAATAGGTGCTGCCAATTGTAAGCCCTGTAACTTGCAAATCTGCTGTAAGTGTATGGCATGACACAGAAGTAAGTGCAGCGCAAGTGCTTGTAGCAGTAAATACTTGTAGGTTTGTGTCAAACGTAGCTACTCTATGAATAAGTGCTGAAGTATTAGTTGCAGTAAAACTATACCACACATCATTGGCAGTAGTAAGCACTCCAGCACAATCTGCCAAACTTTGTGTAGTACCTGTGAAAGTTCCCGCAATTTGGGTACAATTATTTGCTCCTTGGTGGGTAATTGTGGTGGGGCTTGGGCATAAGTTATTGGTGGCTGTGCTGGTAGTAGTTACACATATTGCAAAATCAGGGCGTGTAGTAGAACCAAAAGAAGGATATACACGCACAAAATAGGTATTGCCAATCGTAAGACTCGTTGCAACTGCATTTGCGTTTATGCTTTCGCATACAAGGGAGGTAAGCGTACCTGTACAGAGATTATTAGAACTGCTAAATATTTGTATTACACTACTATTTTCTGCCCAATCTATGCGTACATCAGCAACTGTTGATGTAGCTACAAACCTAAACCAAATATCCAAAGTAGCAGTACCACTACAACCTGCCAACGACTGTGTAGCATTAGTAACAGTACCGCTGCTACGCACACAATTGCCAAAAGTTTGGTGGGTGAGTGTGGTTGCTCCTGTACAATCATTGTTGGCAGGTGGCGGAAGTGGTGTAGTAACACAAAGCGTAAAAGTAGGATTGGTAGGATAACCTGACGAATAATAAAAAATCCTAACCCTATATGTATTGCCATTGGTAAGTCCTGATAAGTTTATATCACCTTCGTTATCTTGGCAAACCAAAGATACAAGACCGCCACAACCACCACTAAATACTTCCACAACTGAATCAAAATTGGCATTTCTACGCACAATAGCAGTAGTACCTACTGCTATAAAGCTATACCACACATCAAAACCACTACCTGAACCTACACAAGGCGTAAGGGATTGCGTAGCACCTGATATACTGCCAGAGGTAATGGTACATGCCCCTGATGCTTGTTGGGTGAGCGATATGGCACTTCCACAAATATCATTTGTAGGCGCTGTCAAAGGCGTAGTAACACAAATATTGAAGCCATTGTTATTAGCATTATTACCTCCTGGCGAGTTAAAGTTTCTAACAGCAATAAAATAGAAATTGCCAATAGTTAAGCCCGTCAAAGTAGCGGTTTCTGTGCCTGCATTCCCACCTGTATCTATACAATTCGCAAGGTTTGTAGGCGTAGCACAAGCAGTACCCACACTTAATATAGCATCAAAATTTGAATTTCCTACTATTGTTATAGTATGGGAAGTATTAGTTGCTTGGAATTGGTAAAAACCTTCTCTGGAAGTTACACCACATCTCGTTGTGTTGGTGAATCCCCCCAATGAACCTGTTGTATTAACGCATGCAGCACCTGCAGCACCTGCAGTAAGCACTGTAGCAGTAGCACAACTTGCACTTTGGGCATAGACTTTTTTTGAAAAGAAAGGGTTAAAGAAGAAACATAATATTGAAAATAATAAAAGGGAATGGGTAAAAATGTTCATATTTTAATTTATGAATAATATTTTGTAAAAATTAATGTGAATAAAAAAGTAATGACCTTAAAAATTAACGAAAAGACAAAAATAATATGGGTATTTTTTTAATATCCAAATAGTTCGTGGTAGTGTTGGATATTATTTTGTACCAAATACGCTTTGTATTCGTCATAACTACGTTGTACGATTTGTCCTTTTAGTCCTTCATACGCTTGTATTTCTGACCAACGCAAATAATTGCCTTGATAAATAATAATATACCCATGAGCTTCTATCATAGCTTTTTTGTCTGCGTCAAAATCCATAAAATCAGACTTTGAGAAAATTTTTACGTGTGCATTATCCGCATTTTTGCTCCATTTTAATACTTTTTGTCGCTCAGTATTATCAGGGTAAATGCTTGGGTTTGTTTTGATGTCAGCAGGTTCTTGAAACCTTTGGGCAAAAGAGGTATTTGTTTGTAGGAAGGTAAAAAGCAAACAAAAAAAAAGGCTTGATTTGAAAGCAATTTTTAAAATAATCATGTTTTAATATTTTTTTAGGTTTTAAAGGGATTTTTTTTTCTAAGTTTTTTTTTGCAAAAATATAATTTTTTTATGCGTTTATCAATAATTGCCAAATAATAAGTATGTATGTCAAAGAATAAAAGCATTTTTACATAGGTTTTTGGCTAAAAAAATACTGTAAAAAATATGTTTAAATGCACTAAAATATGTTTTGTGTGTAAGAAAAGGGAAAAAAGTAATAAAAAAAATTTTCCGATAAATCACATTTTTTAAAATTTTTTTCGTTTTTTTTTAATTTTCCTACTTATTTTTTTCTTTCTTTATATTGTTCGATATCATATAGCAAGCTACTTTTAGTTATCTTTGCATTTTATAAATAAAAAAACGTGCAACAGAACAATACACAATAAAAAATCACAACCATAAATCCATTATAAAATCGTGGCAAAAAAAAATAATTTAATCACAGAAAATCCTGATGACAAAAAACGCAAACTTTCTACCAAAGATTGGCAAAAAGTAAAGAAAATATTAAGTTTTGTATACCCTTACCGTTGGAAATTGATACTTGGTATGTGTTTTTTGGTCATTTCCACCATGACCTCCTTGGTTGTGCCTATACTTTCAGGCAAATTTTTAGATGTAGCAACTGGCAACACAACGCCTTTTTTCAAAAATATTACTGACGTTGCAGTAGTTTTTGCAGTAGTACTTACTCTCCAAGCATTCTTATCCTTTTTTAGGATTTTCTTATTTTCGCAAGTGAGCGAAAGGGCAATGTCGGATATTCGTTTGCAAGTATATGATAAGATTTTGCATCTGCCCATCACATTTTTTGAACAAAAACGTGTAGGTGAACTCAATAGCAGGCTAACTTCTGATGTAGCGCAACTGCAAGATACTGTTTCGTTTAGTATGGCAGAGTTTTTTCGCCAAATTATGACGATTTTGATTGGTACAAGCTACCTTTTTATTCAATCTACACGCCTTACATTGGTGATGATTTCTACTTTTCCTTTGCTTATGATTATTGCTATTATTTTTGGTAGATTTATTAGAAAATTAGCAAAAAAATCACAAGATGCCTTAGCTGATGCCAATATTATTGTAGAAGAAACTTTCCAAGCCATTCATACTGTAAAATCTTTTGCCAATGAAAGCCTCGAAATTGGGCGTTATCAAAAATCTTTGAATATTGTTACAAATTCTGCGGTACAAGTGGCAATGTATAGAGGACTTTTTGTGTCTTTTGTGATATTATTGCTGTTTGGAGGTCTTATGGGCGTACTTGGCTATGGGGCAATTTTGGTGGAAAATGGGCAAATGTCAGTAGGAGAACTTACTACTTTTATCATTTTTTCTGCATTTATTGGCGGGTCTGTGGGTGGTACAAGCGAATTGTATGGACAATTACAAAAAACGGTTGGGGCTTCGGAACGTATTTTGGAGGTTTTGGAGGAAACCACAGAATATGAACCTAAAAACGCACAAGAATTAAACAAAAAACCGATTATAAAAGGAAATATTAGCCTTGAAAATGTGCGTTTTGCTTACCCTACACGCCCAGACATAGAAGTCTTGAAGGATTTTAGTCTTAGCATAAAAGCAGGCGAAAAAATCGCTCTCGTGGGGCATAGTGGCGTAGGAAAAAGTACGCTTGTGCAACTCATTGGACGATATTATACATTACTTTCAGGTAATATTTTATTGGAAAATGAAAATTTGCTTGACTTGGATTTGAAACATTTACGCAAAAACATAGGTGTAGTGCCACAAGAAGTGATTTTGTTTGGGGGGACAATTAGGGAAAATATCCTATATGGCAATCCTGATGCCACTGAACAAGACATTATAGAAGCCTCCAAACAAGCAAACGCTTGGGATTTTATCCAAAATTTCCCTGAAAAATTGGAAACCGTGGTAGGCGAAAGGGGGATAAAACTCTCTGGCGGACAACGACAACGCATTGCTATTGCGAGGGCAATCCTCAAAAATCCTGCGATTTTGGTTTTGGACGAAGCAACGAGTTCCTTAGATGCAGAATCTGAAAAAGCGGTACAGGAAGCATTAGAACGTCTTATGCAAAATCGTACAACCATTATTATTGCACATAGATTGGCAACTATTCGCCATGCTGACCGTATCGCGGTATTGGATAAAGGGGTGATAAAAGAATTGGGAACGCATGAAGAATTAGTCAAAATTCCACAAGGTATTTATCAAAATTTGGTCAAATTACAGTTTTCTTTGGCAGAGAATTAGAAAGTTATAAAAATTTATAATTTTAAGAACAAATAATTTTAAAAACACAAAACTATGTCTTTACTTCAAACACAATTAGAAGCATTGTCACGCCTCAGTACCACCGAAATAGCCCAACACGAACCATTTTGGACGCTTGTGAGGCAAGATTATGACACGCAAAAAGATTTTATCAACCTTGAAAATGGGTATTATGGCACAATGCCAAATGTACTTTTAGAGGCACAAATCAACCACACAAAAGCATTAAATAAGTCAAATACGTATTTTATGCGTGAGGGAAAAGACCAAGTTTTAAAAAATTTGAAAGCTGAATTTGGTACGTTTTTGGGTGTCAATCCGCAAAGTATTGCTTTTTGTCGCAATGCAACTGATGGACTAAATATTTTGATTTCGGGCATACAACTCAATAAAGGCGATGAAATTCTTGCTTGCACACAAGATTATCCGACAGGCGTTGAAGCAATTATCCAAAAATCTCATAAAGAAGGCATTAAACCTGTGATGATAGATATTCCGTTACACCCAAAAGATGATGCAGAAATTGTGGAATGTTTTGAGAAAGCAATTACATCAAATACTAAATTATTGGTTATTACGCATATTATTCATTGGACAGGACAAATATTGCCTGTGAAAAAAATAATAGAAATGGCACATAAGCACAATATAGAGGTTTTGGTGGATTCTGCCCATGCACTCGCACACATAGATTTTAACCTTGCAGATTTGGATTGTGATTATTGGGTTGCCAATTTGCACAAATGGCTTTCTGCACCGCTTACTGCAGGTATTATTTTTATTAAAAAAGAAAAAATAGCACAAATATCGCCACTTTTTGCCAGTGTACACAAGCCAAAAGATGACATCGCCAAATTGGAAAATGTAAGTGCTGTGCCAATGGCTATTTTTATGACTGTTTTTGATGCTATTCAACACCATAATATTTTTGGCACACCGCTCAAACAAGCACGTTTGCAGTATTTGCAACATTATTGGACAAAAAAAATATTGGGTATGCAGGCAACACATACCCCAAATGTATTTTTGAATACACCCATAAATAGGGCTTGTGCTATCGCAAATGTGGGCATAAAAGGCATGAAAGGTACAGAAATTGCAAAAATTTTGTTTGAAAAATACCATATTCATACTGTAGGTTTTGACCTTCCATTTATGCAAGGTGTGCGTATTACACCACAATTTTACAATGAATTGGCGGATTTGGACAAATTGGTAGATGCCATCAAAAAAATTGCAAAAGCAAACTTGCATAAAGCGAATTAACCGCAAACTTGTCGAAATTTAAAAGAAATTTTTTTGAAACACAAAAAAAGCGTAATTTTGCATAAAAAAGCGTAAAATTAAACGTTACAACAAGACGCTTAATATCGTTTTTAACCCTATTTCACAAATTTCAATTTATGAAAAAATCAATTTCTTTATTTATTTATACTTGCGTATTTATATTTTGTGGGTTAAACCATGCAAAAGCCCAAAATAAAGCCCAAGACCTTCCTCAAAATCTTGAACTTACTACGCCAAAAATGACTTTTGTAGAAACAGTGTATGATTTTGGAAAAGTAAGGCAAGGTGAAAAAATTGTAACATCTTTTTATTTCAAAAATACAGGTACAAAACCCCTACAAATTTTACAAGTGCAAGCAAGTTGTGGTTGTACCGCCTCACAGTGGAAAAAAGAGCCTATTCAGCCTAATGAAGTAAGTGAAATAACAGTTACATTTGATACCGCTTACAAAGGTGATTTGATTGGCAAGCAAAGTAAGTACTTGCTTATTATTTCAAATTCAGTAGAAAAAGAACAAAAACTTGTGATGCAAGGCGAGGTTTCTAAGCAATAAAGTAATCAGTTTATTCAGTAATCAGTTTATTCAGTCTAAATTTGTTTGTTTCCCTTTTAGCGTTTAAGCGTTATGTAATTGACATAAAATTAAAAATTTTGCAATTTAAACAGATATTTTTTCGCAAAAATTTGTTTAAATTGCATTTTTTTTGAAAAGTTTTTTTCATAAAATAAAATAAAAATGGGTAATAGTCCATAATTTATAATTCATAATAAAAAAAAATCCATAGTTTATAATCCATAATCAAGAATAATCCATAATTTATAATTCATAATAAAAAAAATGAGCGTTCATATATTGTTAGGTTTACAGTGGGGAGATGAAGGGAAAGGGAAAATTGTTGATTTTTTAGCCCCAAATTACGAAGTAGTAGCAAGATTTCAGGGAGGTCCCAATGCTGGGCATACATTGGTATTTGAAGGCAATAAATATGTATTGCACCAAATTCCATCAGGAATTTTTCGCCCAAATGTCAAAAATATTATTGGCAATGGGCTTGTGATTGATGCAGGTGTATTGCGTCAAGAAATAGAAAAATTGGCTTTGCAGGGCGTAGATGTACGTCAAAATTTGCATATTTCGCACAAGGCACACCTTATTTTGCCTACACACAAATTGCTTGATACTGCTTCTGAACAACGCAAAGGTGACCAAAAAATAGGTTCTACGCAACGTGGCATAGGACCTACATACAAAGACAAAGTAGGGCGAAATGGTTTGCGAATTGGTGATATTTTGTTGCCAAATTTTAAAGAAAAATATGCCCAAATCAAAGCCTCACACGAAGAAATATTAAAAGATTGGAAATTTGAGTATGACCTTGCACCTTTGGAAAATCCATTTTTGGAGGCAATTGATTTCCTCAAAACACTGCCTTTGGCTGATACGGAATATTTGGTAAATGATTACATTGCCCAAAACAAAAGCATACTTGCGGAAGGTGCGCAAGGTGCTTTGTTGGATATTGATTTTGGTTCATATCCTTTTGTTACAAGTTCTAATACGACAAGTGCAGGGGCTTTGACAGGGCTTGGCATTGCGCCTAAACACATTGGTGAAGTGTTGGGGATTTTTAAGGCATACTGCACAAGGGTCGGAAGCGGTCCTTTTCCTACCGAACAAGACAACGAGTTGGGCGAAAAAATACGCCAAATAGGCATGGAATTTGGGGCAACCACAGGCAGGAAACGCAGATGTGGCTGGTTGGATTTACCTGCTTTGAAATATGCCATTATGATAAATGGTGTGTCGCAACTCCTGATGATGAAAGCTGATGTATTAAATACTTTTGAGGAAATCCTTGTTTGTACGCATTACGAATTGCCTGACGGTACAAAAACGGATAGGTTGCCTTATTGTTTGGTGAATACCGAAGTAAAACCTGTTTATAAAACATTCAAAGGTTGGAATTGTAGCTTGGAAGGTTTGCAAACTTTTTCACAACTGCCAAAAGCTCTTGCGGAATATGTTACATTTATTGAGGAAAATGTAGGCGTGGCAATAAAACTTATTTCCACTGGTGCTGATAGAAATCAAACGATATTGAAGTAAGGATTTTGAGTTGTTAGTTTTTTCAGTTTTTCATATCTTGATTTGGCAAACTGAAAAAAATGCAGTTAAATCACAAATTGCAAAACCTCAAATATAATATTTGGTTATATATACAAAAAATAGCATATTTAATACTATGAGAATTCCAACAATACAAGGAATTATTGACAGGAGAATTTTGGTCAATTTTACCGTTGAGGCAGATATTATCAGAAAAATAATTCCTGAACCTTTTAGACCTAAAATTTATAAAGGTAAAGTCGTTGTTGGAATTTGTTTGATTAGACTCAAATATATCAGACCAAAAGGACTCCCAAGTTTTTTGGGCATATCATCAGAAAATGGAGCGCACCGAATAGCGGTTGAATGGACAACAGACAACGAGCTAAAAGAAGGCGTTTTTGTTCCTCGTAGAGATACTTCTTCCTATTTGAATAACTTTGCAGGTGGATTTATTTTTCCAGGAAAACACTATCTTGCAAAATTTGATGTAAAAGAAGGGAATGGATATTATCATGTTGCTTTCAAAAGCTCAGATGGTACAAGTATTTCCATTGATGCAAATAAAACAGAAATACTGAATCCAGATTCGATTTTTGAAAATCTTGATGAAGCGTCTGCTTTTTTTGAAAATGGCTCAATAGGATATTCCCCCAACGGAGATAAATTTGAGGGATTGGAACTCAAAACATTTAATTGGAAAATAGAACCTTTGCATGTTACAAATGTTCAATCAAGCTTTTTTGAAAATGAAAGTGTTTTTCCAAAAGGCTCAGTCCAATTTGATAATGCACTCTTAATGACCCAAATATCGCATGAATGGCATTCAGTAAAAGAAAAACATATATAATTTCTGTCTGCAATATTTTTTGAGTTTGTGTATTTCTTTCAGAAAACTAAAAAATAATTTATGTATTTATAGAAATTAACACAATTTTTGATTTTACATAAGCCTATAATTAACTATGCAACTTTCATTTAGATTAAAAAAAAAACCTGAATTTATTTTTGATTATTTGACTGATATGCAAAAATTTGTATCTATTCACCCAGTCATTTTCCAAATTGATAAAATATCAGAGAATAATTATTTGGTGCATGAAACGTTAAAATTTATGTTCATTCCTTTTTCATTTACATATCCCATAATAATTGAAAAAAATATCATAGACAAGGTTATTATTATGCATGCCACAGTATTCAAATTGACCAAAATTGAAATAAAATTTAGTTTGAAACAAGATAATGATTATACAATTGTGGGGGAAAATATCCAATTCAAATCGTTTTTACCAATTCTATTTATGCTGAAAAGTATTTTTAAAAAACACCATAACCAACTTTTTAAAAATCTTGAAATGAAATAAGAAATCAAAATAAACTTTCTATATAAAATTAAAAAAAAATATGATTTCCATTGTTTTAGCCACAAAAAATGATTTTAAGTTGTTGTCAGATATTGGCAGGCAAACATTCATAGAATCGCATGGAAAAAGCGCCCCCAATGCAGATATTGCGTTTTATTTGGATAAAAAATTTACTGAAAGTGCATTACAAGACGAATTGGCTGATGTAAATAATATTTATCATATTATTTATTACGAAGATAAACCTGTTGGTTATTCCAAAATCATATTGAATGTTGAAGTTTCAGCAGTTTCATCAAAAAACATCACAAAATTGGAAAGGTTGTATATTTTAGAAGAGTTTTATGATAAAAAATTAGGCTTAGAACTTTTTAATTTTAATGTCGCATTGTCCAAAAATAATCAGCAAGCAGGTATTTGGTTGTTTGTATGGCAAGAAAATAAAAGAGCTATTAATTTTTATAAAAAAAATGGTTTTGAGGTTATAGGAACTTATGATTTTAAACTCTCGGAAACGCATTCAAACCCAAATTATCAGTTGTTTCTTGCATATTGATTTTTTTTAGTAAAAATTGGAAAAATCTATTTTATGGTTATCCTTATGTAATTTGTTATTTATCAAAAAAATATTTTATCCATTATGGAAAACACCAAAAACGAACAAAGTAATAATCAACACATTAATTTTGCAGAAGGCAAAATTATTAGCGAAAATCAATTTGCAAAACACATTTACCAAGAAAATTCCCAAACGCTATTTACTTATTGGTTTGAAACTACTGAAAGAATGTCTCCTGAAGAATTTAAGGTTGAAATGGAAAATTGGGGCAATATTTCTGTAATACACAAACCAAAAAAGATATATGACTTGTGTAGAAATTTTATCTATCCAATTGCTCCTGAAGAACAAGTTTGGCTTGCACATCTTTTAAACCCAATTTGGATAAAAGCAGGTGTGGAAAAATATGCGCATATTGTACCAGAGGAGTTTATTGCGAATATGAGTACAATGCAACTTTTTGAGGAATTTGAAGACATGAAAGTAGCTAATCAATTTGTAATTTATCATTTTTCTGATGAAGAGGAAGCCTTAAATTGGCTCAATAAATAATTTTAGTTTGTAAAATTCCCAATAAAAAACGCAAGAAATTTGTATAAAATTTCTTGCGTTTTTTTTATTTTTTTGGAAAAAATTAAAAGTTACTTTTAATGAATTTTCTTAATGAAACTTTTTAATTTCACCACTTTTTATCTTTCTAAAATATTCTGTTAAATCTTTTCTAACTTCTGGTGCAAGGAGATACAAACCCAAAATATTAGGAAAACACATAGCGAAAATCATGGCATCGCTAAATGCAAATACTTGTGTAGCATTGACAGCAGAGCCAATCACCACAAATATACAGAAGATGATTTTGTAACTTACATCTGCTATCATGTTCTCACCAAATAGATACGTCCAAGATTTCAAACCATAATATGACCAAGAAATCATGGTAGAAAGGGCAAAAAGCATGACTGCTACTGCTAATACCACAGGAAACCAATCCATCACTGTACCAAATGCCTTAGAAGTCAATGAAACGCCATCTACTTTTGTAGGGTCAGCACCCACATATACGCCTGTAATCACAATCACAAGGGCAGTCATTGTACAAATCACTACTGTATCAATAAAAGGTTCTAAAAGTGCTACAATTCCCTCACTAATAGGCTCGTCTGTACGTGCTGCGGAGTGTGCAATAGATGCAGAACCTACACCTGCTTCATTGGAAAAACAAGCCCTGCGAAAACCTGTAATCAAAACCCCAATAAAACCGCCTTTTATGCCTTCTGGTGTGAATGCACCACTCAATATTTTGCTAAATGCTTCTGGAATCATGGTATAATTGCCAATAATCACAATCAAACCACCCAAAAGATAAATAATCACCATCAAAGGTACAATTTTATCTGTAACTTGTGCGATGCTTTTGATACCACCAATAATCACCAAACCTACCAAAACCGCCAATACAGAGCCAAAAATCCAGCCTTGACCATACAAAAAGCTATTTTGTCCGCCTGTTACATTGATAAGTTGTTGTGTAGCTTGATTGACTTGTGCCATATTGCCACCACCAAAACTTCCACCCACGCAAGCTATTGCAAAAAATACCGCCAAAACTTTCCCTAACATGCCCATGCTATCACCCATTTTTGCAAGTCCTTTTTCCAAATAATACATAGGTCCTCCCGATACAGAGCCATCAGCATTGATGTTGCGGTATTTTACGCCCAATGTACATTCCAAAAATTTGGACGACATACCCAAAAACCCAGCTACAATCATCCAAAAAGTAGCACCAGGACCTCCAACTGCAATTGCAATCGCAACACCTCCAATATTGCCCACGCCTACTGTGCCAGACAATGCTGCGGTTAATGCTTGAAAATGTGAAACTTCGCCCTTGTGATTTGGGTCGTCATACTTGCCTTGTACCACATCAATTGCGTGTCCAAAACCTGTAATATTGATAAAACCCATATACACTGTATAAAATACTGCACCAAGTATTAACCAAATTAATACAAAAGGGACTTCTTGCCCATTGATAGGTACAGTGAAAAATATAATGCTTTCTATTGCCCTTGTGTAAGGTTGTGCAGTAGCATCAATTTTTTCATCAACCGTAACAGGTGTTTTGACTACAAGTGTTTTTTTTTCGGTTTCTGCCTTTTTTTTGTCTGCTTGTTCTTGTAAATCTTTTACCCAAAAAATGGTAAGACCGCTTAGAAGAAGAACAATAATAAGTATGATTTTTTTCATTATGAATAGTATAAAATTTAAAATCTTTGTTTTTAAGTTTTTAAGGAGTTTGAAAATAAATTACGAAATGGAAAATTAAAAAGAAATTAGCTTTGAATTATTTATTTGGGCTTTGAGCTTTGAACCTTCAATGTTGAACTTTTTTTATTTTGCGAAATTATACAATAATCTGAATAAAAATAGAAACTTGTGTTTTTTGGTAAAAAAAAACGTGTTTTTTTTTGTAAAATTGCAGAAAAAAAGTCTAAAAACAACAAAACCTACTCTTTAAAACAACAAAAGAAACAAAAAACATACTTCATACATGATAAAACCTATTCTTATTACGGGTTCTAATGGTCTTTTAGGGCAAAAACTTGTAAGATTGTTTCAAAAAAACCAAATCCCATTTATTGCAACCGCAAGAGGTGAAAATCGTCTTTCTAATGTGCCAAAAGAGCATTTTATTTCGCTTGATATTCAAAATGCAAACGAAGTAAAAACAGTTTTTGCAGATATTGATATTTCTGCGGTAATCCATACCGCAGCTATGACGCAAGTAGATGACTGCGAAAATCAAAAAAATCTTTGTATTGATTTGAATGTAAATGCTACCTTGTATTTGGCTGAGGCAACTGCCCAAAAAGATGCTTTTTTTGTGCATCTTTCTACTGATTTTATTTTTGATGGAAAAGATGGTCCTTATACAGAAGAAGCAAAACCAAATCCTTTGAGTTTTTATGGGGAAAGCAAACTTTTTTCTGAAAAAGTGTTGCAATATACGCCAAAACTTCGCTATGCTGTTGCAAGAACGGTATTGGTGTATGGTATTGCAGAGGAAATGAGTAGGTCAAATATTATTCTTTGGGTTAGAAAATCACTCTCGGAAGGTAAAACGATACAAGTGGTAAATGACCAATGGCGCACACCTACTTTGGCAGAAGATTTGGCAATGGGCTGTTATTTGTTGGCTAAAAACGAAAAAACAGGAGTTTTTAATATTTCTGGAAAAGATATGCTTACGCCTTATGATATGGCAGTGGCAACTGCTGATTTTTTTGGTTTGGATAAAGATTTAATCGTAGAAACTGATGGCTCAAAATTCACACAAACCGCTCCAAGACCGCCTAAAACAGGTTTTGTATTGGATAAAGCTATGAGGGAAATCAATTATCAACCACATAGTTTTGTAGAAGGTTTACAGATTTTGCGTGAGCAGTTGGAAAGTGTTTAGTTGTCGGTAATGAGCTTTTTCGGTAAATTTTGGGTATTAGTTTGAGGGTTTTTTAGTATTTTTGATTTTTAAAGGCTTATTATTTTATCGTTTCACTTTTGTATTTGTTTCTCCTTTGGGGGGTAGGGGGCTTTTTATCATGACATTAAAAAAAATTTTTCAACATAAACAATCGCTGTTCCAAAAAATATTTTCTGGTGTAGGTTTTGGTATAGGGCTTTTTTTGGTGTTGATGTCGGTGCATATTCATATACAAATCCAAGAAGCATTGCAACAAAAAAATAATGCGTCTGAATTTATTACGATTGGCAAACAAGTATCAATGGGCAATACGATTTTTTTACAAAAAAATGATTTTCAACCCAAAGAAATTACGGAACTTCAAAATCAACCTTTTATAGAGAAAATAGGTTTTTTTATGCCAAATCAATATAGTGTGGTTGCTTTCGCAAAACAAGTGGGTTTTGTGTCAGAATTGTTTTTTGAGAGTATAGAAGATGAATTTTTAGATGAACTTCCCCGAAATTTTAAATGGCAACCTGATGATGAGACAATTCCGATTATTTTGGCAAGGGGTATGTTGGATTTGTATAATTTTGGGTATGCGTTGGGTAAAAATATGCCCCAAATATCAGAAAATACTGCTAAACTTGTATCTGTAAATATTCAAATCGCTGGCAAAAATGGTAAAAAACAGTTTAAAGGGCGTGTGGTGGGCTTTTCGCAACGATATTCTACGATTCTTGTACCAAACTCATTTATGCAATGGGCAAATAAAAATATAGGTGGCACAACTGAATCTTTGAATCCTTCTCGTTTGGTGGTGAAAGTAAAAAATCCTGCTGATACACGTATTTCGAATTATTTTGCACAAAAAAGTTATGTAGCCAATGAGCAAAATATGCGTATTGCCCAAACTGGTGGCATTGTGCAGATAATCATGGCGGTATTGGGTGTCGTGGGTTTTGTGTTTATGTTGTTGGCGTTTGTGGTGATGGTGTTGCAATTTAATGTGGTGTTGGCTGAGGCAAAACCCGAAATTATATTGCTGTTGCAAATTGGGTATTTACCCAATCAAATTTTGCGTTTTTTGGGACAACAAATTGCTGTTTTTTTGGGTGTAGTGTTTGTTTGTGTGGCAATAATGGTGTATAGCGTGGGAGAATATGCCAACGGAATTTTGCAAACGAGGGGTTTGGGTTTGCAAAATGGTGTAAGTATATGGATTTTTGGGCTTGAATTTTTATTGATTTTGATACTTTTTTTGTTGCAGATGTGGCAAACGAAAAGGATAATGGATTATAAGTTTGTATCTGTTTAGGTTTTAGTTAAAAACGCTATGGAGATAGTTTTGAAAGAATTTAAACCCTTAGGGTGTTATAAAAAATTGGAAATTTTTTGTAACATTCTAAGGGTTTATACTGCATAAGGTTTGGTCATCTGCAAGTTTTTTTGCGATAAACTACTTTTGGGCTTGGCTTAGTTTAATCAAATTATTAACATCACACTTTTATCCCTTTCACTTGCTTAAATTCTACGGAACTATTGCCATAAATAGATGAAACATTGGCTTTGATGCGTAAAGTGCGTTTTTTGAGGTCATCAAACAAATCTTTTCTTTTGCTTCTTGCTATGGTAAGGGGGGATAATGTAGCACTTACTTGGCTGTTGAGCGTTTCTAATTCTGCAACTAATTCTTTGAGTTTGGCAGGTTTCAAATCACTGTTCACAGGTTTATAATCTACAAAGGTTTCTAAGTTGGTTATCAGGTCTTTGAAGTTTTGCAGGCGTGAGCCATACGAAAGTTCTGACCTTGATATGCTTTCTTTTTTGTCTTCGGTAGGATTGGTAGGGGTTTTTTCTATTTTTTGGGAACGCATACGACTCACAATGCTCGCAATAGTGGTATATTCTTTGGAGGTTTTGTCGTATTGGCTTTCTACTGCTTTGGCAATGGGTGAAAGTAGTTTTTTTAAGTTGTTTTTGTCATCATTTGAAAAACCTTTGGTGCGTTTATCTACTGCCATTGTGTATTCGCTTAGATAGGTGGCTACTTGTGTGTTTTCTTTATCACACAAAACGATAAGGCTTTGATATTCTGTTAGGCTATCTTCTGGGCGTGGTGCTTGGTAATTGGTATAAGAGGATACAATGGTAAATATTTTTTTGGCGTTTTCAAGTGTAGCACCAAAACTACTTTCTGAAATGGAACTCATATATAAAATTTATTAGTTAAAAATGAAAAAATTAAGATAATATAATAAATTAACAAGGCAATACAACAGATTGACAAGGCAATACAACAGATTGACAAGGCAATACAACAGATTGACAAGGCAATACAACAGATTGACAAGGCAATACAACAGATTGACAAGGCAATACAACAGATTGACAAGGTAATACAACAGATTAACAAGGCAATACAACAGATTGACAAGGCAATACAACAGATTGACAAGGCAATACAACAGATTAACAAGGTAAATACTTATTACAAATATAACAAAAAAATAAAATATTTATTGTAAAAAAATAATTATTTTTGCTACGGTACATTTTTATTAGGTTTTTGTCATTTTTTTCATACAAACGGGTAATTTGTAGGGGCAGGGCTTGCCCCTGCCCAATCATACAACGGGCAACCGCAACGGTAATCATACAAACGGACAACCGCAACGGTAATCATACAAACGGGTAATTTGTAGGGGCAGGGCTTGCCCCTGCCCAATCATACAACGGGCAACCGCAACGGGCAACCGCAACGGGCAACCGCAACGGACAACCGCAACGGGCAACCGCAACGGTAATCATACAAACGGGCAACCGCAACGGGCAACCGCAACGGGCAACCGCAAGGGTTGCCCCTACCAATCATACAACGGGCAACCGCAAGATTGGGCAGGGGCAAGCCCTGCCCCTACATTTTAAAAAACATTACCCTTTCAAAAAACCATAATCATATACTTTTGGGGATATTTTTTGGGCTAATATTTTTAATTCATCACGCAGTTTGCCTATCAAACCATTATATATTGCATCATCGCTTTTGTGGTTCATTTTGCCTGCGGTGTTTCGCCCTTGAAAATACGCTCTGATGTCATACAAACTTGCGTTTGCGTTGGGTTTTGTGCCAAACAACAAAGTATTCATTTTGATACACTTGTGATAGTATCGCCAAAGTTCTCGCCCTGCATCAAATACCGCAGTCGCTTGTGCGGAAAATACAAGGGGCGTAGTGCGTACAGGTTTTGCATTGCCAAATATATCGGTTGTGTCTGTTTCCTGTTTGAGTTTGCCTTTGATGAAATTGGTCATGAAATTACTCACAAACTTTTCCCCTGCATCTACTTCCTGCTCTGTGAATGGTATCCAGTGATTTGTGCCTTCTTTTGTTGTGATTTTGTTTTGCCCATGAAATAAAGCATAAGCCAAACAATTATTTTGAAACTCTGTATCTTTTTCCCAACCTTCATTTGGATAAAGAAATTGGTCGCGGTCATTTAACCAAGTGGCTTCTATGCAATGGCGAACTGAAAAATAAACACAAATTGATAAAAGATTATTTTGTGAAATATTTACTTTTGTATCATGCACATTGTTATCAATTATAGTCGCAATATAAATATATTTTTGATTTTGGAAATCATTTCCACGAGTACTTAACATTGCTTTGTTAGAATTATCCTTATTTACATAAAAATTTACTAACCATTTATTTATGCTTTTAGGTAAATCCCCAAAGAATTTTTTTGTACCATTAGATTTTTCATTTTTCTCAAAAACTTGTGTTTCTAATTCTTCAAATTTTTCTTTTATACTCAAATTCCAAATCGTAAAACCAATTGGAAAATTACCCTTTACATTGTCAAAAGTATCAGCAGGCATAACAAAACCACCCAGATACTTCGCTAAAAAATATTCTTTGAATTTAATAAAATTAGTTCCTTGCACAAATTTTAATGTTGAAAACTGCCCTAAAATACAATTCGGTATTTTATCATAAATCCTTGCCATAAATAAAGCAAATATTTCGTTTGAGGCGTTTCCAATTTTACTTTTATAATCATTGTTAGCTTTGTTATTATTAGCAACGCCTGATTTATTTTCACTTGTTCCTGTTACCGTTTTTGCGGTTGTTGCTTCCGCATAAGGCGGATTGATATAGACAACTAATTTTTTACGTTTTTCGGGGTCGTTGATAATCTCTTGTAGGTTTTTGGGGAGTTTTGTAAAATCATCATTGAGGAAATCAAACTGAAATACGTGGTTTTCCAATAGGTTAGCACCGTTTTTTATGCGGTCGTGTATCACATCTACATCTTGTTTGTCGAGTGTGGAAGCAAAAATATTGTATTTGTTGGTAAGTCCTGCGAGTAGGTTGCCTGTGCCTGCTGCACAATCCCACACGTAATAATCGTCTTGCCAATCTTCGCCCAGTGTATCAGCGAGGTATTTTTGGGAGAGTTCTACCCAGATTTGCGGAGTGAAAAAACTGCCTTTTCGTTCTCTTACATCTTGTGGCACGAGCAAATCCCTACGCCCTACGATATAGTCCCAATATTCTTCTTTTGGGGGGCGGTCATACACATTCCAAAACTGTGTATGTGCGGTTTGGTCTTTTTGTTTAAAAACAACTGTTTTTGAATTAAAAAAACCTGCTTCATCAATTTTTCTATCTAAATAATAGGTGTCTGTTTTGAGCAATACATATAATTTATCTTTGAGGGTTTGGTTTTCTTGTGAGAGCAAATCTGCCAGATAAAAATCGCCATCTATGATACCTATTTTTTTGGCATCTTCCCAATTTACGCCAATAGTGGGTTTTACCACAGAAAGCCATTTATTATAGACGAAAATAAAATTATTTTTGTCTATGCGTGTTTTGGTGATGCCAAATTTGCCTACTACGAAATTGTTTTTGATAAAATTGTTAAGTTCTCTATCGTCTTTTCCAAAGTAGAAAATGAGGGCTTGTTTATCCAAAATACTTTTTACCTTGTCCAAGACTTCCAAAAATTCTTTTGTATTATGGTTGGAGGGTGTTACATTCCAATTAAAATCATTTTGGTAAAATATTTCTTGTATTTCATTGTAAGGCACGAAGGCGATTTTTTCGCCATCAAAAGCCCCTAAGAAAGCGGGTGGGAGGTATTTGTCAAAAGTGCGAGCTTTGCCAATGGTGAGGGTAAGTTGGGCAATGGATTTGTAAGGGTCAGCAGTTCCTTTTTTGGCTTCTGCCCATAGGAAGGGTGCGAGTTCAAACATTTGACTTTGCGAATTGTGTGGTGCGACACAAAAGTCTACGTTTCCAATGATTTTGGTATAATCCAGGAGCCAAAAATAATCGTTTCCGACTTTGTTTTTGAGTTCTTCTTCTCTGATATTTTGGTAGTGCATATTAAGTGGTTTACTTGGTTTGGTGAGGTTTTTATTTTTTACAAAGGTATTGTTTTTATGTAATATCTTATGGTTTTTTTGTGGGAATATTTATGTTTTCTCTCAATTGTGATTGCATAAAATAGTGATAACAACATGAAATAAAAAAAACCTAATTTTTCTTAACACAAATTTAATTTGGTTTTTACTTTTATAGTCTAAAAACTAAGTGTATTTTTGCAAAAAAATTTTAAAAAATATCTTTTTATTTCTTTATGAAAAAAATTACAATTCTTTTTAGTTGTTTGTTATTTTTACTCTGTTTTTTTGGAGGGAATGTAAAGGCACAATTATTTACAGAACAGTTCAATTATACAAGTACTGGTACACTTGCAGGGGACAGTATTATCAAAATAAGTGGCACAGGCACACCTACAAGTGGTATTTGGAGAGGACACAGTGGTTATACTGGCACAGCACCAAACCTCGTCCCTACAAATCCACAACTGCAAACTGCTACAAGTCTTACATATAGTTCAGCACCTACTTTGGGAGGGTCTTCAACGCTTGCAACAACAGGTTTAGATATAAATGCGAGTTTTACTGCACAAACAACAGGCTCGGTATATGCTTCTGCGATTGTAAGTTTAGCTACAGCACAAGCAACAGGTGATTATTTTCTCCATTTGGGGCAAACTTCAAGTGTTACAGCGACTTGGAATGTTACAAATTTTTCTGCAAGGGTTTTTGCAAAATCTTCTGGTGCGGGTTTTGTACTTGGATTTACACGTACAAGCACAGCACCAACTTATGGCACAACAGTTTATCCATTCAATACACCTATTTTTATTGTTGTAAAACATACTTTTGTAACAGGTACAATAAATGATGTAGTGTCTATGTATGTGTACACAGGAAATACTAATCCACCTGCAACAGAGCCAGGCGTGGCTGATTTTCTTGTTAATACTGAAACAGGTACAGACCCAGCAGAAATAAGCAAATTCGTGATAAGACAAGGTACTGCAGCAAATGCTCCTACAGGTTCTATTGACTATGTTCGTGTAGGCACAGCTTGGACAGATGTTACTTCTTTCTCAGCCACCGCAACCCTTATTGCTAATCCTACTACAATCACGGATTTTGGCAGTGTGAATACAAATGCAAATTCTACCGCTTCGTCTTATACTTTGACAGCAAGCAATTTGACTGCTGACGTAACGGTAACTGCCCCAACCAATTTTCAAGTAGCGAAAGGCGTCGCAGGCACGTATGCAAGTAGTGTAACTTATACTATTGCAGAACTCGCAACTGCTCAAACGGTTGGTGTAAGATTTGCACCTACTTCTGGCACTGCTGGGGTAAAATCGGGCAATGTAACACATTCAGGTTTCGCAACAACAACGGTAGCAGTTTCAGGTACAGAAACAATCCCTACGCCTACATTGGTAGCAAATCCTACTACTATTGCAGATTTTGGTAGTGTAAATAATGGAGCTAATTCAACCGCTTCGTCTTATACTTTGACTGCTACCAATCTTACTGCTAATGTAACTGTAACTGCACCAGCTAATTTTCAAGTAGCAAAAGGTGTCGCAGGCACGTATGCAAGTTCTGTTATTTATACGGTTGCAGAATTGGCAACTGTTCAAACGGTGGGGGTAAGATTTTCGCCTGTTTCAGGTGTAAATGGTGCAAAAGCGGGCAATATTACCCACTCGGGTTTTGCAAGTGTAAATGTAGCACTTTCAGGCACTGAAACAGGTAATGCAGCACCTACACCTACATTGGTAGCAAACCCAACTACGATTCCAGATTTTGGCAGTGTGAATAATGGGGTTAATTCTACTGCATCATCTTATACGTTGACTGCAACAAACCTTGTAGCAGATGTAACTGTAACCGCACCTGCCAATTTTCAAGTGGCAAAAGGTGTAGCAGGTACTTATGCAAGTTCTGTTACTTACACTATTGCAGAATTGGCAACTGTTCAAACAGTAGGCGTGAGATTTTCGCCTACTTCTGGTACAAATGGTGCAAAATCAGGTAATATTACACACAGCAATTTCCCTACAACCAATGTAGCAGTTTCAGGAACAGAGGCTGGTAATATGGCTACTTTGGTTGCTAATCCTACTACGATTACAAATTTTGGTAGTGTAAATAATGGTGCAAATTCAACTGCTTCGTCTTATACTTTGACTGCTACAAATTTAACTGCAAATGTGGTTGTAACTGCACCTGCCAATTTTCAAGTAGCAAAAGGGGTTGCTGGAACGTATGCAAGTTCTGTTACTTATACGGTTGCAGAATTGGCAACTGTTCAAACGGTAGGTGTGAGATTTTCGCCTACATCAGGTTTGAATGGTGCAAAATCTGGCAATATTACACATTCAGGTTTTGCAAGTGTAAATGTAGCAGTTTCAGGCACAGAAGCGGGTAATGTGGCTACATTGGTGGCTAATCCTACAAGTTTAGCAAATTTTGGTAGTGTAAATAATGGCTCAAATTCAAGTAATGCAACTTATACTTTGACTGCTACCAACCTTACAAGTAATGTAACTGTAACCGCACCTACTAATTTTAGGGTTTCAAAAGATAATGGAACAACTTTTGCACAAACTGTTAGTTATACAGTAGCAGATTTGGCAACTGTTCAAACTGTAACGGTGCGTTTTTCGCCTATATCAGGTTTGAATGGTGCAAAATCAGGTAGTATCACACATAGCGGTTTTGCAACAACAACGGTATCAGTTTCAGGTACAGAAACAGGCAATACAGGAACATTGACACCACAAATCAACGTAAAACAAGGTGCAACTACTATCGCATCAGGTGGAAATTATGTGTATCCAGCAGCACAAACTTCTGTTACTTTTACCATTGAAAATCTTGGTAATATCAACCTTGCTTTAAATTCTATTAATACTACAGGTACTAATGCTACTGAATTTACAATTATTCAACCTGCTTCTAATATTGCGGGTAGTGCAAATACAACCTTTATTGTAAATATTACGCCAACATCAAGCGGTAACAAATCTGCGGTACTTAATATCCCAAGCAATGACCCAACTACGCCAAATTATACCATTAATTTGTCTGCAAGCAATGTAACTTCATTGCCTTCACAACTGCAAGTAGGCGAATTGAATGTGTATCCTAATCCTTCAAATGGAATTTTTAGAATAAATATCAAAGGGGAAGCATCTCGCAAAATATCTGCACAAATTTTTGATGTAAAAGGTGTTTTTGTAGGTGAAACCAAAGGCGAAACTTCACAAGAAGGGATTTTTGATGTAGATTTTAGCAAATTGACTGCAGGTATTTATAATATTGTATTACAAGTGGGCAAAGAAAAAATCTTAAAAAGAGTAGTAATAGATTAGGTTTAATGTTTAATGTTTAATGTTTAATGTTTAATGTTTAATGTTTAATGTTTAATGTTTTCAAAAAGAATTAAACAAATAATCAACTACAAAAAAAACCAATTAAATATAAAAATTTAATTGGTTTTTTTTGTATTAAAAAATGCTTTTGGTTACTTTATTTTTTCCATTTAATACCACAACCTACTGCTTTGGTAGATGTTGTAACAATGGTTTTATTAGCAAGCATAGCGTCAAGTGCTTCTTCAAGATATTTTTTAGAAACTTTTTCGCTTTCTCTTGGGCTGTCATCTATTGAGCCAATATATTTTACAACACGATTTTTATCCAACACAAAAATATGTGGCGTTTTAGTTGCACCATACATTTTAGCAATTTCTTGTGATTCATCATGAAGATATGGAAACGTAAAGTTTTTGTCTTTTGCACGTACTTTCATGTTTTCAAATGAATCATCAGGATATTGTGTTGCATCATTTGGATTGATAGCAACTACAGGCAAGCCTTTTGGAGCATATTTTTCATTGAGGGCAATAATGCGGTCTTCATTTGCGACAGAAAAAGGGCAATGATTACAGGTAAAAATTACAATATAACCATTTACTTTTTTGATGTCTTTGAGGGACATTTTTTTGCCATCAATATTTTTCAATTTGAAATCTGAGGCGGTATCGCCTACTTGATAGCCTTGTGTACGCATTTGCATAAATAAAAATGCAAGCGATAAAAGTGCAATAATAGGAAAGAAAAGTAATTTTTTCATTTGGATAAAAATAAAATTATGATAAAAAGGGTGCAATAAAAATTATCGCAAAAACGATAAAACGTATTTTTCAAAGCACAAATATAAACACTTTGAAAAGAAAACCATCTTAAAAATTTGTTAAAAAAAAACATTAAAAAAATGAAAAAAAATTTGAAAATTGTTTGGAAATTAAAAAAATAATTGTATTTTTGTAACAGGTTTATAAAGTGTTTAAAGCACAGAATAAAAGCAAGAAATTTATTAGCATATTGAGTGGCGTTTCGCCACTATTGAAGTGAAGCTCTCCATACTTCCCCAATACATCAATATCAATCAGTGCGTTCCATGCACCATGCAAGCCCTGATAGATATCAAATTCCTGAATAGGCGTAGCCAAATTTCATATCTATCAGGGCTTGCATGGTGCATTCCACGCACTTACAGTGATTGTTGTTGGGAAAAGCCAAGAAGTAATAAATATAAAAACGGTCAATACATAATGTGTATTGACCGTTTTTTGTTGTTATGATTTTCATAATTTTTGTGTTTTAATTATCATTTCTAAGAAAAAAAAACTATTTTTGTAATTCTCAAAAAATAAAAATACCTATATGAGTATCAATGCATAACTATTGGATTACAAATATCAAATAAAAATATCAAAGTTGTAACAGATTTTAAAAAAACAACTTGATAGCTAAAAATATGAATATTTTTGAAAAAGGAAACTATAAAACTGTACCAACGGAATTTAGAACTTTTGGTATTGCTTCATTGGAAGAACTATCAAAATTCCAAGAAAAGTTTGAAATGTATGATACAGACACCACTATTAATGCGATTCGTGATGCTATTATTGCTAATTATTTGGATTTTGACTTGTTAAATTTTGATAAACACGGTTTCGACGCTAAAAAAAGTAAAATAGAACATTTTTTAGAAGTTAAACAATGTTCTGTTTCAAGCGAAAGTTGGGGCGGAACTTGGAATGATACAAATGAAGAAAAAGCACTTGCTTTTAGTGATGACAGACTTTTTACGGTTGTAGCAGTTTGGAAAGGTGCAAGTGATTTGCAATTTATGATTTATGGACAAAATACAGCACTTGGAGAACTTTTGCACCGTTTAGTAGTCAATAGAAAAGAGGGCAGTCGTTCCACACAATCTGTAAGCATACAGAAATTAATCAAAGATTTTAATTTTTCAGTTATTTGTCCGCCTGATAAAACAAAAGAATACGTTTTAAAACTATTGGTAAATTATCATAAAATGCTTATAGATTATGTAGAACTTACTAACATCAAAACAATACGAGATATTTAATAATATATTTAGAATAAGTTAAAACTAAAAAACAACATGAATCAAGACCTTTCACAGATAGTAACTTACTATGCCACAAGACCTCATAAAGAGTTAGCAGAATTACTTTTAAATAAATCTAAGGATAATTTAATTGCGTGTCTGAATGATTTGCTTACTGCATATATCAATGATAAAAATTCATCAAGTTTGCGGGAATTTATAACGGTTTCCATTGCTGGTTATGAGCATAACCCAAATAAATTGGGCTATAACGGATATAAGCATAATTCAGCTATTGGCGGAAAATCTGTGAATTGTGAGGCAAAACCAAAAAATATTCAAACGGATGGTTATGAGGATAAAAAAACTAAATCAAAATTAAATGGAGAAGGAGGTTTTAATGACTATACACATAAGAGATTGGAAAAAGATTTAAACGAGAACTTAAATTTGTTGTGTAGTGGATTTATTGACGGAGAGTTACAATATATTTTGGAACTCCCTTTCTTTGCTATTAAAGATAGGCTTGTAATTGCTTTGAAAAAAATAGTAGGACCTTATTTGAGAAGTGCAACTTTTAATTTTTCGCATTATCGAGATTCTATTGATCTGAAATTGATATATTGTAATATAGAGTCTGTAAAAAGAAATAAAAAATATTTTACAAAAAACCTTTACAACTTTTTAATTGCTAAATAATGGAAGAAATGATAAATAAAATATTACAAGGAAATACAATAGAAAGACTTAGAGAAATTCCAAGTGATTCTATAGATTTAGGAATTACATCGCCTCCTTACAATAAAGGTGAAAAAAATAAAGGTTGGTTGGTAAAAAATGTATTATATGATAAAGCATTAGACAAAAAAGAAGAATCTATCTATCAAAGTGAGCAAATAGATGTTTTAAATGAATTGTATAGAATAATAAAGCCTGGTGGTTCTTTTTTTTATAATCATAAAACTCGTTGGGATAAAGGAATCATGCAACACCCTATTATGTGGATTGCGAAAACTAATTGGGTTGTCAGACAAGAAATAATATGGGATAGAATGATTGCGTCTAATATTCGTGGTTGGAGATTTTGGCAGGTTGATGAAAGAATTTATTGGTTAATGAAGCCTAAAAATAATGAAAATATCGGAGAGGAATTATTATCTAAACACGCTTTATTAACTTCTATATGGCGTTTTCCACCTGAAAGAAATAATCCACACCCTGCTCCTTTCCCAATAGAATTACCCACAAGAATAATTCATTCTATTTTGAATGAAAATGAAGGAATTGTTATAGACCCTTATTCAGGAAGTGGAACTACATTAGTTGCTTCAAAACTTCTGAAAAAGGATTTTATAGGCATTGAAATATCAGAAGATTATATCACTCAATCACTTGAAAGATTAGACAATTCTGATAGGGAGTATAGAAAAGCACAAGAAGAGATTAATAAGCACTTTGTAAATAAAACATTTAAAGAACGAAAAGAAAGTGGTAGTAACACAGGAAAATTTAAAAAAAATTATAATGAAATAACTGACTCTCTTGAAAAAGAAAAATCTTTGTTTGACTAAAAAAGTAGGGTATAATCTCCCTATAAATATAAAAATTGATAAGTTTTGAAGGACAAACAATTCTTGACCCTTTTATGGGAAGCGGAAGCACAGGCGTTGCAAGCCTCGAATTAAAACGGAAATTTATAGGTTTTGAATTAGAGCCTGAATATTTTAAAATTTTTGAAAAACGAATAACAACCGTAGCACGTAAAATTTTGACATCTTTGTTTTAAAAAATAAAAAAAACATCACATAAACATCACACAACCACTTTTTCACTTCTATATTCTAAAAAAATGCGTTTCGTTTTTCCTGAATTTCTCTGGGCTTTATTGTTTTTGATTGTGCCAATATTGGTGCATTTATTTAATTTTAGAAAAATAAAAAAGGTTTATTTCAGTGATATAAGTCTGCTAAAAGAAGTCAAAACCGAAACAAATTCCTTTCGTAGAATCAAGCATTTTCTTATTCTGCTTTGTCGTTTGGGCGTTGTTGCGTTGTTAGTATTGGCTTTTGCACAACCTTTTATTCCAAGCCCAAACCGCAAAAATATTCAAAATGCGGGCAATTTGGTCAGCATTTATTTGGACAATTCGTATAGTATGCAAAATGAAACAGGCAACGAAAAATACCTTGATTTTGCTATGCGAAACCTCCAACAATTAGGCAAAGTTTTTCCTGCAAATACACAATTTCAATTGCTCACAAACCAATTTGAAAACAAAGAACAATATCCACTTTCTGCCCAAAAATTTGCGGATAGATTGGCTGATACAAAGTTTTCGCCAACTTTTCGCCCTTTGTCTGTGGTGCAAAAACGCCAATACGACCTTGTAGAACGTTATGCCCCTGCACGCAAAAACCAAATTTTTTGGATTTCTGATTTTCAAAAAAGTACCGCAGGCAATCTCAATAAAATTAAACTTGATACCACACACCAATATTATCTCGTACCCATCAAAGCGGATAATACCCCAAATATTGCCCTTGATTCGGTTTGGCTTGAAAATCCTTTTGTAAAACCGCAAACAACCAATCAATTAAATGTCAAAGTGCGTAACTTTGGGACAGAAAGTTATCCGAATTTTACACTTAAATTGTTTTTGGATAACCAACAAGTTTCCACAACTTCCTTAAATCTTGGTGCAAAAGGTACACAACAAGCACAATTTAATTTTACGGTATCAGCAGGTGGTTGGAAACAAGGGAAAATCAGTTTTGAGGATTTTCCTGTGGTGTTTGATAATGAATATTTTTTTAGCCTAAATGCTTCGCCTCAAATCAATATTTTGCATTTATTTGACACAAATCCTACGAGTTTTGTTAAAAATGTATTCAGCAATGAATCCGCTTTTAGTATCAATAGTTTTAATGTGAATAATGTTGATGTAAAAAAAGTAGAAAATACGTCTTTTATTGTCTTAGACGAAGTGCGTAATATTGGGGGCGAGCTTGCACGCACTATCGCACAAGAAGTGCAAAAAGGGGCGACTTTGTTGGTGATTCCAACTACGCAAGGCGGTGAAGGTTTTAAAGATTTTTTGGCAGGATTGGGCATTAGAAATTATAAATTTGAGTCATTAGATTCACTTTCAAATAATAAATCTGCGGAATTGGCAAATATTGATGTTGCACAACCTTTTTTTAAAGGAATTTTTGAAAAAATCCCCCAAAATATGCAAATGCCTTATGCAAATGTAGGGGCAACTTGGCAAAATGCTGGTGAAAATGTATTGTATTTTAAGAATAAACGTCCTTTTCTGTCTAAATTTCCAAACCAAAAAGGAGCAACTTATCTCTGTGCCTCGCCATTTAGAGATAATTTTACCAATTTCCCAAAACATGCGATTTTTGTACCAACTATGTACCAAATGGCAATGTTGAGCAAAACCGCAGGTGAAAGGCTTGCTTATACTTTTCAGGATAGGATTATCAAAATAAAAACACAAGAACCGCCCAAAAATCAATTATTTGAACTTACAAAAGACAAACTAAAATTAGTGCCTGCACAGCGTTGGGTTGATGGCGAACTTACCTTAGAAATGCCAGAGCAAGCCACAGAAGCAGGTTTTTATACATTGAAATTGGGCGGAAATACGTTGCGAAATTTAGCGTTCAATTATGAAAAAGCTGAATCGGAAATGAATTTTTATACACCACAAGAATTGCAAAGTGTATTTAAAAGCAATAAAAATGTGCAGGTGTATGATATTTTGAAAAATAAAAACTTTGTACAAGGTTTTCAAGAACGCAATTTACAATATAACCTTTGGAAATATATGCTTATTGGTGCATTGATTTGTCTTGCATTGGAAACTGCTTTTGTGCGGTTGTTGAAGTAGATAATGCCAATAATTTATTTTTAATAATTTTGAGCCAAAAACGTTTAAAATGTGTTTCGGGTCGTCTAAAAATTGTAAATATTTAGTTTTTTTCAAAAAAAATAGGGTCAGACCTTCATAAATTTTGGTACAGACCCCTATTTTTTCAAAAAATGTTGTTAAAATAAAAAAATAAATGCACTTTTAAATCTTAGCAAGAAAGTAATATCATAGTTTAATCACAATAAAAGGCTTAATATGATTATTGCTTCCTTGCCCTAAATTTACCATTGGAAACACTAACCAGCGCGTTGGTTTGCGTGTTTTTGATTATGCCTGAAAATGTCCCTTTTATTTCCGTAGCGGTATTACTTGTGATAACGGTTTGCCCAGAAACAGGCTGATAACGTTTTTGAGTGCCACTACTTGATGTGTTAACATAAAGACCAATTAGAATCGGATACATTCCATAGCCAGGTTCATTAACTGTATAATCTTGTCCCCATGTCAAATTTGAGGGAGATAAAAAATAATGTGTGTAAACAAAATCATTGAGGGAATCCCTTATTTCTCTTACTGCAAAAGTACTAAAAACATAAGGCAAATTTATTCCTGTATTTCTAAACTGAAAGTTATTAAAACCATCACCATTGAGGGTATATTCATTGTCATTCTCAGGATTGGCACAATTTAATGTAACAGTACCTAAATTGCCTGCTGTAACATTTGTAAGAATCTTATATTCACCTGAAAACGTAGAAAATAAAATCTTAGCTGGTACTTGGCAAAACCTCAAATTAAATTGGCTATTGCTGTTTGTTGTGGTTGAATAAAGAAAATTATCATTGCTGTCATATGCTCTTATAAAGCCATATTCTCCGACAGGTGTATTATTACATTGATTTACATTTCCTGAAATGATAGTTGGATTTGAAATTAATGTGGATACATTTATATCCCCCATATCATATACTTGCCCAACTGATAAAGCAGGCACATTGATAATGATAGAGTTTGTTACGCAAAAATATGTGTCTAAACGGAAGTAAATCACAAGAGGTGTTCCTGAGGTCACAGAAGCCACAACATCATATCCAAATTGTCCATTACCATCAGTATAGCCTCCTCCTCCCAATGTGCTGTACAAATAAACACCGCTCATAGGCGTAATTATTCCATTATTGGAGATAACAGTTCTGCCTTTGATAGAAGCTCTTTGTGAAATGGCTTGTGCAATATCACAATTCCACCATGTAAAATGGCTTACTTCGCCCTCGTATACATTGCCTTTTTTGGTGGCTTGTCCCTCTTGTTTCCACATTGCAGTTGTTTCGTCCAAATACCACAACGGAATAGTATTTGGTGAAGTAGCGGTTTGGGAGTTGGCAATGGGCATTTTGATAGTGGCTTTGTTGGTAGAAAGTTGCAACAGATTTCCTGAAGCATCTTCCATAATTACTTCCATCATGCCAAAAGTTTGGAGATTGCTCACTACACCATTTGCATCTGTGGCACGCATAGAGGCAGGAACCGTTTGCAAAAAATCTGGGCTATCGATATTAGCAAAGCGTGCATATACATTTACCATACCTATATAAGGTTGGTTGTTGCTTGCATTTACATATCCATTGGCAGGGAAGATAACAGAAGCACCACCATTGCCAATATTGGCAGTAATACCATTGGAAGCGTTGAAATTGGCAACAACGGTTTTTCTTTGAAGTTTTATATGTACATTTTCAGTTTTTTTGCCATCAAGTTGTAGCAAATGGATACTTTGAAAATATCCTGCATAACTCGCTTTTAACACCGTTCTTTGGGTAGTGATAATATTTTTGTTTGAAAAAAAACCATTTATATCTGTCGATACATTTCGGTTGTTGATAGAAATTTGTACGCTTGGGATAGGTTTATTGTTTTCGTCTGTTACTACCCCAAAAATCTGTGTATCAACATTGTTATTGGTTTCTGATTCTTGTGGGAGATTTTGAAGTGGGTCTACTGAATTGTTCTTTTTGCAACTAAAAAGAATGAGCGAGGCGAAAAAAATTAAAAATAATTTTTTAAAAAAAAGGAACTTTGACATAAAAAGGGTTTTGTTTAAAAATAAATTAAAAAAATATGAATAGACTTTTTGCAAAATCTTTACATAACCCAAGACGTAAAAATGTTGTTAAAAGTAAACTCTGTTTTTTATTTTTTTTTCAATGCTATACAATTTTTTTTAAAACTCCTTTTTTATCTTGGATTTCTTTTATTTTAAATTTTTTGTTTTTTTGAGGGGAATAAACGCAAATTAAAATAGATTTACAAAAACCTGACAACTGAAAACTTGTATTACCTATTCATTTTCAAAAAATAGTATGCGTGCATAATATTTTTAATATTTTTTTGTATTTTTGCAATAATTTTTTAATAAAAATTTTTCAAAAATGAAAAAAATACAATCTGTGGATTATGTAGTAAAGGCTACCTGGCACGCAATAGCACGCATGTATAATGCGGAGGCAAACCAATATAACCTCACTATGTCGGTTGGATATATTTTGCTTAATATAGACATGGAAGAAGGTACGCCTGCCACCAAAATAGCACCGCTTTTGGGTTTGGAGGCAAGAAGTATCACACGTACCCTCAAAAATATGGAAGACGAAGGATTTATCAAAAAAATTCAAGACAAAAAAGACCGTAGGTTTTTTAAAATTTATCTGACAGAAAGGGGAAAACTCGCCAGAGAAGTTGCTAAACAAAGCGTAAAAAAATTTAACCAAATGATTTATGATAGCATTGAACCCGAAAAAATGGACGTTTTTTTTGAAATAATGCAACAAATCAACCAAGTTATTGACAAACATTTGGATAAAAATCCAGAGAAAATTACAGAAAATATAGAAATGAGCGAAATTTGAGAAAAAAGTCTTTTAACGCAATAACGTATTTTTAAAAAAAAATTTGGTTTTAATTTTTTAATGTAGATTTTTTTAATAAATTTATGCACTTAAAAAAAACATATAGTTGTTAAATTGCTAAAATATATATTTAAAAAATGCGTTGCCTATTTCTCATATTGTTGATGTGTTTTTATGCCAAATATACGTTTGGACAAGAACGTTATATTGACAGTTTGAAAAATATATACCAACAAAATGAAAAAATATGGAAAGATACTACAAAAGTTAATTTTTTGAATAGAATATTTTTCAATTATATATTTTTGCAATCAGATAGTGCGTATATTTATAGCCAAAAAATATTTAATTTGGCTAAAAAAAATGAATACCAAAAAGGGCTTGCGTTGTATTATAATAATTTGGGCATATTGCATAGGGTAGAAGGGAGTTTTGAAGATGGACTTGAAAGTATGCTTATGTCACTAAAAATAAATGAAACAATAGGCGATAGTCTGGCTATTGCTACCAATTATATCAATATGGGACTGATTTATCAAGCTCAAAAAAAATATGGTGTTGCCCTGCAATATTATCAAAAATGTCTCCATATCAAAACACAATACAAAGATACCACAGGCATAGCATATTGTATGCGTGATATTGGTGGTTTGTATGCCCAACAAAAAAACTACACAAAAGCAAAAGAGATTCTCCAAAAAGTAATCCAACTTAAAAGTCGCCCTAATATCACTTTTGGGGCAATAAAAGATTTGGGTATTATTGCTTTCAATGAAAAAGATTACCAAAAATCAAAAGAATATTTGGAAAAAAGCCTTGAACAAATGCTTATACACGACAAATATAACGTAACACAAACGTATTTGTATTTGGGAAAAGTGGCACATATAGAAAAAAATAATTCAAAAGCCTTAGAAAATTTTGATAATGCACTTAAATACGCCCTCAAATACAAAAATAATGTACAAGAAAAAGAAGTATATTTTGAATTATTTAATTTTTTTAAAATAGAACGAGATTTTGAACGTGCCACTTTTTATTTGGAGGCTTACACCAAGTTGCAAGACCAATTTTTTAATACAGAAACCATTACACAACTTCACCGCATACAAAATAATTATGCCCTCAAAAAACAAGAAGCAAGGGCTAATCTGTTGGAAAAAACACAAGAAACTGCAACAGAACGCAATCGTTGGGTCGCTTTTTTGGTTATTTTGTTGATAATGGGGGTGGTTATTTTTTTACAAGTGCTTTGGCAAAAAAATAAAACTAAAAAACACCTTATTAAGTTGCTCAAACAAAAAACTAATGATTTGGAAGGAAAAAATGAAGAAATAAACCAACAAAAGGAAGAAATAACCTCTTTTAATGATGCACTTAACCAGCGTGTAGCAGAAAAAACACACGCCCTGAATATCGCCCTGCAAAATCTTACATTGCAAAATGAAGGATTAGAAAAATTTTCTTTTGTAGTTTCGCATAATTTGAGCGCCCCAGTCAAACGACTTTTAGGTTTGTTGATGATTGTGGAAAAAGAAAAAATTAACTCTGATGTCAATAAAACGATCATGCGTATGTTAGAAGAAAATGCACAAGAACTTAACAACCTTATGCTGGATTTAGACGATATCCTTTCTATAAAACATGAAAGTTATAACGCCCAAAAATCACAAATTTCTATCCAAAATGTTATTACAAACGCATTGACCTTGCTACAAGATGATATTGCACAAGCAAAATCTACATTTATTACATGTATTGATGCCCAACATTTTGTGTTTGCGATTCCAAATTATGTAGAAAATATATTGTTTAATATTTTGCAAAATGCCATAAAATTTAGAGATGTTTCTCGCCCTTCTATCGTGCATATTTATACGCATGATTCGCCTAATGATATACGCATTATTGTAAGGGACAACGGAATAGGCATTGACCTTGAAAAAAAAGATATTTATAAGGTTTTTGGGGTATATCAACGTGTGGAAGGCAAAGGATTGGGGCTTTATTTGGTAAAAACACAAATGGAAGCTATGGGCGGAAAGCTCGAAATCATAAGTGAACAAGGAAAAGGCTCTACATTTACATTAATTTTCCCAAAAAAATAAAAGCCCCTAACCCCAAAAGGAAAATTTAGTTGAATATAGGTTAAATAAACAAAATAAATATTTAAAAAAAACTGCATTTTATACCAATAGTGGTTTAAAATGCAGTTTTTAGTTATTTATTTTTTACCTTTTCAGGAGTATGATTTAATTTTCAATGATACCAACGATTTTTTTGAAAGGAATTGCCCAAGCAGGCACATTGTTGGTAGTGTCCATATCAGCCCAGCGACCTTGTTCGCGGTCAGCAAGCATTTTGATTGTGTTCAATTTTTCAGAGAGTTCAGCAATTTGAGCTTTGAGGTCTGAAACGTCCTCCATCGGATTTTTTTCTAATGTGTTCATATATTTAAGAATAATATTCTGTATAATAGTATAACGAGAAACACCATAAAAAGGTTTCACAGAATAATATTTTTTTCAACAAAAAAGAATGGTACTCTGATAATTTTAGTGGCAAACATATTTTTTGGTTAAATTTCGTGTGGTGGGGATATTGTCAGTTGGTTTTTTATGGGTATTTTTGGTAGGATTATTTTTTTTGGTATATTTTTTTAATTTGTTGCAAAATCTCACTCAATTCAACGCTTGAGGCTTTTTTTATTATTTCATCGTCCAATTTTTCCAACAATTCACCTATTTCGTCCAATATTTTTTTTTCGGTGGAGGTTGATGTACTTATATTTGTTGTGTTATTTTTAGGTTGTGAATTTTCAGGCACTACCAATTTTTTGATATTTCCTTTTGCATATAATATTACGCCAACGAGATGTTTGCACAGATTTCCTTCATCTGCGTGTGGACAATCGCATTTACCTTTCAGGTTACTTCGTTCTATATATATATTCACATCATAATCACCATAATTACCTTGTATTTCTGCCTCAAGTGTATATTCGTCTATCATTTCTATCTCAAGTATCTCATTTACATAGTTTTTTCCTCTGTTGTAAATAGTGTTCCCAAAAGCATGTTTGAGGTCATCAATACTTATTTTATCAAGTGCATATATAAGTGAACAGTTTGTAAAATTTAAGTGTTTGATAGGAATTGTATAAGCCATAATGCAAAGTGGTGTTTGGTGGTTTTTTAGGTAATTTTTGGATAATTTTTTGGTTTTTTGCAAATATAAAAAAACAGGAAATTTTTAGCCTTAAATTTTTAGCTTTTTAAAATTAAAAAATCATAAAGTGGGTAGTAACATAAATAACAATATTATTTTTTTTGAAATGATAAGCCTGGAATTGATATTAAAAATTTTTATATAAAATCCCATATTTCGCTTTATTTTCTCCAAATATTCGCTACTATTTTGCTTTAAATAAAATCATGTAAGGAAATATGTATAATATTATACAAAAAATACAAAACTTTCTTGTTATTATCATGTTTTAATATATACATTTGTATCAGCAAAGCGTTGTTATACAAAATAATACAAAATAATATCATGTAAAATCCATAAAAACACAACTTATATTGTCAAAATTTTGTTTATATTTTATTTTCAATATTTTTTACCTTCAAAAAACCGCCTCCATGAACACACAAAAATCCTATATACCTTCTCCCATTTTGTTTGCTACCGAGTTTTTGCGTGGTGCTATCAATTTGGGTACATATTTGGCATCATTCCCTTTGCTTTCGCTTGTGCCACGAGGAGATGGACACCCTGTGATGGTGTTGCCTGGTTTTTTGACTACTGACAATGTAACATATCCTTTGCGATATTTTCTTAATTTTAATGGATATGAAGCAAAACCTTGGGAGGCAGGTATTAATTTTGGCAATTATGAAAAAGTAGAAAATATTATCGTTGAAAATCTCAAAAAACATTATTATAAATACAACCGCAAAGTAAGCCTTGTAGGGTGGAGTGCAGGCGGAATATTTGCAAGAGCCATTGCCAACGATTATCCCGAAATGGTGCGACAAGTCATTACATTAGGCTCGCCATTTATGGGCATCAAAGACAAAACGAGTATCCAACCGCTTACCGAATTTATCACGGGCAAAGACCCTAATGTAGTAGAAACCATGATTTTGGAGCGTGCTTCAGTACCGCTCAAAGTCCCTACTACTGCCATTTATACACGTCTTGATGGCATTGTATCGTGGGAAATGTGTAGAAATACCGAAGAAAATCATATTACCGAAAATGTAGAGGTTTTTGCAAGTCATCTTGGATTAGGTTTAGACCCTATGACGCTTATTTGCATTGCTGAACGCCTTTCACAACCCGAAGATGAGTGGCGACCTTTCAAAGCAACTACACTGAGCAAACTTTTTTATCAATATCCTTGGAATAAAGTTAAAAATTTTGGGTAAATAGCCCTCTAACCCTCAAAGGGGGAATAAATCGTTTATCATGAATTCTCATTTGACGATTTGAAATAAAATTCAGATAAATAAGGTTGTTAGTTTTTGTTTTTTAGATATTTATAATTTAGATTGGATATAGTTAAAACTCTCCCTTTGGGGGTTGGGGGGCTTAAAGTTGCCTTAGTTGCACCTGCACGTGCTATTTCGCCTATTATTGTAGCAAATTTTGAGCAATATTGCAAAGCAAATGGGTTTCTTTTTGAAAAAGGAAATTTTTTAGTTTTGCCTGAAAAACCTACAAGTATTTGGTCTGCAGAAACCACACAAAGGGCAAAAGATTTTCAAAAATTCATTGATAATCCCGATATTAATGCTATTTTTTGTGGGCGTGGCGGTTATGGCAGTAGTAAGTTATTGCCTTTTTTGGATTTTTCGCCTTTACAACATCAGCACAAATATATTGTAGGGTTTAGCGATATTACGATTTTGCACCTCGCCCTCCAACAACAAAATATCAACAGCATACACGCCTCAATGCCTGCACATTGGCATTTGCAATCCAAAGAAAGCGTAGATTCACTTACAAATATTTTATTGGGTCAAAAAACAAAAATAACGTATAATGCTTCTCCTTTTCAAAAAAAAGGGACAATGAAAGGCAAACTCATTGGCGGAAATCTCACAATGTGTGTGCATAGTTTGGGTACGTCTTACGAATTGGACACAAAAGGTAAAATATTGGTGCTGGAAGATGTAGGCGAATATGTGTATCACATTGACCGTATGCTCATGCAGTTGCAACACGCAGGCAAATTGACAGATTTGGCGGGTTTGATTGTGGGCGAATTTTCACAAATAAAAGACAATGAATTACACTTTGGGAAATCTATTCCAGAAATTTTTTGTGAATTTACCCAAAATACTAATTACCCCATTATATTCAATGCCAATATTGGACATGGTTATTACAATCACGCTTTTGTGCAAGGCGAAGAAATAGAGATAAATGTTGCCTAACCAAAAAATAGCTTCTAATCCCAAAGGGGGAATAAACAGCCTTTAACTGAAAAAACTGATAACTGAAAAACTCTAACAACTAAAAAAAAAACTGACAACTGAAAAACTTATACTACCCCAATCTATAACTCATTCTTTCCATATAAGATTGCAGGATAATAGTTGCACTTATTTTGTCCAAATTTCCTTCTTTTTCTTGGCGTTCTTGTTTGGTTGTTCCCATTGCAATCATGGTTTGGAGGGCAATTTTAGAGGTAAATCGTTCATCTTCCAATACAATAGGAATATTAGGATATAATTTTCGCAGTCTATTCACAAAAGCCTCTACCAAAGGCGTGCTATGTGTAGGCGTGCCATCAAGATTGCTTGGTTTGCCCACAATAAACGTTTCTACTTCTTCTTTTTTTAAATATTCTTCCAAAAAAACAAAAAAATCGTGTGTGCGCACCATTTCTAATGCAGTAGCAATAATCTGTAAAGAATCAGTTACTGCAATGCCTGTGCGTTTTCTGCCATAATCAATTGCTAAAAGACGAGCCATAAAATAAAAATATTTTGTATTTTTTTGTAATGGGTTATTTTATAAAGCACGACTATTTGCCTTTTGTACTTTGGTTAATATTTCTACTAATGTAGCCAAAATATTGCGATTTTTGTCCATAGATTTCAAAGAAAATTGAATTTCGCCTATGTTGCCTTGTAGTTTTGGGGCTTGTATTTGGAAACTTTCAAGGGCTTTCATTTCACTTTGAAATGCTTTAAATTCTGGAAAAGTTGCGATAATATCATTTGATAACACTGAAAGTACTTTTTCAAAATCCATATAAGTAGCGCCTACTTGATTGCGGAGTACATTTTGCATTTTTTCGTTTGTATTTTGTTTTCCATCAATAAAATCTTTTTTTGCTTGTTGTTGGTTGGTGACATATATGAGGCTTTCTTTTTCTACCAAATAATACACATCTTGGTCAGTTGTGATAGAATAGCCTTCTTTTTCTTTTTCAATGGTAACTACTTTTTTGAATACGCCCCCTATAATATCTAAAATATCATCAACTGCGTGGTGTTTTTTCCAATTACCGAGCAAATGCACGCCCATTTTTTGCTTGTCTTTGGCATCTTGATTGGTAGCAAAAATCACATCACCCAAAAATATATTAAATATTTCTTCTTCATTCATACCCAACAAAAACAGCATACCTTTTACCTTGCTGTCTTTCATTAAACCCCATTCGCCTGCGGTTTTTTGTACGCCTTTTGGTGCTATTGCAAGGCTTGAATACAAAACAGCATCATTGACAGGCAAGTTTTTTACAAGATTTTCGTCAATGTTTGGTTTGAGCAATCCTTCAAAAGTAGGTAATACCTTATCGTTGAGGTGCATTTGTGCCATGCCTTTTGCTTCACCTTTTTCAAAAGTGATAGTACCAGTTGTTGTATTGATAAGTTGTGTGCCATTTTTTAGCCATTCTTTTGCTCCTTTGCCCAAAAAAAAGTTTGTTGCCATATTTTTAACAAAACTATCAAATACATCTCCGCCATGTAAGGCTTCGTTATTGTACCAATATGCTATGTCAAAATTTTTAGAAAGTACATTTCTAAAATCTGCATTTTTTTGTTCTAATCCTTCATTTTTTTGCAAATTGAGCATTTTTTTTGCTTCGTTTGTGATGTCATTTGCATTGTTGGCGGTTTGGCTACTGTATATAAAAAGTTGATTTGCACCCCAACCAATCCATATTTTTTGGCGTGCAAATTCTGCAATCACATATTTGCGTCCTTCTATATTTTGCAGATTCCAATTTTGGTTTTGGCTTTCAAATATTTTTTTAAGTCCTTTTTCAAAATCTTCACCTTTGCTAAGGCTCGCATACATACCTACATAATTGGGTAAAATATCGTCTTTGGTAGATTTGCTAAATACATAAATATTTTGTTGATAATCTAAACCACTTTGCATGATTTTCTCCAACATACCTGCGTCTTTTAAGCCTAATGCGTTTGAAAAATAATCACTTTGCCAAATATTCTTCCAATCCGCAGCTTTATTTGTGATGCTTTTCATGTCTGCACAAAGTACAAATGTTGCATCTGCGGGAATGTGTGTAGGTGTGATAACTTTGGTATTGCATGCGCCCAAAAAAGTGAGCCACAACACTACAAATAACATGTTTTTAGGCGTGTTTTTATAAAAAAAAGGGACAACAGAAAAGTTTTTAAACATGTATGTTAGGTGGTTTTTATTAATAATGTAAAATAATTGTAAAAGTATAAGAAATGTATTTTAACCAAGTTGTCAGTTTTTAAGGTATTGGTTGTCAATTTTTAAAATTTACGATAATTTATATTTTCAACAAAGAAAATAATAAAATCAGTGGTTATTTTTCTTGAAAAATATTAAAATTAAAATTGGTTATTGTAGGTTTTTTGAAGATTTTTATCTTATTTTATATTTTATAAAAATTTTAAAAAGAAACATACTAATTAAAATTTATGCAAAATAAATATTAAAAGTTAAAAAATAAAATTTAATAACCAAAAAAAAGCACTTTATTCAAACTTTACCTAAAAATTGATGTTTTTATAATGGTTTTTAGTTTTTATATTTTTTTAATCAAAGCCCACACATACAAGTTTTTTGTAAGGATATTTTTTGTGTATCTTTGTAAAAAATTTGCACAAAAATTTTGGCATTAAAATCAAAAAAAACATAAAATAAAACATATAAATATGCAATTACTTACCATTATATTGGCAAATGCACCACAACAAAGCCTTTTACCAACACTTTTATTGTTTGGTGGCGTGTTGTTAATCTTGTATTTTACAAACATTTTGCCCCAACAACGTCGCCAAAAAGACGCAAAAAATTTTAGAAATAATCTAAAAACAGGTATGTACATCATCACAGTAGGCGGTTTGCATGGCAAAATAGTGGCTATGGACGAATCAACTGTAACCATACAAGCAGATAAAAATGTAAAACTTGTGTTTGAAAAATATGCAGTTTCTATTGAAGGTAGCAAACGCATGGCACAAAAAAATGAAACGGTGGAAACGGAGAAAGTTTAAAAGTTCAAAGTTTAAAAGTTCAAAAGGTTTAAAGTTTAAAATACTGTATTCGTTTTTGACACAAAAAAGGTTTGTTCTATTGTTTAGAACAAACCTTTTTTGTTTTTTTATTAAAAATTAAAATAGTAGAAAAAAATATAATTTAGAAAATGAAAACAATAAAATTATTTCACAATTTTTTTCACAAAAGCTACCGAAACACCAAAAATATCTGCAATATCTAACACGTTCATGCCTTTTGTATATGCTTTTTTTATGTTTTCCTGTTTTTCTTCTTGGGCTTTTTCAAATTTTTCAAGTGTTATTTCCTTTTGTGCAGTTTCCTTTTCCTTTTGTATTTTTTCAAATAATTCTTTTTGTTCTGCAAGTGTTTCTTCGCGTCCTTGTATATAGCGGAGGTCAGTTGTAATATCCAGAATGAGTGCCATATTTTTAAGTTTTTGGATAATGATGCTTTTGTATTACTTCACAATTTTTTTCACAAAAGCTATTGATACCCCAAAAATATCTGCAATATCCAACACACTCATACCTTTTATGTGTGCTTTTTTGATATTTTCTTCTTTTTCCTTTTGTGCTTTTTCAAGTACAGTTTCTTTTTCCTTTTGTGCAGTTTCCTTTTCCTTTTGTATTTTTTCAAATAATTCTTTTTGTTCTGCAAGTGTTTCTTCGCGTCCTTGTATATAGCGGAGGTCAGTTGTGATATCCAGAATGAGTGCCATATTTTTAAGTTTTTGGATAATGATGTGTTGAAAACCACGTAATCTTGAAATTATGTCAATTTGTTGAATAAATTTCTTTTGTGCAGATGTATTTTTGTAACGTTTTTCGGTGTTGGTTATTGCAACAATTTTTTCCAAAATATCGCCAACAACTTGTTCAGGCGTATCGTTTCCAAAATTTGCCAAAATCCCCAACAATACAAATTCTGGCACATTTGATTGTAAAAATGTTTGGTAATCTATTTCACTTAAATTGATGATTTCAAATTGAAATGTAAGGTTTTCATGTTTGATTTCATGTTGCATATTAAGTTTTGCATTGCCAATATAAATCACATATTGTTTTATGGAAAGATTATGTTTGCGTGAAAGCAAGGCATAATATTCCAACATACGAAAGTGCATATCTATTTCATTTTGCGTTTGAAATTCAATGTGTAATAGATATGGTTCTATATTATCCCCAACTTTTTTCAATACATCAGGTCTGCGTTCAATGGTTTTTTGTACATCTGTTTCAACATCTTGGAGTTGTGCAAAATCAATATTTAGCCCAAATAACTGATTGATAAGTGGAATAATACAACGTGTCATATTTTCCTTTACGATTTTGTCATATTTGCTATCTTTGTACG
>JANPJR010000109.1:0-85306 GCA_031425615.1 Cytophagales bacterium
TAAAAAGCAAAAAAATTAAAATTTATAATTATTTTTAAAATTCTTAAAAATTTATCAAAAAAAATTTGGAATTGTCATAGGAATCAAGGGACGAAAAAAAAAGTTGTAACAGAATAATATTTTGCGATACAAATGAAAAGAGCAAAATAAAACAATCTTCTGAGTGGATAAAATCCGTCTACGACTTGTGTTCTTGCTCTTTTTTATGCTCAAAAATACTATTTGTTGGTCTTAGCGAGACGCTAAGACAAAAGGATCATTTCTGAAACAGTTTGCTTTTTACAATTTTCCCCTCTTTTTTGGCAAGATAATAAAGTGTTATACCAATAAACAATAAAAGGGATGCGGTAAAAATTGAATCTTCAATACCTACTGCACCACCTGTTAATATTTCAGGTCCATTAAATTTGGATTGAATGATACTACCCATACTGTCTAACCCTGTGAGATTGGAACCATAAAAAGGCTGAGCAAAATTCCAACCTATATGAAAGAAGTAAGGCAGCCATATTCTCTTAGTATATACAAACATCATGGCTAAAGTAAAACCCCAAATCAAATAACCTAAAAGACTAAATAGGTTGGAATTGGGATTAAATATATGTTGAAGTTCTACTAACATCCCAATGACAATGGCTACGTTAGTTCCCAGCCAATTTTCCATCTCTCTTACGATTAATCCCCTATGAAACAGGTCTTCAATTAAAGCAGCTACTATTAATGTAGTGAATAATTTTACTGGGTAGTTCTTAGTCGTAATACTTATAACATGATAATACCCCAACAAGTATAAAATGAAAATAGATAATGAAATTATCAAAAAACCCAATAAAAAACCACCAAACATTTCTTTGAGTAAATATTTTACTGATAGTTCTGTTATTTTTCTTTTATCATATAATCGGAATAAAAAGAAATAGCTGCCTAATAAAACTAAAATAGAAGCACAGTGGATAATTGGGTTAGCCATATTTTTATCTTGAATAATGCTATAGATAATAGGCTTTAATACAAAGTTTTGAATGCTTGCAAATAGCGAAAAGCAAACAACTACCCCAATAATAATTTTAATAACTGGAAAATGAAGTACCTTTTTGATTAACATATGTCAATATTTTATTTTAGTTTATAATATTTTGCTAATGTGATAATTTATGGCTGTCTATCAATATGAATGACAAATGTGATAAATAAATGTAAATATTGCTTAGAATTGTCTAAACGCATAAATATTGATTAGTTAACAAGATATTAGCATCAGATTTACATCAGTCAACAAATTATTAACATAATATTTTGCTAAATTTAAAGATTTATGATTATTTTTTAAATAAAAAATGATTAAAAAACATAAATATTCCTATAAAAATAATAAAATATGTTAGTATTTTTCGCTTAGTATTTTTTAATTTAAGAAAAAACAAGTTATTTCATCTACAAGCATAATCCACTTACATTAAAACATCATTCATATTATTATAATGCAAAGATAAAATGGCAGATAGCCTAAATCCATTAACTTAAGTTAAGAAATGAGTTTTTTTTATTTTTATACACTTTGCTCCCTTGATTCCTATGACAATTCCAATTTTTTTTTGATAAATTTTTAAGAATTTTAAAAATAATTATAAATTTTATTTTTTTTGCTTTTTAGACATAGTTTTTACTTTCTATTTTTTTACATAATTTTATAATTATCAAAAAAATAGATAGTATGAATTTTATATTTTTTTTACATTAGTCTAATTTTTTATTTTGTCCGTTGTTGGTATTTAGAAAAATGTAAGCACAAAAGTAAAAAATAATTTCCAAAAGCAAAATACATTTTTCGTCACCAACAACTACACGCAAGACTTCCGCTGACTTGTCGGTAACAAAAATGCACACAAACTTACGCAATGCTAAAAACATTGGTTTTTCATGTTGGGTTTTGTGCTATTTTTGCAGTTGTGCAAGCATTTTTTAAACATTAACAAGGGACGAAAGGTAAAATTAGTTATCGCCCGTTCCGTCACAACAACAAAAATTAATTGAAATTCCGTCACGCTTTTTGTGTATACGTATATTCCCATATTTACGCCAATTTACCAAAGATTTTATTTCATATCTGTCATTGTCTATCAAAAGCAAAAATGTGTTGATGTTTTTAGGCATTTTCTTATCCAGATGTTTACTTCCTGATGGCCACGCTACTACGGTAATTGTTTCATCAAGAAAAATTACAGTATCTAAGACTATTTTAACTTTTGTTTTTTCAAAATTACCTACAAAAGTTATATGTATAGAATCTTCTGACGAAATTTCGTTGCAAAACTCTGATAGTGTGATATTGTTGTATTTTATTTCATTTTCTTTGTTTTTAACCTTTTCCTTGTTTTTGTGGGTACAAAACATAAAAAAACAACAAAAAAACAATATTAAAGGTAAATATTTTATTTTCATTTTTTTAAATCATGGTTTAGTTTTTCATGTGCTTGTTTTTGTTGAAGTAAAGTTGGCTTATCTTTGCTCATTTTTTGTCCGTTGTTGGTATTTAGAAAAATGTAAGCACAGAAGTAAAAAATAACTTCCAAAAGCAAAATACATTTTTCGTCACCAACAACCACACGCAAGACTTCCGCTGACTTGTCGGTAACAAAAATATACATAACTTAGGGAATTTTTCCATTTTAGTTTTTTGTGCTATTTTTACGATTATATAAGCATTTTTAAACACCAACAAGCGTAAAAAAAAACCAAATATTTTTGCTTGAACAAAAATATTTGGTTTTTTCTATTTTTTTAAATTTTAGGCTTTTGACCCTTTTTTACCTTACAATTACCTTATCTATCACACGTTTTTTGCCATTGGAAGCAGTTGCAATATACAAACCTTGTGCAACAGTGCGTGTTGGTTGCCATTGTGCAAAGCCATTTTGGTCTAAGATTATCCATTCTTCTACGAGTATTATGCCTTTGGTATCTGCAAAAGTGATTTTTATTTTTTCGTCAGGGTTTCCTAATATTTGGGCAATGATTTTATCATTTGTGGTTGGATTAGGCACAAACTTAAATGTCCAAGCATTATTTGCATTATCAAGAGCAATGATATTTGAATATTGTGTTGCACCTTCATTGTCCAGCATTTGCAAACGATAATAATTGAAACCTCTAAAAGGTTTTTGGTCAATAAATTCATAATTTTGGCTTGTTGCAGATTTTTCAAACGCTGAAATGGTTTCAAATTGATTATTCAAATTCATTCTTTGCAATTCAAAGACACGTACATTATGATTTTGTTCCATTTCCCAAATAAGTTTATTATTTTTTTCCACAGAAAAACCGCTAAACGTAAGCAAAGATGTAGGCAATACATTAGGTGCTAAAAGTACCACAAAAGGCGAAAATTTACTTACACCATTAGCAGGCACTATTCCTACGCCTGTTGTTACACCAAGCGAAGTTTGTGGAAAAGGCAAATCCCATCTGGCTAACACATCATCAAAATGTTGTATATACATATTGCTTGTTGGCGTAGGTGTTGTATTTTCTTCTGACGCATAACTTAATGTAATATCAGCACCAGGTGCAGGCAAAGGATTTACACTTGAACTAATGTCCCACCACCTATCCACCAATACTGAAGATGGCGCACCTGTAATAAAACAACCTACTGGTCTTGGCGTGTTATTTGTAATTGTAGGACGTGTAGAAATACAAATTGTGGTGCTTGTAGCGGTTTTTTTGTCAAAAGTTACAGGAATATATTTGTTGCTTGCAGTGCCAAGCGGAAATTCATACAAAGCAAGACGGTTGTCCATTGTCCAACACAATTTGCTTGTGTTGCTCGCAGTATTGGTTTCACTTTTGATAAATGAGCCAACATTACGCACAATAGCATTTGGGTCAGGATTATTAATAGAAAGTGAAAAACTATTCAAATCCAACACACCATTTGTAAGATTTAAAATATTATTAATGCCAATGGAACTTTGTAATGTTACACTTTGTCCGCCTTTGCCAATATTCAAATTATAAAAATTGGTATTTACACCTGCAAAACCCAAACTATTTGCACTTGTACCAAACATATTTACTTGACTTTGGTTCGGTATAAAAGTACCTTGATTTTGAAAATTGCCATACACATTAAATGTAAAATTGCTATTGACAGTCAATGTTGCACCTGTTGCCAACGATATTGTTTTGCATACTGCACCATTTGCCCCTATTATAGGCATATTACTGATACCTGCACCTGGAATAATGGCATCAATCGTAGCACTGGGAATAACTGACCCGCACCAATTCAATGGGTTAAACCAATCTGTACTCACAGAACCTGTCCAAATACTTTCAGTAGCAGAAGCAGGGGCAAAAGCAAGATTTAATCCACCATGTGTGCCACCATTACCTTGTTCCCAACGAAATTCTACCGTAGAATTTTGGTCTAAAAGTCCCTCCCAAACGTTAAAGTGTGAATCACAACAACCAATATGTTCAGACACCAATACACCATTGATATACAAATGATATGCATCATCATGATTAGGCACGTCTATACGGTATCTACCACAAGAGAAATTTGTTCTTTTATAAATAATTTGGTGATTATCATGTGGTGTAGGACAACCTGAATAAGTAGATGCACTTGTAGGACTATCCCAATCAGCCCACAACGTACGTGAATCAAAACTAATTGTACTTTGTGTATAGTGTCCCATGAGTTGATTTAGTGCTGGGTTTGCGTTATTGCCTCTGTAACAAAATACATTCCAAATGCCATTACCAAAAGTATTAGGGTTAAGTGTTGCACCTATTACCGTAATATTTACACTTGCATCTTTCACGTTGCAATTATTGCTTCCTGATACTATAAGCGTATATGTACCTACTGCAGTAGGCGTAAAACGCACCTTATCCCCTGCCAATGTAAGGTTGGTAAGATTGGTATTGGGTAACCATGTATAAATATTTGCACCTGTTGCAGTAATATCCAAGGTTTCAGTCAAACAAACTGTATAACTCGTGGGTGATACTGCGGTACTTGATAATGGGTCTACTGTAATAAGAATTGTTTTTGTGATGGCACAACCGCTTGCTGTTTCAGTCATGGTAACTGTAACAGTTACACTTGCAGGACAACCTATTTGTGCAGTACCAACAGGATTATTTATGGTATTGTTGCTAAATGTAAATAAAGGCGAATTAGCACTCCAAGCATAACTTATGCCTGGTAATCCTCCAAGATTAGCCCAAAGATTAGTGCTACTACCTTCGCAAATAGTAGCTGGTGATGAAGTAGTACCCCCATTCGCCAAATCCACAAAACGCAAAGCACCATGTGATCCCCCGCCCCATTCTCTTGTGGTAAATTCTACTGTAGAAGTTGCAGAAAGAAACCCACGCCAAACATTATCATGTGTATCACAACAGCCAGCATGTCGCCAAACCTCTACCCCATTTATATACAAAACTGCATTATCATCATGGCTTGTAATATCAATTTGATAATATTTGCAATCAAAACCTGTGCGTTTGTGGCTTAAAGAATGTTGGTCATTTGGCACAGTACAACCTGCGTAACCTGATGCTGATGAAGGGCTTGCATTTGAATCCCACCTATTCCATGTATAAAAACTAAGATTTGGCTCTGTATAAAAACCAAAATAATTATTAAAGTTGTTACCATTATAACAATACACATTCCAAATATTATTCCCAAAAACAGAAGGATTTCCTACTGTTCCCCCTACATTGATGGTTATGGTTTGTGTTCCTGCATTACAAATTGTATTACCCGTTACAGTATAAGTAGTTGTAACCACAGGTGTAGCAATCACAGTATTACCTGTTGTCATATTTAGCCCTGTACTTGGCGACCATGTATAAGTATTTGCACCTGTCGCAGTAAGCGTAACAGAACCACCAGGACAAATATTTGTGCTGCTTGCATTAACGGTAATAATTGGTGGTGCATTGGATACTGTTACACCAACGGTGCGTGTAATAGGTGCGCAAGGCGAACCTGCTTTGGTAATTGTTACAGTATAGGTGGTTGAAACCGTTGGGCTTGCGATAACGCTTGTTCCATTTATGGTATTCAACCCTGTGCTTGGCGACCATGTATATTGCAAACCTGTGTCGCCATTTGTGCCTGTGCCTACAGATAATGTAGTGCTTGCACTTGGACAAATGGTAACATTTGGCGAAATAATAGGCAATGTATTGGTAATGTCTAATGCTACTTGATTAGATCCGCCATACGCCCTTAATCGCACTTCTACGGTGCTTGTATTATTCAAATAACCTGCCCAAACATTGATATTGTCCCCACAACAAGTCCTTGAAATGACTTGTATGCCATCAACCAATAAAATAGCATCATCATCTACATTGCGCAAATCCATTTGGTAAAAACCACAAATAAAATTTTGTCTTTTATACATTACAGAATAATAAGAAGTAGGTACAGGACAACCTACATAGCCAGATGCTGTAGAAGGGCTACTATTTGCACCCCAACTATTTGTGCTATTGAAACTTATGCTATTTACAGTAAAAAAACCTGAATAATCCGCAGGTGCAAAATTATCTGATTTAAACGCATATACATTCCATACTGCATTGCCAAAAATATTGGAATTGCCAACAGGAGTTTGGACAGTAAATACATTGGTAACATTGCTCGTAACCGCAGGTGTAGATGAACGCACACGCAACCTATACCCTGTACCGCTTGTAAGTCCATTTGGTAAACTAATAAATACACTCGCACCTGTTGAACTAATATGTGTGCCTACTGATGTAGGAGATGCAAAACTCCCAGACACATCTGAAATTTCTAATGTAAAAAAATTAGAAGGGTCAAATGGTGCAGAAACAGAAAAAGGTACTAATATACTTGAACCCGCACAAAAAGGAGAACCTGGTGGATCAGATACCGTAATTGTTTGAGCTTGTATGTTTTGAAAGAGAAAAAATAATAAAAAAATTAAAGGAAAGTGGTTTTTTCTTAGCATATTTTAAGTACATTTGAACAATTTGTTACATCATAACAACCAAATTTTATTTTGGTTAATTATTTTTGTTGTGCTTTTGAATGATTATGTGCAAAAACTATACTTATACTTGTAATACATTGATTACCAATATAATAAATTATATTTTTCGCAGATTTATTTTTGTTTTGAAAAATTTATTTCTATTTATAAATTTTATTTATAAGTTTTATTTTTTAACACAAACCTATATACAAATGTTACACAAAAGGTAAATTATTTCTTTATAAATTTTTTATGTAATAGTCTAATAATTAATTGCACTTTTTTTATTTTTTAGGTCAAACAGCCTAATGAAAATTATGGATTTTGAATTATAGATTATTTTATTTTCAAATAAAAACAAATAACGAATTTGGTTGGTTGTATCAAATATTTTGAAATATGCCCATAATCTCCGAAATTGCACATTGCAGACGCAATCCGCCAACCCCTTTTATAATCCGAAAAGGGCGATTTTGTGCAGTCAATTCATTTTTATACGCATCAAAAAGGAAAAGTCTTGTATCCAAATCTGCACTTTCACGCAATCTATCATACGTCCAATCAATATCAGGATAAGGCAGAAGATATAAATCTATATCTTGTTGGATATATTGTCGGTATAAGTATGTTGGAAGTGGTTTTTGGTATTTGGTTTCATACCAAATTTTGATGACTGTAAGCTCTGTATCAAAAAAATAACAGTTTTTTAAAGTATTTCCTTTATTTTCTTTTTCTAAATTTTTATCCAGATTTTTAATATTTTCAATAAAGTCTATTTGTGCATTTGCTTGCATTTCGCCTATATTACACACATCTTTTTCAGTATAACCATATTCATCGCCAAATTTTTGTAGATAAAGCCTTGCCATTTCAGGCAAAAAAATAGTATCAAAATATTGGCTTAATGCGTTTATAAGCGTACTTTTGCCTGTTGATTCTACGCCTGTAATAGCGATTTTATAAAAATTATTTTTCATAAATTTTAAAAAAATATTCAAAAAGACACTAAAAAATTAAACAAAAAATAACAAAAAATATGCGATATTTTATGGAAATTGCCTATGTAGGCACAAAATATCATGGTTGGCAAATACAAGAAAATGCACACACTGTCCAAGCAGAAATAGAAAAAAGTTTACAAACTTTACTCAAAAAACATATACCCATCACAGGCAGTGGGCGTACAGATACAGGCGTGCATTGCACACAACAATACGCACATTTTGACACAGATATTGCCATAAATGCCCTACAAACTACTTACAAACTTAATATTTTATTGCCAAAAGATATTCATATAAAACGAATATTTGAAGTGCCAAATGACAAACATGCACGTTTTGATGCTACGAGTAGGGCGTATGAATATAGAATTATGACCGAAAAAAACCCTTTTTTACAAGGGTTTGCAAGTTATATATATGCTGATTTGGATTGGAATTTGATACAAGAGGCTTCTTTAATTTTATTAGAATATAAAGATTTCCAATGTTTCAGCAAAGTAAAAACCCAAGTTAATCATTTTGAATGTGATATAATGCGTGTAGAATGGGAATTTTTGAAAGACAAACACCGCAGGGCTGATATAATTTTACACATTAAAGCAAACCGTTTTTTGCGTGGCATGGTGCGTGCTATTGTAGGTACTTTGCTTGATGTAGGACGTGGAAAATTATCCAAACAGGATTTTAGAGAAATTATTATAGGAAAAAATCGCCAATATGCAGGCAAAAACGCCTCTGCGGAAGGACTTTTTTTGGTAGAAGTAGAATATTAGTGGAAGTAGAATATTAATTAGGAATTAAAAATTAGGAATATTTTTTAAATGAAATTATTTATTAATTCCCTCTTTGGAGGTTAGGGGGTTATTCCTATATGCTACAAATGATGTTTCTGCGATATGTACCAAAGGCATTTTTTTTGCCAACTCGTGCATAGCTTTATACACATCAGCCACTTCGCCATTGCCACGAAAGTCATGCCACAAGATAATACCATTTGGTGCAAGCATATTGAGGGCTTTTTGAGTATCGCTCATAATATAAGAATACGCATGTGAGCCATCTACAAAAATCAAATCCATTTTTCCCAAATAAGGCGTTTCATCAAATAATTTGCTGTCATTAAAAATCTGTGTGATTTTTCCCTCAACAGGTGTATTTGTGTACATAAATTTTGTAAATTGCGATTCAATTTTCGCCACTTCCCCCATCAGGGCAGTATCTTTGCTATTTTCTGCATTATACTTTTCTACTTGTTCAGGCGACAAGGTAAGTGTATAAATTTTTGCATCTTCTGCGGAATTGATAGCCCATAAATAAGAAGTTTTGCCTGTACAGGTGCCAAATTCAAACATATTTTTGGCGTTTTTTGCCAATGTTGCCAATATCCATGCTTCACTGTCAGATGTACCGCCCAACACGTCTATATTGCCTCTGCCCACAAATTGTACTTGTGTAGCCAATGTTACACCAAATCCATTTGGCTCAAAAATTTTATCTACTTTATTGAGCAAAACACGCGGTAAAGAAGTAGGAAAACGAAATTGATGCGCTTTGTAGGTTGCTCTTTTTTTCAAAAATGCAATCAACAAATACACATTCAACACAAAACTCAGACACAAGCCTGCAACAATAAAATTCATCTAAAAATAGATTTTGGTAAAGTTTAATCAAATTATTAAATTAGGTTGAGATAATAGGTTAAGATAAATGGAAAGTATAAAAAAATTTTAAGCGTTTATAATTTTAACCGTAATTTTAAAGATTTAATTTTAATTTTCCTAAAATTTACAAAAATACAAATGTTTTTTTTAGATTTTTTACGCATTTTAGTTCAATTTTAATAAAAAAAACCGAAAAATATCTGGGAATTTTATCAAAAAAACCTCAGAAAATATTTGCTTTTTTTCTAAAAAAATCATATTTTTGACAAAATTATTAACATTTATTGTAGTATTTTTTTCTAAAATTTCCCATATTTTAATTTTCCCAATTAAATAAAATATTTATTAGCTTTAAACTTTGAACCTTAAACTTTTCTCCTCGTTATGTTACTCAAAAATACCGCAAAATTTCGTGAAAATTGGAAACACGAACAAGGCTATGATATGCCACATTGGGACGAGCATTTTATAGGTGCAAACCACGAAGAAACAAGTGGTTTTTATAAAATGGTCAATGGTATCGTCAACAACATAAAAGCTGACCTCACGCCCAAACTCCAAAATGCACAGGACGCACAAGCTATTTATGAATTTTTGCAAAATGGAGCGGATAGTCAGGCTACCGATTGTGCAATTTTGTATAATGAAAATTATTTTTTTGCACTCAACAATGGAAAACCTTTTTCTGTGGCAGACGTTAGAGCGGTTTTGAACTCGTTTCAAGGCACAAAAGCAGATAAAACCAAAGCAGAAAACTGCGGAAAAATAGGACGTTATGGCATTGGATTTAAGTTGGTACATAGATTAGTAGGTAAATTTGATGGTGCTGATGAACTTCTGAATGACCTCGCAGGACCTGTTTTATTTAGTTGGGGACAACAAAAACAATTTGATGAATTGATGAATTTTCAAGAAAAAGAAAATTTGGAACTTCATGCAGATTTTTCGGACAATTCGCCAGCGTCTTGGCTTATCAAAATCGTACTTTCGTGCTTCCCTGTGTCACCTGATGAAAAAGTAAAAGATTTGGCGTTTAAAGAAAGGGCAATTTTCCAAAAAAACGAAGTGCTTGCATTGGCTGATTTTATGCAAGAAAATAAACATTTATTACAAGCCTTAAATACCGAAAGAGGTTCGCTAATTTTCTTAAAATTTGGTGAAAAAAAATACGAAAAACTCAAAGATTCTTTGGAAAATCTTAAATCTGGGATTGGATATTCGCTAAACCTTCTAAAAACCTTAAAACGTGTTGTATTGCAAGACGAAATTATAGAACGCTTTTCCATAGCCACAGAGCAATTTATGATTGATACAAACGAAGAAGAATTTAAAAAAATAGACCCAGAATTTCCATTTTGTCCTATTGAAATTACCTTAGGTTACGAAACCAACAAGGAACATATCAACCGCATGAAAAATGCACCAAGCATTTACCAATATTTCCCTATGCGTGGTGAAAGGCATAATTCTGCATTTTTCTTACATAGCACTTCTTTTAATAAAGTTACAGACCGCACCCATTTAGACGACCAAGGCGAAGCAAATTTTGCAACTTTGCAATATGTAAGCGAAGCCCTCAAAGAAAAACTAAACCAATATAAAAGAGGGGATTTTCAGCGATTTACACAACTTTATGGGGCGTTGTTGGCATCTGACAAACCAGACAAATATAATAGTAAGTTGATTAGCGAATATCTGTATAAACCTTTTTTGGAATACCTAAAAACCAATATTCCAACCAATAAACAAAATGCTTACCCAAAAGAACTTGTATTGCTCAAAAAAACCAAATTGCCTGTTGAACCTATGAATTTTGGAATCGCAAAGGAATGGTTTTATTGGACTGACGCACAAGAAGCGGATTACCTGCACGAGGAAGCAATCAAAAACGATAAACTTGGGTTACCTGCATGGGGATTAAAAATGCTGTTGCAAGAGGGAAATCCTGCACTTATTGGCGAATGGTTTGCAACTTTGACCGCTAAAGAATACGAGATTTTTGTGGAAGAACTACAAAATTTGGATTTTGACCGCAATTTTATGGTAAAATTCACAACATTGAAGGTTTTTCGTTGTGTAGATGCAAAAGGCAAGGCAAATTATTTTTCAATAGATGAATTAAAAGCACAAGAAAATGTCTTTTTGGTGGATAAAAACTCTAAAATCATCTTAAATGAACTAAAAATTATGGGTTTTTCGGTTATGGAACTCAATATTTCGGATTTCAAAGACCTTCAAAATGCCCTAAAAGGTAGATTAGATTACCTTTTGAATGGAAAATCGCTTTTTACAAAAATCCTCCCAAAAATGCAGGGAAAACCATTTACAAATGCCCAAAAACACAATCTTTTTAATTTTTTAAGTGAAATAAAAGACCTTACGCCAAATGATTTGAAAGAAATTAGCATTTTTACTAATCAAAAACAAGAAATAAAACCTTTAAAAGAACTTTTAAATCCAACCTTAGAAGTGGCTGATTTCTTGGAAAAATACAAAATGCAACCCGAACAATATCAAGAAACACTTTTTAATTATCTTTTAAAGCGTGAAGATATTTATTCAGTACTTATCCAGCCCAATTTTGATGATTTTATCCAATTAGAAATTGTAAAAAATGAACCCTTTGCGTTTTTGGATTATGTTTTGGGTTATTTTAAAATAAAAAAAGGAAAAAATCTTTTAGATAAAAAATGTATTTTAACAAAAAAAGGATTTTTTAATGTAAATGAAGTATTTTTTGATATAAAATTGTCCCAAGCAGAAAACCCTGAAATTTTGGGAAATGCCATAGAAAAACTTACAAATTTGGTTGTTCCACACCCTGATTTTTTGAAATTTATACAAGAAGATGCGTTTAAAATGCCAGCCACAAGGCAAGGAACAACATGGAATAACATCATAGCAGAAATACCGCAAAAACTGCAAGAAAATACCATAAATGCAGATGAAAAACACGCATTTTTTAAGTTTATTAGGCAGGTAGGCGACAATGCTATTCTTGAAAAAATACAATTATTCACCAATAACCAAAACCAACCACAATTACCAAAAAATCTGCTTGCTCCTGACGCAGAAATACCTATATGGTTGGAAGTGTTTAAAATCAAAAATGCAGAATTTAAGGAAGAATTACGCCCTTATTTGTGTAGAAATGAAGATATTTATGCAAATATTGTCTTTCCACTTTGGGACACAATTATTGCCCAGCCTGCGGTATTGGCAGAAAATCCAGCAAATTTTTACGAAAGTGTAAAAAATCTATATGCACAAAACCGAAATAACAAGAATTTGGCAGGTAAAAAATACATTTTTACCCATAAACATGATGGTTTTGAAAGTGTTCCAAACATTTTTTATAAAGAAACTGCCCTACAAGTGCGAAATTATGGAGCATTACAAAGGGCAATTCAAAAAACTACACAATTAAAAACACCTCACAAAGATATTTATGCTTTTTTGAAAGAACAACCTTTTGTAACTGCTGAAAATGTTTTTATAAAATCCTTGAAAATTGGTGAAAATTTGACCTTACAGGAAGACGAAGCAATAAATGTGATACAATTTGCAGATTTGAACAAAGAAAGTGTTTTTTTGAGTGTGGTTTTTTCGGAAACTGAACAAGAAAAAAGTTACTTGGTGGAAAAAAAAGGTAGTTTTTCACAAGCATTCGCAGGCAAAAACAAACAAAAACTACATGAAACAATTTTAAATTTGTTTCCAAATAAATATAAAATTCTTCCCGAAAAACTTTTTAACCAAAATTTTGAAAATAAGGGGCTTGTTGGCGAGGAAATCCTCACCCAAGAACTCTTAAAAAATGCTTCTCCTGAGCTATTGGCGGAGTTGGTGGCAGAAAGCAACAACCCAACTTTCCAAGCACACAGTATTGCATCTGCAAATGAAATTTTGTTGCGTGAAGGCGTAAATTATGACAAAAATTCATTAGAATATCAGGCATTGCAACAACTTTTGCAACTGTATAAACAAAAAGACAAGCAAAAAGATCGCGAAATAAAGGCACTTTTGCAAAAATTGGTGGTGGAAACCGCACAAGGCGAACAAGTAACGTTTGGGGATTTGCTGTATGAGACAGAAATTAACTTCCATATTGAAAAATTAGGTAAATATACGTTGTATCTTGCTGATATTTTGCCAAAATATGGGCAATATTTTACTCTTTTAGAAAATATTTTGGGACAGATGCCAGAGGGCGAATCTTTACACAAAAAATTCTTTGGAATAGGAGGCGAAATACCCAAAGAAATAGTTTTAAATGCGTTAAAAGTAGATTTTGCGACAGTAGAAAATGGTGTGCAACTTGCATTTTTGGTATTGATGTCAAGGAATTTTAACACCAATATTGCGGATTTTAAGGTGGAAAATGCAGAACAAAACGAGGTTTTTATTTTGAATGAAAATGCAACCCAAAACCCCACCAAAAACACCCAAATAAACGATAAAAACACCCAAGAAAATACCAAAAAACAAAGCATTTTTTACTTTGAAGCACCCATATTTATCCCAAAATCTGCGATTTTGCATGAAAAGTATGCCTATTGTGCAGAAATTCTAAAACTTGACATGGGTGAAAGCAAAAGATCTGTTTTTGGCTTTCAAAATGGGGAATTGCGTCTAAATCCATACATAGAAAAAGGCATTTTTAAATCTCTGCCTTGGATATGGGAAGAATCTGATGCACAAGCAGAGGAAAATGCTGAGAATTCCTTAGAAAATGCTGAAAATGTTGCCAAAAATCATAGCCAGCACAACCAAAATATGGCGGTGGATATCCTAAGTTTTGCTTATCATTCGTGGATAGACAATCCTGTGGATAATATTGTGATTGAAACGCCTGAATATTTGAATAACACGGATATTTGGGGCAATGAACCACATAATTGGGTAAAAAATGATGATATTTCGCTTGATATTGAGCTGTTTCCTGCTTGGTTATGGGCATGGATTGATAGGGATACAGAGGATAAAATAGCTTTTTTGCGTGCTTGGGGCGTGCATGTAGATAACAGTGAGGTTGTAAAAGTGCGAAATTATTTTGTAAATGATGGCGAAGCGATTACTTTAAAAGAAATTAGGGACGCACAAGCAAAATACCCTGATTTTCTGCTAAATACAGCAAAACTTTTGCAAGAAAAAGGTTTTACCTTTGCCCAACATGAGGAAAAATTCACGTGGTTGCGTAAGTTGTACCAATTACAGGAAACGCCAAATCCACTTTTGCCATTGCCTTACATGACACACGCCCTCAAAGAGCCCACTTTTATGGAAGGGGGAGGTTATGTAGAAAATTTGCCTTTCTTTGGCATAGGACAAAAGGAAAACGCAGTCTTTTATTTTTGTGATAATGACAAAGCCTTTCAACTCCAAGAAAAATACGGAATTTATTTACATCAATTATTAGATAAAGCAAGTATTTACAACGAAAATTTAACCGAAAATCAAAAGGAAATTTGTTTTACATGTTTGGAACTCAAAGTTTGTCCAACATTGCCCATCAAAATTGAAGAAAAACTTTCGCGTGATTTGCTGTTAGAAAAATCTTTTGCATGGGCAAGTGATTATTATGAGGTTTGGAAAGCAGAAACGGGGTATGAAATTTATCTTTTTGAGGGTGAAATGCCTTATACCCTTTGGCTGGGTGATTGTTGTATTTCGGATTTTGCACGTGGCAACGCCTTGGTAGAAGATAAAACCATTTTTGTAAATGCACAAATACCACAAATAGAGGAAGCATTGTTTGGTATTGTGCCACAACCGCTTTTATTACAATTATTAAGGCTCAAAAATCAACAACTTGCACCACAAACGCCCAGTATTTCAAAAGAAAATGCTTTTACTGCACAAAAAAAATACATATTTTTGCGTGAATTTTTGGAACAATATGGTAGTTATGCGTTGGGAGATTTTGAAGAAGAAAGTAAAAAAGGTACAGTTTTTAATTTGGTTAAAAATGATGCACCAATTTTAATTGTCTTAAAAGAAATCCAAAACCAAAAATTACGTTTTGGGGCAAAAGAAATCAAAGCTCTAAATGAGCCAAATACTGAATTGTATTTGTGGAATGGCGAACATATCCAAGCGTCATCTTTGGACGAATTGTTGCATGGTGAAACAGATATAGAATTGCAACTTGATTTGCGTGCTATGGGCGTAGATATGTTGAAAAAATTAGCAAAAGTGTTGTAAAAAATATTTATCTTTTTGTCATTTAGTAAAAATCTGGCTGTCCAAATTATAGTCAAAAAAAGCCAAATTTTTTCAAAATGACAAATTATTTATTTTTCTTTTATTTCCTTAAAAAACGCACTTTTCACAAAAAGCATGTAGATTTGTCATTCAAACAAAAAATATTTTTTGAATTTTATAAAACTTTTTGTTAAAAAAATAGTTTTTGTGTTTTATTTCCGTTTTTTATTTTGCCATCAAAAAAGTTATCAAAAAAATATGCAACTTTACGACAATACTACTTTTGCATGTAGCAAAGTCATTACACAACATTACAGCACATCATTTACACTGGGCATCAAAACGCTCAATAAAAAATTTCACAACCCAATTTATGCCATTTATGGTTTTGTGCGATATGCTGACGAAATTGTAGATACTTTTCATGATTTTGACAAAAAAAGTCTTTTGCAAAGATTTAAAGATGATACATACAAAGCAATTTCGGAAAAAATAAGCCTAAATCCTGTGTTACATGCTTTTCAGTTGGTTGTCAATATGTATCATATTGATTTGGAATTGATAGAAGCATTTTTGTATAGTATGGAAATGGATTTGTATGAAACAGAATATGACCAAAAAGGCTACGAAAAATACATTTATGGCTCTGCTGAGGTGGTTGGTTTAATGTGTTTGCGTGTGTTTTGTGCGGGCAATGCCCAACAATATGACGAGCTTTTGCCTTCTGCCAAAAGTTTGGGTGCAGCGTTTCAAAAAGTAAATTTTTTGAGGGATTTAAAAAGTGATTTTCAAGAAAGAGGACGCACTTATTTTCCAACAGTAGATTTTACAAAATTTGACAAAAAAGCAAAAGATGAAATAGAAAAAGACATTCAAAAAGATTTTGATGATGCATACAAAGGCATTATAAAACTGCCAGATGGGGCAAAATGGGGTGTTTATTTGGCTTATAAGTATTATTTAAGGCTTTTTGCAAAAATAAAAAATGTTGCTCCTGACAAAATCCAACAAGTACGTGTACGTGTGCCAGATTCTCGCAAATTATTGATTTTGGTACAAACATATTTTCAATCAAAATTAAATTTCCTTTAAAGTTTAATTCGTGTAAAAAATTCCTTATTTTTTGGTTTTTTGGCTTGATTTTTTGAGTAATACAGAAAAATATTCTAAATTTGCAAAAACTTTACTGGGGTATTAATTAATTTTCATTCGTTTTTATTCATTTTTATCTGATTTATTTCATACTTTTTTATTTCGCTTTTTATGCTAAAAAAATTACTACCAATTTTGTTGATGTTGATGTTTGTTGGTCTTACTTTACAAGCCCAAACATTTCCTACTATCAAACCCGAAGAAGCAAAAGATTATTTTGGCAAAACCGTAAAAGTAATTTATAATGTAACTTGGACTTCCAAAAAAGGGTCTTTGAATTTTATGAACATGGCTGCGGATTATAGAACACAACCACTTTCTATTGTGGCACATGGCGATTTTGAAAATAATTACAAACTCAATTTGGAAAATTTGAAAGGTAAAAAAATTACAGTTGTTGGGCGTATTTCAAGCCATAAAGACCGCCTTCAAATCAAAGACCCTGAAAGCATTACAATTTCAAAATAAAATCTATCAAACTGTACACAATTTATGTTTTTTCAAAAAAATAATGCCCAAATTTTCAAAAATCATGCTTCTTTCATAAAGAAATATGACAGAAATTTTCATTTTTTGAATTTTTTTTTTGAGAAAAAACTTATAAAAATTGATTTTACATAGATATAAAATTCTTAAAAAACCGTATTTCTAATAAGAAAATACGGTTTTTTTTGTATTTATACAAAAATAAAAAAATAATTCCTAATTCCCCATTCTTAATTCCTAATTCCTAAAAATGCCACGCAACAACAACATCAAATCCGTTTTAATTATTGGTTCAGGTCCCATAGTCATTGGTCAGGCATGTGAATTTGATTATTCAGGCTCGCAAGCAGTGAGGTCTTTGAAAGAAGAAGGCGTAGAAGTCATCTTGATAAACTCAAATCCTGCAACGATTATGACCGACCCAACTTTTGCAGACCATGTATATTTAAAACCACTTACCAAAAAATCTATTATTGAAATACTCAAAAACCATAAAATTGATGCAGTGCTACCAACAATGGGCGGACAAACTGCCCTCAATCTTGCGATTGATTGCCACAAAGCAGGTATTTGGGAAAACTTTAAGGTAAAAATTATTGGGGTAGATTTAATGGCGGTAGAAACGACAGAAGACCGTGAGAAATTTCGCCTAAAAATGCACGAATTAGGGGCTAATGTATGCAAGGGGCGTACTGCAACCTCATTTTTGGAAGGTAAAAAAATTGCCCAAGAAATTGGATTTCCATTGGTTTTGCGTCCATCTTATACGCTTGGAGGCACAGGCGGTGGCTTTGTAGAAACCCCAGAACAATTTAATGAAGCCCTTACACGTGCTTTGCAAGCCTCGCCTATTCATGAGGTTTTAGTGGAGCAAAGTATCATGGGTTGGAAAGAATTTGAGTTGGAATTGCTAAGAGATGCAAACGAAAATGTAATTATTATTTGTAGCATTGAAAATTTTGACCCAATGGGTATTCATACAGGCGATTCTATTACGGTTGCCCCTGCCATGACTTTGTCAGATACTTTGTACCAAAAAATGCGGGATTTGGCTATCAAATGTATGAATGGTATTGGACAATATGCAGGTGGTTGCAATATCCAGTTTTCAGTACATCCTGAAACCGATGAAATTATTGTGATAGAAATCAATCCGCGTGTATCACGTTCTTCTGCCCTTGCGTCCAAAGCAACAGGTTATCCGATTGCCAAAGTTTCTGCAAAATTAGCATTAGGTTATACCTTAGATGAACTTAAAAATCAAATTACACAGACAACTTCCGCGTATTTTGAGCCAAGTATTGACTATGTAGTGGTAAAAGTGCCAAGATGGAATTTTGATAAGTTTCCAGGTGCAGACAAAAAACTTGGCTTGCAAATGAAATCGGTGGGCGAAACAATGGGTATTGGACGAAATTTTCAAGAGGCTTTGCAAAAAGCGTGTCAATCCTTAGAAAATCGTAGAAATGGCTTAGGCGCTGATGGTAAAGAACTTACAGACCAAGCAAAAATTTTGGAAAGTTTGGAATTTCCGAGTGCAGACAGAATTTTTCATATAAAAGACGCTTTTACCATGGGGATTTCTTTTCGTACTGTTCAAAAATTAACGAAAATTGATAAATGGTTTCTGCATCAAGTACAAGAATTGGCGTTTTTGGATAAAGAAATCCAACAATTCAACATTGACAATATTTCCCCCGAACTTATCCTAAAAGCCAAGCAAAAAGGCTACGCTGACCGCCAAATTGCCCATCTTTTGAAATGTTTGGAGAGCCAAATTTACCAAAAAAGACAAGATTTGGGCATAAAACGTATTTACAAAATGGTGGATACATGTTCTGCAGAATTTGAGGCAAAAACGCCTTATTATTATTCCACTTTTGCAGGTATTTCTTTAAATAATAATCAAAAAAATTACAACGAATCTATCCCAAGCGATAAGAAAAAAATCATTATTTTGGGGGCTGGCCCTAATCGCATTGGTCAGGGCATAGAATTTGATTATTGTTGCGTACATGGCGTTTTGGCAGTAAAAGAATTAGGTTATGAGGCAATTATGATAAATTGCAACCCTGAAACAGTTTCTACAGATTTTGATATTGCGGATAAGTTGTACTTTGAGCCTGTATTTTGGGAGCATATTTATGATATTATATTACATGAAAAACCCGAAGGCGTTATCGTACAACTTGGCGGTCAAACTGCCCTCAAATTGGCAGAAAAATTGGATAGATATGGCATCAAAATCATAGGTACTTCTTACAAAGCATTGGACTTGGCAGAAGACAGAGAGCGTTTTTCTATGCTTTTGAAAGAAAACGACATTCCGTACCCTGAATTTGTAGCAGTGCGTACCGCAGAAGAAGCCTTAGAAGTGTCCAAAACCTTAGAATTCCCGCTTTTGGTGCGTCCTTCGTATGTGTTGGGTGGGCAAAAAATGAAAATCGTAATTGACGAGCAAGAATTAGAACAACACGTGGTAGAAGTTTTGAATGATTTTCCTGATAATAATATCCTTATTGATAGGTTTTTGGACAATGCCATAGAAGCGGAAGCTGATGCAATATGTGATGGCGAAAGTGTGTATATTATTGGCATTATGGAGCATATAGAACCCGCTGGGATACATTCTGGGGATTCTAATGCGGTTTTGCCACCATTTTCGCTTAGTCCTTTACTTATGGAACAAATCGCTAAACACACCAAAAAAATTGCACTCGCTTTGGAAACAAAAGGCTTGATAAACATTCAATTTGCCATCAAAAACAACAAAGTGTATATCATTGAGGCAAACCCTCGTGCTTCTCGTACTGTACCATTTATTTGCAAAGCATACCAAAAACCTTATATAAAATTTGCAACTCAAATCATGACAGGCGACAAAAAACTTGCGGATTTTGACTTGGATAAATCTGCTACTTCGTATTTTATTCCTGTGAAACAATCTAATAAACAAGATGCAAAACAAGGTTATGCGATAAAACAACCTGTTTTTTCTTTTAACAAATTCCCCAATGTAAATAAGGAATTGGGACCTGAAATGAAATCAACAGGCGAAGCAATTTATTTTATTGAGGATTTGCAAGATGATGTTTTCTTACAAATCTATGAAGAAAGAAATTTGTATTTGAGTAGGTAGGATTTTTAAATAAGGAAAGTATTGCAACTTTTATATTGTTTTGATGTGATTGGTGCAGTAATTCCTTTGTTTAAAATTATTTTTACGGATATTTGTAGGATTTATGATGATTTTTTATATTTGTGTAAAAAAGCGAATTATGTGAAAAAGCATAGTTTTGCGTTTATTATTTTCAAAAAAAATTATTTATATTTTTAATTTATTCTAAAAAATTATGATTCTCAAACTTATCATTCCAATTATTTTAATACTTTTGGCATTAGTGTCTTTTTTCTTTTCTATGCTGTTTATAGGGGGTGGGCCAGGTACACCTGGCAATAGCAGTGGGGGTTTATTGATGACTATTGTTGGTTTTGTTCTTCTGATTTTATCTTTGTGTGTGTTTTTCTATGGGGGTATGATTGCTTACAAGATTGTATTTAGCAAATGACCCAACTGGTCTTAGCGTCCCGCTAAGACGAACTGTGTTTGTAGTTTTTGCAAAAATATAGTTATTTTTGGGTTAAATATTTTTTTTTAAACTGATAAATATGGAGATTTTGCTTTTTGTTAAGTTATAACATTAACTAAAACAAAAATATTAACTTTAAAATTATTAAAAAAAATGACAACAATATTTCCACAGGCTCAATTAATCCTTGACTACAAAATTTACTTTGAAATTGAGCCACCCGAAAATAGGATTTCGTTAATCAACCATATTTCTAAAAAACACATTTTATATGAAATTTGTGCTTTGAATTATAGACTTAAACCCAAAAATGAATTTTATATTAATGAAAGTCTTGAAAATCAAGTTAAAGAATTAAAATATTTCGCAGAAACAGAAGAAATTTTTATGAAATATTTCCGTGTTATAAAAAAATTTACAACAACTAAACAACATTACCCGATTTTTTTTAACAGACAAGCTTGTTTATTTGCCATCGAAGAGATTATTAATTCTGATGAAATACAAGATATTGAAAACTTCAGTATGTCAAACTCAAACGTTTGGGAATCAATTATTAAGTATTTTTTAGCTGTTAACTACACAATTACTCAAATCAAAAAAGAAGAAAATGAAAATGGAGTGAGTTTTGAAACCCTTAATGCAAAATTACTTCCATTAAATGAGCCAATGATTAAGACAGACCAACTATTTGTACCTTATCGTGGACATCAGTTAATTGATTATTTTCTTAATACGCCTGAGTTTTCTAACGAAATAAAAAATTATTTTCAGGAATTTTATGAAATTGAACCAAAACATTTTATTTCTAATTTAATAAGTATGTATATGGGAAATAGTCATGAAAATCCTGAAAGAGATTTTTATTATTCTGTTCCTGAAGAAAAGCAAGATTTTTTTGATAGACTAAGTAAAAGAGTTGTTAACAAAGAAACATACAAACTCATTAGCATTAGAAAATCACCGTTTATAAACATGGGAGAGCATGAATACTTGCTATCAGATAACTCTTTTTTAATAGAAAAAACGTATTCACAATTTATAAATGATTTTTGGTTTGATTGGGTTAAAGATATTAAAGATGAAAAAGGGAAACAAAAGTTTACAATTAGTTTTTACAGAAGCACATTTGGTTATTTTTTTGAAAAATATATCTCTGAAATCCTTAAAAATAGTTTTGAAAATTGTAAGTATTCAAAACTTCTAATGTTTGATGACTTAAAAATTACTACTTCTAAAAGACAAATTGAAATCGCTGATATATATTTTCGTTACAACAATAAAATTTTTCTTGGGCAAGCAAAATCAGGTAGTATATATGATGTAGAGAAATTTGGAGGAAGTGTGGAGATTCTTTACAAAAATAACAGAGATGTTTTTTTTGAAAACTTTGGAGTTAATCAAATTATTGAATCTTTGTCTACAATGGATGAATATATTAAGAACCTTGACTATAAATTTCCGAAAGGGCATTCTTATCAAGTTTACCCTTGCATTATCGTCAATGATAAATCATTTCAAACACCATTAATGGCGGAAATTTTCAATGTGCGTTTTCAAGAATTACTAAAAGATTTTAATATCAAAAAAGTTAAAGTAAACCCACTAACATTGATTCATATTAATGATTTAGAAAGATTAGAAGATTCACTAAATAAAAATCCAAAAGAAATTTGGAAATTTTTAGAATACAATCATAAGAACAAAAAATTTGTTACACCATTTTATGATACTATTGACAGTAAATGGGAAGGAAGAAAATATCCAACAAGAATTTTAGAATTGCTTAAATCTCTTATATATAAATACAATGGATATTGATAGTTTTATTACATTTAACCTACTTTTATCTGTTATTTCGTCCAGTCTTCCTAAAAAAATAAACTTACGATTTGGTTCAAGACTTTATAGTAGAATTTCTATTTTGAAAGTCTTCTGCCTTTGGGGCAACTGCTGTGATTAGGTGCATAAGTATAATGTAATAATTTTTATATTGTGTTTTTGCAAAAAAACTTATCATCTTTGCTTTATGTTGTTGTATGCGGATTAAATTTAAAAGGTATACGCTCATTTTTCTTGGAAATTTGCTTATTTTTACTTGCCCATAAAATATAAATTGCAACGGGTTTTAACTCATTTTATTAAAAAAATGACAATTTCATTAGAACAAAACAATTTGTATCGTGCTATTGGAGAACTTGCATACGTAGTGGCAAAAATTGATGGCATTATTTCACCAATGGAAAGGTTGGTTTTTCAAGAAGCAATCAAAGAAGAATTGGGTAAAAATAGTTGGTTCGCCAAAGCATCTTTTGACGCATTGGATAATCAAAACGTGAAATTTACAGTAGAAGAAACATATAATCGTGTAATGTTTAATATTCGCCAAAACAAATCTGCACTCAACGAAGAAATTATCATACGTTTTATCAGTATTTTGGAAAAAGTAGGCGGTGTTTCGGGCATTACTGATATTGAAATTGGCGTAATAGAGAAATTTAAAGATAGTGTAACAAAAATTCTAAATAAATAATAAAAAGTTGCCAGTTATCAGACCTATTAAATGGCAAATGTCTATTTACAAAATGTAAAGTATTTTTATAACTAATAATTTGAAAAGCTAAACTTAAAATAGTTGTTGTTTATTTTTCAAATAATTTAAACTTGGAGGAATGAGAAATTAGAAATAAAATAGCAAACTAAACAATGGAAAAACTAAAAGCATATTTTCAAAGTGTAGGATTTGACAATACTGATAGCGAAAAAATAGCATCTTTTTTCAAAAGACAATCCTTTGAAAAAGATACTTTTTTTGTAAAAGAAGGTAAAATATCTTGTCAGTTGGCATTTGTAGAAACAGGACAATTTCAGTTTTATTCACTTACCACACAAGGCGAAGAACGTACTACTTACGTTTCGTTAGAGAATAGTTTTGTTGCGTCCTTATTGAGTTATTTGAATGAACTACCTGCAAGAGAAAATATAAAAGCCTTGACAAATGCCACGCTTTGGGTAATTGACAAAAAAGATGTTACCACTTTACAAAATCAAATGCCAAGTTTCAAAGATTTTTATATCAAATTGATTGAATGGCAGATTTGCTGTATTGATAAGAGTAGGCTTGACCTCATTACCTTAACTACTGAACAACGCTACGAAAAAATTTTGAAAGAAGAACCAGCACTCTTACAACAAATCCCCTTGCAATATATTGCCTCTATGTTAGGCATTACGCCAAGACATTTGAGCAGGATAAGAAAAAATATCTAAAAAAATCCAACGTCCATTCACTTTTAGACATTTGTCCAGTAGATTGGTTTTTAACAAAGCTAATTTTGCATCATAATCAAAAATAAATTGTGATATGCAAAAAATCATCTTGTTGGCTTTATTGCTAACATTTACAAATACCGCCTTCGCTCAAAGCAAATTCTCTAAAAACACGTTGAGTATCAATGCGTTTAGAAATCCCTCTGTTGGTTTAGAATACCAACATAAGCAAATTTCTATTCATGTAGGTTATTATCCTACAAATTTTGAAAGTGGCATAACAACCGAATTTTTGAAAGCAGGACTAACTTATTGGTTTTTACCTATTGGCAAAAAAGAAATTCCATCTTCCTTTTATGGTGGCTTATCTTACCTTCGTGGCTTAACAAGAGATTACAAAGATAAAGATGCCTTAGGCATAGAAGCGGGTTTTCGTTGGTATATTTGGAAAGGTTTAAATGTACGAATTGGTGTAATCGCCCTTACAGCAGAAGGGCAAGACGTAAAAATAAACCCTACGCCAAGCATTGGTTATTCATTTCAATTTTAAGGCAATATTTACATTTATCAAAAAATCTATTATTACCCAACAAAAAAATCAACCAAAAACCTATTCTTTTATCTGAATATTTTGCGTATATTTTTTTTCAAGTTTGGTGTTATTTTCGGTAAATGCGACCAATCCTTTTGGTTTTATGTCAATTTCTGCGACAATCGCACCATCTTCCATAAGTGTAGTAAAAGGCATTAAACTTGTGCTTATTAATGTACCTGTTTTTTTGTGGTAACCTTTCATAAAAACAGCATAAAAAGTATTACCTTTTCCATTATTTTTGCCTTTTATATAAATTACACCTACCGTTTTTTCGCTTACATTAAATTGTACCAAAGGATAGCAATGCGTATCTTCAAGTTTGAAGGCTTTATTTTTTTCAAAGAAAAATTCCCACGCAAGTTGATTATCCAAGCCTTTTTGTGTGGCTTTTAAAATTTCTTCATTTGTGATTTTCTTTGGGACAGTTACCACAGGGAAATTTTTAAGTAATTTAACAAAATTACTTTCGTTGGTTTCTGTTTTCTTAGTTTCTACTTTCTTCGTTTCTACCTTTTTTGGGTCTGTTTTCTTGGTTTCTGTTTTATTTTGGGCATTTATATTGGGTACAAAAAAATAAACATTGCACAACAACGCCAAAAATATCATAGTTTTTTGCACACTATTTTTTTTATAAAAATGGAATTTCATGATTTTTTTTATTTAGGAAAAAAGGGGGTTATATTGACGATTTTATAATTTGATACCAAGCAAAAACACCAAACACGTAAAGATAAGGTTATTCATAAAATTAAAAAAATAATTTTCTTACCAAAATTTTAAATATTAAATAAATATTTTTAGAACAACGCCAAACGAAATCCTATATTGTTTTCACAACTTTCTGCCAAACTACCTGTCCTATTTTGTATAGGCAAATAAGCCTCGCTGTTACTCCAACTTCCTCCACGTATTACATGATACGCATTAGGCACATATTGATATGGATTTATAAAATTGCCCTTTGCCAAACATTGTGCATAAAAATCTGACACAAAATAGTCTTTACACCATTCCCACACATTGCCCGAAAGGTCATGGACACCCAACATATTAGATTTTTTAAGTCCTACCGTTTGGGTTTGATGGGTATTTTTGTCATACCAAGCAACTTCTTGTGCATCATTGCTTCCTGCAAATTTATTATTTTCCAAAAACTTACCACCTTTGGCTACATATTCCCATTGGGCTTCTGTAGGCAAATCAAAACAACCTTCCAAGCCTGTCTGTATTTTTATTTCTGCAAAAAGATTTGTATCTTGGTTGAGTTTTGCCAAAAATGCTTGTGTATTATCCCAAGTAACTTGTTCTACAGGGCATTGTAGATTACCCTTAAAAAACGAAGGATTTTGCCCCATCACAACTTGCCATAAGGCTTGTGTTACAGGAAATTTGCCTATCCAAAAACTTGGAATCTGTATCTGCAAATCAGGCAAAGTGTTTGGTAACCAACTTTTACCTCCCAACTGAAAATCGCCTCCCTCTACAAATATAAAATCCATAGGCAGGTCAGCTATCCAAAATGTACAAGTTTGCATATAATTTAAAGTTTAATTTTTGTATTATTTTGTAAAAAAATTATTTATATTTTTGAGTAAGAAAAACCTTATACTTACATTTTTCAAATATATAATCCAAATTTTAATATTTTAATTTGGTTTAAATTTCAAATAAAATTATCATTAAAAAAATGCAATACAGTTCATTTATCACCACCAAAACCAAACTCTCTAAAACGTTGTTTTTAAATGTTACCAAATCAATAGCTGAGGAACTATCGTGGAAATTTGTTAGTGAAGAAGACAACAAACTTATTTTTAAAATATCAGCTTTTTTTGGCATTATTACAACTCAAATAGAAGTATATATCATAGGCAACAATGTCAGTTTATTGGCTGAAAGTAATTCCATTATAAATCATAAAGTGATTGCTACTTTTTTTGCCTTGTATCAAAAAACTGAAATATTATTATGAAAAGTTTCATTTAATTTAACAAAATTCTAAGATTTTTTGTATCTTTTTAGCTTATATTTAAAAATGTTGTTTGGGACACACAGACTAAAAGTCTGTGTTACAAAAAACGCTTTATTGTTGTTAATTCCCCCTTTGGGGGTTAGGGGGCTAAATAGTTACGATTTTTTTATGGTACTTTTCAAAGAATTTTTTGTTTTCTTTTTTAAACAATTTTGTATATTTTTGTAAAAACAATTTTTCAAAAAAAATAAAAAAAATTTTTACCCAAAAAAAATAAAAAAAAACACCTTACAAATGAATAACGTAGAATTTCATGACGACAAAGAAGTCGTATTATTTGATGCAGTACCATCTTTGGATTTGGCAGATTTCCTTTCGGGCAATCCTGAAAAAAAAGCAAATTTTGTAAAAGGTTTGGGTGATGCATTTAACCAAATTGGTTTTGTTGCCATCAAAAATCACGGATTAAGCGAAAACCTTACAAAACGACTATATGATGCGTACCAAGATTTTTTTAGTTTAGATATTGCAACCAAACAAAAATACGAAATTGCTGGCATTGCAGGACAACGTGGCTACACAGGCAAAGGCAAAGAACACGCAAAAGGACGCAGTACAGGTGATTTGAAAGAGTTTTATCATGTGGGACAAACTGTAACTGATGGTGACCCTATCAAAGCTGAATATCCTGATAATGTATTCTCCTCCGAAATCGCAGATATGCAGTCTGCAAGCCTTACCGCTTACCAAACGTTGGAAAACTCGGGCAAAAATATTTTGCGTGCCATTGCATTGTACTTGGATTTGGACGAAAATTATTTTGATGATAAAGTACATAATGGCAATTCCATTCTCAGGGCAATACATTATTATCCGCTTACTGATGTGGAAAATATTCCTGATGATGCAGTGCGTGCTGCTGCACATGGCGACATTAACCTTATCACGTTGCTTATGGGAGCAAGTTCAGAGGGTTTGCAAATATTGCGTAAAGATGAAAAATGGATTCCTGTAACTGCACTTCCTGACCAAATCGTGGTAAATGTAGGTGATATGCTTGAAAGATTGACCAACAACCGCCTCAAATCTACAATTCACCGTGTCGTAAATCCACCAAAAGAGAAATTGGGTACTTCGCGTTATTCTATCCCATTCTTTATGCACCCACGTTCCGATATGGATTTGACTTGTCTTGCGTCTTGTATTGACGAAAAAAATCCAAAACAACATACTGATATTACCGCAGGTGCATTTTTGACACAACGCTTGTCAGAAATTGGGCTTAAAAAATAATTAATCTAAGTTATCAGTTTTTTTAGTTATCAGTTTTTATAAATTCACGTCAATTTATATTTTTAACACTAAAAACAAGTTTTTGTCATTCCGTAGAAATATTCTGAGAGGAATATCGCTGTTCCAAATCATAGCCAGATTTTTGCGGAATGAGAAATTTATTATTTTATACCCAAAGTTTTTTACATCTAAATACAATTTTTTTATAAAAAAATAAAAATGAATAAATTTTATACTGTTGTTGCAGGTTTTATGTGTTTTTTTTATGCAAAAAATACATTGGCGCAAAATTATCGTTGGCAACAAAAAGCAGATTATACCATGTCTATTGAGATGAATGTAGAAAATCATCAATTTAAAGGCACACAAAAAATCGTATATACCAACAATTCACCTGATACACTCACAAAAGTTTTTTACCACTTGTACTACAATGCTTTTCAACCAATGAGCATTATGGACGTAAGGTCAAGAACGATTGCAGACCCTGATAGACGTGTAAAAGACCGTATTTTTAAACTGAAAGACAATGAAATTGGCTACCAAAAAATCATTGCACTTTCGCAAGACAAACAAGCACTTTCCTACAAAGTGGAAGGCACTATTTTGGAAGTAACACTGGCAAAACCTATTTTGCCAAAAGCAAAAATTACGTTTGATATGCAATTTGAAGCACAAGTTCCTGCACAAATCCGCAGAACAGGCAGAGATAATGCAGAAAAAGTAAGCTATTCTATGAGCCAGTGGTATCCAAAACTCTGTGAATATGACGAGCAAGGTTGGCACGCAAACCCATATATCGCACGTGAATTTTATGGAAATTGGGGAGATTTTGATGTAAAAATTACGATGGATAGTGCTTTTGTGATAGGTGGAACTGGTTATCTCCAAAATCCACAAGAAATCGGACATGGTTATCTCCCAAAAGGACAAAAACTAAAACGCCCAAATTCCCCCAAACTTACTTGGCATTTCTTAGCCCCAAATGTACATGATTTTGCTTGGGGTGCAGACAAAGAATATGTGCATACAATTTTGAGGGCAGAAGATGTAGATTTGCATTATTTTTATCAACCTGCTACGCCTGAAATTAAAGCAAATTGGGAAAAATTGCCTGCTTATACCGCAAAAGCACTCGCTTTTTTGAACAAAAATTTTGGAAAATATCCTTACAAACAATATTCATTTGTGCAAGGCGGTGATGGTGGCATGGAATACCCTATGGCAACACTCATGAATGGCAATGGGGCTTTTGAAAGTATTGCAGGAACCGCAGTGCATGAACTTATACACAGTTGGTTTCAAGGTGTATTGGCTACCAATGAAAGTTTGTATGCGTGGATGGACGAAGGTTTTAATAGCTTTGCAGGCGATGAATTTGATGGAGGAGACCACACCGCTACGTATGACAGTTATTTTAACCTTGTGAAAAGTGGCAAAGAAGAACCTTTAAGCACACACGCAGACCATTTTAATACAAATTATGCGTACAGCGTGGCAGCATACAGCAAAGGCTCGGTATTTTTGGGGCAACTTCGCTATATTATTGGGGAGGAAAACTTTAAAAAAGGCATGTTAAACTATTTTAACCAATGGAAATTTAGACACCCAAATGCAAATGATTTTGTGCGTGTGATGGAAAAAACATCAGGTTTAGAATTGGATTGGTTTAAGGAGTATTTTGTAAATAGCACACATACGATTGATTATGGTATTGGCAATGTGTATAATGAAAATGGAAAAATATTTGTGCAAATTGACAAAATAGGACGTATTCCAATGCCTTTGGACATTGAAGTCAAATATAAAAATGGCTCAAAAACCACCTATTATATTCCGCTTGACCTTATGCGTGGCGAAAAACCACAAACCGAAACCAAACGCATCATAAAACCTGATTGGGCTTGGACATTTCCAAGCTATTTGTTGGAAATAGAAGGAAATTTGGAAGATGTAGAAAGTATTTGCATTGACAATTCACAAAAAATGGCAGATATTAACCGCACCAATAATTTTTTTACACAAAAGAAAACCATTACCACACCTTCCAAAAATGATGTGATGTTTAAAGAAAAGTATTAAAGTTAAATAAAAGTAAATCCATATAAAAACTGTAAATAATGCTTGTTTTACAAAAAAGCATATTTACAGTTTTTTTTATATTTGAATTGTACCTATTTAGCCAACTAAAAATCAATGAACTTTTTTTTATAAAATGATATTTTTAATTAAATAACCCAAAATTCATAATCCATTAGGATTCAGCGAAGTCTTTGTGTGTAGTTGTTGGTAACGAAAAATGTATTTTTCTTTTGGACGTTATTTCTTACTTTTGTGCTTACATTTTTTTAAACACCAGCAATGAAGAAAAAATGGGATAAAAAACGAGCTTTTCTCGTTTTTCCGCACAAACTTCCTACGAGTCTGTTATTTTATTCCCAATTCTCTTAGTCCTTCACTTTTTTATAAATTTTTTCTTCATTATTGATGATAGAAAATTTATTAGCCACTTCGCACCAAATCAATGATTCTTTGGAGCCAACCGCCAAATAACTATATTTAAACAAACTTTCGTGAAAAACTTTAAGCACCTGATTTTGAAGATTTTGGTTAAAATAAATCATTACATTTCTGCAAAGAATCAAATCAAACTTAGAAAAAGCCACTTCTGATACAAGATTATGCTCACGATATACCACATCTTTCACAAGCGTTTTGTCCATATATGCCTTTCCGCTTTGCTCTTTGTAATATTTATCTAAGGTTTGTGTCCCGCTTGCACGTTCATAATTTTTGCTATTGAGTTCCATATTTTTGATAGGAACGATGCCATCTTTTGCTCTTTGTAGGATAGCGTGGTCAATATCAGTTGCTACAATTTTTGCCCTGTCCAACAATCCCATTTCTTGGAGTGTAATCGCCATAGAATATACTTCTTCACCAGACGAACAACCTGCGTGCCAAATGCTAATATTACGATTTTCGCTAAAAATGTTGGGGAGAATATTCTCACGCAATTCTAACCAAAAAGTAGGGTCGCGAAACATTTCTGTAACATTTACGGTGATTTCAGATAAAAATTCGTGAAAAAATTTCTCATCACTACCTTGCAATTTCTCTACAAGCGATTCAAAAGATGAGAATTTATATAATTCCAAAATTCTTTGCACCCTACGTTTAAAAGAGGACATCGCATAATTTGAAAAATCATAATCAAAACGTGATTTTAATAAATCTGTAAGGGTACGAAGTTGTGCAATTTCTAATTCCTGCATAGCGGTCAAAGTATAGTGTGAAAAATGTATGTGTGTCTTATTTTTTACTAAAAAAAACTAAGTATATTTATATATTTAGTGGTGTTTATTCTAATGGTGTTTATTAACAATATATATTAAAACTTGTTAAAAAGTATCAAATTTAAAAGGTTTTTTTGAAAAAGAATATTTTTCTAAAAAAAAATCAATAATTTTATAAGCTAATATCTTTATTACGCTAAAATTATTGTTTGTTGTATATTATTTTTGCCCTAAATTTATGCCTATAAAACTCATTTTTAGGCTAATGTAGCAATTTTTTTTTTACCCACAAAAAATAATATAAAAAATAATACAAAAATTATTACAAAAATTAAAATACAACCATTAAAATTTTTCAAAACATATTTTAAACATGAAACCCAAGACATTCACACGTATATTTTACACTTTTTTTTATACAAGTTTTTACACATTTTGCTGTGCTTTTTTGCTTTGTGGTTGTGGCATATATTCCTTTACAGGGGCTTATACTACCGCAGAAAGCATTTTTGTAGGTAGTTTTTTGAATAGAGCAGGCAATGGCTCGCCAAGTTTGACCATTGATTTTACTGAAAAACTCAAAGAATATTATCAACGCAATACACGCCTCAAAATCATAGATTTGGAAAAAGATGGACAACTTGTAGTTACAGGTAGTATTGTCAATTATAGGCTTGACCCTGTGGCAGCTACTGCAAACGAAGCTGCACAAAATAGGCTCACGATTGGCGTAGAAGTGAATTTTACGAATAGAAAAGAACCAAAAAAGAATTTCAAACAAAATTTTTCGTTTTACAAAAATTTTCCGCCAAACCAAACGCTTACACAACTTGAAGGCACATCTGATGTAGGCGAGATTTTAGACCAAATTATCCAAGATATTTTTACAAAAACGGTAGCAGATTGGTAAGATAAACCTAAGTTATTAATTTTTAAATCGTTAATTTTTGTAAAATTACGTTAAGCTATATTTTTAATCCAGCAAAAACAATAACATAATACTTTTTTTGCATTTTTTAAAAAAAATCCCAATTTGGGAAAATTATTTCCCAAACGTAGAATTTATTAGTTCAGGGTTTTATATTTTCTTAAAATTTATAATTTTTGTGATGAAACAATTTAAAAAATCCCAAAACACCACATTTTTTATGCCAAAACATAAATTTTTTCATTAAAATTTTTAAAAAACAGAATTTTGCAAGCTATTTGCGTGTTACTACGTATAACATTTTACAAAATTGGATATGAATACTTATTTTTCTGTTTTTTTCTTATTTTTCTCAATTATTTTTAATTTATCTGTTCAAAAAACTTCTGCACAAGTGATTAACGCTTATGCACAAGTAACAAGCATCACAGGGAGTAATCGTGTGTTGAATTTGGGAACGGTTGATGAAGCAAATCACACATTTGAAGATGGTGATGATATTATCATTATGCAAATGCAAGCAAGTTGCATTGGTGCAAATACAAATAATAATGTTAATTTTGGTGATATTTCTAACATTTCAGCCATTGGACGTTTTTTAGTGTGCAGAATTGTATCGCATACTGAAGTTTCACTTGTACCTACAAGCATTACAGTACAAACACCTATCAATATAACGTTTGCTTTTGGTGCAACAGAAAGTGTACAAATCGTATCATTTCGCAAATATGGTAGCCCCAATTATACAACTGTTGCCAACATGACCGCCAAAAATTGGAATGGCGTTACAGGCGGTATTATTGCGTTTCAAGTTACAAATACGCTTACACTTGCCCATAATATTATTGCCAATGGAGCGGGTTTTAGAGGTGGAGCAGTTTCCACTAATTATTACCCTGGCGGTACAACTTGTGATGGCACACAATATAAAGTAACAACAGCTTATACCAATCATGGTGCAAAAGGCGAAGGCATTTACAAAACAACAGATAACAACCTCTTGTATGGGCGTGGCAAACTTCTTAATGGTGGTGGTGGTGCTGCATTAATCAATGCTGGTGGTGGTGGTGGTGGAAATTATACCGCAGGCGGTATAGGTGGTGTAGGATGGAACAACACACCAACAGGTTGTAGTCCAGGCGTAGGTGGATTGGGTGGTATTGGACTTGGAAGCTATGTAAGTGGGAGTCGCGTATTTATGGGCGGTGGCGGTGGTGGCGGACAACAAAATGATGGCTTAGGGTCTAATGGTGCTAATGGTGGCGGAATTATATTTATCAAAGCTACCCAAATCATTACCACAGGCACTTGCGGTATCAACATAAGTGCCAATGGAAATACTGCTGCAAATGGCGGTAATGATGGTCAAGGTGGTGGTGGAGCTGGTGGGGCTATTTTGGTACAAACCAACACATGGAACATAGCAGGCACATGCCCTATCACCGTATCAGCAAATGGTGGCAATGGTGGCAATGTGAATAGTTCACTGCATGGTGGAGGTGGCGGTGGTGGTCAAGGTATTTTGATTTATTCAGTTGCAGTACCTACAACCAATACAACCAATCGCACCAATAATGGAGTAGGTGGTTGTAATGATTCAGGTTGTACAACTTCCGCAGGTGCAGGAAACGGAACAAATGGGACAGGTATCTTGGGCAATGTACCTAATAATTTGCCTATTACATTGTCATCTTTTGAAGTAACTTTACAAAATGACATATCAAATAATACCCAAAATCCAAGCGTCCTTATAAAATGGGGTGTAATGACACAAGAAAATAACCAATATTTTGAAATAGAAAAATCACAAAATATAGAAAATAGCCAAAATAACAACACAGTTTGGGTTTCTGTTGGTAAAATTGATGGTGCTGGCACTACAAATCAATTCCAAACCTACCAAATCATAGACACAAAACCGTTTTATGGTATTTCGTATTATCGCCTCAAACAAGTAGATAATGATGGAAAAACTACTTATTTTCCAATAAAAGACATTTTCATTGGACAAACACAAGAAATAAAAATATACCCAAATCCTGCAAATGAAAAAGTATTTATTGATGTATGGGACAAACAGGCTTGCCAAATATCTATCTATAATACAACAGGGCAAATAATCCCTTGTAAAACTACACAACTTGATACCACAATGGAAGTTGAAATCCAACATTTACCAAAAGGCATTTATTTGGTCAAAATTGCAAATCCAAAAAAAACCATTACAAAAAAAATAATTGTGCAGTAAATAAGTTTATTCAGTTGTCAGTTTATTCAGTTAAAAGTTTTTTTACTGAAAAAGCTGATTACTGACAACCAAAATTACACAAATTCCGCTTGTACCAAATCACCCCAATTTTCAGGTAATAATTTCTTAGTTTTTTCTTGGTTAAGTATTTTTACAAATTCATCTCTTTGTATCATTTCCGCACCCAAACTCCCAAGGTGTTGTGTATAAGTTTGGCAATCAATCAAAGCAAGACCATAATTTTGCAATGTTTTTACTAACGTAATAAAACCAGCTTTGGACGCATTACTGCGGTGTGCAAACATAGATTCACCACAAAACACCCCTCCTATTATCAATCCATACAATCCACCCACAATTTGGTCATCTTGCCATACTTCTACTGAATGTGCAACACCTTTTTTGTGCAACAAATTATAAGCATCTTGCATATCCTGCGTAATCCATGTTCCCTCCTGCCCTTCCCTATTTTGCTGTTGGCAATTTTTGATGATAAGTGGGAAATTTTTATCAAATGTTACTTTAAATATTTTTTTTCTAAGCACTTGCCTCATGGTTTTAGAAATATTTAGTTTTTCGGGAAAAATCACAAATCTTTCGGGTGGCGACCACCACACAACTGGCTCATCATCATTGAACCAAGGAAAAATGCCCGAATTGTACGCCAAAATCAGTCTTTCGCTGGATAAATCTCCGCCCAATGCCAATATACCATCAGCATCAGCAGTGTGTAGTGGTGGAAATTCTATTTTTTCAGTAAGCCATTGCCACATATTTTTGATTTTTTTGTTTAAAGCCCCTAACTCCTAAAGGAATTAATACATTTATATAACAAAAAAAAACGCTTATCTGTTTTTTTAGATAAACGCTTTTTATTTTTTTTATTCTCTTTTTAGGATTTACTCTCCATTTGGGGGTTGGGGACTTTTTATGCTTTTTCTGACCTCAATAATAACACATCAGACACAAAACATGAACCCGAAAAATATTTGAGTACGCCACGCATATATTCTACAATAGCTTGTGCATGTTCTTCATCACATACAATAAAAAGATATGTATGTTCAAAAACCTTTGCTTTGCGGGCATGGTCAAGCACGCCTGTAGAGCCTTTGCCTGATATATTGCCTACAATCGTAAATCCTGGTACGCCTATTTCTTCAAGTTGGTAGACAATTTTGTTGACTTTAACTGATTCAACAATTATCTCCACTTTTTTGGATTTTATCATTAGTTCCATAATATTACATATAATACAATCCTATTTTTTGATAAGATTTTTTTGTTTTTTTATTTAATAAAAAATGCACATTTTAAATTTATTTTTTCAAATTTATTCCAAAAAATACATTTATTTTAATTTTTAAGCATTTTTAAAAAAAAATAAATTTTAAAAAATTCCTAATCCCCCTTATTTCCACAAACTTGTGATAATAAAATAGTACAAAGGTATTCCAAAAATCACATTGAAAGGGAATGTAATACCCAATGCCACAGGCACTGTAAGGGCTGGATTTGCCTTTGGAATTGCTAAACGCATGGCTGCAGGTACTGCAATATAAGACGCACTTGCACACAATATTGTAAATAACAATGCATCACCTATACTTGTTCCCAAAATATATTTACAAATCAAAATACCTACTATTGCATTAAATAAAGGCATCAATGTACCAAAACACAATAAAAATATTACATTTCCTTGCAAAGAACGGATTTGACGTGCTGCAATAATACCATTGTCCAACAAATAAAAAGCTAAAATACCTTTAAATAACGCATCAAACGACTCAAAACTTTTCCAACCTGGTTTTCCTGTTACATAACCAATAATCAACGACCCCAACAACAACAACACTGAACCATTGAAAAACGCATCTGATAATAAGTGATTCCAATTAATAGCGGTATGATTGTGTTCCATTTTTCCGCCTGAAAGTGCTAATTCTGCCTCGTCTACTTTTATTTTTTGTAATTCTTTGGCAGAAAAAAATTGATAAATAATTACCCCAATGATAATCGCAGGCGATTCCATCAATGCCATAGCAGCCACCATGTGTCCGCCAAAAGGTTGTTTAATAGTAGTCAAAAAACTTACTGCACTCACAAATGTAACCGCACTTACAGAGCCATAAGTTGCTGCAATCGCAGCAGAATTTTCTACACTAAATTTGGTACGCAACGTAAAATACGCATATATAGGCACTAAACAAGCCATTATCATACAAGCACCCAACGTACTCAAAATAGTAGGTGTAAGTTGGCTCGTTGATAATTCATGACCACCCTTAAAACCAATATCCATCAAAAGATACAACGTAAAAAACTGTGCTAAGGCATGTGGAATCTCCAAATTGGATTTTACAGCCACAGAAAACGCCCCCAAAAAGAAAAATAAAATGGGTGGGGATAAAATATTATCTAAAATGATTTTTAAGTCCATAAAAATTACGATAGTAAAAAATTAGGTAGGGAAAACAAATAATAATTTTTAAATAAGCAATTTATGCTTACATCTGTATTCTTTTCCTTTTATTAATGTTGCAAACCTAAAATATAAAAACAATAAATACAAATTTATTTTAATGTTTTTTTAATGTTTTTTTTAAATAAGTCTAAAAAAATTATTTTTCCTATCGTATTTTTTAATTTTTTTTCTAAAATGTAGCTATTTATCAAATAAAACTGCTTTTATGTATGGATTTTGGTGATTATTTTTCCAAATATAGCCATCTATGATATAATGTGCTACTTGGGGCATGGCAAGCAACGCAAAAAATATTGCTTTGATATATGGATTTGTAAGCAAATCGGAAGGATATTGAAGGAAATATGTGAAAAACTGCGTTTTTTGGCGATTAATGAGCCAATCCCAACAATATTCCTCTAAAAACGCCAACAAAAGCGCCAAAAATAACATCAGTATAATGTTTTTGGTATGAAAAAAGAATTTTATATATGTGTTTTTTAATTTTTTTAGGTTTTTATTTTTAACTTCTTTTTTCTTTTCTACATAAAAAAACAACAAAATAATATACGGTATGCCATGTGCAACCACATTTGTAAGCGTAAATGTAATATCTGCATTAAAATAAACAATGCCCAAAAACCAATTTGTGGCAGTTGTCAAAACCCAAAGGATTTTGCCCCAAGGTATTTTTTTATTTTTTGAAAAATATAATTCTTTGCACAACCACAACAAAATCACCCCAATATAACATATATGCAAAAATAACCAAACGCTATCAACAATATTTTGTGGAAAAATAACAGGGAAATTACCCAAAAACTGAAAAAAATCCCCCATGTAAAACCATTGAAAATCCCGTTTTTGGGCAAAATGCCAAAAAAAGACAGGGTACAACATAGAAAAATACAAAACTCGCTGGTCTGTAAAAAATTGCAAAAAATTATTTTGTATTATTTTATTTTCCTGATTTTCTACTTGATTTTGTTCATTTTTGCTGTTTTTCATTTCACCATTTTTAATTTTATACAACATCAAAAAACCATATTGTTGCTTGATAAAATGGTGCAAAGCCAAATATGCCATCACACGCCAAAACCAAAGTATTGAAAAAAATGCCAACAAAAAAAGCCCAAGAAACACCAAAATTGGCGTTCTGAGTAATAATTTTTTGTGTTGCAAAAATTCTTCTTTGTCCAAATATGTCCTAAAAATCGTACTCCACACATGGCTCACATCTATACACATAACCACCACAACCCACACCCAGAGTGGTAAATTTTGTTGCAACATTGTGTCAGGCAACCAAAAACATACCAACCAACAAAGCCAAACAGGTAAAAATAACCCAAGAATATCTATTTTTTGAGAAAAAATCCAAATTTTCATCTGATTTTTGTAGCCAAGTTATAAGTTTTTAGCACGCGGATAACGCGGATTTTACGGATTAAAACGGATTTTTTATACACAAAAAACTAATTCAAAATGCGTTGACAAAATTTACAAAAACTAAAAAAAACTAAAAAAAAACTGACAACTTGCATTAATTCGCATTACGCTCTCTTTTTATTTGAATAATCGTTCTAAGCCTTACCCTAAGCGTAACAAGCCACCAACCAAGCAACGCCCAGCCAAGCACCGCAGGATAAAACACAGGACGTAGGGATTTTGCCAAGTCATACACATTAAAACCAGGATTGCCCCCATTACCAGGATGCAAAGAATCAGTCAAACGTGGCAAAATATAAATCAACGGAATAAAAATCATAAATGCAAAAATATTATACACTGCAGAAATTCTTGCACGTTGTTGCTCATCATTGAGAGCAGTTCTTAGAAAACTATACGCCAAATACATCAACAAACCCACCGCAGCAGCGTTTTGTTTTGGGTCATTGCTCCAATATTCGCCCCAAGTGTATTTTGCCCAAATCATGCCCGTAGTAATCCCTAATACACCAAATAATATTCCAACATTGGCACTTTCTACTGCGTATAAATCTGTTTTTTGGTTGTGTTTTTTGCTTGATAAATACCGAATAGAATGTATTAAAGACACCAACAAAATAATCACCATGCCAAACCACATAGGCACATGAAAATAAAGATTTCTGATGGTTTCATTCAAAATAGGCAAACGAGGCACATCGCCAAAAAAGCCCATGAAAAGCGTGTAAAATAATAAAAATATGGTTAAAAATTTCCACCAATGATGTGTATTGAACATTTTTTTTTACTTTTGATATGTTTATATAAAAATTTTTGAAGATAATTTTAAAGATTCAGTGCAAAGATAATTAAAAAAAATTCTTATAAATTTTCTTTCACTTTTTGAAACTTTTTTTTGATTAAAAAAGTTTTATTATTAGATGTTTAAACATTGATTGTTATAACATTAAATTTATCAAGAAAATTATTTAAAAAAATATTTCTAAAAAAAATAAAAAAACAGATGAACCGAAAAGATTTTGTTAAAAAAAGCATTTTAGGCGTTTTGGGCGTGTCTGTTTTGGGCAAAAGTATTGCAGAAAATACAGAAAAAACAACAAAAAACGCAACTCTTTTTACAAAAGATTTTACCCAAGAAGCCCAACACCAAAGCGTAGGATTTAATCATTTACCTTTTTTACCCCACAATAATAATATGGACAATATAGTTTTTCACCCTGCCAACACACGCGGACATGCCAATCATGGTTGGCTCAATTCGTATCACACATTTAGTTTTGCCAATTATAGGAACGCAGAACGCAATAATTTTGGGGCTTTGCGTGTCCTCAATGATGATACCGTAGCAGGTGGCATGGGTTTTAGCAAACATGGGCATGATAATATGGAAATAATTTCCATTCCACTCTCTGGCGATTTGCGTCATAAAGATAGTATGGGAAACGAAACCATTATCAAACAAGGTGATATACAAATAATGAGTGCAGGCACAGGCATACAACACTCAGAAATGAACCACAAACAAAGCGAAGAAGTAAAATTTTTGCAAATTTGGGTGTTTCCAAAATACAAAGATATTACCCCAAATTATGACCAAAAAACGTTTCAAATTGCTGACAGACACAATAAATTTCAACTCATTGTATCACCTGACAAAACAGAAGATAGTATTTTGATAAATCAAGATGCGTGGTTTTCTTTGGGAAATTTTGAAAAAGGACAAAAAACAAATTATACCCTCAAAAATCCAAAAAGTACAGGCGTATATGCTTTTATCATAAAAGGAGAAGCTACTATCAATGGTCATAAAGTTGCCCTACGTGATGGATTGGGTATTTCAAAAATAGAAAATCTTGATATAGAAGTACAAGAAGACGCTGAAATTTTGTTGATGGAAGTGCCTATGTAAGTGAATGATGGATTGTGAATGATGGATTATTGTAGTATTATCCAAATTTTATCATTAAATACACTGTAATTGAAACAAATTGATAATCGTGGTAAGGTAATTTCCAAAAAATTGGGGGCAGACCTCCATAAGCTATGGTACAAACCCTAATTTTCTGAAAAATGAATAATCAAATCAGCTCAAAGTTTATTAAGAGCCAAAAATAATCCATAATTTCTAATTCATAACCACTAATTTTTCATTGCATAATCCAAAAATTCCGCATAAAAACCACCATTTTTACGTAAAATATCTTCATTGCCCAACAAAATTAGTTGCTCTCTCGCCCTACTGAGGGCAACATTTAGTTTTTTATCAACGGTTTTTTTGGTGTTGAGTGATTGGAGATTACGCATTTGAAGTGGGTGATTAACTGCCAAAGAAATAATAATAATATCTCTTTCAGAGCCTTGATAGCGCTCTACCGTATCAACTGTTACCATTTTTCGCATTTCATCATCAAAAAGACTATAAATCTCTGCAATTTGAGCTCTGTATGGTGTAATCACGCCTACCGTTTCAGGCGAAAAATTCCCATTTGCTTTTGCATTTTCACGTATAACTTCCAATAATTCATATACTTTTTTTGCTTCATATTTATTGATTTTGTGTGTATCTTCGGAAGGCGAAGGCACAAAAAGCACACGTTTGGACGCTAAAAATTCTTTGATTTTAGGTTTTTTTGTGGGAAAATCATTATCAAAAAAATGCCAATCTTCGGTTTGTTTTTTGCTCCCAATATCTAATATTTTATAAAATTTTTTGGAAATAAAACCTGCAATATCCTTGTGTGTGCGAAATTGTGTGCCAAGCATGGCATAACATTCGTCCCACTGATGCGTTTGGGCATTATTTAATAACCTTTCAAATACTGAAATACTCAAATCCGAAATACCACAAGCCTGCAAAGATTCGTTTTGTGCCTGACACCTAAAAGGAGGCTGACTTACAACCGCAGGTAATTGTTTTTCATCCCCAATCAAAATATATCGTTTGTATTTGGGCAAAATACCGCAAATACTTGGTTCCAAAAGTTGCGAAGCCTCATCGACAATCACCGTATCAAAATTTGGGATAATCTTGATGTGTGCGTAAAAAGACGCAACCGTAGAAACAAAAACCCTACAATTTTTTACTTTGTGTTGCAGTTTTTTCCAATTTGGCTCACTTTTTAGGGTATTTTCCCAAAATTCATCGCCTTCTGTGAGTTGCGTGCCTAATCGTATAAAATCGGGATAAACTTGCTTTACTTTTTGGCAGATTTCGTCTGTTGCTCTATTTGTAAAAGCCAACAAAACCACCGTTTCAGCGCTGTGCGTTACCAAATGTTCCACCATAGCACGTAGCATTTTGGAGGTTTTGCCAGTGCCAGGAGGCCCCTGTAGCAAAAAATAATCTTGTGCGGAAAGGGCTTTTTGCAATATAATTGTTTGTTCTTCGCTTAGTTCGGTTTTGATGGGCAATAATTGAAAACTTTGGTCAAATTGAGGTGCAATTTTCCCCAACCAAATATCTTTTTGTGTGCGTGAAATGCCCAAAAATTCACTCAAAGACGCATACAAATTATTGTAAGAACTTTCCAAAAAATTGGGTTCTATTGCCCAAAATTTATGGTGTTTAAAATAATCTTCTGCTACCGTTTTGTGCCAAATTTCAAGACGCACAGTAGTCGTTGTGATTTCACGTATGGAGCCTTTGAGTAACTGCGAGGCAAGTGGATTGAGGTTTTCAGGGTCATCTGCTGGGTACAAAATCACAATATCACCATTACGAAAACTTGTAGTTTCGTCTTTTGTAGTTGGTTTTTTGAAGGTAAGCACAGGTTTTGAGCGATATTCGCCTATTTCTATGAGTTCCAAAGGGGCAAGTAGTGAGAAATTATTGCGTTTTTCTTGTGCAGACATTTGCCAAAGCCCTGCAAAACCTTGTGGGCTTTCGCCTTGTGCAAAATTGCCTACTTTTGCGGTTTTACATTCTCTTGCCACAAGCCCCATAAATTCCGCAAAATACGCTTTATCTACTTCTTCAGAAGTTTGCCATTTGGTTGCAAAATGAATTAAATCTGTTTCAGTAAAAGGTGGAAGTTTGATGTTTTTGAGGCGATTGATAAGATTATCATACAAATTGGTTTCGCCTTTTGCCATTTTTTCCTCTAAAAATATCGCACAATTCCGAATATACATTACGTCTTGTGTTTCAAAATTCAGCTTTCCGCAGTCTCTAAGTGGTGTTTCCTTGTCATTGGCATACAATATTGCACTTACGCCCTGCCTTGTATCAAAAGTGCTTTCTAATAGTAAATTGTAACACGCTACCTGTAATAAATGGTCTTCTTTTGCGATTTTGTATTGTGCTGGGGGAAAACTACCACTTTTCAACTCTACAATATCCTTGCGTAATAGTTGTGTTGGATATTCCACGAGCATATCTATACGCCCTTGCAAGCCATATTTGCCTGAGATAAAAGTTGGCTCAGTTGTAAGGCGTTTTTCCCTAAAATCTTTTACTACTTTAATCATATTGCTAAAATCGCCTTGTGCCTCATTATACATTTTGGTAAAAACGCCATCTTCCCAATTCATAGAAATTGCATCAACCAAATGCTCTCTAAATGCTTTTTCAAAATTTTCTCTATAATTATCTTTGCCTGTTTCTATATATTCATCAAGCATATCATTGAGGATTGTTCCCTTAAAAGTAGCTTCACTACCATTAAAAAAACGCAATTTCCCCAATAAATACAACATTGGTACTTTCAAAGAATTTATTACACACCTTGATAGCACACTTGCGTCCATCAAATATTCAGGCGAAGCCACAAGAAGTGTGTCATCTGTGCTTTCCCAAAGGCTTTCGTATTCATCTGTTTTATCTATTTGGGTACTTTTAGCAATATTTGTGAGGTATAATGTTTGATTTATATGCAATAATGATGCACAATGTTGGGCAATATCATATCGTCTTAGAATGGTATAACCTTTAAATTTTATCACATCACGCACACAAATATACATATTACCATATTCTTCGCTTTCACATTGGAGGATTATTTCGCAATATTTTTGTCCATTGGCATCAAAATTTGTGAGTTCGCCTTTTTTGGTCAAAGTTGCATAAAAAGCAGGAATTACTTGGGCAGGTTTTTCTCTAAAATGTAGTTGTGGCAGTGTAAGGTTTGCGTATATTTCTTTGATTTTTTCAGGAATATTTGTATCTGAAAAAGTTTCTACAAATTCTGATAATAATTTTAGGCTTGCGAGCCATTGGTTTTCATTTGCCAAAAAACGAGGATTTCCTACTGCTTTGTATAATAATCTTCTGAGTGATTGGAGTTCATCAGCAGTATCTTCTGACAAACCATAAGCTTGTGTAATAAAGCTAATTTTGGCAAACCAACCATTAAAAATCTGTTTTTCTCTTTGTTCTGTCAAAGCGTTGATTACGCTCAAAAAAACGGGGTGTAATGCCCTCAATTTGGCGGTAAAGTCATCTGTTGGGCGGTGTGCTATATTGGTGAGGTTGTCGTAGTAATATAAAGTTTCTAAATCGTTGAGTAATTGGAGCATTTTTTTACGCTTTTATTAAAAAAATATTAAATTTTTGTCTTTTTTGTAAATAAGAAACGCAAATATACAAATTCTTTCAAATTTGAGGCAAGTTGATAAGCAAGAACGAAAATAATTTAGCTTTTTGGGTACTTTTTAATTAATATTTTTATAAAAAATCAATAATTTTTGTATAAATTTGTAGAAAATCCACGCAAAAAAACCGTGTTTTGATAAAAATTTCACTATGCAAGACATCATTCAATTATTGCCTGATGCGTTGGCTAACCAAATCGCTGCAGGAGAAGTTGTACAAAGACCTGCCTCTATAGTAAAAGAACTTTTGGAAAATGCCATAGATGCAAAAGCCAAAAATATAAAACTAATCGTAAAAGATGCAGGAAAAACCCTTGTACAAGTAATAGATGACGGAACAGGTATGTCAGAAACTGATGCACGCATGAGTTTTGAACGACACGCAACCTCCAAAATTCGCACAACTGATGACCTTTTTCAAATCCGCACAATGGGATTTAGAGGCGAAGCATTAGCTTCTATCGCTGCGGTAGCACAGGTAGAACTCAAAACCCGTAGAGCAAGTGATGACACAGGCACATCTATATTCATAGAAGGCTCAAAAATAAAAACACAAGAAACCGTTTCAGCAAGCATAGGTACATCTTTTTCTGTAAAAAATGTATTTTTTAATGTACCAGCAAGGCGAAATTTCCTTAAATCCAACCCTGTAGAAATGCGTCATATTTTAGATGAGTTTCAGCGTGTAGCACTTGCACACCCACAAATAGGATTTCAACTCTCCCACAATGACGTAGATATGTATATGTTGCCCACACAGCAAAAAATGGGCTTGCGTATTGGCAGTTTATTGGGTAAGAATTACCTCAAACAAATTATTCCCTGCCAAGAAGATACTGCACTGTTGGGTATTCAAGGTTACATAGGCAATCCCGAAAGTGCCAAAAAAACACGTGGTGACCAATTCTTTTTTGTAAATAAACGTTTTATCAAACACCCTTATCTCCACCATGCAGTTGTAGAGGCATATGAAGGGCTTATTCCAAGAGATGCACACCCTTTTTATGTGATTTTTTTGGATATTGACCCAAAACATATTGACATCAATATTCACCCAACCAAAACCGAAGTAAAATTTGATGATGAACGCACCATGTATGCCCTTGTGAAATCCGCAGTACGCAAAGCACTCAGCGTGCATACGCTTGTACCTATGATTGATTTTGAGGAAAACCCTGCAATACACCAACAAACAAAAGAATTTTTGGATAAAACGCTCTCCGAAAATGCTTTATATGGTGGGCATTATCAAACAAATGAAATACCAGAAGATAACGACAATACAGAAAAAAGCATAGAAAATCAAGCAGAAAAACAAACTATTCAGCCAAATTCATTTGGTAAAAATCAATTCAATAATACCCAATTTAATAATAATAATTTTTCAAGTTTTTCACAAAAAAATAATAATTCTTTAAATAATAATCAACAACATAACCAATCAAATAATAGAACACAAGGAAATTTTGAAAATAAAGGTAATTTTTTTACAAAAAAAGAAGTAGATAATTGGGAAATGCTCTATGAAAATTTGCAAAAAAAGACCCCTGAAACTACCCAAATGCAACATTCATTGCCTTTGGAAAGCAAAGCAAATATTTTAAAAGATAATCTACCACCTACTTGGACAGATGGCGTATGGGCAGGCAAAATAAGGCATTGGATTTGTGCCACAAACAAAGGTTTTTATGTATTGGATACGCAAGCAACTTTAGAAAAAATCCTTTGGGAAGAAAATATTAGGCAAAAAAATATACCACAAACGCTTCTTTTTCCGCTTACATTGGATATATCTGTGGGTGATAAAGAATTTTTGAAAGAAATTATGCCTGAATTACAAGATTTAGGTTTTGTTTTTGATAAAATTTTGATAGAAGAAAATAATTTCACACTCCTTGCTACGCCTTATGCGATTGCACAAGCAGATGTTGATGCTGTCATTGAAAATCTTTTGGAACAATTTAAACAACACAAAGACACGCTACAAACAGACAGAAAGCAAACTTTTTTAAAAATATTTGTAAAACGCATTTCTAAAAAACAAAAGATTCAACTGCCCGAAGAATTGCAGGCATTGCTCACACGTTGGGAAGCAATTTATCGTCCAAATTATGGCATAGAAGGGCAAATTTTGGGCAAATGGATTTATGAAAATGATTTGGAAAGGTTGCTGATGTAGTCAGTTAATTCCGTTTTTTCAGTTCTTTTCGTAATCAGTTTTTTCCAGTTAATTCAGTAGCCAGTTTTTTCAGTCTTTAATTATACAACACTGGAGTTAGGAAACCTAAACATGTAGGTATGGAAGCCTGTGCCATTATTAGAAACTTACTGACAACTGAAAAAACTGATAAATTAGTTTACAACAATTCCTCTGCTATTTTATCCCATTGCATTTGTTGATTTTTGTATTCTTTGTCTATTTGGGCGTATTTTTGTTGGGTTTCTTGGAGTTTTTTGGAGTCGTTGTAGATGTCATTAGACGCAAGTTGGGTTTCAAGTTCTTTTTTTTGTTTTTCAAGTTTTGAAATTTGCGTTTCTATTTCTTCAAGTTGTTTTTCCAGCTTTTTTTTATTTTGTGGTGGATTTGTGGTGGTATTTTGGGTATTTTTTGTGTGGTAATTTGGTGGATATTGGGCTACAACGGTATTTTGTGTTTTATTTTTTTGTTCTTCTGCTTTAGCCAATTCACGGTCTTCCTGCCACACCATATATTCGTCATACGTACCAAGATACTCCTTGATTTCTTTGTTTTCAATATACCAAATTTTATTTGCAATAGATGCTACAAAATGCCTATCATGCGAAACCACCACAAAAGTACCTTCATATTGACGCAATGCTTGTATGAGAATATTTACCGATTGCATGTCCAAGTGATTGGTTGGCTCATCAAGAAGCAAAAAATTGGATTGTGAAATAAGGACTTTTGCTAAAGCAACCCTTGATTTTTCACCGCCTGAAAGCACTTTTATTTTCTTAAAAACGTCTTCCCCCCCAAACAAAAAACACCCCAACACATTGCGCAATTCGCTTTCTGTTTTGGCAGTTCCCATCATTTTGAGTTCGTCAAGCAATGTACTTTCCACATCCAAACTTTCTAATTGATGTTGTGCATAAAAAGACATATTCACATTATACCCCATTTCCCTTTTGCCTTCTATGGGTTCTGTGCCTGAAATAATACGCAACATGGTTGATTTTCCTTTACCATTTGCCCCAATGAGTGCTATTTTGTCGCCACGTTGTATAGAGGCAGTAGTATTTTTCAAAATATTCAATTCACCATAACTTTTATTGGCATTTTCCAATTCAAAAACCTGTTTTCCTGATGCTTGGTTAAAATTAAACCTAAAATTAACCTTTGCTTGTGCATCAATCACATCATCAATCAAATCCATGCGTTCAAGCGATTTCACACGTGATTGTACTTGTCGTGCTTTGCTTGCTTTTGCCTTAAATCTTTCTATAAAACGCTCTGTTTGTTTGATTTTTTGTTGTTGATTTTCAAAAGAAGATTTTTGAATATCTTGTCTAAGGGCTTTTTCTTCTACAAAAAAAGAATAATTGCCTGCATAATACACAAGTTGTCTTTGTGTAACTTCTACAATGCTGTCCGCAATATTGTCAATAAATTCCCTATCATGTGACACAATAATAATCGCACCTTCGTATTTATCAAAATATGTTTCAAGCCATTGAATAGAAGGCAAATCCATGTGGTTGGTTGGCTCATCTAAGAGTAAAAGCGAAGGTTTTTGCAACAATAATTTTGCAAGCATCACACGCATACGCCACCCACCCGAAAAAGTACGCAAAGGACGTTGCAAATCTTCAGTTGCAAACCCCAAACCTTCCAAAATCTCCTCTGCTTGTGCTTGTAGGGCATATCCACTGAGTTCGTCGAAGCGTGTTTGGGCATTTGTGAGTTTTTCTAAGGCTTCATCACTATAATTATTTTCCAAATCTATCAATAATTCATCAATCAAATGGTGCAATTTTACTGCTTCCTCAAATGCTTGCATAGCTACTTCCAATATGCTTTGGTCAGTTTGATACGACAATAAATCTTGGTTGAGAAAGCCAATTGTACAATCTTTCGCTTTTGAAATGCTACCACCATCTGGCGTATATTCGCCTACAATTAAGCGTAAAAGTGTTGATTTACCTGTACCATTTGCTCCTATAAGTCCTATACGGTCTTTTGGTCTGATGTGTAAATTGGCGTTTTCGTACATAGCACGCCCACCAAAGTAAAAGGAAAGATTTTGAATTGACAACATTTGATTATGGATTAAAAAGCCCCCTAACCCCCCAAAGGGGGAATAAACAGCCTTGAATTATTATTTTTTATTTTCTTTTTAAGTTTTTAAAAAGTTTGCAAATTTAAGCATTTTTTGCAAAATTTTCTTTGGTTTTTTTAATTTTTAAATAAAAAAGGAAAAACGTTAGACTAAACAAGGGAAATTTTTGGATTTTTATGAAAATATTTTCGGTTTAATTGCCAAAAAAGCAAACAAATTTGAGGAAAAATGGTAATTTTGCACAAATTGTAAATTTTATATGCTAAATTTTTTAACAAATTTTTTTAACAAAAAAATAGAAATACAAATGAAAACACAAGAAGAAAATCCTTTACAACTTACTATTTTTGCCACAGGCGTACATTTGGAAACTGTTGAAGTAGAAATTAATGGCACAAAACAATAGCGATGGATAGCCACAAGTTTTGGAGATGATAGTTATTGTAATGGTGAAATAATTGATGTGCATGAATACGCTGACACAATTAAGAATTTGATTGCAAATCCTATAATTATATAAAATTTCAAGAAAAACGCCATATTTAAAACATAAAAAATCTATAATTTCCCCGTTTAAAGTTCCCTTTGGAGGTTAGGGAGCTACTTTGTACCCAAACCACGCAATATACACATAACACAACATCGGAATAACAAAAGACACCTGTAAATTCACATTATCAGCACAAATTCCTTGCAACAATGGCACTACCGCACCGCCTACGATTGCCATACAAAGCAGTCCAGAACCTTGTGCAGTATATTTTCCCAAACCTTTGATAGCCAATGTAAAAATAGTAGGAAACATAATTGAATTGGCAAAACCAACTGCCAAAAGTGCATACATTGCTACATTTCCATTGCCAAAAATGGCCATATTAACTAATACAAATGCCAATAATCCATTGAACATCAACACTTTTGCGGGTTTGATTTGTTGCATCAAATACGCACCCAAAAACCTCCCTATCATAGCCCCCCCCCAATAAAACGACACATAATAACCTGCTTTTTCTTTGGGCAAATTAGCAATGTGTGGCTCGCCCAAAAAGTTAGTCAAATATGTACCAATCGCCACCTCTGCCCCTACATACACAAAAATCCCTATAATGCCAAGCACTAGTTGTGGATATTGTAGCGCAGAGGTTTTGGCGTTGTCTTCTGCACTTTGCGTTTCTACTTCTGATTGGATAGCAGGCAAAGAAAGATTATACACTAATATTGCCAAACCAAAAAATGCAAGCCCAAGCATCAAATAAGGCACTTGTAAATCCTGTGCGGTGGTGTTTTTAGTATTTTGTAATAATAAATATGTGCCTACAAATGGGGCAATTGTTGTGCCTACCGAATTGAACGCTTGCACCAATGCCAATCTACTGGAAGATGTTTCTGGATTGCCCAATGCAGAAATATAAGGATTGGACGCTGTTTGTAACAAAGCTATGCCACCTGCCAACACAAATAATGCACACAGAAATAAAGGATATGACAACGCCACCGAAGCAGGATAAAACATAGCACAACCCACGCCTGACAGTAATAAACCCAATGCCATGCCCATTTTGTAGCCTATTTTTTGGATAATAAAACTTGAAGGAGGCGAAATCACAAAATACGCCAAGAAAAATGCCACCTGCACCAATGAAGTTTGGGTATAATTGAGCTTCAAAAGTTTTTGGAGATAGGGCGAAAGTATATCATTCAAGCACGTTATAAACCCAAATGTAAAAAACAATGATGCCATCACACCTAAGGCAAAAGAATAATTTTGCGTAGGATTGCTCTGCGTATGTATAGGGGTAGAATTTGGTAACATATTGTTTAAGAATATTATAAGAATATTAATTATAATCTTGGTTAAACTTTCCAAAAATTTTAAATTTTTGGAAAGTTAATTTAATAAAAAATAAGGTTTTTTTTGTTTGAAATTTTAATTACCATCTTTGATGCAAAAACGTTTTTCTGAGAAACAAAGACACAATAAAACCAATCAAACCCAACAATAAACCTACTGTAATGGCACTACCAATCGCTACATTGAAGCCAAACAAACCCGCCAAACCAACCCAAAGCAATGCCCACATAAAAAATGTGAAAAGCCCAAATCGTACAAAATAATCATAAAACGCCATAGGAATATCACTCTCGGTACGCAAGATGAAAAAACACCAAACAGCTACCGCAAAACTTAAACCCACCAAAATCGCTTGTATCAACGACAAAGACGTGATAACAAAGAGCAAAAACCACAAACCTACAATTAAACCTAAAAATAACACCAAACATATAACAACCATCAACCAATTAAGGTCAAGAAATGGACGAAATTGGAAAACACCATGTTTTTTAAGGCGTTTTTTGAGATTTTTTTGAGATTTTTTGGCAATTTTCTTTTCTAAATGTAAATGATTGTGATTATTTTTGTTGTGATATTTATTTTTTTTATTGTTGGAAAAATCATTTTCAGATTTTTGAAGTTCAGGTTTTTGAAGTGTAGTATTTGCGTTTTCTGCTATATTTCTGGATTTTTTTATGGGCTTTTCTAATGTTTGGGTAATATTTTTGTTGGTATTTTCTTCATTTTTTTTTAATTTTGTAGAAAATTTTTTAGCTATTTTAGCGTTTTCTGTAATAGATTTTTTGCCCAAAATAGATTCTTCGCCCATAGTTGCTTTTTGTTCTTGTGCTTTGATTTGGGATATGCAACCAAAGAAAAAAACACTAAAAAGTACGAAAGAAAAACACCCTTTTAAAGGATATTTTTTTAATATTGTAAAAAAATTAGATAACCAAAAATTATAGGTTTTAAGCATGATTTTTAAGCGTGGTGTTTAGAATATTGTGTTTATAATTGCGTTTGGATATTGGGCAGAAACAATAAGGATAAAAAAACGACAAACCAATAACCAAAAGAGATAAATAATTTTTTTAACTTAAACTGGCTAATGAATTGATTATACGTGATTTTTGGTGTTTTCAACAAGTTAAAAATGATTTAAGTACAAAATAATTACTTTTTTTTTAATTTTTATAAAAATTAAACCATTTTTTACAAATATTTGTAAAACATTTTTCACAAAATCATAATTTAATATTCACAAAATCATGGCAAATAACAAAGATAACAACAAAGACAACAAAAAACCTACGGAAAAAACAATCAATAAATCAAATCCTTTGGCAAAACTTGCACAAAAAACGCAAAAAGTATCACAAACAGTAGAACAAAAAAAAGAATACAAGGTAACTTTTAAATACCCTGAATTTGATTTGTCGCCTGTGATTGTCAAAAATGACGAAGACGAAAATTCACCTAAAAACCAAGTTTGGACACTCAAAAATAATTATTTTCAAAAATATTATGAGGCACTCCAAAAAGAATATAACAGCCCTCAATTAAAAAAAGATAGGGAAGAAAAAAATCTCACATTCCAAAAATTTAAAAAGAAAAAAAATATACCACATACGCCCCAACTCGGAACGGTGCTTGTGCGTATGCTCAAATTTCAACGAAAAGGCATTATTGGCGATTTTACGCTTGATGATACGCTTGCAGTAGGACGCATTACAGTTGTGTTTTTTAGAAAAAATAATTTTGACCCTGCACTCACAGAAAAAGTGATGGAAAATGGTTTGGAAGTAAATTCTTACAACGATAAAGCAATGAAAATGCTGGACAACCAAATTATATTTTATGCCACAAAATATAAAAAACTACTTTCACCACGCAAGAAAACATACACCGCCAAATATAATCTCCAACAAGAACAACTAAAAGAAAACCCTGAATTTATCAAAAAACTTGCCCCAGAAGAAATTCTCGCTCCGCCTAAACTGTCTAAGAAAAAACAACCAAAACAGAAAAAAGAGCCAAAACCTAAGCAACCAAAACAACCAAACCCAAACAAAAATTTTAATCCAAAACCAAATACTTTCCAAAAGCCAAACACCTTTCAAAAGCCAAATACTAACCAACCAAATACAGATAAACCACAAGAAAAACCCAACCGCAAAAGGTATGATGATGTAAAACCAAATTTTGACCTCAAACCAAAATATGTGCTTGACCCTATCACAAGACGACTTGTGAAAGTAGAAGAAGAAAACCCTTCTACCGAAAATAAAACTGAAAACACTATCATAACACCTATCACAACGCCAAAAACAGAAGAAAAACAACCAGAAACAAAACCTTTGGAAAACCAAACAACCGAAAACCAATCAGACTCTTCCAAAGAACAACAATCGCAACAAGAAAAACAAGATACTGAACAAAATGAACAAGGCGAAGAAGGTAAAACACGTAGAAGACGTGTAATTATTAGGAAAAAATCATAAAAAAGCCCCCTAACCCCACAAGGGAATTAAAGCTCTTAAAAAATCAATAAAAACTTACACATTAAAGGCTGTTTGCTCCCCCTTTGGAGGCTGGTGGGCTTTTGTGGGCTTTTTTTTATGGAAAATTATCTTTTTGAAAGTACATGCATTTTAATAGGCATGTATATTTTTTATGTGGCAATGCTTGAAAAAGACCATTTTTTTCAAAGAAACCGCTTTTTTTTGTTGGGAAGTGTGTTGCTGGCTTTGCTATTGCCTTTGTGTGAGTGGAATTGGGTAAATGTGTCTGCCCAAAATAATAGTAATATTTTCCTCAAAACGCTAAAATTAGATGTTCTTTTTCCAGATATAATTAACCAAAAAACTGCGTTTCAGCCTATTTCTACAAATTCGTGGCGTTTTTCTGATATTATTTGGATAATGTATGTTTGTATTTGTATATTTTTGGTTTTGAGACTTGTTTGGCAAATATTATATTTATTTTTTTGGATAAATAATGCAAAAAAAAACTATCAAAGAGGTTTTGTACGCATAGACACAGAGGGAAAAATGCCTACTTTTTCATTTTTTAATTTTCTTTTTTGGGACAATACCCAAGACCTCAACGAACAAGAAAAAGACCAGATTTTGCACCACGAACAAAAACATATTTGGGACAGACATACGTATGACGTGATTTTTTTGGAATTGGCAAAAATTATTTGGTTTTTTAACCCAATTATTTATTTGATTTACTATGATTTACGATTACAACATGAATACCTTGCTGATGCAAGTGTATTGCGTGAAAGTAGCATAAAAAATTATGCAAAAACGTTGGTAAAAATTGTGTTTCAACGCAATAATTTGCCCTTAGTACATTCATTTAACCAACAAGAAATCAAAAATAGGCTTTTGGTGATGCAAGAAAATGCAAAATCGCAAGAAATGGATATTTTGACCGAAAACAATATTAGTTCTTTCCAAAATCCAAAAGATTTTTATAAAATTTTGTGGGTAATTCCGCTTGTATTGGTGTTTTTTTGGGCATTTGCAGGCGAAATAAAAGCAGATTTGAGGGCAGAAAATCGCTTTGTGCAGGTGAAAGGTGGTTTGGATAATTTTTATATACAATTGGAAAAAGAAATTTTAAAAGAAAAATTAAAAACCCAAAAAAAAAATCAAGAAACAGGCCAAAAAATAGAAATCCCCAACCTCAAAGGTAAAGTTTTTGTGGAATTTGCAGTAAATAAAAATGGCAAACTTTCGGAATTTAAAATTATAAAATCGTTACACCCAATCTATGACAAATGGGTTTTGGAAGCCCTCCAAAAAGTAGATAATATGCAATGGTTACCCGCAAAAATTCAAGGCACTATCGTAAAACAAAAAATTGCATTGCCTGTGATTTTTTGAGATTGGTAAAAATTTTAAGACAAAAAAGCCTTTTATTTAAAAAACTTTCAACAAATCATGCTCAACGACAAATACATAAGTTTATTCACGGATTTTGGTTTCAAAAAAATATTTGGGAATGACCAAAACAAAGATATTTTGATTCATTTTCTCAATACATTATTAGAAAGAGAACACGACCCAATCTTGAATGTAAAATACCTAAAAAATGATTGGCAAAGCAAAACAGAAAAAGAAAGAATTGCGATTTTTGATTTGCATTGCGAAACCACAAAAAACGACATCTTTATTGTAGAAATGCAATGTGTAAAACAAGTGTATTTTAAGGATAGAAGTGTGTATTATGCTTCGTTTCCCATACAAGAAAAGGGCAAAAAAGGCAAATGGGATTATAAATTGCCTCCTGTGTATGTGGTAAGTATCATGAATTTTACGTTTGATGATGATATAAATGATTGGGACAAAGTGATTTCTCATGTAAAACTCATGGATACGCAAACCAAAGAAATATTTTATGACAAATTGACGTTTGTGTATATAGAGATGCCAAAATTTACCAAAAAATCCAATGAATTAGAAAGTATTTTGGATAAATGGTTGTATGTGTTAAAAAACATGGATAAATTGGATAAAATTCCCAAAGAAGCATCAGAACAAATATTTTTGAAACTTTTTTTGCAATGTGAAATTGCAAAATATAACCCACAAGAACGTGATATGTACGAAGAAAGCTGGAAACGTGCAAATGATTGGTATGCTATTTTGGAAACCGCCAAAATAGAAAGCGAAACTGTTGGAGAAGCAAGAGGCGAAGCAAGAAACGAAATACGCAAAAACCAAGAAATTATCATCAATGGTATTGAAGAAGGTTTGAGTAATGAAGTGCTGTCTAAATTAACTAAACTTTCTATTGCTGAAATTGAAAATATTAGAAAGGAATTAGGCATTTAAAAACAAATGTTTTTGAAATTTACACCTAAAATTTTTACAAAAAAAAACACTACCAAAACCTTTACAAGGACTTATGAAAATCTTTGAAATTACGCAATATTTGGAAAAAATTGCACCTTCCGCTTACCAAGAAAGTTACGACAATGCTGGACTTATTGTGGGAAATCCACAAACGGATATTACCAAAATCCTTATTTCGCTTGATTGTTTAGAAAAAACGATTGATGAAGCTATTACACAAGGTTGCAACATGGTCATAGCACATCACCCTATCGTATTCAAAGGTTTGAAAAGGCTCAATGGCAATAATTATGTGGAAAAAACCATACTTGAAGCCATCAAAAATGAGGTTGCAATTTATGCTATTCATACCAATTTGGACAACGTAAAAAATGGCGTAAATTTTAAAATTGCCCAAAAATTAGGCTTGGAAAATATTAAAATTCTTGCACCAAAAACCCAAACACTCCAAAAATTAACGATTTTTGTGCCTGTTACACATACACAACGTCTTTTGCAAGCACTCGCAGAATCAGGCGCAGGACAAATAGGCAATTATAAAAATTGTAGTTTTAGGACACAAGGCACAGGAACATTTATGCCCAATGAACATGCAAATTCGTTTATTGGACAAGCACACAAACAGGAAGAAGTGATAGAAAATCGTATAGAAGTTGTATTCCCTTTTCCATTGCAAAGTGCTATTTTGCGTGCTGTGTATGCACATCACCCTTATGAAGAAGTATCGTATTTTTTGCAAAATGTAGAAAATATCAATCAAGAAGTAGGCGCAGGTGCAATAGGCGAATTGCCAACAGAAATGACAGAATTGGATTTCTTAGCTTTTTTGAAAGAAAAAATGCAAACAAAGTGCATCAAACACACACAACTTTTGGGCAAAAACATCAAAAAAATTGCCCTTTGTGGTGGCTCAGGTAGTTTTTTATTAGGGAATGCGATTAGACAAAAAGCTGATATATATGTGAGTGCAGATTTCAAATACCACGAATTTTTTGATGCAGATAATAAAATTGTTGTTGCAGATATTGGACATTATGAAAGCGAACAATATACTTCTGAATTATTAGCAGAATTATTAAAACACCAATTTCCTACACTTACAACACACATCACAACACAGAATACAAATCCAGTTTTTTGTTTTTAAAAAATTGTTAATAAATATATAATTTGATAAAATTTTGTATTATTTTTGTGAAAATATTTTCTGAAAATAATTATAAAAATATAACACAGACTTTTAGCCTGTCATAGAAAAAAAACCATGAAAGAATACCTAAAAGGTGATAATGCGAGCATGTCGGAAGGAGAGAAAGCCATTGAAAAAGCGTTGCGCCCTTTGAAATTTGAAGATTTTACAGGACAAGAAAAAATCGTACAAAACCTAAGAATTTTTGTGCAGGCAACCATTCAACGCAATGAAGCATTAGACCATGTACTTTTACATGGCCCTCCTGGCTTGGGCAAAACTACCCTTTCCAATATCATAGCCAACGAACTTGGCACTAATATCAAAATCACTTCTGGCCCTGTATTGGACAAGCCAAGTGATTTGGCTGGGCTTTTGACGAGTTTGGGTGAGAAAGATGTGTTATTTATTGATGAAATTCACCGCTTGAATCCCATTGTAGAAGAATATTTGTATTCTGCAATGGAAGATTATAAGATTGATATTATGATTGATTCGGGTCCCAATGCCCGCACTATTCAAATCGCACTCAGTCCATTTACGCTAATAGGGGCTACTACACGTTCAGGTTTATTGACTGCACCCCTTAGGGCAAGGTTTGGTATTAATACACGTTTGGAATATTATGATACAGAATTATTAACCAAAATTGTAATTCGTTCAGCAAGTATTTTTAATACGCCTATTACAGAAGAAGGTGCAATAGAAATAGCTCGCAGAAGCAGAGGAACGCCCCGTATTGCCAATAATTTATTGCGTAGAACACGAGATTTTGCCCAAATAAAAGGAGATGGCAGTATCAGCCTTGAAATCGCACAAATGTCATTACAAGCATTAGAAGTAGATGCGTATGGACTTGATGAGATGGATAACCGTATTCTCAGTACACTTATTGAAAAATTTAAGGGCGGTCCTGTAGGCATTACTACGCTTGCTACTGCATGTGGCGAAGAAGCGGAAACGATTGAAGAAGTATATGAGCCTTTTCTTATCAAAGAGGGTTTTATGCAACGCACTTCACGTGGTCGTGAAGCTACCGAAAAAGCCTATAACCACCTTAAATTTACCTATAATAAGTCAAAAGGACTTTTTTGAAAATTAGAAATAGGGAATTGTGAATTAAGAAATTATTTTTTGTGTAAAAAAAATTAGGTCTGTACCGTAGTTTATGAAGGTCTGCTTCATTTTTTTGAAAAAATTACAAAACGAGAACAGCATTAAACACAATATTTGTTGTAGTAAGGAACAGTTTGTTCCCTTTTGGGTTTTGGGGCTAAATATTTAAAAATCCTTTTCAGGGTCATAATCCAAAGGCAATAAATTTGCAATTTTTTTCTCTGTGATATAACCTTCGTATGTAATATCAAGGTTTTCAATCACATAGCCATCACGTTGCAGATAAATAATTGGTTTGTTGAAAGTCAGTAAAGCAGTACCACCAACAAGACCATTTAGTTTATCAACTTGTTGTTTTTTTGGTTTATAGACCACTTGGAGGCAACTTTTTAGGTTGATTTTTCGCAAAGTAGTGTCTTTTGCATACACAATTACAATGCTGTCTGCAGGTGTAAGCAATTTATTTTCAAGATATTGTACTGTTTTTGGCATTTTCTTTTTTTCTATCCAATAATCCAAACTATCTTGTAATAGTGTTTTCGTAGGAAATTCTGTAATTGTGGTGTTGCCATTTGTTGAAAATTTAACAGTTTTTTTGGGGTCGTTAGGCGAAATAACAATCTGATTGTTCTTTGTGTTTTTAGGCATAAATTGTTTAATTTTTTTGTTGATGAGGCTATCCGAAGGGCGATTTTTATTGGGGTGTCTTATAAGCCTTCTACATTCAAAACCTTCTTCTTGCCAATTTTGGGCATAAAGGCTTCTAATTAGGTGCATAATAGAACCTTGATATGCTTTTAAACGGTTTTTTTGCCAAGTTTTTTCTTGTTTTTTTGTGCCTTTCATTTTTTCAAAAAAAGGATACCCCACAATCATAAAATATCCTTGTGTATAATCCAACATAAAATCTTTGAGTTGGTATTTGAGCGTATAACCAAGTGCTTTATTTTCAATCAAAAGTGTTTCATCTGCCCACGCACTAAATATTTTATCTTTGATTGTAAAATGCAATTCATCTTTATTTTTGATGGTACAATATTTGGCGTAGTCATCTGTACCAAGGAAATTTGCCTTAAAAATCTCAAAATTTTTGTACCAAGCCTCGCCTTTTTGTGCGGTAACAGTAACCTCTTGCATTTCATCACTTTTTTCTTGCAACAAAATCGTAAGAGAACGCCTACCCAATGTATCCAAACGCAAAGGCATCATAATAGTTTGATAACCTACAAAAGACACGACTAAATCTACAGCATTTTGGGAAATATTTTTAATCAAAAAAATGCCCTCGCTATCTGTAGCAGTACCCAAAGACGTATTTGCAAAAAAAACATCTGCTCCTGCGAGTGGTTTTTTGGAGCGTGCATCTAATATTTTGCCTGTGATTTTGCCTAAATTTTGGGCAAAATTATTTTTTAATCCAAAAAAAGGCAAAAAGTATAACATTAAAAAAAGATAAAAATAACGCATATTTGAAAAAAAATTAAAAATTAAAGGAAATATATACGCAAATATCATGTTTTATAGCTTGAAAAAATATTATAAATACCCAATAATACAACGTTTTAGATATACTTTTTTTTGGTATTCTTTTTTTTGTTTTTTGGTTGTTTTTTATGCCAATTACAAAGGATTAGGTTTGACGTATGACAGCCAAAATTACTTGCATGCTTCCAAAACATACACAAAAAAAGGCATTTTTCTCAACAAAAATAACACGCCTTACACGCAACAACCGCCAATTTTTCCTATAATTTTACAATTTTTTCCAAAAAAAAACGCATCTATTTTTGCTACTTTTCAAGCATTTTGTTTGAGTTTTACGGTGTTTATTTGGCTTTTGATGGCGAAAGTTTTTTTAGACACAAAAATATTTTTTGGTATATATTTTCATCTCTTTGGCTTGTCTTTGTGTTTTGCTACGCCTTTATATTTGGTTCATCATTTTGTGTGGTCAGAGCCTATTTTTTTGCTATTTTTGAGTTTAGATTTATATTTCTTTATGCTTTTTTTAGCAAAAAAACCTTTTGAAAATAAATATGAAAATAAAGAAGTAAATCAAAAGAATGGTATTTATTGGTTAATATTTGGCATGATGATATGTAGTTTTTTGTATTGTTTGCAACGCAATACAGGTATTTTTTTTGTTTTTACAAAAGTTTTATATTTTTGTTTGTGTGGTATTTGGCAACAAAAGAATGCTTTTTTTTACAAAAAAACAAACCTTTATTTCATCTTTTTTTGTGGATTTGTGTCTGTATCTGGTTGGGTTTTTTGGACATTTTTTGCTATCAAAAACAACGCAAAGCAATCATTTTTAGGGCATTTTAGCTGGAATATTGATATAATACAAATGTTCTGCTACAATGGAAAAGACCTCTTAAAAGTATTTTCTACCTATTTTTTTCCTTTGTCTTTGGTAGAAAAAGCAGGGATTTTATTACAAATATTTGTATTAGGAATAGGATTTTTGTTAGCATTTTTTGCCAAAAAAACGAAATTTTTGGTTTTTGTAGCGTTGATTTATACAGGTTTTTTGTTGTTTTTTGTGCCTGATTTTTCTGATGCAGAACGCTATTTGGCGGTAATTTATCCTATATTTTTATTGGTTTTTTATGAAAATGTAAGCAAAATTTTTGTGTGGCTTCACCATAAAAAAACGCTTTTAAATCAATTTTTTAAGATTTTGCTCGTTGTTTTTTTGGTATATTTTCATACATATCACGCTGTACGCACCTATAAGAATGTGGTGTTTTTTCGGGAATTGAAGGCAGATTGGAGGAGCATTTGATTGATAAAAAACCTTTACAAGGTTTTTAAAACCTTATAAAGATTAGTATGAAATTCATTTTTTAGGTATTTTTATATGTGTTTCTTTACTCAAATTTCAACAAAAATTCAGGATTTATTGCCTTAAAAGACACCCTCCCTCCTATCATTTCCCTTGCTTCTTGCAATGGACGAAAAACCAAACCTTCTCTTTGCGTGTTTTTTTCCAATACTGATTTTCCGATAGATTTTTGTACCAATGCAGCAATATCATTTGTCAAAATGTAATTTTTTTCTAAGATAGGCACAGTTTTCAAACCCAAATTTTTGGCAGTTTCTACAAAATCTGCAAAATCCAAGTATTTGAAATTATCAATTTTAAAAATAGTAAACAAAAAAACTGTTTGTCCTTTGAGTTTGTATTTATTTTTTTGGATACCTTCACCTACAAGTTCCCCTTGTATAGCCCAATTTCCGCCCAAAGTTCGGAGTTTTTCTTCAATATTTTCCTTGCGTGCCACTTCCCAGTAGGTATTTCCTGCGGTTTCTTTCAACTCATAATTGCGACTACACACGCCAAAAATGCCATCTTTTATAAAAAAAGTAACAGAACTCCCGTCCAATTTTTCTGCTACATAAAACGCTTGATTTTGGTATTTGTCCAACATTTTTTGTAAAACTTGTATGCGTGTTTCGTCTGTTTTTGGGATAAACCCTGGAAATAATCCTGCCATTTCACCACTTAAATTGGCAGGCATGGCAATTTCATATTTTTCTACGCCCAATATTTCGGTAACATCAGCATCTTCTACAATAGGCGTATCAGCAGGCAAAACGCTCAAAGGTAAGCAAATACCTTGTGAAATTTGCCCACGCAAACGAATTGTTTTGATGCGAAAATTGTAATTTCGCAAAAACTCAAACGCAGGTGTTTTTGGCATCATACTGTCTATTTCACAATATACACACAAATCACCCACTTGAAACTCATCTTTTTTGATGACCAATTCCCAACCCAAAACAGTTGCTTTCAATATCGCATCAGCGTTGGGAATTGGATTTAATGCGGTTATACGTTGAATACTTGCTAACTTTCTCATAAAAAGTATATATGTAATTTTTTTATTAAAAACAAAAATTCTATTATCTAAAAAAAGAGTATTTTTTTAGATATTTGAGTTTTTACTATCAATAATTTTTTTTTGTGAAAAAATAAAAAATACCCAAAATAAACAGCTATTTGCGTTGTGCAAATATTGCATTGTTGGGTATTTTTTTATGAAAAATAAAATTGATTTTTTGGTAAGAGATTTATAATTTTGTTTGGTTTTCTGTCTTTAGATTCTGAAATTTTTTTACTACAAAAATTAGAAATTAGAAAAAAATGCACAAACGAATGTATAAATATATTAAAAATTTTTACTTATTTTATCTTAAAAAAACTACTTTTTAATGCTTAATTTGCCTTTTTTGGGTGTTTTAAGCAGTTTTTTTATTTTTTCAAATTTGATAAAAATAAGAAATTTTTTGTATTACTGCTTAATTTTTCAACGTGTGGATTAGTGTATAAATTTGCGAATAATTCAGTTTTATTCTTTCATTTATTTTATCCCACAACTTTTGCGTCATTGTACTTTGCCCTTGTTTTTGGGGAAGATACAATATAATATTTTGAGGTCGCAATATTTGTTGATAAATTAAGCGTAACATATTTTTAAAAGATATTTTGGAAACCCTTTTTTTATAAAGGAAAAACGATTGTTTTTTAGTATTTTGTATTGAACTAAAAACAAACTTTAATTCTCATGCAAAAGTAGAATTAGTTTTTTATAAAAACAAATTTTTTGCATGAAAAATAAAAAAAATAAGAAAAAAATCTAAAAAATTTAAAATAAGGTACTTCAATAAATTATTCCTAATTCCTAATTCTTAATTTTTAATTCTCTCCGTATTGTTTTGCATAAAATTCCTGATATGTTCCCGAAGTAACATTATCCAGCCACGTCTGATTATTGAGATACCATTCTACTGTTTTTTCCAAACCTTGTTCAAAAGTAACGCTTGGCTCCCAGCCCAATTCGGTACGCAATTTTGTGGCATCAATGGCATAACGCAAATCATGTCCTGCTCTGTCAGTAATGTATGTAATAAGTTTTTCGGAAGTCCCTTTTTCACGTCCAAGTTTAGTGTCCATGATTTTGCAAAGGAGTTTTACAAGGTCAATATTTTTCCATTCATTTATCCCACCAATATTGTACGTTTCGCCTACTTTCCCTTTGTGAAATATCGTATCAATCGCCCTTGCATGGTCAATCACATAGAGCCAATCACGCACATTTTCGCCTTTTCCATAAATAGGAAGTGATTTATTGAGGCGGATATTTTGGATACAAAGCGGAATAAGTTTTTCAGGGAAATGATGCGAACCATAGTTATTAGAACAGTTTGACACCACAACAGGCATTTTATAGGTATTGTGATACGCCCTCACAAAATGGTCTGATGAGGCTTTTGACGCAGAATAAGGCGATTGCGGGTCATAAGCGGTAGTTTCCACAAAAAAACCATCATCATGCAATGAGCCATATACTTCATCAGTAGAAACATGATAAAACAAAAAAGGTTTATTTTCTTGTTGTTTTTTGGTAAATATTTTGCGTGCAGCGTTGAGCAATGTTACTGTACCTATCACATTTGTTTGCACAAAAGCCATTGGGTCGCTGATAGACCTATCAACATGCGACTCCGCAGCGAGGTGAATTACGCCATCAAATTGTTCTTGGGCAAAAAGATTATCCACAAAAACTGCATCTGTGATGTTGCCTTTTACAAAAGTATAATTGGGTAAATGTGCAATATCAGTCAAATTTTCCAAATTTCCTGCATACGTTAAAGCATCAAGATTAAAGATTTGGTAATCAGGATATTTATTGACAAATAACCTTACAACATGCGAGCCTATAAAACCAGCTCCACCTGTGATGAGTATTTTTTTCATGATTTGGAATATTTTATTATAATGAAAAAGCCCCTAACCCCCAAAGGGGGAATAAACAGCCTTAAACTAAAAAACTAATAACTGAAAAAACTGACAACTGAAAAAACTGACAACTTAGTGCATTTTAATTTTATAGGTTGCATCAAGTTTGATGTTGATATTATCTTTGCCATCTTTAAATCGGTGTTCTTCGTCCAAAATACCATAATTGGAAGCCTCCAACACAAATTCGGTGTGCATCTTTATATCTTTTTCGTGTAACACAATATTTACAGGAATTTCTTCTTCACGTGTTACCTTTTTCATTTGCAATAATCCTTTTACTTTTAATTGTTGGTTTTTTGGGTTTTTATAATCAATTTTGGATAAAAATTTCCCTTTGAACGTAATTTTTGGATATTTTTGGTGTTCCAAATATTTGTCTTTTATGTGTGTTTCTGCGAGTGCATTATCAAAATCAAAATGTTTTGGCTCAAATGAAAAAAATATGCTGTCGCCTTTTATCTCGTCTTTGAGGTAAATTATAGAGCTTGCATTACGCAATTTTGCTTTTATGGGTTGAATTTTAAGGTTAAAAAATAATTCTATTTTTCCATGTGTTGTGTGGTATGTTTCATAATGAGCAATACCAAAAAACGCACTCAGTAATATAAAAGTAGCAACAACAATAAAACAAAATATAGATTTTGGTAAAATATTCATAAAGTTTTTTTTAATGATATGGCAGAAATAAAATTTTATTAAAATTTCGGTGCAATTTATGTGTTTTTTTATTTTTAAACAAAAAAACGGAATTTATGATTTTGCATGAATAGTAGAATAAATTTTTTCTGAAATTTTTTTGTGCGTTTTTTTCTATTTTTTTTTTGTATAATTCAAAGAAAAGTAAAAACATTTTTCTAAATTTGTAAAAATTATAGCAAATAACATCATATAAAATACATTATATAAGCTAAGCCTAAGTTGTGTGTTATATTTTTTTTCAAAAAAAGTTAAAATTTTGCGTTTTTTTTAAGCGGAATTTTGCGTAAATTTACAAAAAACAACAACTTAAATACTAATAACTGACAACTTAGATTAAATACATTCATACAATAAAACTATCATACATGGACAAATATTCGTATATTTCTAATGCACATTCTGCAGTAATTGACGACCTTTATCAGCAATACCAAGCAAATCCTGAAAGTGTGGATATAAGCTGGCAGAAATTTTTTGAAGGTTTTGATTTTTATAAAGGTTTTGCAGGGGAAAATGGGCATACATCAAGCAATGGACAGCAAGGTTTGGATAGCACCGACCAGTTCGGCGAAATCAAAGTACGCAATCTTATTCAAGGTTATCGCAGTAGAGGGCATCTTTTGGCAAAAACCAATCCTATTAGAGAACGTAAAGACCGCAGAGCATTGCTCAATTTAGACCATTTTCAGCTTACAGAAACGGATATGGACACAGTTTTCCAATCGGGCATTTCATTGTTTAAAAAACCTGAAACCTTGCGTAATATTTTGGAGCGCGCCAAATATATTTACACCAATGCCATAGGTTTTGAATATATGTATATTCGCGAGCCTGAAATTATTAATTGGTTCAAAGCAAGGGTAGAAGATAAAGATATTACATTTGTACCAAGCAGAGACGAGCAAAAACGTATTTTGAAGAAATTGAACGAAGCAACTGTTTTTGAAAATTTTTTGCATACAAAATATGTAGGAAAAAAACGTTTTTCGTTGGAAGGTGGTGATACTACAATTCCTGCGTTGGATTGCATTATCAATGCGTCTGCGGATTTGGGTGTAGAGGAGGTTGTGATTGGTATGGCACACAGAGGTCGCTTGAATGTGCTTGCGAACATCATGCAAAAAACTTATGAAAGTATTTTTAATGAATTTGAGGAAAATATCCCAATTGACCTTACAATGGGTGATGGTGATGTGAAATATCACATGGGTTATTCAAGCCAAATTACCACACCAAATGGCAAAACGGTTACGTTGCAACTAGCCCCAAATCCTTCTCATCTTGAAACGGTAGGTGCAGTAGTTGAAGGTTATACACGTGCCAATATTGATGGTGCTTATGGTGGAAATGCAGACAAAATATTGCCTATCCTCATACATGGAGATGCTGCGGTGGCAGGGCAAGGACTTGTATATGAACTTATCCAAATGTCAAAACTTGAAGGGTATTATACAGGTGGCACAATTCACTTTGTCATCAATAACCAAGTAGGTTTTACGACTGATTTTGAAGATGCACGTAGTAGTATTTATTGCACAGATATTGCCAAAGTAACAGATTCGCCTGTATTGCACGTAAATGGAGACGACCCTGAGGCGGTAATTTATTGTTGTAAATTAGCGGTAGAATTTAGAGAAAAATTCAATAAAGATATTTTTATTGACATGGTTTGTTACCGCAAACATGGACACAATGAAAGTGATGAACCTCGCTTTACACAACCAACGATGTATGATGTGATAAGCAAACACGCAAGTCCAAGAGAAGTATACGCAGAAATCCTTTCAAAAAGAGACGCATCTGATATACAACTTGCTAAAGATATGGAACAAGAATTTAGGCAATTATTGCAAGATAGGCTAAACCTTGTAAAACAAAATGCAGTTTCCTATAAATTTCAAAAATTAGAAGAAGAATGGGAACTTCTACGACACGCCAAACCAGAAGATTTTGAAACTTCGCCTAATACAGGTATTTCTTTAGAAGAAATCCAAAAAATAGGAAATGCCCTCAGCACGTTGCCAGAAGGTTTTAAACCCATTAAACAAATTGCAAAACTCATGGAAGACAGAAAAAAAATGTTTTTCCAAGACCAAAAACTTGATTGGGGTGCAGGTGAATTATTGGCGTATGGTAGCATTTTGGCAGAAAACAAAATTGTACGCATGACAGGGCAAGACGTAAAACGTGGTACTTTTTCGCACAGACACGCTGTTATCAAAGACAGCGTAACCAATGAAGGTTATTGCAACCTTGACCATATACAAGAAAAACAAGAAAAATTTGAAATCTATAATTCACTCCTTTCTGAATATGGTGTATTAGGTTTTGAATTTGGATATGCGATGTCTAATCCTAATGCGTTGGTAGTTTGGGAAGCACAATTTGGGGATTTTGGCAATGGGGCGCAAATTATGATTGACCAATTCCTAAGTGCTACCGAAAGCAAATGGCATCGCATGAATGGTATGGTGCTTTTATTGCCTCATGGCTACGAAGGACAAGGTCCTGAACACTCAAACGCAAGACCAGAACGATTTTTGCAACTTTCTGCGGAATATAATATGATAGTGGCAAACCTTACAACTTCTGCTAATATTTTTCACGCATTGCGTAGGCAACTTGTGTGGAATTTCCGCAAACCATTGGTAATCATGTCGCCAAAATCATTATTGAAAGATGCAAAAGTTGCTTCACCAATAGAAGAATTTGTAAGTGGTAAATTTCAAGAAGTGTATCCAGATTTGTATGCAGAACAAGATACAAAAGCAGTAAAACGCCTTGTTTTTTGCACAGGGAAAATTTATTTTGACCTCCTCAAACGCCAACAAGACGACAAACGTACAGATGTTGCGATTGTGCGTATAGAGCAACTCCACCCTTTCCCTGTAAAAGCAGTGCATAAAGAAATTGGAAAATATCCACAAAAAACCAAAGCATATTGGGTACAAGAAGAACCGCTAAACATGGGTTATTGGAACTATATCCAACGTGTATATAAATATGACCAAATCACACCAGTAGGTCGCAAAGAAAGTGCTTCGCCTGCTACAGGATATACAAAAGTCCATGCACAAGAACAAAAAGTAATTATTGATGCAGCATTTGCTTAGAAGTTTAAAGAGTTAAAGTTCAAGGTTTAAACAAAAAACGGTCAAATTATGATAATTTGACCGTTTTTTTTATTTTGTGGAATAAAAACACATCTTGGCAAAAAATGGAAAGTTATCTCCTTTTTTAGGCTTGGATTGAGGTATATTGATGGCTTTTCTGCTACTTTTGAAAGGCAAATACAAGAAATAACTATTAAAATACCCATCCAAAACCTATTTAAACCCACTTTTTTAAAAGATGTATAGTAGCAAGAAATAATTTAATTTGGCGAAATTTTTGTCGCTAAAAAAATGATGTTATGAATGCAACTTAATACTACCAAATTGACTGGATTTTTTTTTAATCCAAATCCTTCACACAATTTTCCATCAGGCGTTTTGTTTCTTGTTCAATGTAAGGCATATCAGAAAGGCGGAAAACGTCCATTTCTTGTTCGTATTTTGAAATAAAACAATCCAACAAAACTTGTTCTTCGGTAGTAGGTTCGCCTTTTATTTCCATTTGTTTTTTAACAAGGTTGGTATAATTTTTCTTAAATTTAGAATTCCAATTACCTTTTTCGCCTACAATTTCTTTTGTAAAACACCCCATCATCATCTCTGTTGCTTCGTTTTGGGTATATTTATGTGGAAGGTATTTGGTTTCTGCTTTTTGGGCAAAACAAGTACAAATATTTTGTATTTCGCTTGGAATTATGCCCAAATATTTTGCTTGCGTATTTTTTCCAAATGTAATTTTCATATCACGCACACAAATATTCACTACGCTTTGTCTATCTTCTTTAAGCCAATTTCCTTTTTTGCTGGTTTTACAAGCACAAAAACATAAAGCACAAATCAGGTAAATAAATAGGTATTTTTGCATGAGAAACTTTTAAGGATATTTTTTTGAGATTATTTTTTTTAAATTAAGGTTAAATTTTTAGAATTTCCGTTAAATTTAGTATTTTATTTGGTGTATTCAAGGTTTTTACCAAGTCTTCAAGTTTTAGATTTTGGTTTAATGCTTTGAACAGATATACTTTTAATGGGTGATGTTGGATTTCTTTTGTAAAATTATCTTGTAATTCTTCTTTTAATTTTTTACAAATATTTTCAATATTTTCTTTTATATTAGGCAATAAATTAAAAATATTATTTTTCCAATTCATCAATTCTTGGATATATTGTCGTATATCAATTTCTTGAATATAATCCAATTTCTGCAACATTTGGTCAATATTTACAAATTCCATATTGCCCCAATCCTTTGCTTTTAGGACAGGGATTTGCCATTTTTTTTGTTCATCTTTCCAATAATCCATTTTTGATTTAACCTTAAAAATTTCAAAAAAAGGAAATTTTTTAAAAGGTTTTTTAGAAGATTTTTTAGAAAAAACTTCATCAGAAAAACCCTCAAAAATATTTTCAGGAATAGCCCGAATAGTCAAATTTTCTACTTGTTCATCAAACACAATCGCAGTCAAATAATCGCCATGACATGCCCCTGTATCTATGCCTATTGTATTATTTTTGATGTGTGGATTTTCACCTACAACATGATGACCATAAATAGCAGGTTTTTCATTGGTATAATAATCTGTCCAATATGTGCCTTCTCCATATTTTTTTTCTAAAAAACGTTCTCCTGCGGTTGACCCACAAAGCACTTCATCTTTTTGGTCATTTATGGGTGTATCATGTGTCATACCTGCGTGTATAATATACGCTTGGGGCAATTCCACATAATAATCTAAGGTTTGTAGCCATGCCAAAAACGCAGGATATTCTTCACCAAATTGTACTTTTACGATTTCTTGGGAATAACTAAAAAATTGATTGATGTGTTTGCGTTCATGATTGCCTATAATGACTTGCGTATTTGGGCGATTTCTCAAAAAACCATATACTTCTTTAGATTTATTTCCTTTGTCTATAATGTCGCCCAACGCAATAATTCGGTCATTTATTTGCAAATCAATCTGGCGTAGAAGTTCTTGCAATTCATCAAAACAACCGTGAATATCGCCAATTACAATTATACGAGGCATTGCGTAGATTATGGATTATAAATTATGGATTATAAATATTATCAATGTTTAAGGCTGTTTGGATTTTAGAGGGTAATTTTTGGTTATAAACAACCATTGTCCAAGACTTATACATTTTTCTATCAAAAACATATAAAAAGCCAACACCAAAACACCAATATGTATGCTAAATACAAAGTAACTCAATACTGAAATCGTGGAGAAATAAATCATAAAAGTAGGGAGTGATTCCAAAATACTCTCTTTTTCTACTGATTTCCTAAAAATATAAATCCTTATCATTTGTCGCAAAGACACATTGGTAGAAAAACAAATATAAGAAATCAATCCATACATAAAAGTCAAAAACAACAAAAATTGCCAATTGATGATATTATCCCTTGCTTCCAACGCCAACAACGCATTTACAAGAATAAGAGGACCTGGTATTTTGCCATAAATTGTTTCGTGAATATCTCTATCTTCAAAATCTCCTACAATAATAATACGATTTTTGACTAATTTTTTAAATTCTTCGGATACTTTTCCAGTACTGTCTTTTGCAAGTGTAAGCCATTCGCCCAAAATCAATTTCGGACATTTGTTATTGTTGTAATGAAATGCCCTCAAACGATAATCCAATATAAAACTATTCAACACCCAATCATCATTTATTTTACCTAAACGTAAAAAATTATTTGCTTTTTTATATTTTTTAGTAGGATAAATTTCTTCAAAAAGTGCTAATGCAGTTGTTCTAAGGGAGTCATTATAAAAAATTTTGTATTTGAAAGACAAATCCCACACTTTTTCAATGTCAGAAAGCCCTACTTTTTTCTTAATCGGAATATCAGGATAATCAGGTTTGTCATTTTCATCACGGTGATATGACACACTCATACGAGGCATGCGATTGATGTGCGAAGCAAGGAGCGAATCGTGTTCAGTTTTTCCTTTAAAATTTATATCAAACAAAAGTGCTTGGTATTCAGGATATTGTTGCAGTGCTTCTAAGAGTTCCGCCAATTTTTTACGGTCAGTAATTGGCTCATTTCCCACAGGATATTCAGGAATTTGTGGGTCAAAATGCGGAATGAGTTCTTTGTCCCAACATACATTTACAAACAAATACCTTGATGTGTCCAATTTATCTTCCCATTGTAACACCATGCGTTTTAGCACGCCAGAAGTTTGTACCAAAAAATATTCATCAGGCAAACTTTGGGGCAAAGAAAGCAATAAAAACGTAAGCCAAACCATGAAAAAAGCGTTTAACAAACTCATGCTGGCAATAAGTAATTTTTTTCCCATAGTATTTTTTGGCTTTGTTTTTTAAAAAATCAAATTTAGAAAAATTAAAGTTCAAATCAAAAATATTACCCAAATAATTATTAAAAAAAGCGTTTGTTTCTCTTTGGGATTGTTCCTTTGGTGGTTAGGGGGTATTTTTTCAAAAAGGTAAATAAACTTTATCACACAATTCTTGGTATTCTGCCAACAAATCACTTTGCGAAGTAATACCTCCTCCACTTTTAAAATAAATATTTTGTGTATAAAAATCTATTTTTTCTTTCTCCAAAAAACGAATTAATACACAACTTTCCAAACACTGCCCATCATACATACCGCCTATACCTGTATAAAAATTGCGTTGATATTTTTTGCCATTTTCCAAATAAAAAAAATCTTCTGCTTCTTGAATAATATCCAACGTTTTGGGTTTGGGCGCTCCGCTAATAGAACCTGCTGGGAGGAGTTTGTGAAACATATCACCCAGATTTTTGCGGTAATTTTTGGGTAAAATGCCTTCAATATGCGAACTTACTTGTAGGAGGTTTTTGTGTTGTGTAATAATTTTATCAATGTATCTAAAATCCTTTACCCTTACTTTTTTAGCGATTTGACTTAGGTCATTTCGCATCAAATCCACAATCGTATAATGTTCTGCCAATTCTTTTTGGTCATCTAAAATAATTTGTTGTGCGTTGGGAATTTGTGCGTTGATAGTGCCTTTCATGGGAAAAGTACAAATTTCATTTTTTTGGTTAATTTTAATAAAACTTTCAGGTGAAAAGCACATAAATTGGTCTTGGTACAAAATTTTGTATTTTGCATTTGCCAACAAAAAAATTTCTTCAAAATATAAATCTGTTTCAATTAATGTAGGTGCAGAAAGATTGAGCAAATACGAATCGCCACGTTGGAGATGTGTTTGCACCAAATTAAAAGCATTTGAATAAGCCTGAAAATCAGGTTTTTGGGTTTTCCAAGTGTAATTTTGTGCTTTTTGGGTGAGTGTTTTTAGGTTATATTTTTGGGAAAGATTTTTTAAATAATTTTCTGAATAATCATTAAAATTTCGGTTGTAAAAATTTTGATTAGAAATATTTTTAGAACTATTGTTGCTTTCATTTATTTGAAAAAAAAAAACCTCGTCTTCTGCCTTATCCAAAGGACAGACGATGCCATTTTGTCCCAAGAAATCAATTAGAAATAAAAAAGGCGTTTTTTCATGCCCAAATTTGTTCATTTTTTCAATCCAATTCATACAATAAAGATAGCCCCAGCCCCAAAGAGCGCAAAACAGCTTTATATAATTAAAAATTACTTTTTTTATTAATTACCCCTTTGTATTTTACTCCTTTGGAGGTTGGAGGCTTTATTGAGCTTTACTTTTTCCTTCTAAACATAAAATTCCAAAAATCAGTTCTAACCTCTTTTTTGGTCAAAACATTTGTCATAACTTTTATATAATCTGAAAAAGTAGCTTTTTTTGGTGGTGGATTTTGCATGGCAAGCGATTCTTTGATTTCTGCTTGTTGTTTTTCATAATTATCAACAAGGGTTTTAATATCAGGTTTTTCAAAGGTTTTGCCTTTGTCTGCAATGTTATCAGCTTTTTCAAAATTCCTTTTGGCGTTTTCTTTCCTACCCAATTTTTCCTCCAAAAGCCCAAGATTGTTGTAACTCACAGCGTCCTCTGGGTCAAGTTTCAGGGTAATATGATAATCTTCTATTGCTCCATGAATATCGCCCAAAATAGATTTTATATAAGCCCTGCTTGCATAACGATAAGGATTTTGAGGTTCTAATTTAATAGCTTCATCAAAATCTTGCATTGCACCCATATTGTCGTGGTGGAGATGTTTGCTTACTGCTCTTTCGCTCAAAACCATAGCTTGATTTGGGGCATCTTTGGGCAAAATATGCAATGTGGTATTAAAATCCTGTATGGATTTTGCATAATTTTCAAGATTACGATACACCAATGCCCTATTATAAAATGCCTCTGCGTGTTGTGGTTGCTGAATAATAGACTTGTCTAATAATTGCAAAGCAAGCGTAAATTCTTCGTTTTCACAGGCTTTAATTGCTTGCTCAAAGTAATTTTCCATTTTTATTTTTGGATTATGGATTATAGATTATTTTTTTCTTTTGAAAAAACTGACAACTGAAAAAACTGGCAACTTTATTTTTTAACAAATTTTTGTGAGATAATTGTAAGCAAAACTATAAAAAATAATCAAATGTTTGCTTTACATTTGCAAAAAACATTAAATTCGATTGATTTTTAAAAAAAATAAAACCAGTTACTGAAAAAACTGATTACTGAAAAAACTGACAACTTATATAAATATGCAACTTTTAGATTGGCTTGTACTTGTTGGCACTACGCTTTTTATTACAATATATGGACTTTGGAAAATCAAAAAAGAAGAAACAATAGATGGTTATTTGCGTTCTGACCACAATTTGAGTTGGTTTACGATTATGCTTTCGGTGATTTCTACGCAAGCAAGTGCGGTTACTTTTTTGTCTGCACCAGGACAAGCATATAATGACGGAATGCGTTTTGTGTTGTTTTATTTGGGTATGCCTTTGGCAATGATTTTTATCAGTGTATTTATTATTCCTGTGTATTATCGGTTAAATGTAGTAACTGCTTATGAATTTTTAGAAAGTAAATTTGATGTACGTGTGCGAAGTTTGGCGGTTTTTTTCTTTTTAATTCAAAGAAGCCTTGCTGCGGGCATTAGTATTGCAGCGCCTGCGATAGTTTTTTCGGTAATTTTGGATTGGAATAGTTATTTTACCAATATTGTGATTGGCGGAATTGTGGTAATTTATACCGTTTGGGGAGGGTCTGACGCTATTAGCCAAACCCAAAAACTGCAAATGATAGTCATACTTACAGGTATGAGCATCGCAGGGTATTTGGTGGTAGCATTGATGCCTACCGAAGTTGGATTCAGCGATGCTATGCGTTTGGCAGGTAAATCTGGGAAATTAAATACTATGGATTTTAGTTTTGACCTTAATGATAAATATACCATTTGGTCAGGTTTGATAGGTGGTTTTTTTCTGCAAATGGCATATTTTGGTACTGACCAATCGCAAGTAGGTAGGTATTTGGGGGGAAGTTCTATGACACAAAGCAGGTTGGGTATTTTGTTGAATGGTATTTTCAAAATTCCTATGCAATTTGGTATTTTGTTTATTGGGGCAATGCTTTTTGTATTTTATCAATTTACACAACCACCTATTTTTTTTAACAGCGTAGAAGTACATAACCTTTCCAAATCTAAATATAAAACAGAATACCAAGCCTTAGAAACACGACACACCCAAAATTTTGAACAAAAAAAACAAGCTGCGCAAGCCTATATGCAGGCGTTGCGTGTGCCTGAACATGAAAAAAATGCGGATTTTAAAGAAAAATTTATACAAATAGAAAAAAAATACCACGAAACTGAAACTACACAAAAAGCAATAAGAACAGAATTCCTGTATTTGCTCAAAAAAAATGACCCAGACGCAAATCTCAAAGATGTTAATTATATTTTTCTTACATTTGTCAATACTTTTCTGCCTGTGGGTTTGATAGGACTTTTGATAGCAGTTATTTTGTTTGCGTCTATGTCCACAACTGCTTCTGAACTCAATGCGTTGGCATCTACTGCAATCGTTGATATTTATAAACGAAGCATCAATACACAAGCCTCAGACAAGCATTATATTAAAATGTCAAAGATTTTTACTATTCTTTGGGGCGTTTTTGCGATAATTATTGCACAATTATCCTTACATTTAGGTACATTGATAGAAGTTGTTAATATGCTTGGCTCATGGTTTTATGGCACAATATTAGGCATTTTTCTCATGGCATTTTTCTGGTCAAAACATACAAGTTCTTCTGCAGTATTTTGGAGTGCAATTATTACAGAAATTACCGTAATTGCGATGGATTACCAGATTATCCCTATCAAAGTAGCTTTTTTGTGGTTCAATGTAATAGGTTGTTTGATGGTGGTTGTGCTTTCGCTGGCGTTGAGGTTGGTGTTTAGGGAGTAGAAAAGGCTTATGAATTGTTTGAAACTTATCTTCATATATCTTTTATATTATTTTGAAAAAATGAAAATTTTTAAAATAATATTTTTTAGTAAAATTTTAATTATTTTTTTGAATTTTAAAAAATATTTTTTTTAAACCAAATTTTTATGTAAATTTCAGTACATAATTAGTACATAATTAGATACAAAAAAATAAAATATCTTTACATCAACGATAAACAACAAAAAAACGAAAGCAGAAAAATGAAAGTATATATCCAAAAAGACAAACAAAATCAATATGCAAGCGTTAATTTTGCGATTGCTTTTGAGGGTTTTAGACAAATGGGCTGGGAAATTTGCGATTTTTATCGTGGTATTGATATCGTGGATAATGAAAAAGAAAACGTGGTCGTGGGATATGTAGATGATATACAAAAAGTGTTGCAAAAATTCCATATCAAAACGCCTTCATTCAATTACCCTGATGAATTGCTACCTTTTTTGGGCAGAAAAATATGGAAATCTACTGTAAATACGATTGCAAATGACCCAAAAAATTGGAATATATTTATCAAACCTACACAAGAAACCAAAAAATTTACAGGTGTTTTGGTCAAAAGTACCAAAGATTTAATTGGGTGTGGCGACCAAAATAGCGATACCGAAGTATGGTGTTCTGAGCCTGTAAATTTTTTGGCAGAATGGCGTTGCTTTGTGTGTTATGGCAAAATCAAAGATGTGAGAATGTATAAAGGGAATTGGCGATTGCATTTTGATTATCAAATTATTGAAAAAGCCATCAAAGAATTTTCTTCTGCCCCTGCGGGCTATGCCATAGATTTTGGATTGACAGATGAAGGCAAAACACTACTCGTAGAAGTTAATGATGGTTATTCGTTGGGTGCGTATGGCTTATTTTATTTGGATTACGCCAAATTATTGTCTGCAAGATGGGCAGAAATGACAAATACTACGGATTATTGTGATTTTTAATATTTAATAAAAAACCAAAAACTACAAAAAAAAATCATCATGTTATCAAGAAGAAAATTTTTGCAATTATCCACAGTATTGGGTTTAGGATATGCTTGGGCAAGTTGTACGCCTGAAAGTGATAAAAAAAATAACGGAAAAATCCCTTTTAAAATGTTTTCTGACCAACATCAAGGGCATATTATACTGAGTAATTGGCAAAAATTACCTATTGCACAAAAATCTTCTACCGAATATCTCATTGTAGGCGGTGGCATAGCTGGCATGAGTAGTGCAGTAGCATTACAACAACAAAAAAAAGAATTTTATTTGGCGGAATTAAGCGACCAACTTGGTGGCACTGCAACCGCTTTCAGCTATCAAAACACTATTTTTGGGCAAGGTGCACATTATGATTTGGTTTATCCTGATTATTTTGGGGAAAATGTCTTAAAATTTTGGGAAAATTTAAACGTTATTACTTTTAATAAAATACGAAATGCTTGGACTTTTACAGACGAACAATATTTCATTTCGCCTGACAAAGAGGGGTATTGTTATGCTGATGGCAAATTTAGGGAAGATGTATTGCCTGATATACCGCTTTCAAGGGAATTATTAGCACATTTTCAGACTTTTTTGGGCAAATTAAAATTACCTTCTCGCCTCATGGCAGAGGACAAAGAAATGAAAGCACTCAATAGCATTTCTTTTGAAAAATATTTAAACGATTTTGCAAAAACTGACCTCAAAACCAAATTTCCGCAAGTTTTACAAGGTTTAGATTATCATATTTTGGATGATTTTGGGGGAACTTGCTTAGAAGTTTCTGCACTTGCAGGGTTATTTTATTATGGCTCACGCATTTATGAGCACGAAGAATCAGAAATTTTTTCGCCTCCACAAGGCAATTTTTATTTTATCCAAAAAATGAAATCCAACATCAAAAATGAAAATATCCATCTCCAACAAACGATTTTAAAAATTAACCCAAAAGAAAAAAATCAAGGTTTTACCGTTGATATTTGGGACAATGCAACCCAAAAACGTATACAAATTGATGCCAAAAAAGTAATTTATGCAGGACAAAAACATGCCCTAAAATATGTATTTGAAGATGATTACGCTATTTTTGGCAAAGAACAAAATGCTCCATGGCTTGTGATGAATTTTGTGATGAAACATGATTTCCAAACTGCCAAAAGTTATTGGCAAAATGAAATGTTGTTGTCAGATTTTACAGGCGAAGAACGATTTTTGGGTTTTGTAGATTCTGAAACACAATATGGAGAACAAGAACACAAGCGCGTTTTGAGTGCGTATTATTGTTTCAAACCTTCGTATCGTGCCAAATTGCGTGATATGCCCAACTATGAAACCCTTATGCAAACCACTTTGGGGCGTATTGGGCAGTATTATCACCTCCAAAATAAAGATTTTGAGCCATATATTGAAGCAATTTTTGGGCGCGTATACGGTCATGCAATGCCTATTCCTTCGCCTGATTACTTGTTGCAGGACGCAAATTTACACCGCAAAAACAAAAATTTGGTGTATGCAGGCGTAGATAATTTTCGTATGCCACTGATGCTTGATGCAGTGGATTCAGGTTTGGAGGCAGTAAGAATAATTGGGAATTAGATATTATTTTTTTTCGTTTTTTCTGATAAATACTATTTTTATAAAAATATAAAAAATAGTTATAAAATCCGTTTTAATCCGTTAAATCCGCGTTATCCGCGTGCCAAACGAAAGCAACAATAAATTAACAACCGTTTAGCCCACAATTATTTCAAATCATCTTTTCATAAATATTTGCGTATTTTTCTATGCCTTTTTCCAAAGAAAAATAAGTTAAAGCAGTGTTGCGAAGTTCATTTTTAGGGATTTCTAATAAATTGTTAATTTGCAAACAAACTTCTTGCATAGTTTTCTCTGAAAAATCCTTTAAAAGCAAGCCACAAGGATAATTTTCAAACAAAAAATCATTATCGCCCATATTTGTATTAGCAATAATAGGCAATCCCATACCCAACAATTCGCCCATTTTTGTAGGTGAAGATGCTTTTTTGGAATAAGTAGGTTTTACAAAGAAAATAGACAAATGCGTTTTTGCTAATAAATTTGGCACTTCTTTGCGTTCTGCACGTGTGATTTCTATATTTTTGTCGGGAACATTATACTTATTGGCGATTTCCCACACCAAATCAGGGCTATCTGGCGTAATAAATAGGAACTTTGCAAAAGGTTTGTATTGGAGGATTTTGGCAAAGAGCATCATCATTTCATCAAGCATATACCAAGTACCCAAAGAACCCAAATAACTGATTGTGAAGGGGTTTTGTGGTTCATTTTCAGCTTGATTTTTGGTATAATTTTCGTAATTAAATAGATTTGTATCCACGCAACAAGGTATTACTTCAATAGGTGCAAGATGTTTGAGTGTCCAAGTTTGGATTTCGGTTTTGGCATTCTCGGTAAGACTTACTACATAATCTGCATTTTCCAAAAAGGATTTTTCTTTTTGTTTAAAATATTGATAAATATTTCTAAAAATAAAATTTTTTGTATTCCAAATGCCCCCATCAACCCTTTCATCAGCCCAAAAACCACGCATGTCAAACAAAAATTTAGTACCAAACTTTGCTTTCATAGATTCGCCAACGATTGCAGCGATATAACTTCTACAATGTATAATATCAAATTCCTTTTCACGATGTAATTTATAGGCTTTTTGCTTTAATTTCCGCAAATCCAACAGCGTAGAAACCACAGGCGGATTTTTGGTATAATTGATATAATGCCAAGCAATATTTGCATCATCAACTATTTTTTGGATAGTATGTTGTCTTAGAGCAAAATTTTCTACTTTTTCAGTGCTTAAAAGCGTAATATCATAGCCTTTTTGTGAAAGTCCAACCAGATAAGGCAATACTTGTGCCTGCCCAAGTGTATCAGTCATGCCATCATACGAAATATAAAGTATTTTTTTTGCGGTTGTATTATTTAATGTTGTATTATTTGTCATAGTATTATGTGCGAAAAAAGTAATATAAAAAACGTGGTAATTGTGAGAAAAATAATGATTTTTTACAAATCTAATCACAGATTGCAGATAATTCAAAAACTAAACAAAGATTTTTTATTTTTTCACAAAAAAACGTTAATTTTGAGGAAGATTTTTAAAAAAATATACCATTTTAAAAACTGTTTCAAAACACAAATTTATTCTTATTTTATTTTTATGGAAAATATTTCAACACCCATTATTTCTATTCAACACCTCAAAAATCAAATTTATGAATATAAATACCAAGTTTCAAAAGATTTTTTAGCTAATTTCCCATATTCCGATATGGAAAATGTACAACTTGATACAACGATTATTTTGGAAAAATCTGAAACACTTTTGCGTGTAAAATTGCATATAGAAGGCAATGTAACGCTTTTGTGTGATAGGAGTTTAGACGAATTTGAATATCCTATTAGCTTAGACGAAAATATGCTATATCAATTTTCAGAAAAAACAGAATGGGTAGAAGATAACCTTATGCTTTTGGGCTATGATACCGTAGAAATTGACCTTTCGCAACTAATTTATGAACTCGTACAAGTGAGTGTTCCACTCAAAAAACTACACCCACGATTTGAAAATGATGTATATGAGGAAAATGCAGATGGCGAAATATTGATTTATAGTTTTTCTACTGATGGCATAATTGATGACCCTGAAACTTTTTCAAAAAACGCCAATATTGAAGGCGAAGAAATAGATAATCGTTGGGCAGATTTGAAAAAGATTATGAATAATTAAGCCCCTAACCCTCAAAGGGGGAAATTACAAAGCAAATTAAAAAAAATAAATTTATATTTTTCACATTTTTTTATTCACTCCCTTTGGGGCTGAGGCTTATGTTACACACTGCTTATATTTCTTCTATACTTGGTTTTCTACAAATAACTGCAAGCAGTAAAGGCATTGTAAGCATTTTGTTTGAAAATCAATTTTTGAAAGGCGAAAACACACAAGTTATCATTTCTTCGCTTATACCCACACAAAAAGAAACTATCGAAAATACACACCTCAAAAATGCAGTTGTACAATTAGAAGAATATTTTTTGGGCAATAGACAAGTTTTTAACTTGGATTTGGATATGGAAGGAACAGATTTTAGGCAAAATGTATGGCAACATTTAACCAAAATTCCGTTTGGGCAAACCATGAGTTACGCACAATTTGCCACACAAGTAGGTGACCTCAAAGCCATACGTGCCATAGCGAGTGCCAATGGCAAAAATCGTATCAATATCGTGGTGCCTTGCCATAGAGTTGTAGGGCAAAATGGCAATCTCACAGGTTATGCTGGCGAACTTTGGCGAAAAGAATGGCTACTCAAACATGAAGGAAGTAGGCTTTTTTGAGCAGGAATTTTATCTTACCTCAATTTTGAAAAATTACTTAGCAATTTTAACAAGATGGTATATGCTCCTTGTTGGCTCAAATGGTATGCCTCCACGTCTTCCTGATAAAAACCAGCACGAACTCATGGAGAAATTGAGTATAATAAATAGTAAAATATATAATATTTTTGAAAATTTGTACATTAGATAGTTTAGAATATTATGTAAAAGTGAAAATAATTTGTTTTAAATAACACACAGTTTATAACATAACGGTTGCTTTGTAATCTTCTTTTTTACTTTTTTTCTAATTTTAAAAAAATATTTCTGTGTAGATTATTTTTGACTTCTATCTTTTAGTTTGTCTTATTCTTTAATTTTATTTATTTTTGATTTTTTATAAAAAACAAAAAAAAATATCTAAAAATCACCCCTAAATCATGTACCAAATCACACACAATAAACAAATATTTGAAGTAACCGCCAAAAAAGATGGGGCAATTATTCATCATACAAAACAAACACAAGAAAATACACAAACAGGCACACAAACAGAAATTCATTGGGATTTGCAAAAAATAAGTAATGATAATACAGATACAAATTTTAGTATTTTGTATAAAAATCAATCTTACAATGTGGAAGTTGTGCAATACGACAAAGACACCAAAAATATAATTCTCAACATAAATGGTAATCGCCACGAATTGCAAGCAAAAACAGATTTGGATTTGCTTTTGCAAAAAATGGGCATGGACAAAACCACTGCCACACAAGTAAAAGACATCAAAGCCCCAATGCCTGGACTTATCAGAGAAATCAAAATACAAACAGGACAAAGCGTGCAAAAAGGTGATGCTTTGTTGATTTTGGAGGCAATGAAAATGGAAAATATCCTAAAATCGCCCACCGAAGGCATCATAAAAAACATCAAAGTAAAACAAGGCGAAAATGTAGAAAAAAACCAACTTTTAATTATTTTTGAATAAAATAGCCCCCTAAACCCCAAAGAAGGCTGTTTATTCTCCTTTTGTGAGTTAGGGAGCTTTTTCCATTCAAGACTGTTTATTCCCTCTTTGGAGGCTTTTTTTTCAATTATTTAAAAAAAATCATGCGTTTTTCCACTTTCTTTATTGTTCTTCTTTTCTCAAATATTTTTTCTGTTTTTTCCCAAAATCTTTACACGATAAAAGGGCGTATTACCAACATAAAAGGCAATGCTTTGGAATATGCTACCGTTTATGTCAAAGTCGCAGAAATAGGTGTTACCACCAACGAACAAGGCGATTATAGCCTTAGATTGCCCGCAGGCAATTATGAAATAGGGTTTCAATATGTGGGCTACGAACCCAAATATGAAAATGTAACCCTGAATGGCGATATGATATTGGACATAGAACTCAAATCTGAAAGTACAGTTTTGGAAGAAGTTGTTATCAACGCCAATGAATTGCAAGACCCAGCCTACAATATTATTCGTCAAGCACAAGCAAAACGCAAATATTATCTCCAAGAAGAAATAAAAGCCTACCAATGCAAAGTATATGTAAAAAGTTTGCAAAAACTCCAAAAACGCCCAAGCACACTCTTTGGACGCAATATTGTGGTAGATACAGGTGTAGTATATCTTTCAGAATCTGTATCAGAACTAAGCTACCAACAAACCAATAAATGGTTTGAAAAAATGGTTTCTTCACGCACAAGTGGCAACAACCGTGGTTTTAGTTTTAACCAAGCACGAGAATCTTGGGTAAACCTATACGAAAATATCAACGCCAAAGAAATGACTGAAAGAGGTATTGTATCACCTATTGCCAACAATGCCATGTCGTATTACCGTTATAGATTGGAAAATTCTTTTGTAGAAAGCGGGAAAACCGTACACAAAATCAAACTTATTCCTCGTCGCCAAAATGCCCCTGCTTGTGGGGGTTATGTGTATATCATGGATAGCACTTGGCGTATTCACAGTGCAGATTTATACATTAAAAAAAACGTAGTGGATTTTGTAGATTCGGTGGTTGTACATCAAGTATACAAACCTTTGAAAAGTGTAAATGAAAAAAATGGCACAGATGTTTGGATTCCTTTTTCCCAAAAAGTGCAATTTTGGTTTAATGCTTTTGGTTTTAAAGGCAATGGCTATTTAGTAACCATGTTTTCGCAATACAATCTTACCCCAAATTTCCCTAAAAAATTCTTTAAAAATGAAGTTTTTAGGGTAGAAAAAGAAGCAAATAAACAAGATTCCTTGTATTGGCGTGAAATCCGCCCAATGCCTCTCACAACCGAAGAAGTAAAGGATTATCGCAGAAAAGATAGCATAATGATAATCAAAGAAACCAAAGTATATAAAGATTCTGTGGATAACAAACGTAATAAATTTCGTTTGGGCAATCTTTTCCTGTCAGGTTATACCTATTATCGCAGTTATAACAATTTGTCTATTGCTATGCCTGCCTTGCCTGCTATGCTTTCGTTTAATACTGTTGAAGGTGTTGTATTAAATTTTGCACCTACATTTCGCAAAAGATACGAAGACAGGCATTCTCTTTGGATTTCGCCTACAATACGTTATGGATTTTCTAATGAAATATGGCAAGCAAAAGGCGAATTGCGGTATTTATTTAACCCAAAAAGACAAGCAAGTTTTTCGGTAGAAGGCGGTCAATTTGTAGAACAAATCAGCAGAACAACGTCTGTAAGTCCTTTTATCAATACTGTATATAGTTTGCTTGATGAGCAAAATTTTATGAAATTGTACCAAAAGGCTTTTGGAAAAATTACCTACGAACATAATATTTTGCGTGGTGTGCGTCTGAATACCGTTTTGGAATATGCCCAACGCCAACCTCTGCAAAATACATCAGATTATCGCATGCGTGATGTAGATGGCAGAACATACACGCCAAATGTACCAGAAGTAACCGAAAATACAAACCCGTCATTTGAACGAAATAATATGCTTATGTGGGCTACTACACTTACGTTTAATTTTGGGCAAAAATACATTACATATCCAGATAGAATTTTTACGACAGATTCGCCTTTCCCTACTTTTATGGTCAATTATCGCAAAGGTTTGAGTGTACTGGATAGCCAAGTGGATTATGATTTTTTGATGTTGCGTATTTTTGATGACACACGTTTGGGTATGTTTGGCGAAAGTGAGTGGCAAATAGAAGGTGGAACTTTTGTAAATACCGCCCAAATGAATTTTGTGGATTATAGGCATTTTATTGGCAACCAAACCCTTTTGCGTAGTAATGAAGCATGGACGTACCAGCTTTTGCCTTATTATATGGCAAGCACCAAAGAATATTATGCCAAAGCCCATTATGAACACCATTTTAACGGTTTTTTGACTAATTCCATTCCTTTTATCAAAAAATTAAAATGGCAACTTGTCGCAAGTGCAAATTATCTTTATACTCCAAAATTTGGCAATTATGCAGAAATTGGAGCAGGTTTTGAGCATATTTTTAGTATTTTAAGGATTGATTATTTTACAAGTTGGAAAGATGGACAACTTTATGATACAGGTTTGCGAATTGGATTAGGATTTTAAGGGATTGGGAATGAGGAATAAAATAGCACTATTTTTAATCCTAATAAAATTTATTTTGCCCCTTGTTGGTATTAAAAAAAATGCTTGCATGATTACAAAAATAGTACAAAAATTAAGATGAAAAACCAATGTTTTTATCATTACCTAAGTTTATGGCATTTTTGTCACCAACAAGTCAGCGAAAGTCTTGCGTGTGGTTGTTGGTGATGAAAAATGTATTTTGATTTTGGAAGTTATTTTTTTACTTTTGTGCTTACATTTTTCTAAACACCGACAACGGAGGAAAAAGGTGTATAAAAAAAATTAACCACCAAGTTTTAGGTTTATGGGAACAACAATACGATTTCTCACAGCTTCCCCCCTCTTTTTTGCAGGTGTCCATTTAGGGACTAATTTTATAATACGTATGGCTTCTTCATCACAATCAGGAGATAATCCCCTAAAAATTTTTACATCTGATATACTTCCATCTTTTTCTACAATAACCTCTACGAATATTGTCCCCTCTAAACCTTCCGTACGTGCTTTTCTGGGGTAGTTATAATTCTCCAATAAGTGTCTTTTAAATTCTCTATGACCGCCAGGAAATTCTGCTTTTGTGCCATCAAATAACCCAGAAATTTCGTCAATTTCCACATTGAAAAAAGATATTTTACTAAATTTCTCTAAAACTTGTGGTTTGTGAGAGAAGCTATTTTGTGCCAAATTAATATAATTTAACTTAACAAGTTTTGCAAAAGAAGAAGGTAAATCATAAATTTTATTTCTTGATAAATCCAAATGTTCTAAGTTTATAAGATTGCCTATTTTGGGGGAAATACCTGATATTTCATAGCCATTTATAATCAATACCTTGAGTTGTGTTTGTTCAAAAATATCTTCGGGTAAGACTTGATTTTTCGTAGTTTCGTCCCCAGTTAATTTTAAAGCAGTATATTTTTTATCTTTTGCTTTCAATTCTGAAAAGCTTTCCGCCAAAAGATATTTTTTGCCTGTTGTATCCAAGAGATATTTTTCTTGTTTTTCATTTTCCACAACTGCAAAAACACTTTTTGCGAAGCCAATATTATTTACATCATTCCATTTACCAAGTTTTACAAGTTCATTCCCTTCATTATCTATAAAAAAATAGTTATTTTGAAAAACTGTAATATATTTTTCGTAAGTTGGTACATACATTTTTGTTTTTTCGCTTTTGCTTTTTTGTGCAATTTCGTATTTTAATCCATAAATATCTTTTTTCATGGATGGTACTTTTTTTAACAACGCATTACATTGGTGGATAGCAACTACCAAACTATTGTTCTTTATGTTTGTTTTTATGTTTTTTGCTTCTATTTCAAAAAGTCCTTTTTCATCAGGCGTTTGTTTGTGCAAAAATGTTATTTCCAAAAAAGAGAATAAGATATAAAAGTGTGATTGTTTTTTTCATATTAAAAAAATAAAAGTGTGATTGTTTTTTATAAAATCATCCAAAAATAGCTACTTTTTTTGAAAAAAACTATTTTTGCCTCCTTTGTCCCTTGAAATCCTATCAAAGATTACTCCCCAATAGACCATTTATATGAAAAACAAAAAACGACTAATTTACTTTTAATTGTGAGATAGTTTTTTGTCCCCCATTTAGTCCAAGTGTTCCACTTTAAAAAAAGGTAGTAGTTTGGTGCAAGTCTGACTTGTGCCTACTATTCTGAAAGTCAGGGCTTTCGGAAAAAAAAGTCCAAGACTGAATTCTTTTGTCCCTTGATTCCTATGACAATTCCAAATTTTTTCGTCCCTTGATTCCTATGACAATTCCAAATTTTTTTTGATAAATTTTTAAGAATTTTAAAAATAATTATAAATTTTAATTTTTTTGCTTTTTA
>JANPJR010000110.1:0-51812 GCA_031425615.1 Cytophagales bacterium
TTCCGCAAAATTCCATTGTAAAAATTATGTTGCTTGCCTGATTTTGCTAACGGAAAAACTGTTTTTTCAAAAAAAAATATTACTTTTGCATACATTTTTTTTAATCTTTTATATGTTCCAAAACCAAAAAACCAAAAAACCTTAGGAAGTTTTTATATATTTTCCTAATATTATTTGCGGTTTTTCAGGCGTGTAAGCCCAAATATCAGGAAGAAATAAAGCCTGAATCTCTCCTGAAACACAACAAAACAGGCGTATCAACCGCCAAAAAATGGTGGCAAAACCAAAAGCCAACCCTCAAAATCTCCAACAAAAAGGTGGAGAGCCAAGTTTTAAAGATGTTTTTGTGCCTGATTGGACAAATGCAGAAAGCAGAACTTCTCAAAAAGGGAAAATGCAAATCAGAGTGCCATTGTTGCAAAATAATAGCCTACACACCAATATTTATCCCTTTCACTTTTAAATTGTGTGCAAACGATAATTTTTAAAAACAAATACATTGATTTTTTTAGTGAAAAATCTAAAAAAAAAGTTTTTATGTATTTTGAATGTGTTTTTTAGGGAAATGTAAGCAATAACCACGGTTTTGTTTTTGGAAAATCTAATTTATCTCGTTTATGAATGGCACTTTCCTATCTTTGTCCAAAACAAAATTCATAGAAACATGAATTTGTTTTACCACAAAAAAATCCGTAATTTTGCCTTTTATTTTAAGTGTTTTTCAAACATTTTTTAACACACTTAGTAATTGAAGCAAGCCTTAATATATTTTTTGTATAAATTTCATATACAATTTTCAAACATTGGGGCAATTTTGCGTTTTATGGTAGTTCCTTATAAAGATAAAAATACATCAAAAAAAGAGCAAGTAGCAGAAATGTTTGATAACATTTCGCCAAAATATGATTTTCTTAATCATTTTTTGAGTGTAGGCATTGATATTTATTGGCGAAAAAGAGCTATTCAATGGCTTAAATCTGAACATCCAAAATCAATTTTGGACGTTGCCACAGGCACAGGTGATTTTGCATTGGAGGCTTTGGTATTGAAACCCGAAAAAATAGTTGGTGTAGATATTTCGGAAGGTATGTTGGCGTATGGGCAAAAAAAAATTGACAAACGCAATCTTGGACATATTATTACCTTGGAAGTAGGAGACTCAGAAAACCTTAATTTCCCAGACAATAGTTTTGATGCTGTTATCGTTTCTTTTGGTGTAAGAAACTTTGAAAATTTAGCCAAAGGTTTAGAAAATATCTATCGTGTGCTTGCCCCTAATGGCACGCTAATTGTTTTAGAATTTTCACAACCAACAATTACCCCATTTAAGCAATTTTACAACGCCTATTCAAATTATTTACTCCCACAAATTGGAAAATTCTTTTCCAAAGATTCGTCTGCTTATACCTACTTGCCCGAATCGGTGCAGGCATTTCCAAGTGGGGCAGATTTTTTACAGATTTTACAACAAATAGGCTTTCAAAATACCTTATGCGAACCGCTTACATGGGGAATTTCCTCTATTTACAAGGCAAAAAAAATACAAGCCCCCTAACCCCCCCCCCAACGCCCAAAGGGGGAGCAGTTAATTCATTTTATTCTTTTCAATTTATTTTTATTTGTTTGCTAATCCCCCTTTGGGGGCTTGGGGGCTTCAATCTATTTGCCCAAAGGCAATATTGGTTTGAACGTAGCAATAAAAAAGCCCTCTACACACAAGATGCAGAGCCAAAACTCAAAACAAGCAACCGTATTCTGAAACCACTACATTTTGGTATGTTTTTCGGTGCTACGTTTAGTGCATTCAATGTAAAATTGCAAGAGGATTTTATCCAAAATAATAATCCTGCCCAATATGGTGGTATTGTGTCAGTTGTGCCAAAAAATGGCTCTGGGCTTGTAATTGGGGCTTATAGTAACTTAAAAATTTCAGATTTTTGGGATTTTAGGCTGTGTGTTAATGGTTTTGCAGGCTATGAACGCACCATAGAATATACTTTTGCCAATGGCGAAAAAAAAAGTAAGACGGTAGAAGCAAGTATGCTTGAATTGCCTATTTTGTTTAAATATCGCTCACAACTGCGTGGTACACGTGGCTTGTATTTGATTGGTGGGATAAAACCAAGTTTTTTATTGACCAGCAGAAAAAATGATGACAAAAATATTACTGTAAAAACACAAGATTTTTCGGTGGAATATGGCATTGGACTTGAAATTTTTTATCCTTATTTTAAATTTGCACCTGAATTGCGTTTTTCACATGGCTTTAATAATATGCTCAATGACGCAGAAGTAAATGATTTCAATCGCCCACTCAAATCACTCACTACACATAGTGCAATTTTGATTTTGCATTTTGGCGGGTAGAGGGAATTGGGAATGTTAAAGAATTGGGCATTAGAAATTAGGAATTTTTGGTAACGAAAAAATCCGTTTTAATCCGTAAAATCCGCGTTATCTGTGTGCTTAATGCGAAGAAAAGCAAACCGATTGGGCTGATTAAAACGATTTTTTTTTGAAAATACCAAAAAACTGACAACTGAAAAAACTAACAACTGATAACTTTATTTACTTTGTTACTTTTTATTTGTATTTTTGCTTTTTTTAAAATAGAAAAATTATTCATTGCACCTGTGGCAAATAAAAATAACCAAAAACATAGCTTTTTTTCATTTCTTTATACCGTTTGGCATTACACATATATTGGATTAGGCAACGCATTACATTATACATTTTATTTTACCCCATTTCATTGGACTAATTTTAAGCGATTAAATTGGTGGCAAATAATTTTTAGTGTATTGGGCACAGGTATTGGCTTGTTTTTGTTGCTTATTTTTTCAGTATATATTAATTTGTTTGGCTTGTTTGGTGTATTACCTGACATAGAAAAAACGGAGAGAAAAATTCCTGCATCTTCCGAAATATATACTGCTGATGGTGTATTATTGGGGAAATATTTTGTGGAAAATAGAACACCAGTCAAATACCACGAAATATCAGTAGCGATAATCAATGCGTTGATTGCTACAGAGGATATTCGTTTCTATAACCATAAAGGCATAGATTTTTCTGCGTTAGGGTCTGCATTTTTTTCTAATGTGATTTTGGGCGATAGGCGAGGAGCGAGTACAATTACACAACAGTTAGCCAAAAATTTATTTAAAACACGCAAAACCAACGAAGGGCTTTCAGAGTATATTCCTTTTGCCAAAACATATATTTACAAACTCAAAGAATGGATTACTGCGGTACGTTTGGAATTTAATTATGGCAAAAAAGAAATCTTAACCATGTATCTCAATACAGTGGATTTTGGTAATAGTGCGTATGGAATACGCACCGCTTCCAAAACATATTTTAGCAAAACGCCTTCCCAACTCAACCACGTAGAGGCATCTATGTTGATAGGTTTGCTCAAAGCAACCTCTACTTATAATCCTATCCTACACCCAGGCAAATGCAAAGAAAGGCGTAATATTGTATTGGGACAACTTCGCAAATATAAATATATCACCGAATTGGAATATAAAGTTTTTGTAAAGAAACCTTTGGGCTTGAATGTAAAACCTGAAAAAGTAACTGAAAGACTTGCACCACATTTTAAAAATTCTGCCATTAAATTTTTGACAGAATGGTGTGCCAAAAATAATTATGACCTTTATACTGATGGTTTAAAAATTTATACTACCATAGATTCACGCCTTCAAAAACATGCTGAAGAAGCAGTTGCGTATAAAATGCAACAACTTCAACAACGCCTAAACATGCACTGGGCAGGCAGAATATCATGGCAAGCCCCAAATGAAACACCAGAACAAGCAGAACAATACCTTATCAATCAAATAAAAAGACACCCACCTTATGATTCACTTATAAAAGCAGGAAAAGACAGCCTCGCAATGAAAAAAATGCGTGAAAAACGAAAAGTAAAACTCTTTTCGTGGGAAGGTACTACTGACAGTCTTGTGTCTGCTATTGATTCTGCTAAACATTACATTCAAATCTTACAAGCTGGTTTGCTCACACTTGACCCTCGCACAGGGTATATCAAAACATGGGTTGGTGGGATTAATTATGATTTTTTTTCGTATGATCACGTATATCAAGCCCGAAGGCAACCAGGTTCCACATTCAAACCTTTTGTATACACAGAAGCATTAGAAAGGGGTTTAAGTCCTTGTGATGTGGCATTAGATCAGCCTATTACTATAGAATACGAAGAAGATGGAGAAAAAAAAACCTGGACTCCACACAATAGCGACCATCAATACACATATGGTGATGTAACATTGCGAAAAGGTATGGCAACTTCCAAAAATACAATCACAGCACGCCTAACAGAACGATTTGGCTGGGACGCTATCCAAAAACGTGCAAAAGATATGGGCATCACAAGCCCTATAAAATCTGTCCCTTCCATAGGATTGGGCTCTTCCGAAGTATCTATTATGGAAATGGTGGGTGCGTACAGTGCTTTTATGAATGAAGGTGTATGGACAGAACCACAATATATTTCAGAAATAAAAAATCGCAGAGGTGAAACCGTTTATAAAGCAACTCCAAAAACAAAAAGGGTAATGAGCCAGGAAACTGCGTTTTTGATGACTGATATGTTCAAAGCAACCGTAGAAGAACAAGGGGCAACTTCACAAGCATTGTGGGAATTTGATTTGTTTAAAAATGGTAATGAAATAGGCGGAAAAACAGGTACTTCGTCCAATTATGCAGATGGCTGGTATATGGGCATCACAAAAGACCTCGTAACTGGTGTGTGGGTAGGAGCAGATGACCACAGAGTACGCTTTCGCACACCTGAATTGGGTGAAGCTTCTCAAACTGCCTTGCCTGTTTTTGGGATTTATATGGAAAATGTATATAAAGACAAAAAACTACCTTACAAAGAAGGTAAATTCCCTCCCCCAAAAATCAACATCAAACGCCCTTATAATTGTGTCTCACCCTACACACAAAAAATAATACCAAAGAAAGAAAATACAGATAATTGAGGTGTTTTTTGACTATTAATAGAAAAATTATGTTGCTACTATACATTTTTTAAGAGTTTAAAAAATGGTTTTAAAATGGTTTAAACATAATATTTGTAATAACATTTTTCAGAAAAATTGGGTCTATACCGCAGTTTATGGAGGTCTGACACTGATTTTTTGAAAAATTACAAACCAAGAACAGCCCTAAACACAATATTTGTTTTAATTTTTCAAGGAAACGTATTATTTTTTAGTAAAAAATATTCAAAAAAATCATTTTTCCTGCATTTTGAATGTATTTTTTTAAACCTATATAGCAATGGATGATGTTTTGTAATATTTGTAAGTTTTTCTAAAAAAAAATCTTTCAGTTACCAAATATATAACATTGGCAACTGAAAGAAAATTTATACTTTATAATTTTTACAGATTGTCAAGTCTGCGATATTGATAACTGAACCAACTGACAACTGAATTAACTGAAAAAACTCGTATTATGGATTCATTTTCGCAAGAAACCCTTGTAAAGTGCGTTCCAAGTCTTCGGATTTTTTCTCATTGCCATTGATTTTATACACATTGCGAAGTTCATCCAACGCACTCAACGCATATTGTAGGCGGTCAGAACCTGGATTTTCCACAATATAAAAATTGGCTTGTTGTAGGCTTATTTTTATGATTTCTTCACAAAAAGCATCTGCTTTTTTGGTATCACCCAATTTATACATAATATCTGCAAAAAGTGGCGAAGTATAATCGTGTTCTATGACATTGTAAGGCATTTTTTTCATGACAAAATCCAATGCTTTTTGTGCTTTTTCTGTTTTGCCTTCACGCAAAAGTTGCGTAAGCAAACGCACAAATGACATACGGAGATTGATGGTAAGACGTAAATAATTTTCGTCATGATATACTTTTGGATTATCCAAACTTCTATAATGAAACTTTGTAAGCAAATTATTATACATCAAATCCGAATTTACTACACCATCTCTTGCATTTTTCACTTTGTAAGGCATAAGTCTATTCGCCAATCCTTCAGTTTGCATATATTCTTTGAGGTCAAGGTTATTAGAGCCTCCAAGCGTTGTAGAGAAATAAATAGGGCGTTTCCAATCATTGTGGGCAATCATATCCAAAATAATAAGGTCAGGTTTTGATATTTCGCTTTTTTTCAATTCCCATGCAATATAATTTCCCAAAAGACTGTCTTTTTCCGCAGGTACGATACCAAGTTTTTTTACATTATCCCTATTAAAACGATATACCAATTTTTTAGAAGGTAAAATCGTAAATTTTTCCTCAGAGCCACGTATTGAGCCTTCTACAAATTTATCTCCTTTATTCACAAGGTCAATGTATGTTTTTAAGTCCATACCTTTTTCATTGAGATTTTTGAGTTGATTTTCGGGAATATTGGTCATTACGCCCCATTCTATTGGGTAGAGAATTTGCTCGTTTTTGCCTGTGATATAGGCTTCATAATTGAGCGAAATAGGCAATGCGTCTGATTTGTAAGCAGGGCGTTTCATTTGGCTAATGTACCAATCTGTGCCCAAAAGGCTCAGATTACACACACGCACATCTGTACGGAAGTTTTCTACTTCTTGCAAATACCACAAAGGAAAAGTATCATTGTCGCCTCCTGTGAATAAAATTGCATTTGGGGCGCAAGATTCCAAAAGGTTTTTGGCTGAATCAATAGAATGCCAACGATTATCTCTGTTGTGGTCGTCATAATTTTGTTGCAACATAATACCCACAACCAATGCCCCAAATATGCCACCTGCAATATTGCCTACATTTTGAAGTTTATCATTTTTGAGGTATTGTGCCAATATTTGTGGAAACGCCATCGCTCCAAAACCTATCCAAATTGCAAACGCATAAAAAGACCCTACATAAATATAATCCCTTTCGCGTGGCTCGGTAGGTGGTGAATTGAGGTAAAGCACCAACGCCAAACCTGTAAGAAAAAACAATAAACCACTTACAAAAAGCGTTTGAGGTGACCTTATTCCACAAAAAGCAAGTCCAATAATACCCAAAATTAAAGGCAGAGCATAATATTGATTGCGTGCTTTGTTATTTTTGTATTCTTTGGGTGCATTTGTGATATTTTTTCCTAAAAATAAGGTATTTGCGCCTTCAAAATCATGCTCACGTCCAATAAAATTCCAACCAAAATAACGCCAATACATATACCCAAATTGATACGAAAACAAGAATTTCATATTATCTGATTGTGTAGGCTTGTATTCTTTGGGCATTTCATTGCCTAATCCCAAACGTTGGGCGTACAAAGTACGGTGTTGTGGGTCTCTGCTGTGCAAACGTGGCAAAAACATATTATCGTCATATATGTATGATTTGCGTTCATCATATATTTCATACGTGCCTTTGTCTTTACGCATACGATACAACTGACCTTTCGTAATGGTTTTTGGTGCACCACTTTCATCTCTTGCTACTTCTGATGCAAAACTTGGCCCCCAAGTAAGCGGTCTGTCGCCATATTGTTCCCTTTTGAGGTACGACACAAATTTAATAATATCACTTGGGTCATTTTCATTGATGGGTGGGTTGTAATTTGCCCTTACAAGTGCAATGCCATAACTTGCATAGCCAATAAGGATAAATGTAGCACTCAATAAAGCAGTATTTAATAATACATTCTTGGTTTTATAGGTATAAGAAAAGCCATAAATAATGCTTCCAATTACCAAAAACACAAACAATAAAATACCTGTACCAAAAGGCACACCCAAATTATTGACCATAAAAATCTCTACATTGCCCGCTAAAGAGGGAAGCCCTGTAATCACACCTTCCAAAATCAATATTACTAATGCACCACCAATTGCTAAAGCACTCAAAACACCAACAGGCGTAGGTGTTTTTACTTTTTTGTAATAATAAATTAAAGCCAATGCAGGCAAGGTAACCAAATTCAATAAATGCACACCAATAGACAAACCAATCATATAGGCGGTAAGCACCAACCAACGGTTTGCATCAGCTTCATCTGTGATGCGTTCCCATTTGAGCAATGCCCAAACCACAAAGGCAGTAAAAAACGAAGACAACGCATATACCTCAGCTTCTACTGCAGAAAACCAAAAAGAATCTGAAAATGCATACGCCAATGCCCCTACTGCACCACCAATCCACAATGTAATAGCTTGTGTGGCAGTTACTGAATTTACATCTTTATTGTCGGGAAACAATTTTACGCCAAACATGACAATCGTCCAAAACAAAAATAAAATGGTAAAACCACTTGCAAATACAGACATCATATTGACCCAAAACGCCACATGCGTAACGTCAGTAGCCAAAATAGAAAACATACGCCCCAACAATAAAAAAAATGGTGCGCCAGGAGGGTGTGGTACTTGCAATTTGTAGGCACAAGCGATAAACTCGCCACAATCCCAAAAACTTGCTGTACGTTCTACCGTAAAAGTGTAGATAAGCGTAGAAATGGCAAAAACTGCCCAACCTATTACATTATTGAAAAACGCAAAACGAATGTTTGGGTTTTCTTTCAAAGGTATATTAGGAAGGTCTTGTTGTTCAAAATTTTGCATAAAATAAGGAATCCTCCACCCCAAAGAGGAATTTTATTGAATAAATGAGATGGTTGCACAAGGCAAATATTTATTTGTATAAATTACTGTTCAAAGCCCTTTTTGGGTAAGGGAAGTATTGATTTTGTGGGTAAAATTAGTTTATTTAATCTTTTTTATTTGCATACAGCAAAGATTTTTAACCATATTTAACGTTTTAAAATGCGAAATTAAGCCAAAAATTATCGTTTTTCACATTTTTTTAGAAAAAAATTGAGATAATTAATATTTTAGTAGTGTTTTTTGATATTATGTTTTTAATTCCCAAGTAAAGATTTTTTTTAATAATTTTTTCACAAAAAAATAAAACCCTAAAAAATGCCAAAAATTGAAATTGTCACAGAAATAAACGCAGAAATACATCTTTGTTTTGACCTTGCGAGGAGCATTGATTTGCACCAAATATCTACTTCACACACACAAGAACGTGCTATCGCAGGTGTTACATCTGGTTTGATTGGTTTGCAGGAATCTGTTACGTGGCAGGCAACGCATTTTGGGATTAGGCAAAAATTAACTGCAATAATTACAAAATTTGAACGCCCTTTTCATTTTAGAGATGAACAATTAAAAGGTATTTTTAAAGCATTTTGTCATGACCATTTTTTTGAAAAAATAGGTAAAAAAACCCTAATGAAAGACGTTTTTGAGTTTCATTCGCCTTTTGGTGTATTGGGCAATGTATTCAATTATTTAGTTTTGACCAATTATATGCGAAGATTTTTAGTAAAAAGGAACCAAATTATAAAGGAATTTGCAGAAAGCGATAAATGGAAATTGGTATTAAAAGGAAATATTTAAAAAAATCCGAATGTGTATGTATTTTAAGTTTGTTCGCACAAAAAAATCTTCTATATTTGGCGTAATTTTTTTTTGAAAAAAAAGTAAACATAGAAAACATAATTTTTTGATAATACCCACTATAAATTCACGCCATAAATTTTTTTTATATGAAAAAATACACATTTTTTTACACGCTTTTATTGACTTTAATTTTTACAAATACTTTCACAATTACCAAAATCAAAGCCCAATCACATATTGGTTTTGGACTTCAAATTGGCGTTCCCATCAATGAATTTAGGGACAATACCAAAGCTGTGGGCGTAGGATTTAATCTAAAAGGATACTTTCCCTTTAAAAAAGAAATTCCTATTTTCTTAGGTATCAATTTTGGATATATGCTTTATGGCTCAAATACCCAACAAATTAACCAAAACCTCAACGTTACCGCAGGCAATACGGTGTTGAGTACAATTCCAGTTAATTTTGAAGTAGTTACCAATAACAACCTTATCAATAGCCAATTAGCCCTTAGATTCAAAGCTCCATTGGAAGGCATACAACCTTATGCAGAAGCTGCGTTGGGTTTCAACTACCTTTATACACGCACTAAAATATACGATAATACACCAAATCGTATTTTTTCGGGCGGAAACAATACCAATGGCACAAATAATAATAATGTAATATCAGCACGCACTCAAATCAATAGTTTTGCTTTCACGTATGGTGGTGGTGGTGGATTTATGATTAGGATAGCTGAAAATGTATTTTTGGATATAAGAGGTTTGTATATGAGAGGTGGAGAGGCAGAATATTATGACCGCACACAAACACAAAGCTGGAAATTGAATTTTACAGGCTCAAATTCTTCACAATTTAATCCTTCTAATCCAACCAATGTGGAAGCTACCGCAGAAGGCACACCCAAAAAATCAAAAACAGATATGTTTTTAATTGATTTTGGATTGACATTTAGCTTTTAAGGATTTTTTTAAATAAAATAAAAAAAAAACAAAAAACTGCTTTCTTGTGATAAGGAAGCGGTTTTTTGTATGAACAGAGATTTCTAATTTTTTTGTATCTATTCAGGTAGGCAAATCTTTATATTATTTTAAATTGTATATTTTTATATTTTTTAGGCAAAAATAATAAAAATTTAAACAATAAATAAAAATTTCTCTTATTATTATACAATATATTATACAATATTTGTATCTATTTAGGTTGTTTTCCAAGTGGTTTTGTGTTAGTTTGCAAAAAAATTAAACACCATTTTTAATAAAAAAATAATCAAAAATGAATCTCCAAGAAAATTTTTCGCTTAAACCTTATAATACATTTGGCGTAGAAGTAAATGCAAAATATTTTGCTACATTTGAAAATATAGAAACACTCAACGAAATTTTAGCAAAATATCCTAATATGCCAATACTGATTTTGGGTGGTGGTAGTAATATTTTATTTACAAAAGATTTTGAAGGCATTATTTTGCATAATTGCATCAAAGGAATTAGTGTAGAAAATCACTTAGAAAATCATGTCATTGTGGAAGTAGGTGCAGGCGAAAATTGGGCAGATTTTGTGCAATATTGCATACAACATGGTTATTATGGCATTGAAAATCTTGCTCTTATTCCTGGTACTGTTGGTGCGTCTGTTATTCAAAATATTGGTGCGTATGGTATAGAAGTGAAAGATTTGGTACAAAGTGTACAAACAAATCATCAAATATACCAAAATGCAGATTGTAAATTTGGGTACAGAGATAGCATTTTTAAACAAGAAAAACCAAAGAAAACGGTTATTTTGAGTGTTACATTTAAGCTGTCTAAAACTGCAAATCTAAAAATGGATTATGGTGATATTCGCAAAAATTTAACTGAGAAAAATATCCAAAATCCTACGCCAAAAGATGTATTTGAAACAATTTGCCAAATACGTACAAGCAAATTGCCCAATCCAAAAGAAGTAGGGAATGCAGGTAGTTTTTTTAAAAATCCTGAAATAGCAGTTTCACATTTTAATTTATTGAAAAATCGTTTTCCTGAAATGCCTTCTTATTTGGTAGAAAACCCTGAAAAGGTAAAAGTTCCCGCAGGTTGGCTGATTGAAAAAGCGGGTTGGAAAGGCAAAAAAATAGGAAATGTAGGTGTACATGACAAACAAGCACTTGTACTTGTGAATTATGGCGAAGGAAAAGGTTCAGAAATATTGCAACTTGCCAACAATATCACACAAAGCGTGCAAGAATTATTTGGAATTGTATTGGAAAAGGAGGTAAATATTTTGTAAATATTTTTTTAAGAAAAAAATATTTACAAAAAAAAACATATAATCTAAAATTAAAATAATTTGGCAATAATATTGTTTTAGTTAAAGAAGAAAAAAATAAATTCTTTCAACATCAATTTTTTTAAAAATAAAATTAAAGGCATGGAAATTAAAGGCATGGATCCAAGAGAAAAAGCACGCATTATCAATATGGATCCTTCAAGTTATGGAGCTTTTGCAGAGATAGGGGCAGGACAAGAAGTAGCAGCGTTTTTTTTTAAGGCAGGCGGTGCCTCCAATACCATTGCCAAAACCATGTCAGCGTATGACATGACATTTAGCAACGCCATTTATGGTGTAGAAGAAAGCGGAAGGTATGTTTGCGAATCACGCTTGTTCAAAATGTTGGACAAAGAATATAGATTGTTAGAACAACGTTTGGGGATAAAAATGGGTTTTGAACGTGCATTTTTTGCATTTGCTGACACAGTTACCACCATCAATTATCACAAAACCACACAAGGGCATGGTTGGATGGGCGTAAGGTTTCAAATCACGCCACAAGCACCTACAAACGAAATCATTGTCCATGTAAAAATGCACGAAAAAGATATTCTCACACAACAACAGGCAGTTGGTGTATTGGGTGTAAATCTGATTTATGGGGCTTTTTATCTTAGACAAGACCCTGAAAAACTCATACAATCACTTATGGACGGATTGACTTCTGAACGTATTGAAGTGGATATGATGCGTTTCTCTGGTCCCGATTTTGAGCATATTGATAACCGACTTATGAGCCTTCATTTGGTGAAACATGGTCTTACCAATGCAGCGATTTTTGGGCCTGATGGCAATGTAATTCAACCTTCAGATTTGCTCTACAAAAAAAATATTTTGGCGTTGCGTGGGCGTTTTAGACCGCTTACATTGGTCAATTTGGATATGCTCAAACGTGGTTTTGAGCAATTTAGCAAAGATGAAGATGTAAAACGTGAAAGGATTGAAGTGCTTGCAGAGCTTACATTGAAGGATTTACGTGCCAACGACAAAGAAGAAATTGATTACCAAGACTTTTTGGATAGGGTTGATATATTGAGTTCTATGGGTTGTACCGTAATGATTTCCAATTATCAAGAATATTACAAACTTGTGTCGTATTTTTCACAATTTACCAAAGAAAAAATTGGGCTTGTATTGGGTATTTATTCATTGGAACAAATTTTTAATGAAAAATATTACGAAAATCTTTCTGGTGGAATTTTGGAATCGTTTAGCCAATTATTCAGCAAAAATGTAAAACTTTATGTCTATCCTGCTAATATGAAGGATAATCCTAACGAACTTTACAGTTGTAGGAATTTTGAATTGCCTGAAAACCAAATTGATTTGTATCAATATTTATTGGCAAATGATAAAATAGAAAATATTAAAGATTTTGAACGAAGTTTGTTGCATATCATTTCTGATAATATTCTCCGTATGATAAAAGATGGTGATTTGGGTTGGGAAGAAACCGTGCCTGATGGCGTTGCAAAAACCATCAAAGAACGTAATTTGTTTGGCTACATTGAACCTAAAAAAGAAATTGTGGTGCAAGAAACTGAAAAATTTGGTTTTTTGAATGTAAATATTGAATTAAAACCCGAAGAAAACCAAACAATAGAAAATAACACACACACATCAACAAGTGAAAAAAAAGTAGAAAGCATTTGGCATAAATTAACCGAAAAAGTAACACAATAAAATACAAACACAAAAAGTTACAAAAAAAGCCTTTGAAATGATTTCAAAGGCTTTTTTAATTACAAAAATTATCATATACTATAAAAAAAACGTTTTTTTGTAAAATTATTGAAGTTTTATGATACTTTTGTGATATTTCTTTTTAAACTTACACTTTTACGAATGATGAAAACAATTTTTATAAAAATTTTTGTTTGTGTTTTATTTATTTATGGTGGATTACATACACCTATTATAGCACAAAACCCTAATATGCCACAAGAGGCTAAGAGCAATGCACGTCTTAATTTTTTTGCGTTGTTTTGGCAACGTCTTTCCGTGCAATATGAATACCAGTTGGGGCAAAATGGTTTGAATGCAAATGGTAATTATACTTTTGGGGGCGACCGCACAGGTGTTGCAGGTGGTTTTAATTATCGTTATTATTTTAGCGATGCGAGTAGTAGTTGGTTTGTAGGTGCTGCGAGTACCTACTCTGCTTATGTTGAAAAAGTAACCGCACAAGTAGAGAATAACCCAAACCCGTTAATTGCTGTTTCACAAAATTATAAGTTTAAGCCACAAGTAATTTTGGGGGCATTACAAGGTGGTTTTAGGTGGAATATTTTTCGTATTTTTAACATTAATGCGAGACTTGCCTATGGTGTTCCTATACCAGTGCAAACAGTTTGGCAAGACACAAATGGCAATGCTTCACAACCTGTGGCAACAGATAAAAATTTTATTGAAAACCGTTTCAAGTTATTTTCTTCTTGGGAAGGTGAATTTTCTTTTGGTATGCGTTTTTAGAATTTAATCTTTGAACCTTAATCTTTGAACTTTAATCTTTGAACTTTGAACTTTAATCTTTGAACTTTAATATGAACACAAAAAGCAAAATAGTATCGCTTGCAGATGCCCAAATACAAAGAGCTCATTGGAAAGAAGCAAACAAAAAAGTTGTTTTTACCAATGGTTGTTTTGATATTGTGCATCTTGGTCATGTAGATTATTTAGAAAAAGCAAGAGAAAAAGGCGATTTTTTGATTTTGGGCTTAAATAGTGATGCCTCTGTTACACGCCTGAAAGGTGGAAATCGCCCTATTGTGCCTGTGTATGCACGTGCAAGACTATTGGCTTCATTAGCTTTTGTGGATATGGTGGTGGTTTTTGAGGAAGATACACCTTTAAATTTAATACAAAATCTTTGTCCTGATATATTAACAAAAGGTAGTGATTATGAAATAAAAAATATTGTAGGGGCTGATTTTGTATTGCAACATGGAGGCGAAGTTGCAACATTGGATTTGGTAGAAGGGTTTTCTACTTCTATGATTGTGGAGAAAATTAGAAAATTTGGGGCTTGATATAAGTTTAACTTGATATAAGTTTAAAATAAGTGTAAAAAAGGCGTAATAAATGTGTGTAATATGTATTTTTGGAGCGTAAGCCCAATAAAGTTTTAGAAAATCGCTAAAAAATCCTAATATTATACCAATATTATAAAAAAAAATCGTTAATTTTGCACGTTGTTTTAAAAAAGACAAATATACACCATACAATAATCTTTATATTTTTGTATGGTATATCCTTAGTATTGTTATATTAAATTCCTTTCATTTTCCAATTTCAAGATAAAATATGGAAAGACTCCGTGTCCTTTACGTTGCCCACGAAATATCCCCTTTTCTTCAAACCACCGCAGTAGCAGATTTTGTACGCAAGTTATCATTCGCCATGCAAGAAAAGGGCTTAGAAATCAGGGTGTTAGTGCCTCGTTTTGGGGTAATCAATGAAAGAAAAAACCGATTGCACGAAGTTGTACGCCTTTCAGGTATTAACATAAGCGTAGGTGAAGAAGAAAAATCATTGGTAATAAAAGTAGCTTCTGTACCTAATGCAAAATTACAGATATATTTTATTGATAATGAAGATTATTTTCAAAGGAAATCTATCTTTTATGACGCAGACAATAATTTTTTGTCTGATAATGATGAAAGAGCTATATTTTTTTGTAAAGGTACATTGGAAACTGTACGCAAGCTGAGTTGGGTGCCTGATATTATTCATTGCAATGATTGGATTACAGCACTTATTCCACTTTATTTGAAAACCACTTACAAAAAAGACCCTATTTTTAAAAATACTAAATGCGTTTTTTCTGCATTTGACTCCCATTTTGATTATCAATTTCCTGCAGACGTGTTAGAAAAAGCACGTATGAATGATGTAGAGGAAGATATGCTTCCTACTTTACAACAAGATGCCTACAAAGGTCTTTTGGACATTGCTTTTCAATATTCGGATTTGGTTACAAAAGGACAAAGTGAATACCAAACCCTTACCAATGACATACTTCTGAACGCAAATAGAGAAATTGTGGAGTATGCCTCTGATGAATCGGATTATTATGAACTTTATAAACAACTTTACCATGAACCAGCAGTCGTTTCTTAAATCCCCCCTTACCATTTTTGTTTTAATTTTTTTAATTCCTTTTTTCGCTTGTGAACAATCCAAAAATATTGGGTTTGACCTTGTGAAAAAGGAAACTGTACGTGTCATTGATTCAGATACTTTTAGCATAAAAGTTTCTACTGTGCAAGGTGATATTCCTATTACCAAAAATGCAGGTGTGTTGCTTTGTGGCAAATACAAAGACCCTGAATTTGGCATGGTGGAAGCAAGTCTTTTTACACAATTTGCACCTTTCAATGACCAAATAAGCACTACTTCGGTAGGTGATAAACCTCTTGTGTTTGATTCTGTAACTGTAAATTTTGGCTATTATAGCAAATATGGCGTTACAAATAAATTGCAAAAATTTCATTTGCATCGTATCAGTCCCAACGAAACCTTGAGTGATGGCACAGATTATACCATCAATTCATCTACGGGTTATGATGCTACACCACTTGCTACAATAGAACTGATGGGTGATACGATTGCCAAACGTGGTGTATTGACATATAATTTAGGGAAATTTTCAAATGGGCAAGGTTTGGCAAATGAGCTTATAAACTTTGCCCAAAATAGTGCCTTCAAAAGTAGTATTTTAGGTAGTTTTAAAGGGCTTGCCCTCGTGCCTGATAATGCTGACGATGCAGGTGTAATGGGTTTTTATGGTGATTTAAATTCAAAAATTATTATTCATTACAGCCAAGCACAAGCACGCACAGGCAAAAGCGATACTGTCATCAAACGTGTGGTTGAACTTTACCCAACAAATGCAAAGTATAATCGTATACAAAAAGACCGCCAAAATACCGCAGTGCAGGATTTAACTTCTGTTTTCCAAAGCAAAGACGCAGACCTTATCAATGGTATCGCATATTTGCAAGCAGGCTTGGGTTTGCAAACCAAAATAGAGTTTCCAACACTCAAAAATCTTAAAAAATTGGGAAATGTGGGCATCAACCGTGCTGATTTGATTCTTCGTCCAAAAGTAACATCAATGGATATTTATAAAGCACCTGAATTTTTGACGTTGTATGAAACTAATGCTTCTAACAATATTCAAACGCGCACTGATGCCAATGGTATTACTGCCAATCTTACCATTATTCCCGAAAGAACAAACAGTCCTTTGGTATCTTTTGAAACATTTGAGGAAACTTACAGGGTTTCTATGGCGTCACAGATACAAAGAATACTCTCAGGCACAACCAATAATCCAGCTCTTTTGATTACGCCTTCCAACAATATTGGAAGTGTGCAAAGATTAATGTTTGACCAAAAAAATAAAGATTATCGTATTAAATTGCGTGTAATTTATACCGTTTTTGAATAAAATTTTAAAAAATAATAAAAAATAAAAAGCTCAAAATTAATTTTTTGAGCTTTTTATTTGCCATAAGGTAAAACATTAATTTTAAATTTAATGTAATAATTGAGGCATAATCTGATACTAAAAATATACTTTTACATCAATTTAAAAGAATTACAGAAAATAAAAAAATATTAGCATGTTTTTTGTCTTTTTAATTTTGTTTTCTAAAATAAATATTCCAATTTAGGGAGAATTTTTAAATATAAGATTTATTTTTTTTTTGAAGATATTTTTTTTGAAAATCCAGAAAAAATCCCATCATTGTTTCCAATAATGTATTTTAATGTTACTATCAAATTGGCGTTTTTCATATTATTTTTTCTTTTTGGAAAAAATATAAGTATTACTTATGCCCAAAACGTAACTGCTTTGTTGGAAGAATTAGCAGAAACACAAGACTATCCAAAAAAATCAAATATTGCGCGCAAAATAGCCCAAAGCTATCAACTGTATAAAAGGCAAGAACTTTCAGCCAAATACTATTTGTATGCAATGGATATTTTGGAAAAACAAAATATTCAAAGTAAAGAACTTTCTGATATATATGGCGAAATAGGAGACCTTTATCTTGAATGGGGCGCTTATACGAATGCTATTACTTACCTTCGCAAATCAGCAGAACTCAAAACACGCACACATGATTTGTATGGGCGATTGGCTGGCTGGCAAAAAAGTGCCCTTGCAAATTATAATCTTCAAAAATATGAAGATGCACTTTATGATTATAATAAAGTAGCAGAGTTGCAAAAAATTATTAAAGACCAAAAAAAGAATCTCCCAAATACGTATAACAAACTTTCAGTATTGGCGGAACTTAGCCAACAAACACCAAAAGCACTTGCATTTAGCGAAGAAGGTTTAAAAATAGCCAAAGAACAAAATAATTTGGAGGAACAAGTTCATTTTCTTAATAATTTGGGCTATTTGAATAGAAAACAAAATAATGCAAATATTGCACTTTCATATTTTGAACAAGCAATTACCGCCAACAAAGAACGCCTAAAACAAAAACCTACGCCTGCACAAGAAGCTAATATACAACAAAATATAGGTACAATATTGACCAATATGCGTAGGTATAATGAAGCACACAATTATTATGTAAGTTCCCGAAAACTAAGAGAAACCAGTGGTGATAAGCCAATGGGTGTAGAAAGTATGAATTGTATTGCACTCAATTATTTTTTGGAAGGCGAATTTGATAAATGTAAAAATACCCTTGACAAAGCTATCTCATTGGGAAAAGAAGTAAAAGCAAATAAACAACTTACAGACAGTTATGAGATTCTTTCAAAATTGCACCTCAAAGAAAATAATTTGAAAGACTATCGTGCTGCAAATGATAATTATAATTTTTATAAAAATAAACTTCAAGAAGAAAACGCCATAAAACAAGCCTCTATAAATACTAAAAAAGGGGAAATAGAAAAAATAGAAAATGATGCAAAACTTTCGTTTAGAGAAGCTGAAAACCAAGATTTACTTGCCATAAACCTCAAAAAAGAAAAAGAAATTGCAGAAAAAAACGCTAAACAAGCGGAACAAGAAAAAATAATTGCCCAAAAAGAAACTGCACTACGTACTGCACAGGCAGAAAAAGCCCAAAAAGATAAACAAATTGCAGAAGCACTAACCCTAAGTGCAAAACAAGACAGAGAACTCGCCAACGCTGCCAAAGAAACTGCAGAAGCAAATCTCGCTAAATCTGAAGCAGAGGAAGCAAGGGCAAAAGCACAAGCAAAAGAAGCAAAACAAGCACAAATTATTGCACAAACACAATCCCTACAAGCAATAAAAGATAAAAATAGCTTGGAAATAGAACAAAAAAGACAAATGCAAGTATATTTTCTGACTGCGCTTGCTATTTTCTTTGCCCTTATTATGGGATTTATTCTATTTTTCTTTTATAGAAATAGAAAGAAAAACCAACTCCTCAAACAGCAAAACCTTGAACTAAACGAACTAAATGAAGAACTCAACCAATCAAAAGAGGAAATCGCAGCACAAAGAGATACTGTAGAAAAAGAACGACAAAAATCTGATGAATTGCTCCTCAATATATTACCTATAACTACTGCAAGAGAACTTAAAGAAAAAGGGGTTGCTACACCACAATCTTATGAAATGGTGTCTGTACTTTTTACAGATTTTAGAGGTTTCACGAATATTGCCTCCAAAATGACACCACAAGAAGTTATCAAAGAACTTGATTATTGTTTCCTTGCTTTTGATGAAATTATTGAAAAATATAACCTCGAAAAAATTAAAACCATAGGTGATGCCTATATGTGTGCAGGTGGTTTGCCTATTCCTAATACCACAAATCCAGTAGATGCAGTAAGGGCAGGCTTGGAAATTCAGGCATTTATGCAAAACTTTATTGCAGAAAAACAAGCACAAGGAAAAGATTCATGGGAAATACGACTTGGTATACACACAGGCGAAGTAATTGCTGGTGTAGTTGGCAAAAAGAAATTTGCGTATGATATTTGGGGTGATGCAGTAAATACCGCTTCTCGCATGGAAAGCTCAGGCGAAGTAGGCAGAGTAAATATCTCTGAATATACATATAATCTTATAAAAGACCAATTTATATGTGAATATCGCGGTAAAGTATATGCCAAAAATAAAGGTGATATTGATATGTATTTTGTAATTGAGGAGAAAAAATAAAAGTAGTTTTTCTTTTATAAGATACACATTAAAATTTACTCCTTATTTTTAAATATTCATTCAAAATATCAAATAGTTTTTGTGCCTTTTGAAAAAATTATTAAATTTGAAATCTTTAAATTTTTTCAAATACAAGTTTAACCACCAATGAATTTATTAGGCAAAATAAGCATAAAATCCCATTTTTTTGTCTGTAAAAATCATATAGCAAGGCTCAAATCTGTATAAAAATCAATCACAAAAAAACACCATTATATCCTTTTTAAAAAATGAAAATCTTAAAATTTGGCGGAACTTCCGTAGGCAAACCTAAACGTATGCACGCAGTTTCCGCACTTATTCAAAAAGAATCTGACATCAAACGTATTGTAGTGCTTTCTGCATTATCAGGCACAACCAACGCACTCGTGAGCATTAATGAAAGCCTTGCACAACGCCAAAAAAGGGAAGCATTTAATAAAATAGATGCACTTTTGGCACATTATCATACTTTTATCAAAGGACTTTATGACAATGAAATAGGTTTGGAAAAAGGAAATGCTATTGTAGAACAACATTTTACATTTATCAAAAAAATTGCGGAAAAATCGCTTTTTACATTTAAAGAGGAAAAAATGCTCTTGGCAGAAGGCGAATTATTATCTACACACTTGTTTCATGCGTATTTGGAAAGTAAAAACGTGCCAGCAATTTTACTACCAGCATTGGATTTTATGTTTATTGACAAAGATAGTGAGCCTGATATGCCACGCATCAAAGAAACTTTGAATAATATCCTGAAAAATCATGCCCAAGATATGTTATTTATTACGCAAGGATATATTTGCAAAAATTCCGTAGGCGAAATTGACAACCTCAAACGTGGCGGAAGTGATTACTCTGCTTCACTCATTGGGGCGGTTGTGAAAGCACAAGAAGTACAAATTTGGACAGATATTGACGGTATGCACAACAACGACCCACGCGTGGTAAAACGTACTTTTCCTGTGGCAGAACTTTCTTTTGATGAGGCAGCAGAATTGGCATATTTTGGGGCAAAAATCCTCCACCCTTCGTCTATTCACCCAGCACGCCAATACAATATTCCCGTTCGCTTGCTCAATACCATGCAACCTGAGGCACGTGGCACACTTATCAGTAACCAAATTACCCAAAACCCTGAAATGCCTTTTAAGGCTATTGCAGCCAAAGATGGCATTACTGCTATCAGCATCAAATCAAGTCGTATGTTATTGGCGTATGGTTTTTTGAGGAAAATTTTTGAGGTTTTTGAAAAATTTAAAGTGCCTATTGACATGATTACGACTTCTGAAGTAGGTGTTTCGCTTACAATAGACGACACAACACACCTGAAAGAAATGTCAAATGTACTCAAATTTTTTGGCACAGTAGAATTAGACCCCGACCAAACAATTATTTGTATTGTGGGGGATTTTGTATCTGACCACCCAGCACTTGCTATGCGTATTTTTACCGCTTTGCAAAGCGTAAATGTACGTATGATTTCGTTTGGTGGCAGTAAACACAATATTTCGCTTTTAGTCGCAACCAAAGACAAAGAAAATGCGCTGAATGTATTAAATGAAGGGCTTTTTTTTAATTAAAAATAAGAAAAAAGGAATTTATAAGACTTTTTTGAAAAATAGGCTTGGACAATATGTTTGAGCCTGTTTTTTTTATTGTTTTTCAGAAAACCAATTTATAATCGTGGATTTCAGTTTTTGAAAATTTGTATCAATACAGCCTTTAAAGCTCGCTTTTTCTGCGATATTTTGATAAATAGCGGAAGAACGTGGTTTTCCTGTTTCTTTCAAAGCATCTTCAAATGCTTCTTTTGGGCGTGGTGGTTTTGCATCATTTTGATTTTTTAAGCCTTTTTCTGATAACCAATTATTTAATGTCTCTGTATCTTCCCAATCCATTTCTTGGGCAAGGTGCGGAGAATTAACCCAAACCCAATTTTCTATTTCTGGCTCTATGATAATGACTGCATTTTTATTTTCCCAGCCATTTATTTGCAACTCATTTTCTATTTTTTCTACAAGTTGTGTATGTGAAGTATGGTCGCCTGAGCCTTCATAATCAAACAATACGATTGCATAACGATATTGATAAATAAATGGACGCAAAAATTCACTACTATCTTTCCGAAGTCCAGAATCTCGCAATGGGTGTATTTTCACATCAAAATCAAATATTTTTGTATTTAAAATTCTTGGTAATCGTGGCAAAAGTCCTTTCAAAAGAAATTCTGTGTTTTTATCTGCAACCAACATAATTAAATCTTTCATATTTTTTCAATCATTTATAAGTTTTCAAAAAAAAATTAGCCTAAAAGGTTTAATCCAAAATTCCACTTGCAAACAAAGTGCTTAAATTTGTTTCACCTTTCCATTCTTTTAAGTTTGGGTGTTGATTGCCATTTATGATGTCTGCAATACCTTCTTGTGTTTTAGCAAAACAAAGGACATTTTTTATGTCTGCTACACTCAATACCGTAGGTGAGTGTGAAGCTACCAATATTTGAGCGTTGTATGTGGATTGTAAGGATTGAAAAATAGTTTCAATCGCTTTTGGGTGAATACCATTTTCAGGTTCTTCTATTAGATAAATTCCTTTAAAATCGGGCAAATACGCAATAATTGTGAGTGCTAACAACCGCAATGTACCATCAGATACTATCCAACTTGGTACTTCTGCCCCGTTTCGGTATATGATTTTGAGGTATTTGTGTTTGTTGTCTATCTGTTCTATGATTTTTATGGTTTTGATGTCAGGCAAAGCGGTTTGGATATGTTCAATCCAATTTTTAAATTTTTTTTGGTAATTTTTTTGTAAATCATCAATAACCCAAGGTAAATTGCTGCCATCACTTTTAAATTGTGTGCCTTGATTTGGGCGACTTGCCTCTCGTATTTTTAGGCTATTGAGCATAAAAAGCTGTATGCCTGTATTTAGATATTCTTTTATCCAAGTAGAGGCGGGAAATTTTTCCTCATCAGCAGGGAGATTTGCTAAGGCTGATTTTTTGTGTCCTAATTTAAAAGATAAATTCCAGCTTTTTTTTTTGTTTGAAATTTCAGGAGAAAAAATATCATTTTTCTCGTATGTTTTATTTATGATTACTTGATAGCAAATTTTATTAAATGTATTCACAAATTTTTTCCCAAATATAATTTCTGTTTCAGGGTTAAAATCTGGGAATAAGGTTATTTCCCTTGAGACAGTCGTGATAAATTCAGGATTTAACAACAAAACTCTTTCGCCCAAAATAGCGATTTCTTTTTGTGTTTCATGAATACCTATTTTTATTTCATAACGGATAATCGTAAATTTTTTGTTTTCTTGTAAATTTTCTATAATATGTGTTGGTAATTGAAATTCAAGAGCAAATTCAATATTTCCACCTTGACCTTTCCAAGTCAAATCATCAAAATTGTTGGTGCGGTTTAATACTGCTTTTTCTACACTTTCATTTACAATATCTTGCACAAAATTCAGTATATCTAAAAATGTTGTTTTTCCTGTTGCATTTGCCCCTACAAGAATATGAAAATGAGACAAAGGTTGTGAAATATAACGTAAAAGTTTGTAATTTTTGACCTCTATTTTTGTAAGCATTTTATAATGTTTTTAATTTTTTTATAAAAATATTTCTTAAAATTCTACATAAAATTATTTCCTAAAATACCCAAAAACACCCAAAAAACCACCCAAAAGCAACCCCATTGTACTCAAATAAGGCAAACCCCACCACAAAGGCATTTGTAAGGCAAAAGGTGTAAGCATAAATAATACAGACGACAACACACTCACACCTGCCAATATACTTAGGTGCATACGTTTATTATTGCGAGACATTTGCTTAGGAATTTGCTCAAAATGTTCTATGCTGTGTGTGATTTTGAGTTGTCCATTGCGAATTTGTTTGAGAATTTGTTTGATTTCAGCAGGAAGCACATACAACAAAGAAATCAGTTGCGACATGGAATAAAATATTTCATTGCGTTGATTTTTGAAAGAAAATTGTTCAGTAAGCAATTTCAAACCATAAGGTTTTATAAATTCCAATGCCTGAAAATTTGGGTGCAACATCCTACCAATACCTTCAAGAATTGCCAAAGCCCTTAATATCAAAAAAACAATACCATGTACTTGTAATTTATGTTTATAAATAATTTTTTGGAGTTGAGCAGTACATTCGCCAATCCCTGCATTATCTACATCAAGCACAATAAAATTCTCAATTAATTCCTCCAAATCATTTTCCAATGCCTGCACATTGTCAAAATCTGTTTCAGGCGAAAGTTTCCGCAAATTTAACGCCATACTGCGTGGGTCTTGGTTGGCAAGTCCAATCAAAACACCTGCAAACGCATATTTTTGAAATTGCGTCAATTTACCCACCATACCAAAATCCAACAACACCAATTTTCCATTGGGACGCACCAAAATATTACCAGGGTGTGGGTCTGCATGAAAAAAACCATAATCAAATATCTGCGAAAGATACACCTCCATACCTTTCTCTACCATACGCTCAGGGCTAATACCCCATGCTTCCATCTGCGGAATATCTGTGATTTTGCAACCAGACATATATTCCATTACTAACATTTTTTTTGTAGAAAGGTTGCGATAAGGTTGTGGAATCGTAAAATCTGGATGGTCAAGATAACATTTTCTAAATTGTTCTAAATGTTTTGCTTCACGTAAATAATCCATCTCCGCTTGCATACTTTGTTCAAAAGCCTCCAATACTTCTAAGGGATTTAGAATACCAATTTTTTTAAAATAGGTTTCCGTTAGGCGAATAAACTCGCGCAAAAGTCCCAAATCCACTTCAAGTTGTTTGCTCACGTTTGGGCGTTGGATTTTGACCACTACATCAACGCCATTTTTGAGTTTTGCTTTATGTACCTGCCCAATAGACGCTACGCCAATAGGTTTTTTGTCAAAGAAAGAAAATACATCTCCTACTTTTTTTTGGGTTTCTTCAAAAATTGTTTTTTCTACCAAATCATAATGAATAGGCGTAGCTTCATTTTGGAGTTTTTCAAATTCAGTTATCAATAATTCAGGCAATAAATCAGGACGATTGCTGAGTAATTGGGCAAATTTGATAAACGTAGAACCCAATTCTTCAATGACCATGCGCAATTTTTTCCAACGCTCTTTGGGCTGATTGGGCATAAAAATCTCTTGATTTGGGCGATTGGGTAACACAAACCGCAAAGAAGATTGAAAAACCACATCACCAAAACCATGTTTTAGCAATACTTGTACTACTTCACGCAAGCGATTGAGGTGTTGGAGGGTTTGGCGTATGGACACGGTTTATAGATGGTTAGCGATTTTTTTTGGAAAAATAAATTAAAATTCTTTATGCAAAAAACGAAAAAAAATGTGAAAATGCAAATGTTTTTAAGATAAATTTTTTAATTAATCTTTTGAATGACCTTTTTTTAATAATTCATAATCCAAAATTCATAATCCAAAATTAAATTCATTAACTTTGCAGAGTTTTTTGTAACTAAACTTTTTAAATAATTTTTGTATCTGTTTAGCCTATACTTAAAATATTAATTTGAGGCTAATTTTCCAAAAGTTTTAATTTTTGGAAAGTTGAAATACCTTTAAATTCTCCTTTGGGGATTAGTGAGCTAAATTTTTTTTTAATAAATATCTATCATGTTAGACAAATTAGAAGCAATACACCAACGTTATACAGAAATAGGCGAAAAAATGGTAATACCAGAGATTATCATGGATATTCAACAATACGCCAAACTCGCCAAAGAACATAAAGAACTTGGTAAAATAGAAGTTGCCTACCAAAATTATAAAAATCTATTGAGCAATATTGAAAGTGCCAAAAATGTAGTTTCTACTGAAAAAGATGAGGAATTTAGGGAAATGGCAAAAATTGAACTCGATGAACTCATACCGCAAAAAGCAATCATGGAAGAAGAAATCAAAAATCTACTCATTCCAAAAGATCCTAACGACAATAGAAACGTAATCCTTGAAATCAGGGCTGGAGCTGGTGGTGATGAAGCCTCTATTTTTGCAGGTGATTTGGTGCGTATGTACCAACGTTTTGCAGAAAAAATGAAATGGCAAATTTCACTCATAGATTTTAATGATGGCTCTGCAGGTGGTTACAAAGAAATTACTTGCTCTGTAGTAGGCGAAGATGCGTATGGTATGCTCAAATACGAGTCAGGCGTACATCGTGTGCAACGTGTGCCTGCTACCGAAACACAAGGACGTTTGCAAACTTCCACTGCGAGTGTGGTAGTATTGTTTGAAATGGACGATGTAGAAGTAGAAATCAATCCAAGTGATGTACGTATTGATACATTTTGCTCCTCAGGCCCTGGCGGACAATCTGTAAATACAACCTATTCCGCAGTGAGGCTTACACACGCACCATCAGGGCTTGTGGTATCATGCCAAGATGAAAAATCACAACTCAAAAATAAAGAAAAGGCTTTTAAAGTATTAAAATCACGTCTTTATGATATTGAATTGCAAAAACATAATGACAAAATAGGGGCAACACGCAAATCAATGGTTGGCTCTGGCGATAGGTCTGAAAAAATCCGTACCTATAACTACCCACAAAGTCGTGTAACTGACCACCGCATTGGTTTTACTGCATATAACTTGCCTGCTGTAATGGACGGTGCAATTGAGGATTTTATTGAAAATTTGCGTTTAGCTGAAAATGCTGAAAGACTAAAAGAAGGCGTACAAGACGCTAAATAAAATCAAGTTATCAGTTTTTTAAGTTATCAGTTTGTATAAATTTATGCAAATTTTTGCCTTAAACACAGAAAATAATACATAACCGAAAAATAAAAAAAAAACCGCATAACGTAATTTATATACATTTTGCGGTTTTTTTTGTGAAAATAAGGAAAAACCATTTTAAAAATTTTTAATTCCTAATTCGTTTTTACCTAAACACTTCTTCGTGTTCGTGGTTAAATAATTTAGCTTGTGGGATAAGTTTTGTACCGCAAGCACGTGAAGCAATCGTTTTTTGGAGTTCAGCATGGTCAGTGGCTTCGTGGGCAGATTCGCACACTTCCGCAGAACTTCTGAGGGCTTCATTGCTTACTGCAAGGGTTGTATCATCAATTTTTTTTGCCAATTCATCAATAATTTCTTTGAGCTGTGCAAGCGTAAAAGTTAATTTTGTATCACGCAAAAATTCTTCGGTATCAAATTCAACAGGGAGGATTTCAGGGTGTTTTTCTACGATTTCTTCACAATCTTTGATAATGTGTAGGTGTTGTGATGTAATTTTGCGAAGTCCTTGTTTTTCAATGCTGTTTAAGCGAATAAGAAAGGGCAAAGCCTCGTTAATTTTTTCGATAGAAGTTTGGATTTCTTCCAATGCTTCAGTACTTACAATCGCTGATATGTTTTGATAAGCCATAGATTAAAAAAGTATATTTTTAAGATGTATTTACAAATATTGAGACTTGTATTTTAAAACGTGTATGTTAAAAAAATCTTTGCAAAGTTAATTTTTTAATTTTTACAATCCAAAAAAAATTTTAAACTAATATTAAATTTTTATTAAATCTATGTTATTTACCTATAAAAATAAAGTTTTGTTACAAAATATACTACTTTCTTTTGTATTTTTTGCCCAATTTTCTTGTCAAACCAATGTTTCTTTGGATAATTTCGATAGTAATATTTGGAAAAATGATAAATTTGGTTGCAAAAATCAACGCCTTACCCAAGTAAAATCGCTTATTGACCAAAAACAAAAAATACAAGGATTAGGACAAAATCAAATTATGCAGGTATTAGGCAAACCTGATTTTCAAGAATTGTATTCACGCAACCAACGATTTTATATTTATTTTTACCAAAAAAATGAAATCTGCGACCAACCTAATAATGTTATAAAAACCGCTTCTATCCAAAACCAAAAAACCATAAAACTGCGTTTTAGTGCATTGGATATGGTTACGGAAGTGTTGGTAGATAATTAAAGATTAGGAATTATGGATTATAGATTGAATTTAAGAAAATGTTTGTGGTTGTTATTTAATTTCTAATTTCCCATTTTAATTTTCTATCCTAATTCTTATTTTTCCATCCATAATCTATAATTCATAATCTTAATTCCTAATTATTTCATAACATTCTGTAAGGTCGGGCAATTCAAATTTTTGAAAATACTGTTCTATTACATTGTCTTTCAATAGTTTTTCTGCGGTACGTTGGCGATTTTGGGCTAATGCTTGTTTGAGTGAGGAATTTATGAATACAATCACGATTTTTGCCTTATAATCTGCAAACAAATCAATCCATTTTTTGCGTAATTGTCGTGTAATATTTGTGGCATTAAAAACAAAATCTTCTTTTTTTCGCAAATGTACTTTACAAGCATTTTCTGCGGTTTGAATTACAAGACCTTGATTATCTCTAAAATCTATGTCCAATTCTTTACGTACATTATCCAATGATACTTGGGAAAGTGATGCAAGATTTTTACGAATATATGTGTCTTTTCCAGAGCCAGGTACGCCACACATCATATATACTGTGCCACGTGAATCGTCAAACAAAGGGAAATCAGGCGAAATCCCTTCGCCTTCTTTGTGAAAATATTGAAATCTTGTATAATCTGAAGCAAAAGGTTTTGGATTTTTCCAACAATTTAATTCTTGGCAAAACATTTTAAAAAGTTCTACTTTTTCTAATACTTCATGTTGGTTTTCACAAATTCGCCCACGTACATCTGCCAATGCAACCTCATACAAAAGTTGCATTGATACCTTATAACTTGCCCTAATGACATATTCCTCTGGGTTATTTTTCTCAAAAAACCACAAAGGCAATCCATGATAACGCACAAGTTGGCAGATAGTTTCTCGGTCTTGCAAGGAAATATCATCTTCCCATGTCAAAATTTTGCGACTTACGCCTTCGCCCATGCGGGCATGTCCTGCGGAAGTAATTTCGCCTGTTGTGAAAGATATTTCGGTACACATTGGCTTTGCAACATCATGCAAAAGACAAGAAGCAAACAAAATAATTTGCTCTTTGGGCAAATATTTTTTAAAATTTGGGTTTTTTATTAATTCATTCATTACCATTTGCGTATGAATCCACACATCTCCTTCTGCATGATGAACAGGACTTTGTGGGCAATTTTGCATATTTTGAAGCCAGTCATATTTTTTAGTGAGTGCTTCAAAATCAAAATTGGTAATATTATTTGGGTTTAAAATAGACATAGTTGAAAGATTTGGGTGTAATTATTTAATATTGTGCTTTTAAAAAAAGTAACAGGTTGATTTTTTTTAAAAAAAGAATTTTTAATATCCTTTACGTCCATTTTCCAAAAACATTTTTGATAAAATAAAAATTTTGGAATAATTTTAGTATATTTTTTCGTAAAACAACATAAAAAACCAAAAATTAAAATATTTTTGCAAAATGCCTTTTGTATAAATTATTAAAAAAGGTAAAAATTTTGTCTTTGTTATTGTATCTTGTTATTGTCTTTCAATTGTCCTCTATCATTATCCTCAAAATATGTTTGGTTTTAAACTTAATATCCAACGAAGTGTATTCCTTCAACTTATTGTCATTGCAGTATTGATTATTGTCAATTATTCAGTTGTGGCAACGTATGATGCGGATTTGTCTGAAATTGAAAAAACCGTTGATTTGGTAGAAAGCAATGGTACATATTCGCAAGAAATTATGTATTTATCCACATTGATGGTTTCAGGCAAAGAAGAAAACCGCAACAAACTCATCAGGTCTATTATGAAGCACGACAATAATATGCGTGTGTTGAAATTTGGCGGAAAATCTGATGAAAATGATTCATATATTGCACCTGCACCACCAGAATTGTTGAATGGATATTTTTTGCCTTTGGAAAATGTTTGGCAAAAATTTAGGGATAATGCACAAATCATTACCCAAAAAACTATGTATTTGCAAGATAAAGACCGTTCCCTCAATCCAGAAGTAAAACTTGCTTATGATTATTTACTACAAAATAATGCACGACTTTTGGAACGCAATGATATTATGGTGGAAACATACCTTAAATATTTTGACAAAAAACAAGAAAGTAGAGATTTTGTATTAAATATTATTTTTATTGTCAATCTTGCCCTTGTGGTGTTGATGATTATTTACATAAGCTATAATGTGGTACGTCCTATTTCACAACTCAACGAAATAGAAGCAATTATTACAGAAGGAAATTTTGAACGTGATATCAACTACAAACGTGATGATGAACTTGGTAAAGTAGCCAATTCAATTAATAGTCTTTTTGGTAACCTTAGAAATGCTACTGAGTTTATTTTGGATATTGGAGAGGGTAAATTGGAATCCAAATATCAACAACTTGAAGAAGAACAAAATAAAAAGAAAGATAGACTCGGAAATGCACTCTTGGAAATGCGAGCCAAAATGCGTCAAGTAGCTGAAACAGATAGACAACGCAACTGGAGTTCGGAAGGTTTGGCTAAATTTGCAGATATTTTTAGAAATTATAACCAATCTCCTGATTTTACTTATATTATCGTATCTAATCTTGTCAAATACACACAAGCAAATCAAGGCGGATTGTTTTTGGCTGAAGGCGAAAACCCAAATAAATATTTGGAACTTATATCTGCTTATGCCTACGAAAAACGTAAATATGTGCAAAAAAGAATACAAAAAGGTGAAGGAATGATAGGGGAGGTATTTCAAGAAGGAAGCACTGTCTATATGACTGATGTGCCTGATAATTATATACATATCACCTCAGGATTGGGCGAGGCTAATCCAAGGTGTCTTTTGATTGTGCCTTTGAAACTAAATGATGAAATATATGGTATTTTGGAACTTGCCTCTTTTACGGAATTTGAGCCTTACAAAATTGAATTTGTGGAAAAATTGGGCGAAAGTATCGCTTCTACTTTTGCCTCTGTGAAAAGTAATGCTAATACTCAAAAACTCCTTGACGAACAAACACAACTCAGTCAGCAAATGAAAGCCCAAGAAGAAGAAATGCGTCAAAATCTCGAAGAACTTATGGCAACACAAGATGAGGTAGAAAGAAGTCGCACAATCCTACAAGAACAAAAAACATCATTGGAAACGTATGTAAATGCACTACAAAGCCAAATACAAGAATTGCAAGAAGACCGCCAACAACTCTTGAAACAAATCACGGAATTAAAAAGCTAAAATATATACTATACATAAAAAATCTACAAAAATCATGAACTACACAAAAAAAATCTCGTTGTCAGTATTATTTTTCACACTCCAAATTTTATTTGGACATCAAATTTTTGCTCAAAATTTTAAAAAAATTGGCGTAAAAATCACACCTGAAAAAAATTGGAAAAACAGTAGTGATGCCTCCCATGAAACTGACAAAAGTTTTCGCCTTGTAGCACAAGACAAAACTGCTATTATGGAAGTATATAATTTGGGTAAAGCGTCAAGTGAAGAAGCAAGCATGAAAACAATAGAAGTGCTAAAAGACCGTAGTCTCAAGCCTGCGGATTTTCAAAAAGCCAAACAACGTAAACAGAAAATTGGTAAAACAGAATTTGTTATTTTTGAAGATATAATCAAAACCCCTTTGGAATCGCAAAATATGGTAATGTCGCAATGGTGGGGAATGTATTTGTGCGAAATAAGTGGAAAAAAAATAATTGTTTTTTCTACAGAATTTTATAAAGAGGGCGAAGGAAAAGAAAAAACAAAAGTAGAAACAGAAAAAATGCTTAAATCATTGAAATAAAATGCCTATTAACCTCATGTTACTACTTGGAGCAGGTTTGTTTTTCATTGGTTTAGCAATTTTTTTAACCAAAAAACATCCTGTAATCATACTAATGGGTATTGAGTTGATGCTCAATGCAACCAATATTAACCTTGTGGCATTTAGCCAACAAGATGAACGATTGCAAGGGCAGATTTTTGCACTCTTTGTGATGATAGTTACAGTAGCAGAATCTGCGGTGGCATTGGCGATAATGGTTAAAATTTTTTATCAAAAAAATTTAACCGAAAAATACTAAAACCGCCAAGAAAATCGTAATTTTGGGGCATATAATTGCCTAAAATTATGACACAAAACCCTGAAAATATCCTAAAAACATTTGCATTACGCCACACAGACAGCAGGAACGCAGTTTTGGCGTATTTTATTAGCAAAAACTTTGCCCTTGCACACGCAGATATTGAAGAAGAATTTACAAAAGAAAAACAATTGGGGGAAAAACGATTTGATAGAGTAACAATTTATAGAACACTCAAAGTTTTTTTGGAAAAAGGTATTTTGCATAAAGTTTTAGATGACGAAGCAAACCCAAAATACGCACTTTGCCAGTCCCCTGCATGCGATAATCACGCACATAACCACAATCATATTCATTTTAAATGTGGTAATTGTGGCGAAACAAAGTGTATCAATGATATCATTGTTCCAACTATTTCATTGCCCAAACAATATCAAGTACATGACATAAATATCTTGGTTAATGGTTTTTGTGAAGTGTGTAATAAAGGGTCAAAGGTTTAAAGTTCAAAAGTTTAAGGTTCGAAGGTTTAAAGTTAAAAAAAAAAGAAAACTGACAACTTAGAAACTGATAAGTTTGGTTTATTTTATAAAAAAAAAATCGTTCAATCTGCGTTATCTGCGTGCTTAAAAAGAATGAAGATTATGCGGATTTTAAATCATTTTATATTTTAGGGGAAAACAAAAACTTATGTCGTTATTAAATTCAAAAAATACAAAAAAAATAGGAATTTATTGGATAACAATAAATTCCTATTTTTTATTTTTTTAACTTCAAGAAATCAATGTAAAAAATTAGCATAAAAAAATTAATGCGAAACTTTATTTTCATTTTTTTCTTGTTTTACCAATTCTGCTTCATGTTCAAGGTTAGAGTTTGGTGTTTCAGTCAAAGGTACATATTGTGGAATATAATCACCGAAACCATCTTTTTCAGCATCAGGTTTGTTGTAATCATAAGCCCAACGATGGACAGTTGGGATTTCACCTACCCAGTTACCATGACCAGGGTTATTGGTTGTCCATTCAAGCGTAGTAGAGTTCCAAGGATTCATAGGTGCTTTGCGACCTCTAAAAATACTATACACAAAGTTGAAAGCAAACAATGCTTGTGCAGAGAACGTAAATATCGCTGCAGCACTGATAAACATATTCAAATCTGAGAAAGTTTTAAAAGCATCAAATGTACTAAATGAATAATATCTACGTGGGAAACCTGCAATACCTATATAGTGCATTGGGAAAAATACCAAATAAACACCAATAAATGTACACCAGAAATGCACGTAACCAAGTTTTTCGTCCATCATTCTGCCAAACATTTTAGGGAACCAATGATAAACACCAGCCATAAAACCAAAGAATGATGCACTACCCATTACAATATGGAAATGGGCTACTACAAAGTATGTATCATGCAACTGAATATCTAAGGCATTGTTACCAAGTACAATACCTGTAACACCACCAGAAATAAACACAGATACCAAACCAATAGAAAACAACATGGCAGGCGTAAAAATAATATTACCTCTCCACAATGTAGTGATATAGTTAAACGCTTTTACTGCTGATGGTACTGCAATAATCAACGTCAATAACATAAATACTGTACCCAAAAATGGATTCATACCTGTTACAAACATGTGATGCGCCCACACAATAAATGATAATACTGCAATACCAATCATAGAGCCAACCATAGCACGATAGCCAAAGATAGGTTTGCGTGCATTGGTTGCAATAATTTCAGAAGTGATACCCAACGCAGGCAATAATACGATATATACCTCAGGGTGTCCTAAAAACCAAAATAAATGCTGATACAAAATTGCACTTCCGCCTACATGATGCAATGCTTTTCCACCAATATAAATCTCGGACAAGTAAAAACTTGTACCAAAACTACGGTCAAATACCAACAACAATGCTGCTGCAAATAACACTGGAAAAGACAAAATACCAATAATAGCGGTAAGGAAAAACGCCCAAATAGTCAAAGGCAATCTTGAAAAAGACATACCTTTTGTACGCAAATTGATTACAGTGGTGATATAATTAATACTTCCCAATAAAGAAGAAACAATAAATAATGTCATACTGATAAGCCAAAATGTCATACCTGCACCAGAGCCAGGTACTGCCTCAGGCAATGCACTCAAAGGCGGATAAATAACCCAACCACCACTTGCAGGTCCAGTTTCTAAGAACAATGAAGCAAACATGATTAAACTTGCTGCAAAGAAAAACCAGAAAGAAAGCATGTTCAAGAAACCAGAAGCCATATCTCTTGCTCCAATTTGTAATGGAATTAAGAAATTACTAAAAGTACCACTCAAACCTGCGGTAAGCACAAAAAATACCATGATAGTACCGTGCATAGTAACCAAAGCAAGATAAGGCTCTTGTCCCAATTTGCCTGTTTCATTTACCCAAGTCCCAATAATAGGACGTAAAAATTCCAAACTCAAATCAGGAAAACCTAATTGTAAGCGAAAAATAATAGACATAGCTCCACCCAAGAAAGCCCACATAAGACCCATAAATAGAAATTGCTTTCCTATGGTTTTGTGGTCTTCGCTAAATATATATTTACTGATAAAGCTTTGCTCGTGGTGGTGCTCGTGTTCGTGTTCGTGGTGGTCGTGATGCACTTCTGCCACGCCTCCATGATTTTCATGATGTAATTCTGCCATGATGTGCGTTATATTATATTTTTATTATTTAGCCCCCTAACCCCAAAGGGATTTAAAGGCATATAAAGTTTTTTAAAGTTTTTTAAATTTCACAAAATTGTTCCCTTATATTTACTCCCCCTTTGGGAGTTGAGGGCTACTTTTCGTTAACTGCAAGATTTTTTTTGCGAAGTGAACTCATGCCTTTTCCTTTGAACTCAGGTTTGTCTTTGAGGAGTGGTGTTTGTTCAGCATACCATTTTTCATAATCTTCTTGTTCTACCACTTCCACAAGCAGACGCATTGCAAAATGTCCTTTGCCACAAACTTCGGTACAAGCCAATTCATAATTAAAATTGTTGTTGCCCAAATCTTGACGCATTTGTACAGTGGTTTTGGTAGGTGTAAAGCTGAAATGTGTTGGCATACCTGGTACTGCATCCATTTTTACACGGAAATGTGGTAAAAATACACTATGCAATACATCTCTTGCCCTAATTTTGAGTGTAACAGGTTTTCCAACAGGCAAAACCATTTTTGTACCCACAAAATCATCTTCTGAGTTTTTATCCTCAAAATCAACACCAAATTCATTGCCCGCAGAGTCGTCAATTAGGCGGAAATTGTATTTTCCTAATTGTTTGTCAGCACCTGGATAACGTACTTGCCAGCCAAATTGTTTACCCATGATTTCTACGATTTCAGCTTCGCCTTTTTTAGGTTCTTTCATCATCGTATCGTTCCATACACGTGCACCTGCAAATACAAGTACTGCCATGATTACCGCAGGTACAATCGTCCAGAACACTTCCAAACGTGTATTGTCATGAAAGAAACTTACTTTGCGACCTTTTTGGTATTGGTATTTGTACGCAAACCAGAAAAGTGCAGCATTGGTAACAAAAAACATAAGCGTAACAACTGACATTGTAACCCAAAAAAGGTCGTCAGTCCATTTGCCATGTACAGAAGAAGCCTCAGGCAAAAAGTACTTTCTCGCTTCTAAGAAAGACCACACGCCCGCAATAGTACCCAATATTGGTACTATCAACATCAAAGCCCCATTGACTTTATTGCTCGTGCCTACCTCGTCTGGAGAGCCTCGCAAAATAGATACAAGGGACTGTATTCTGAATAACATTAAGAGAATCGCAACAATCATTGTTGCAACCAATCCCCATATAAAATAACTCATAAGTATAGATTTTTATGGTATAAGTTTTAGTTTCTAAATTCTTTGTGTTTTATATTTGTTTCAAAATTATACGAAAAAATTTGATTTTTTTCTCAAATCAACATTTTTTTTCAAAATTATTCATTTTTTTTCAAAAAAACCAAAAAAAAGTAATGTATCAGTTGTCAGTTTTTTCAGTTACCAGTTTTTTCAATTACCAGTTTTTCAGTAATTATTTTTTTGGAAATTAAAAAACGAATACAGTTTTTTCAGTTGTTAGCTTTTGAATATTTTTTTATGAAAAATAAAAAAAAATACCAATGACTAAAATACAACCAAAAAAACTGATAACTTACTACTGGAAAAACTACTTTTTTTATTCCATCAACAATTTATTTAAAAAAACTGATTTGTCTTCCAGACTAAACCATGAAAAATATTCTTTTCCATCTTCCTTAACAAGGGCAACATTGCCTATAAATTCTTCTTTGCGGATTTTGCCATCTACCCAAAGTGAAACTTTCCCAGTTTTTGCATCTGTATATTTAAAAGCCCAATGTTTGGCATCTTTTCCCAACAATAAAAGTGGTTGGTCGTGGTTCATGTTTGCATTAAAACCTTCTGCAATACGCCCATTAGAAAATCTAATTTCTAATTCTGCATTTGGTTTTTGATGGATACTTGCAAATTCTTCGCCATTTGGGGCAAACTTTACCCCATAAATCTTATCAAAAACACCTCTAAAATATTTTCCATTGACAATAAGTGAATCTTTACTTTCGTTTGCTTTTTTAATCACTGTAATGGTTTTTCTGCTATCGCTCACATAATATTTATCTACATTGCTTGCGAACAAACCATTTCCTTGAAAATAAAGATTTTTTGTTTCTGGCACGATATAATTAAACTTATTAAATTCTTCGCCCATATCTATTGAAACAGGTGCATTTTTGTATTCACCGTATAGTTTGTCATTGGCAAGGTAATAAAATTTTTGGTCTTTTACAACGGTTAAACCATAATTTGCACCTCTAATTTCTACTTTTTTAAAATTAAATAAAGGGAAATTTGTATGTTCTTCCTCAAATTCGCCCAATTCGCCTGCTTGACTAATGACTGTAAATAATTTTACTTCTTGTCCGTTGATTTTTTTTGGTGTTTGTCCTTTTTTTTCTGCCAAACATACCCAACGGTTGAGGCGTACATCCTCTACAAAATCAAAAAACAAAATATTTTCATAAGGGCCTATTTTTTGTCCTGTATGAAATTCTACATAAAATTCATCTTGTGTATTTTTATAGGCAATTGCCCATCTTTTGCCATCTTTGCTTAAATAATAATTATAAAGTTCTTCATAAGGACCCATTTTTTTACCATTTATGATAGCGGTTACATTATTTTGTTCAGTGTTTAATACCACATATGCCCACGTTTTGCGTGCTACTTTGAGGGTTATAGGCATCTCAGGCTCTGTGTGTGTGCCAATTGTTTTACCATTAAAAATCACCATACTTACATTATCTTTTGAATCAATAAACCCCCAACTTTCAAGATTAAAGACAGGTTTTTCCACCAATCTTTTGTCAAAAGGGCCATAGATTTTGCCTTGAATATGATAGTTCCGCGTAAATTTTTTAATATCAGCAGTTACAACAATATAACCCAACTCGTCTTGGTACAGCCCCAATGAGTTTTCTTCGTGTGCCAATACTTCATCTTTTGTGAGTGTATATATTTTATCCTTTGTTAGTTTTTCTTGTGCTAATATTTTTTTTGGAAAAATAAATACAAGCATACAAGCAAAAAAATGTAATAAAACAATAAAAGACAATAATTTTTTTGGAAAATTTTGTATGTGTTTTCTTAGGCTATTCATTTTCAAATGTTCAAACATATCAACAAAGTTATTATTTTGGTGTTGTATTTTTTGTAGAAATAACACAAGTTTTCAGTTTTCAGTTTTTTCAGTTGTAAGTTTTTTTAAGGTTGTTCAAATTTTTGTTTTGAACATAGGAAACCGTAATACAAGTTATTATTTTAAAACAAAAATATAATACGCAACTTGGGTTAAAAATAATATAAACAAATATAATACTATTTTTTTATTATCGTGGAATTTATGCTAAAAATTCTTTTTTTTTAATATTTCTAAAAAAAAATCCAAAAATTTTAACCAAAAAAGTGTATTTTTTTAATAATTTTTCTGTCCTTTGGGCTTAAAAATAAAATTAACAGAAATATAAATAGGGCTACCGCACCAAATTAGGGGTTTTTTAGTGAAAGTTTTTACTTTTGCATGATGAATATACCAACTTATTTTAATGATTCACAAGTTAGAAAAGAAAATACACCTGTAAATTTACATCTTATGAGAAAGTGGGCTTTATTCATGTTGCACAAAGTTAAACTGGAGTAAGTTTAAGTTTAAAAAGAAAACGAAAAAAGCCAGTAGAGGTAATGATTCCCTACTGAAAAATCATAAAAACCGCTAATTTGGTGCGGTAGCCCTAAAACATAAATAACAAAGTTGTCAGTTATTAGTTGTCTTTTTTTGAAAAAAAATACACGCAACTTGGGTTAAAATCATAAAAATAGTTTTTTTATGCAAATTCTTTATTGCCTTTTGCACAGTTTGGTACTTGCATTTTTGGTGTTTTTTTGGAAAAGAAATCTTGAAAATAATGCTTTGCGTGCATATTTTTATCCTGCCTTGATTGCCAAAATGCTTGCTTGTGTGGCATACAGTATCGTTTATTTGCAAATATACAAAGGTGAAGGCGATACTGTCAATTATTTTAAAGATGTATCTACATTGGTCAATCTTTTTTATCAAAATCCTACACAATACATACAACTGCTATTTGGACAATATTACAGTCCTGATATTCATTTTACCAATGATTTGATTTGGCGAGAAAATCGCATGTTTATTTTTGTTAAAATTTGTAGCATATTTCAAATTATCGTAGGCAATGATTATCGTGTGATGAGTTTGTATATGACTTTGTTATCATTTTGGGGAAATTGGTATTTGTGCAATAAAATTCTGATAATATTTAAAAATAAAAGTTTTTATATTGCTTTATGTTTTTTATTTCTGCCAAGTGCTTTGATATGGAGTAGTGGTTATAGCAAAGAAAGTATCGTAATGTGGGCTTTTGGTATAGTAATCGGAAATTGCATTGGTTTGTTTTTTAAACAAAAGTTTTCTTTTTTTGATTGGTTTTTATTTGTGTTGGGCAATGGATTTGGGTTATTTGTGTTATTTTTGATAAAATTTTATTATGTTGCTTCGCTTGTACCTGCGTTGTTTGCAGGATATTTTACATATATTATTAGCCCCCCAACCCCCAAAGGGGGAGTAAATTCAAAAGGTTGGCAAATATTCACAAAATTTTCTTTTATTTTTGTTATATATGTGTGTGCTTTTGCGTTATTGGTTGTGCCTTTGATGTATTTGCACCCAGCCTTTTGGTTTGAGAATTTGATGCTCAATATTGTGTATAATCATAATGTGATGTATCTACAGTCTTCACCTGAGGATTTGATACATTACAGTACACATTTTGGGCGAGGTTATATTAATCTTGATGCAGATATTTTGAATATGCTTTACAACACGCCAAAGGCATTTTTTTCTATTGTCTTTCGTCCATTTATTTGGGAATCTTATCCCAATAAATTAAAAATATTGGCAAGTATTGAAAATTTTTTGTTGCTGGTTGGATTTTTATTTGTGATTTGTAATTACCTTTTTATTTATTTTTTTAAAAAAAATAATTTAGAAAATGAAAACACAATTTCTGAATTGCCTGCTATGAATGTAATTTTATTTGTGTGGTCAATGTTTATATTTGTTGTGATACTTTATACATTATTGGCGTTGGCATCACCGAATTTGGGCAGTCTTTCACGTTATAGGGTTGTAGGACATAGTTGGGTTTGGTTTTTTTTGTGTTGTCAAATAAAAGAGTTTTCTATTTTTTCAAGGGTAAAAAAAAATAATTGAATTTTACAGGCTCAAATTCTTCACAATTTAATCCTTCTAATCCAACCAATGTGGAAGCTACCGCAAAAGGCACACCCAAAAAATCAAAAACAGATATGTTTTTAATTGATTTTGGATTGACATTTAGCTTTTAGGATTTTTTTAAATAAAATAAAAAAAAAACAAAAAACTGCTTTCTTGTGATAAGGAAGCGGTTTTTTGTATGAACGGAGATTTTTAATTTTTTTGTATCTATTCAGGTAGGCAAATCTTTATGATATTTTAAATTGTATATTTTTACATTTTTTAGGCAAAAATAATAAAAATTTAAACAATAAATAAAAATTTTTCTTCTTATTATATAATTTTTAAAACTATACAAAAAAACATTCCATCATTTATCTTTATTTCCTAAAAATTTTGTGTAAATTTGAAATAATTTTTTTTTGAAACGCAATTTAAACTTAAAATAAAAATTTAGGCAAAGTTTTAGCTTATAATAAAATTCTAAGTAACATTCTAAGAAAAAAATCACACACAAAATATGAATAATTTGTATCGCAATGTAGGTTTAGCCATTGTTTTCTTGTATATATTAGGTATCTTTTTAGTAGGTTATTATACCCTACACAATTCAGTAGAAGCAAGAGAACTCCTGAGAAAAATGCCCATATTATCTACATTGGTCATTGTTACGACTATGTTGGGTTTAATAGCTTTCATGTTTTTGTTTTTGGGTTCTAATACGCAAACAAACCAAGAATATGAAACAACTGAAAACGAAAGCATAGAAAATACCAACAACCAAAATATAACAAATGGCATAGAAAACAAAAATACACAACTAAAACACAATTTGGAAAACGTTTTTTGGGATACTACGCTCTCTCGTAACCAACTATTGGACAAAGCCCTCAAAACGCTCTGCCAACAATTAGAGATTTCTATTGGTGTGATTTATACCAAAACAACAATATCTGAACAACATTTTTTTGAAATGATAAGCAATTATGCCCTTTATCAAACAGAAAACCATATCACACAATATGCCATAGGCGAAGGTTTGATTGGACAGGTTGCCAAAAATGGGAAAATGATTTTGGTGGAAGATGTACCAGCAGATTATCTTTCAGTAGTGTCAGGTTTGGGCAAAGCAAAACCCGCTTTTTTATTGATTTACCCTATACAAACCACCGAAAATGATACATTGGGCGTATTAGAATTTGCCTCTTTCAAAGCATTTAAAGATGATGACATTGCTTTGATACAAGAAATGGGACAACTTTTAGCCAAAGAATTGGAAATGAGCAAGGTTTAGAAAAAAGTTCAAAAGGTCAAGATTTAAAGTTCAAAAAAAATGTAACTATTTAGCCCCCTACAAAGGGGAATTAACAACAATAAAGGGTTTTTTGTAATACAGACTTTTAGTTTGTGCGTTCCAAACAACATTTTTAAATGTAAGCTAAACAAAAAAATAATATAAAATGGAAAAAAGCCTTTGAATCGTAATTCAAAGGCTTTTTTTATGCCAATTTTGCTTTATACATAGAAATTGTATTTTGCAATCCCAAATACAACGCATCACACACTAAGGCGTGACCAATAGAAACCTCTGCCAAATTTGGAATATTTTGCTTAAAAAAAGCTAAATTGTCCAAACTCAAATCATGCCCAGCATTGACGCCAAGCCCTATTTCGTGTGCCAAAATCGCACTTTCACGGTATATTGTCACCGCTTTCTCAGGATTTTCTGCAAAATCGTGTGCAAAACCACCCGTATAAAGTTCTATGCGGTCAGTACCTACTTTTTTGGCATTTTCTATCATATTCTTATCGGAGTTGATAAAAATAGAAGTACGGATATTATTTTTTCTAAATTCCGCTAATATTTCTGTCAAAAAACTTGCATTTTTTACCGTATCCCAACCATTATCCGAAGTCAAAGCCTCAGGTGCATCAGGCACAAGCGTAACTTGTGTAGGTTTTGCGTTTAATACAAGTTTGATAAATGAAGGCGTAGGATTACCTTCTATATTAAACTCTGTGGTAATAATAGGTTTGAGTTCAAACACATCAGCATAACGTATGTGTCGCTCATCAGGACGAGGGTGCACAGTGATTCCCTCCGCTCCAAATCGCTCACAATCTTGTGCTATTTGTATAATATTAGGATTATTGCCACCTCTTGCGTTGCGAAGCGTAGCAAATTTATTGATATTTACACTTAATTTTGTGTGCATAATGTTACGTTTTTTTATAAATTGTAGTGATTTTTTCTTTTTTTTGTATGAATATTTTAACAAAATTTGTAGTAATTTCGTTTTAGATTTTTGTATTTTCGCCCAAAAAAAACGTTTTTTGTCCATTTATTCAAAGCAATTACAATTTAAAAAACAGAATTTAAAAATACCATGAAACAACAAGCAACAGATTTTTTTAGAAATTTGCAAAAGGAAATTTGGCAAAAAATAGAAAATGCAGACGGGAAAGCTACATTTATCGCTGATGAATGGCAAAGAGAAGAAGGTGGTGGCGGTGTGTCAGGCGTATTGCAAAATGGTAATGTATTGGAAAAAGGAGGCGTAAATTTTTCAGCTGTTTGGGGTAAAATGCCCCAAGTATTAGCCAGCAGAGATAGCTTTGGTGATGGCGATTTTTATGCTACAGGGGTGTCTATTGTGTTACATCCACATAATCCTTTTGTGCCTATTATTCACATGAACGTAAGGTATTTTGAGATGAACGAACAAAAGTGTTGGTTTGGTGGTGGCATTGACCTTACGCCACATTACGTAGTGCCAACAGATGCCAAATTTTTTCACCAACAACTCAAAAAAGTATGCGATAAACATGATAGCACATATTATACACAGTTTAAAAAATGGGCTGATGATTATTTTTTTATCAAACACCGCAAGGAAACACGAGGAGTTGGTGGTATTTTTTTTGATAGATTGTCTGCCAATGACAAATATACTTTGCAAGACAGATTCGAATTTGTGCAAAGTGTAGGCAATGCTTTTGCTGATATTTATACACATTTTATGCAATTGAACAAAAATATTCCTTTTGGTGACACCCACAAAACTTGGCAACTGTTGCGTAGAGGGCGTTATGTAGAATTTAATTTGGTGTATGACGCAGGCACAAAATTTGGCTTAGAAACTGATGGACGCATTGAAAGTATTTTGATGAGCCTTCCCCAACATGCAAGTTGGCAATATAATTTTACACCACAACCCAATTCACAAGAAGAATTTACGCTCAATCACCTCAAAAAAGATATTGATTGGGCATCTTACAATTAATGGAATATTTTTATTTTGTAGTAAGTTATTTAATATTTGGCTATTATTTTTAAAAATAGCCAAATATTTAAATAGAAAATCAAAAAATAATGAAACTATTTTGTGCTTATCATTTTTATTTCATTTTCTAATAATTCTCCATTTTCAAAGCTGGAAATATTTTCTAATGTTATGGTGGCTATTTGTTCCAATGCTTCTTTGGTAAAAAATCCTTGATGTGCTGTAATCAAAACATTTGGAAATCCTATCAACCTTGTAAGTACATCATCTTGGATTATGCCTTCGGACAAGTCATTAAAAAATAGTTTTTCTTCTTGTTCATATACATCAATACCCAAATATCCCAATGTGCCTTTTTTTAAAGCCTCTATTGTATCTTTTGTATTAATTAATGCACCTCTGCTGGTATTAATAAGCATAACACCTTTTTTCATTTTTGAAAATGATTCACTGTTAATCAAGTGATTTGTTTGTGCATAAAGCGGACAATGTAGGGAAATAATATCAGATGTATAAAAAATTTCTTCCAAAGAAGTATATAATATGCCTTTATTTTTCAACACATCAGACTCATCAATGTCGTGTGCCAAAATTTTGCAACCAAAACCCAACATTATTTCGCAGAAAGCAGTCCCAATTTTGCCTGTACCTATAACGCCTATTGTTTTATTAAAAAGGTTAAATCCTGTCAATTTTTCTATTGAAAAATTCCCTTCTCTTACCCTGTTATATGCTTTGTGTGTTTTTCTATTCAATGTCAAAATAAGTGTAACAGCGTGTTCTGCTACGGATTGAGGCGAATAGGCAGGTACTCTAACAACTTTAATCCCAAATTTTGATGCAGTATTAATATCTACATTATTAAAACCTGCACACCTCAAAGCAATTAATTTAACACCATTTTCTGATAATTTTTCTATGGTATTTTTATCAATTTTGTCGTTTACAAATACGCAAATTGCCTCATATCCTTTTGTCAAAACAACCGAATTTTCGTTCAGTGATTCCTCAAAATATGTTATTGTATGTGTGTTGTGTGCGTTGTAATGGTTGAAATACTCACGGTCATACGATTTTGTACTAAACATTGCTATTTTCATAATTTTATTTGGTTATTATATGTAATTTAAGTGTGTAAGTGTTTTTTTTAGGTTTTTAAAAGGCTTATACAAAACTAAATTTGTATTCGTAATTTATCTATTTTACATATTTATTTTACGATTTTCCTGCCTTTTATTTTTTATTTTTTTATTTTTAGAAAAACAAATTAAAAAAAATTACGTAATTTTACAACAATTTTTCATATTTTTTTGAACTATAAAAAATATCCACAAAATATTCACAAAAATATTTACCATGCAAAATATCAATCCACTTTTTGTAAAAATTTCTGAAAACTTAGATACAGACGATATTTTAGACGACCTTGTAGCTACGCCTTTTGAGGTAAGTATTGGTGATGAAATCAATATTGGGGGGCGTAATTTTTTGGTGCAAAGACTTCGTGATGACCAAAATAATATCAAAACAAAAGACGTTTCGGACATTAAAGGCAATTTGAGGGGATATGACGAACTTTTGCGTACAAATATTATTAGTGAAGATTTCCAAATAGATGACCTTTACCTCAGAAATGTCCGCAATGGTGATGCATTAATTGAAATAAGCATACCCGAAAAAGTTTATACTTCTTTTGAGAGAAAAGGAAAGAATGACAAAGTTATACACAATTTTCCTAAAAATTTCTTTGTACGCATAGACAGTTCTATGCTCAACAGTAAATTTAAAGAAAAGAATGTAAAATTTGAAAAAACTGAAATCAAACTTTCGCCTTGTATGTTTGCCTCTGATTCTGCAATCGCTTTTACAGAAAGTGGCAAGCAAATATCAATCACAGAACGTAATCGCGTTATTGATGAAAAAATCATAAACTTAGAAATTGGAAATTCTTTTACGCTTTATGAGCGTGAAATTGTGAATAGGCTTGTGGGTACTGTGAATTTATTGACTTATAACAAAAAAATAGATAAAATAACTACTGCATTGCCTCGTGGAGCATATTATAGTTTTTTGTTTCAAGGTGCAAGCGAAGGTTTTGTATCGCCACAAATGGTGTTGGATTGGTTTGATATTGTGGATAAAAGGGTAAAATATTTATTTTTGCTTATCAAAAAAGGCATTCATCAATACAATCCCAATTTGTCTATTGAACAATATTCGTTCATGGATAATGCATGTGGTGTGATGCGTGATTATTTTGAAAAAAGGCTTAGAAATCCTGCATTACCTATTATATTAGATGAATTATTTGCAATAACGTTAAAAGAAATTGAGCAAAAAGACAGTTTTGCACGCCAAGTTTTTGCTTCTAATGTGCCACGTCCTACCAATTTTACGGATTTGTGTAATTTTACGTATTCTGCTACCAATCTTATCAATATGGAACAAAAAGAAGGCGAAAAACCTATTATACAACAAATCATTGGTGTATATGATGTTACCGAAACAATGATGTGGATTGAAGCAAAACGTATTAGAAATAGAGGTTTATTAGAATTTAGAGGGCAATTTAATTCTGCTGTACCACAAAGTACCACGTATGATAATCTTTCTTATATTAGCGTGATGCCCATAGAACACATTATTTTTGATGTTTCGCCCGAATTTGCTACAAAGTATATGGGTGGTTTTACACGTTTGTATTCTGTACGTCAAAATGCGATTACAACCCAAGACACAAGCCATATTTTGGGGACAATCTAAAAGGATTAGAAATTAAGAATAAACAGCCAAAAATTTTGAACTTTTAAACCTTTTGAACTTTTAAACCTTCTATTGGATTTTTAAAAATATTACCAATAGAAAGGTTAAGTAATTGGGCAGATTTTTTGAGGTTTTCTTGGAAATAAAAAGCTATGCTACCTACAAAATGTATAGGATTGTGAGGCGGAATTTGATATTTTTCTTTGTAATAAGACAAAAAAAGCGAAAAACTAAGTGCTAAATTTTTTTGTATATAAATATGGTTAATATTTTCTGCAAAAAATGGCGTAAAACTCGCCAAATATTTATTTGCTTGTGGTTTTTTGTATATATTTTCTAAGATATTTTTTCGGTCAAGTGTGGGGTATTTTTCCAAAAAAACTAATTTTAAATCCAATGGTAACAGTTCTTTTAAAAAATCGCTAATTAAAATTTTCCCTAAAAAAGCACCACTTCCTTCATCACCCAAAATAAATCCTGTACTTGTATCGTTGCTTGTAATGTGTGTCCCATCATAAGTACACATATTCGCACCTGTCCCCAAAATTCCTACAAAACCGCTTTCATTGCCCAAACAAGCCCTTGCAACGCCTAATGTATCAGGTTGAATTTCAATGTGAGAAGCATTTTGAAAAAATTTCTGAAAAGTTTTTTGCATAAAATCTTGTGTTTCTATGCCACAACCTGCCCCATAAAATTGAATTTCAGTAATATTTTCAGGTTGTAAAAATGCTTTTTGATTTATAAAAAAAAATTGTAAAATGGTTAAAATTTCATCTTCCGAATTAAAATAAGGGTGTATGCCTTGTGTTTCAAAAATCTTTTCGCCATTTGTCCAAAGGGTTTTTGTGCCACCGCTATCTGCTATAAGTTTCATTGTTTTTTTATTTAAAATCTTTACAAAAAAATATGCGAAAAAATACAAAAAAAATCGTGAAAACACATACTTTTTTACTTTTTTTTACTTTTTTCTTCTTGTCATTGTTCCCTCTTTGGGGTTTGGGGAGTTTTCAAGATGATTTTTCTGCGAGCCAACAACGTGGCAAAAAAATATATGCCAATACTTGTGCCACTTGTCACCAGGCAGATGGTAAAGGCATTGTTGGTGTATTTCCGCCTTTGGCACAATCAGATTATTTATTGCAAAATTCCAATCGTGCCATTCGTCAAATAAGGCGAGGTTTGCAAGGAAAAATCACAGTAAATGGGCAGGTATATAATGGCGTAATGCCCGAAAACACGCTAAAACCGCAAGAAATCGCAGATATTATGAATTATATCAACAATGCTTGGGGCAATAAATCACCCCAAATTCATACTAATACTGTAATTCAAGCATTGAAATAAAGTAAGTTATCAGTTGTCATTTTTTATAAATTTAAGGTAATTAACCTTTTATTTACTTGCCAAAGGATTAAAATTGGTTATAACAAGGTGTTTCCAATGTTTATATTCCCAAGCAATCAACCAAATATTAGCCACTAATAAAAGGGCAGTTTCTATCAATTCGCCTACTTCATCAAATTCTAAAAATAAATGGAACAAAAATATATGCAACACCACTGGCAAACAAATCGCTGCCCCCAATAATCCAAATATTTGCGAAACTAATAAAATTCCACCCAACAATTCTGCAACGCCCACAAGTTGCCAAGCGTAACCCGTTTGTTGCATACCAAAAATATAGTTTCTGCGTTTGAGTACATCTGGTTTTGCTTTGAGGTTTTGTGCTTTTTTGGCATCTTTTACTTCCAATGTGAGCATTGTGTCAGCTGGCGGTATAGCTTTAAATTTTGCACCGCTTGATACTATCATCATTCCGCCTAAAAAAAGGCGTAATATAATGTTTAGACCTAATAATATTTTGTGTATCATAAAGTTAATTTTTAAAAATTAGTTTATTTTTTTTGAAAGCACAAAAATAGTTTTTTTTTTATAAAAATCAAATATTATTTTTATTTAGTCTAAATAAATTATAAAATATTGTACTTTTGTCATGTTAAAAAAAATCGTAATTATTTAGCCCTCTAACCCCCAAAGGGAATATTGATTGCCAATAAGCAATATATAAATTATTGTATTTTGTTGGTAATACATTTAAAACTTAAAAACTCCCTTTGGGGCTGGGGCTTATTCTATTATGCACATACAAGTCATCAGCCCTGACCGCCAAATATTTAATGGCGAAATCACACAAGCTATTTTGCCAGGTGCAAATACACTCAATACTACAACAGAGGGTACAAAAATCTATGAAGTTGATGGCGATGTAATAGAAGTAGTCAAAAATCAAGTAAGAATTTTGGTTGAAACTATTGTGTAAAATGCTTGGCTGTCCAAAATCGTAAATAAAATAGCAAAATTCTTTTTTGTAATCCAAATAAACACAAAAAACAACAAACCTCAAAAGTAAAATTTTGAGGTTTGTTGTTTTTTTATGGGAAATGAAAAAATGGTTATTTTTGGATAACAAGACGTTTTACGATTCGTTTTCCATTGATTTCCAAGGTGCAAAAATACAAGCCATTAGGCACATAGTTGATGTCCCAAGTGATGTCATATTTGCCTGTGTCTTTGGATTCATTGACCAATACGCCTACTTTTTCGCCTATGCTGTTGTATACTATTACGCTTACATTTGCCTGTGTACTAATGCTGTAGGTCATATCTACACTCGCCCCTGTGGCTGGATTTGGGAATACTCTGAGGTCTGTGATGAGGTCAGAAGTAGAGGCTTGGGATTGGGAGGTAGGGCGTAATAAGTTGTGAGCCACTTTATAATCTCTGCCATTGCAAAAATCCGCTATGTATGCTCTATCCAATATGTTTAGCTCTTTTATTAAATTTTGAGATTGATTTGGGCAAATGGTAGCACTACTAACATCAAAAGACTCGTTAATACCTAAATTTGTACCTTCTGTAAATTCCACAAATGATTCACTACCTTGCCCATCTATTGGCAATACATCTATACTTTTTCCTGAATAAAAGTTTTTTACATTTTCGGGCATATCATAACCTCCAATTATTGTAAGAGTTTGATTTGCTTCAACAGGATAATTGCCAGAATCCCAATCATTAAATGTGCCATATCCAGGGTACCAACCATAGTATGTTATATGGTTTCCTCTTGACACATTTCCAAGATTATTTTTAACACTTTGTCTTCTGTTCTCAAAATTTGAGTTATTATAGCTCATATTTAAATCAACTGCATAACGATTTACATAAATCAAATCTTTATTTTTATCATTTGAATTTTTCCTTCTTAAACGAGCGTACACTTTCATAAATACAGTTCCCTTTTTAGGCAAATCAAAACCATAATAACCACCAACAGTTAATCCACCACTACCTGCAGTTGTAGAACCTGGTTTAGAAATCCAATGTTTAAACGGTCTACAAGCTATTTGTTGACCTGACACACACCCTATAGGAAAAAAAGGTGTTACATAAAAAGGAATAAATTTTTTGTCTTTCATTTGCCACGTAGCAAAATCCAAATTTAAAGCCTGCCTTGCAGGAGACCCCTTTTCAGGTGATTCATAAAACCATTTATAAGTTGGTATGGAAAGTTTGTTTTCGAACTCAAAAGATACATTAATTTCAGACTGTTCCAAATTAATTTCCAATGCAGGATTGATAACGATTTTAGGCGTTTCAGCCACTTCAAAATAAAGAAAAGCATTACTATTTTGTGCATAGTATTCATCAAAAAACTCATATTTTGCATTTAACACAGGGCGTTTCAATACATTCATTATCCCCATTACATTGTCATATTGAGGAATATCGAGCGGATTAGCATCTTCTGTGTGATAGGAACCTGGCACTAAAAAATCTCCTGAAGCTCTTGCTGTAGTACTTGTAATTTGTCCTTTGCTATAAAAAGCCTGAAATCCTGTACCACCAACTTTTTTGTCGTTTCCTATAAATAATTTTAAAATGGGAGCTATCATTTCTAAACCTGACGCTGTCAAAAGCGCATAACTTGAGAGATTAGACAAACCGTCAGACAAGGCATCAAATTTTTCTCTTGAATATTTGAATTTTAAGGCTTTTACATAGTTTTCAGTTATTACTCCTCCTTCATTGTACATTGCTTCAGATTGGAGTAAATCTTCTTGGCTTAAGCCAAAAAGTTTATCAAATGCATCTTTAAAGTTAGGAATTGCTCCTTGTATATCTTTTGCTGTACCTCCCAATTCTTTGGCGAAAGAAGATAAGTTTGATATAACAGCCCCAGTTTTTGTTAGTTTTTTGCCTTGCTCATCTTCCGCAAAAATATTATCACAATTTTCATCTTTCTTTTTAGCAAAATTACAAAGTTCTATGGCTTCACTGTTTGTTGTATGAAATGAAAAACTAATTTTTGCTTGTTCATTAACTGATTCGTTGTTTGTTTTTTTGCAAGTACATGGGTCATAAGAAATTGGGAATTCAGCCATTATCCAATATCTCGTCCTATTTTCCCAAAATTGAGGAATAATATAATCTCTATTACTGGGATTTTCTATTATGGTTTCAGTGGATTGGCTTAATTCAGTAAGTATGTTAGGAACTATTCTATTACGATTAGGTGAGTCCCCAACGTCTACCCCAACAACAGGTCTTATTCTAATGTAAGCACTTTTCGCATCTATGCCATTGGAATTGGAGTTGTTCGAATCAGTATGTAAAACCGTAACATACAACAATAATCTTATTTTCGCTGTGTAAATGTTATAAAACACAAAATAAGGATTGTCTGCGGGATTTTGAGGTATTCCTATGTGCTTAGTTATACATCTCCAGCCATCCTCATAAAGAAAATCCTTTTTTGTAGATTCAGCTATTGACCTTATATTACTGTAACCATGATAATCATTTGTGTAAAAAGGGGAAACGATTGTTTGTTCAGCTTGATTACCGCCTAAATTTGCATAAACCTCCCATGTTTGTTCATACCACCAAGGGCGAACAGGTACAGAATATTGTATAACATCACAGATGCTATTTTGCGCATATACGTTTGTTTTTTGATATAAAACAAAAAAAAATAAACAGATGATTATTTTCAATTTCATAATTTATTCATTTAAGGAATTCTTGTTCCTACGAAAGTATGAGATCTTTTTATAAAAGTTCGCTCACAATCTGGTGTGTAGTTAATGTGATAGTTGATAGTTATATTGTTTGAATTATCCACATAACATTTCCCATAAAGATATTCTTGTAGATAACTTTTGCATGGGTCTGTATGCCCAGAAGACCAAACTGAGAAATAACGATAATCATACCCAGCACGAGTTGTGTTTGTGTTATAAAATAGATTAGCTAAATTTGTTATTGTCATAGGGTAATTATCATAAAAATTATTAGGATGTTCGTCTATAATTTCTATAGTATATTGTTGTTCTGGGTATTGTGTGTCATATCCTCGAAACTTACCTATGTATGCAGGTTTCAACATGATAGCCATTTTTTTACTTATCTTTTTTTTATTGTTAGAATAATTCCTACAATTATTATCAGATGAGAAAATTGCGGTAAGTGTTATGTCAATAGTAATTGGGTTAATGGTATTAACATGGAAGTCTACTTCTATTTTTTTGCCTTTTCTTGTTTCCGTTTCTTCGCCTATCAACCATTCATATTCAATAGCACCATTTTCGTTTGCTTCAAATGTAACTATTTGCCCATTTACAATGGTATCACAAATAACTTTTTCATATGTTGGCACATTAGAATTACCACTAGTGTAATATTCATACATATAATACATCTCAAAGTCCACTTCTGGCGGGCAGGGGTCTCCTTTTTTCTTACAAGAGGATACACACCACAAGACACAGGCAAGGCATAAGAAAAATACGATTAGTTTTTTCATAAGAGATTATGGGGAAAGAAAGGGAAATATAAAATTTTTATTGTTTTCATAAATAGAA
>JANPJR010000111.1:0-5218 GCA_031425615.1 Cytophagales bacterium
GGATGAACTAGAAAATTTCTATCCAGGATCAGTCTTCAATTGCTAACGTTTGAACTACGACGTGGATTTCCGATATAGCGCGTAATATTATTCACGAAGTCTTTGGCTGGAAAAACTCGACGTTTCAAACAAATCCAAGGAAATGGGTAAAAGTAAAAGGAATGATTGATTTGTTGTTGAGAGGCTGATACCAGGGTTCGTAAGTGTGCAGGTTCGACCTATGCATTACCTCAGTGTACTAAAAGTGTATTACGTGTTTCTAACACACTTGCTAGTACATTACGTAGTGAGTTACGCTTCTTTTACACACTACGCTAGTGTACTATTAGTGTTTAGTGCAGTAATCACGACACTATCCTAGTATGATAACAGAGTAGGACTACACTTAACTAGTGTACTAAAAGAAATGCGATTAGTGTGATTAAATATTTATTACACTTTAATTTGTTGTATAGTCGCACATATATTTAACAATGCACTCATGAAGTGTATTGGCTAGTGTGTTGAGATTCTTTCACACTAAACACTAATGTATCACCACTTCTATGACACTAAACACTACACTTATTTGTTATTCTTCGATGCGATGCACACTACCAAAGTGTACTACACTACACTAGTTAGTGTGACAGAAGAAGCTGTAGACTCACTAATTAGTGTGATAACGTAACTGAGGCACTAGTAAGTGTACTTATCAGTGTACTAAAGTGTGCACTAACTTAATGTTTCCGGATCTTCCTATACAACCTCGAATGACTCGCTTTCGTCATCGGCAAGGTGCAAATACTGGTACATCTGTGCGATACTTAACTCATCATCTTCTTCCATATTCAAAACTTCACTAAAGCTGCTAAAAATCGAACCATCGTCTATACCAACACAATTATTTTCTACTGCATCAATATTTTCCACCATATCAATATTTTCCAATGCATCAATATTTTCTAATGCTTTTTCTTTCAGATTATTTTCTGAATAATTCGTGAAATCAGCTTTATCAAAAAACACTTGAACTTCCTTGATTTGTTGTTTTTGTACCACTTCCTTATCACCATCAGATAATTCGATTTCGCTTAATAAAGTTGACAAACCAAAATCAGTAATTTCCATTAAATTCTGTATCTTTCTATTGTTAATTGCATTAAGAACACTCATCTCAAAATTATCTTCTTTCAAACGTTTTTTCAACTTCGTATCCTGATACGTACCCCTACTAAAGACTCTTTCCTGAAAACCATTATGTGTTGGTTTACCAAAAACAATACAGGCTCTTATAGCTAACTCTGGGTAAAGTTTTTCGTTTGCTTTCCACCAACTCATGACATCAAAGTATTTTCCGACATATGCAGCATCATTAACTAATGTTATAATGGAATAGTTAATTTTATTACGTTTTTTATCCATTTTGTAGCGATCATTACCAAATTCATCCAATATGGTTACCATGTTCAAAGTTTCATCACTCCAAAAATCACGATAACATTTTAATTGGCCTTTTATCTTTTCTTTTGAGTCTTCTAGTATTTTTTCCTCATTTACTACTTCTTCTCTAGACCCTGATGACACATTTAACTTTCCCTTAGTCCGTAGTGATCGCACTTTATTCTTAGTATACTCATCTAATCCTTCAATGTTATTTAGATCTGTGTCGTCAGTTGCATTATTATCAATGTTATTTTGTTGCTCATTAGTTGACTTGGATTTTTTGATCTCTATCTGTTTCAGGATAGACTTCTCATGTAACAAATATACAGACTCTATAACATCATTAAAATAACTCTCAATCTTATCTGCTGAAAAGTTAACAATATCCATTTCTGACAACCAGCTAAAAAAATAGTAAGTTAAACAAATCATAAACAGAAAATAAAAATAGATGACACTTACAGTAAACCTTTCCAAACCATTACAGGGTGCAACAACATCATCTGTATTTGATCACTATCAGGAAACGGAAAGTATGTATCATATTCTTTCACTAGACGGCCAATCAAAGTTTGTGTTGCCAACTCTAACTGGTGATACCCCTTTGTAACAGTTGGAATAAGAGAAGGTTCTAACGTAGGTGCCCATGTTGCTGATACATCAAGTACATTTAAACCCATTTCAGTAATCATTACCAACGAATCGCGAGTCTTTGCCACATTGAAATATGAAAAACAATTTGCATCAATATTGTCTATCTGCGAGGTCATTGCTAAACGATTTGTTATCTTTAAGAGTGCATATGTTTCTGCAACTGATGTCCATTCAGCTTCTGTTAAAACAACGTCTTCATATAAGTTACTTTCGGCACTTCTATAACAGTAGTTATTTACACACCTCATTGATCGCAACAATGATTCATACATTGTGAAAACACCTGACACACGAGTTTCATTAGGGATTAGAAGTTTGATGACGTCCATCGACAAAGTTCTTTTGCAATATTCCTTATATTTTTTGAAGCGGCTCTTTGATTTTTATCCATAATTTTGGATACCAACTTCTTCACACGTTCACGTAATAAGCGACCACTTTCGAAACTATCGACTACACCAAAACCTCTCTTCTTACGAGTGCGCAAACCAAGTGCATGTGTAACAACAAGTTCTTGTGCGTGCATTTGACATGTAGTTCCCTTTTGCTTTGGCTGGCGACCTCCTGATATCGTAGTTCCAGCCTTCAACGCTGCACTAGTTGTATCATTAACACCTCTACGAACATCATCAATAGTGATGTCATACCTGAAACATAATATGGATAAAACATAAAACATTAATGAATAACATAAACATATAATATTTCAAGTAAAAGAATCAAAACTTACCGCAACAGAATATTAGTAATTGCATCGACTACAGCCTGTGAGCTCTTGGAATAAATTCGACGTAACCCAATTGCCAAGCAAACCATTTTCCAATGTTGAGGGACGACAAAATGAATAGACACACCTAAAATGTCGTTGTCTTTTGAATCCCAGCCATCATGGGAAACTGTTATAAAGGGAATTCCATCATCAATGCACAACATGTTCTTGTAGTAGTCTCTGGTAAATGTGACGAGGTACTTTAAGGTTGATATAAAGGTAAAGAAATGAGACAACTCCTGTTTCTTGTATTTCCATCTGCTAAAGAAGCATTCCAATTTTTTTTGGCGTAACGATTCAGCATTTTCCAGTAGATAATCAATGAATGTATTCAAGTGAACATTAGAACTTTGTTCGATTGCAACACTCGCTTCGTTGAAAAAAGAGTAAAGGTGAGACAATGCAACTTGAGATGATCCAATAGGTTTGAATTGCAATTGATTTGGCTTTATTGTACTCTGAACTAAGGTGGAACCTTTTTCTGCTACCGATTGAGAAACAGATCTAGTAACAGTGGATATATCTGATGGATACATGTCGGGAATCTCTTCTCTTTGATGATTAGTTAGTAGATGACCTTTTGCATTTGAAATGCTGTAGTTGGTAGTTGAAACTATACCAGTAACCAACGGAATCTTCACGTTCCTCCAACATAACATACAAGCAACAGGACAACTGGTACTATAACTTTTAACTTTGGCAATAACCTCATTTTTTCGACCACGTTCTGCAGTAACAAAATGATAATAAAAATAAAGGATCGGTTAGCAATGTCATTTTATATAATACAAAAAATAATGTATCATTTCTTACCACTCTTGTAGTACTGTTCACCAAAAGGTGTCACGTGAATTTCTCTACAGTAATCGCTTCTCCATACTGCTGAATTAGCTTTGTTACTAGTACGTGGTATTATATTAAATAATTTTTGATTAAATGATCTTTCAATTGCTTTATATTCAACATATAATTCGTCATTCTCTACATCTTGGTCATGTCTTTGTCGTGCTTCAATTACCTGACGTTCAAATACTCTCATTTCTCTTTCGTTGTATTCTTTTTCAGTTGCTTGTGGTAAATTCATGGTAGTCGGTGGTGATTTTGTTGTGACAGTTGGTGGTGGTGGTTTATTTTTCGAGGGTGATGTAATTGTATTACTTGACTTCTTTGTATTTGGTGATTGATTTGTTGAATCAGTTTTTCTTTTGTTGGAGTGTGAACTGTTCTTTGATGTATTATTAAATATAGTAGGTATTACTTTTCGTGCACGAGGCTTTAATGAAAATGATCGTAGATTAGAGGAGGGCGAGCTACTACTAACAGTTTTTGTCTTTTTCTTTTTAATATAATTAGTACGATCTGTTGCCATACTTCCATCTGTAACTACCACCATTTCTACGCAATCATTCAGAGATTGCTCTTCATCATCGTTCCTATTACTAACAACTACTTCGTCATCATTTACATCAACATCATCCTTAGCTCCATTATTTTGTGTCGTAACTACTACTGCATCAACTTTTGCTTCATTATTAGGATTATTATTTGCTACTACTACATCTTTTGGTGCATTATTATCATTCATAATTGCGTTACTGTCGGTATCTGTATCATTGGAGTTGTTGGTTATATTTTCGTTGGCATTCTCTGCATCGTAAAAGCACGATCCATCTTCGTGATTATCATTTTCGATAATTTCATCACTCATCATAACATCCTTAAATAATAAATAAACAAATGATGGTATGTTTATATTATCAATCGGCATATAATGTTTCGATCGGCATTCAAATCAATATTATTAGTTTTGTTGTTGATTTGCTATCGCTTTTACTGGCGATTTATTAATAAGGATAAAATAATATTGATCGGTCTAAACTTTATTGAGCGATTTCAGATGTAAGTGTGCTTAGTGCACTCTAGTGTACTTTAGTGTACTGAGTAGTGTCTTACAACTCACTATTGTACTAAACTACTAGTCTAACAAGTTGTCTACGCATTACAGTAGTACACTCCGTAGTGTGTACGCATAATCATAGTACTACGCTAGTACATTAGTGTAGACCTACGTACTTCAGTATACACTACACTACTATGGTAGTTTAGTGTACGTACCTATATTGACACTACGTAAGTGTAGTACCATGGTACAATGTACTAAGTACTATAGTAAAAAGTGTACTGACTAGTGTGGTACAACTTTACTATACATTTAACAGTACACAATTAGTGATCCGTGGAGAATTAGGGTACTGATTACTTGCTAAGTGTTAGTGCGTTGGATTTTATAAGTACTACATTAGCGATAAAAATTTGATAAAGGCACTACAACAGTGCACTACACTAGTGGTGCAAACGACAAAGGGCATT
>JANPJR010000112.1:0-1665 GCA_031425615.1 Cytophagales bacterium
TCTGGAACAGCAATATTTTCAACTTGATCATTATTTATGATATCATTTCCAGTAATTGAATTAATGGTGTCATCATCATCATCACTTAATTGGTAGTCATTAATATTATTTTCTTGATTATCATTTACAGCAATTTCTACATCTGTATCCGAATCATCATTTGGTGTTGGAATTGATCTATTTTGTTGAATTATATTATGTGTTGTTAGAATCGAAACAGAACAACTATCATAGTCAACATTACATATGAAAGACAACCTTTCATTCCAAAATATATTATACAAAAAAATCGCAGCAGTTGCATTCACATCCGCTTCTGATCTATGAGCGTTGTCTTCAAATGATTCATTAGTACAATAATAGTACAAAGTTGACAACTTGTAGTTATCAGGTATTGGCAGGTTCTTGTTGTTCTGTATTGTTTTCTTTGTTAGTTCCAAAGTATCAATAAGATACATTCGTTCCTTTATCAATTCTGGTACCATTATATTATGTATTTGCAGTTGTTTTATTAAAAATGGCATGTCAAAACGTCGAATATTTTGGCCAACAAATATTAAATAATCTGGATATTCTTCTTCTCTGTCGAAGTATTCCATTACAACATTTTCTATGTGAGTTATATAATCAAGTCCAACAACATCAAATGATGGTTTGTCTTCTACCATTTCGCTATCAATTTTAGTGACTTCAGTAATAATACATGGTATGTGCTGCATTGGATTAATCAATGATTGAAACTGAGAACCAGCGATGACAGATCCATTGTGATCGAGACATGTTGATGCGATCTCTATAATCCTGTTCCGGTCTCTGGAGAACCCAGTAGTCTCCAAGTCAATAACAAAGTAAATTATCTTATTGCTGTTTATCATAGGTTGTTGTAAAGGAGTCGCTGGAGCATCCAATTGTTTCTTTTGACTTTCCTTTTTATTTGATTGAGCAAGTCGTCGAACAATTTGTTTCTTTTTCCTTTTTTTTTGGCAGTTTTCTGCTGCATGTCCCAACTGTCCACACTTGGAGCACTTATTGGGCCGCTTACTGGGCGCTGTAGTCTTTCTTTTACGTGGTGATTTTCGTGGTGATGGCTTTTCTTCATTATTCTCTTCGGAAAAAGTGAGTAACTTAGGCTCGATCACCTCATTATAAGGACTCATGATTGAGTCACGAATCAATTCTGATTGAGTCCCGTTGACATCATCACTGTTGCGATCGATATTTCTCGATCTTTTGCTTGATAATGAACTATTATCATTGCTGTCTACTGTTTTGTATTTGATGACAACTATATCTACAAAACGGTAAAGCATGAAAACGATGTGTTTGCGTTAGGTCAATCCATCAAAGTGATAAGAGTCAAAATGTTGTCCAAAAACTTACCCCTTGTAGATTCTGAAGAAGAATCATCATTTACCTCGCTTTGCTGCTGCTTTTCAGCATAATTTTTATTGAATAGGTTATTAATGATGATATTGGTGCGGTTTGTTTTGTTAGATTGGACATTAATATCATCATTATTGATGGTCGATGTTGGGGGTGTTTGATCGTTCATCGTTGCAAAAAAAATGAAAAAAATCCGAGTTCTACATGCAAAAATATAAAAATCTAACTGGGTGATCCCCGTATTTTTTTACATATCCAGAATCCTTAGCATCTCAGCAATAT
>JANPJR010000113.1:0-1557 GCA_031425615.1 Cytophagales bacterium
AACTGACCCAGCAAATTGGAGAGGAATATGCCTCAAAGAACCCGGAGCGAAATTATTAAGCTCGATTATTAATCAACGATTATTAAAAGTAATAAATAAACATGGCTCGGAAACGCAATACGGTTCGCAACCTAACAAAGGATGTCAAGATGGACTTTATGTACTACGCTCAACATTACAAACTAGACGTCATCACAATCTACCTTCTTGGGTCCTATTCATAGATCTTGTGAAAGCTTTTGACACAATAAACTACAAACTACTGTTTAAAATATTAGAACACTACGGTGTACCCCCCAATTTAATTATTCTAATTGAGAAATTGTACACAGGGATGACAATCAACATCAATATTGGAACCGAAAAAAGTACTATTCCGTATTCGATTGGCGTACAACAAGGTGATAATATGGCGCCAGTTCTTTTTATATTTACTATGCTCGCATTCACTGATATACTGGAAAAAAATTGGACAACAAAGTGGAATTTAAAACCGGTTCAATTTAATCATTTTGCAAAATGTAAAGGTAGATTATTGTCACAATCCACAAAATCTTTAGGAGAACTCTTCGAACTGATATACTTACTCTATGTCGATGATGGTACTTTTATTTTCGACACAAGAGATGAACTTGAAAGAGGTGCTCAAGTCATATATAGCACTTTCAAATCGCTCGGTCTAACAATGCATATTGGAACTCAAGGTAACAAATCGAAGTCTGAGGCCATGTACATCAGCCCCTCCCTTAAATTTGATGATGACCCATCCAACAACACACAGCAATTAAACTTAAATGAAGGTCACATTCTTTTTTCATCCGAGTTCAAATATTTAGGTTCCATCATCAATAATGATCTCAGAGATGATAAAGAAATAATGCAAAGAATAAAAAAAGGCAATCAACAATATGGCGCGCTGAGAAACGTACTCAACAATCGGCAAGTCAAATTGAGAACAAAGATCCTTATTTATGTTGCTATTATTCAGAACACAGTGTTGTGGGGATGCGAATCCTGGACTTTGTCGTACGAGTCAAAGAGGAAATTACTATCATTCCAACACAAAATGCTTAGGAAAATAATGAAGATTAATATTTGTGAAGTACAAATGTTCCGCATCACGAACGAACAAGTGAGAACATTATTCAACAAAAGTAGAGATATCATTACAGTAATAAAAACGCGACAATTAAAATGGTTAGGTACAATTACAATGATGGATCATAAAGTGAGGATGCCGAGAAAATTACTTGCGTGCTGGAATCAAAACCCTCGAAAACCAGGTAGACCACAACTTAATATTCGGAACTCTTATGTTGATGCGTTAGCTAGTATAATCCCAAATTTGAACCCAAATGGAGACCTGCAAGAATGGATGCATTTAGCGACAGATTCTCTACATTGGACAGAAAGAATAGAAAAATGGGGTACAACGCGGTTGTCAGCTTCAGCTTGTATTTTTACTCCCACGATCCAGTTCTCAGACCCTCCTCGAACAGCCTGAAATAGCCTTAGAACTTAAATTAGTTTAGTATTTCTCTCTCTCTCTCTCTACTC
>JANPJR010000114.1:0-3856 GCA_031425615.1 Cytophagales bacterium
TTGTGATTTTTAGTACATGTTTGATATTTTTTTTATTTTTTTTTAATACGAGTATAAAAAAAAATTTTGACAATTTCTTAATTCTATACAAGAACGTAAAAACATAAAAAAATTTTACTTTAAAAAAAAAAATTAAGACTATTTTACCATTTTACCATTTTTTTACCCAAAATATAGCCCTTTTTCGTTATATTTGCGAAAAAGATTCCCTCTAAAATTCAAATAACCGTCTAAATTCAAAAGGGGAACAAATCACATTGAACTGAAAAAACTAACTACTGAAAAACTGATTACTGAAATATAATATGGTAAAACCGCAACGTACACTATTTTTATTGATACTTGTCATTATTTTGTTTGGTATTTTGACGTTTTCCTTTATACCTAATGAATTAAAATTTGAGGGATTTGTTTTGAAAATTCCTAAAATGCAAGAAGTTTGGGAGAAAAAAGAAAAACCAAAATATGCAGATATAAGCAATATTCAGCAAAATTTTGATAATAAAAATGATACAGATGATTCCACCAAAAATAAAAAAAAGATAAAATATGTTGGTGGCAATGACCGTGTATTTGTGCCTGATTCACTCAAATTACGCCCTGAATGGCGTATTCAATATCCAGATGAACAACGAGAAATTTTAGATGGATTTTTTGAAGCATTAGACCAAACAAAAAAAAATGACTCATTGCTACGTGTATTACATTATGGCGATAGCCAATTGGAAGGTGATAGAATTACTGCATATTTGCGTGAAAAATTCCAAGAAAGTTTTGGTGGCTCTGGTGTAGGTATGGTAAGTATAGTAGATAAGTTGAACAGCAAGGCAAGTATTTTACAAAATGCAAAATCATTTTTTAGCCAAAAAGCCATGTATGGCGTAAAATATACAACACAAGGTTCACAATATTATGGTACATTAGGCGAATTTTACAAACCTGAACCTGATGCACCTGAAAAATGGACAAAATCGTTTTTTTCGTATTATAAATCACAATATGCTACACCAAAACAACAAAAAGTAGAAACTGTAAAACTCTTGTTCCGCAATCCTAATGCACCTTTTGAAATTACTTTACAAGACAAAAATAAAAAAGAATTAACAAAAAAAACCATTGAAAAATCTGCCAATGTAGGCATGTTTAAATATGATTTGGAAGATGATTTTGAGGAAATAACGGTTGGCATTGGTGTTGCTAAAGGCAATAAAGCACCAGAATTATATGGTGTGGCATTGGATAGCAAAAAAGGTATTACATTTGATAATATTCCACTAAGAGGGAGTTCAGGTATAGAGTTTTCACGCATACCAAAGGCACATTTACGCAAACAATTTGAAACCTTGAATGTAAAATTTTTGATTTTGCAATTTGGTGTTAATATTGTGCCCAATCCATTGCCTGATTACAAATTTTATGAAGATTTGTTTTATGAGCAACTCATGTTTCTCAAAAGTATTCGCCCTGATATAAGTATTTTGGTGGTTGGTGTGTCGGATATGTCCCGCAATATAGGTGGAAATTATGAAAGCTATCCAAATATAGAAAAAATACGCAATGCCCAAAAAAACGCTTCTTTCAAAGCAAAATGTGCTTTTTGGGATTTGTATGAAGCAATGGGCGGTAAGAACTCCATGCCAAGTTGGGTATTTGCAAAACCAACACCTTTGGCAAATAAAGATTTTACACATTTTACGCCAAAAGGTGCAGAACTCGTAGCAGAAATGCTTTATAAAGCCCTTTTGACAGAATACGATTTATACCACAAGATTTTTTAGCCCCTAACCCCCAAAGGGAACAAACCCGAAAAAGGAGCGTAAATTCCAAAAGAGGAATTAATGCAAAAAATAAAAGTTAAAAAAAAGTAAAAAATTCAAAATTTAAGGCTATTTGCTCCCCCTTGGGGGTTGGGGGGCTTTTAATTCCCCCAATTTCTATGATTTATTCTATTAATTTCTTTTTAAGTTTGGGTTGGGCTTTTCTGACATCTCTTATTATATCACGTCCAGATGACAATATCCCACAACCTAAATATACGCTTGACAAAAAATATGAAAGCATTGTACGCTATAATGATAATCGTATATATGTGCCAGCACAACAAACTGCCATGAAAAGATTTCATGGTGCTATGGATAAACTTATCCAAAATCGTACACATAAAATAAATATTGTGCATTTTGGAGATTCACATATACAAGCAGATTTTTTTTCGGGACAAATGCGTATGCACTTCAATGATGAAAAATTGTTGGGCAATGGCGGTCGTGGCTATTTTTTCCCATGTTCTATGGCGAGTACCTCCAATCCGCACAATATTAGCGTAAATTATAAAGGCATTTGGGCAGGTTGTAGAAATGTAGAGCAAGCTAAGTCCTGTTCTTGGGGTTTGAGTGGTATGACTTCTACTACGCAAAGTGCTGATGCACAATTTACAATTGACCCTAATAAACTCTCTACACATAAATACCCTATTACAAGGGTAAAAGTGTATTATCAAGTAAATAATAAAAGTTCGTATTATGTAAAAATTCTTACACCAGAAGGTGTAATATACCCTACAAGGCTTGATGCTGATGGATTTGCAGAATTTACGTTGCCAAGTTCGCAAATCAATGTTACTTTTGCTTTAGAAAAAAGGTTTGAGTACCAAAATTTTTTTACATTGGAAGGCATTTCTTTGGAAAATGATTTTGCAGGTGTGCAATATACTGCGGTAGGTGTAAATAGTGCCACCGTATTATCTTTTTTGAAAACCCCCAAATTTGAAAGCCATTTGCATAGTCTTGCACCTGATTTGGTGATTGTGTCGTTGGGTACAAATGATGCTTATACATTCAATTTTGATGCAATATCTTACAAAACCAACCTTGCTCGCCTTGTAAAACGCATTAAAAATGCTTTCCCTGCGTCTTCTATCATGATTACTACGCCTGGTGATTGTGCATTGCCTGGTGGCAAAATCAATACAAGCAACCTCTCTGCGGTGCGTATGATAATGGAAGTAGCTAATGAACAAAATTGTGCGGTTTGGGATATTTTTAATATCATGGGCGGACTTGGCTCTGTTACCAAATGGCTTAGTTTGGGGCTTTCTGCACCTGATAGGGTGCATTTGAGCGGAAAAGGCTACTTGTTACAAGGGGATTTGATGTATGATGCACTGATGATTAATTATGGAGATTATGTAAGGAAAAAAAATAAACAATAGATAATGAATTAGGAATTAAGAATTTTTGATTTTTTTGTACTTATTTAGCGATATAACCTTCCAAAAGGTAATTTAAAAATATTTTAACTTTCCAAAAATTTAAAAATTTATATCTGTTTAGATTGCTTACAAATGAATAGAAAAATGTTAATTTTTTTGTCATTCCATAGGAATCTGGCTGTCGTAATCGTAGCTAAAAACAGTGATATTCCTCTGGAATATATCTGCGAAATGACACATTTATCATTTTTAAAAAACTTTTTTTTGGTCTCAGCGAAATGCTAAGACTAAAAAGTTAAAGTTTCCATAAATTAGAAAATTGATTTTATATGTCTCATCACTACAACATAAAAGTTTTAAAAGATGGTGAATATTTTAATTGTCAAATAAAAATATCAGAATGGTCAAGCAGGTATCAAAACTAACATTATTTTAGAAAATAATGTGGTACTCTGACAATTTTAGTGGAAATCTCGTAAAACATTCAAGGTTTTAAAAACCTTGAATGTTTTACGAAATATTATTTTAAAAATATTTTTCTTGCAATATAAAATTTTATAAAGTGGGATTTATTTTGCTAAAAATATTGTATATTTTTTCACTTTTTTTGAAACTTTGGAACTCCACTAAAATTATCAGAGAACC
>JANPJR010000115.1:0-8622 GCA_031425615.1 Cytophagales bacterium
GGAAGGCGTAAGAGATGTTAGTTTTAACCTTTGGGGTAGGTATTCGGACAACAAACCTGTGTTATTCAAAAGGAGAGAAGGTAAAAGATTGATTGAAATAGCAATCTATGATAATTGCCACAATGCAAAAGAGCCTTACGATATTTTCAAAGGCGGAATCGCAAAGGAGTACCAAAACATGGGAATTGAAGAAGTAATCCAAAAAATAACCAAAAAAGAATAACCATGACAGGACAACAAATAATTGACCTAATTCAAGAAAACGGATTAGAAGAATTTGAAATGAATGTATCATTTTCAGATATTGGCAATATGCCCAACACACCCTACAACGTAAGGCGTTTTGAAATCATAGGACTTGGGGATATTGGGCATAGTGATAAAACTTTTAAACTTGAAATGGAGGAAATTTAACCACAATAAACAAACAACACTTTTTATACTATGAAAAAAATCATCATATCTATTGTTTTCGCATTTTTGCCATCTATTTTATTCGTTATATTAATTATGGGGAGTAGCATCATAAATTTTTCCCAAAAAAATGAATACCCTAAAATTGAGGTTGGTTATATTTATGCTCATTCCTATAAATGGGAAAGTGATAATCCATTTGATGTGCCAAAGATAGACACCATAAAAATATTAGAAATAAGGGGTGATTATGCTCTTTGGCAATTTAAAAAGGGGCTTGCTCTTTCAACTAAAATTGAATTTCTGCAAAAAAATGTAAAACCCATTGACCAAAAAAAATGGCACAGCATAACATTTAAAAAACCTTTTAAAACACCCTTTTAAAAAGTAATGCACAAAAATGAATGAATATATTTTATGTTCTGCAATCCACGTTCAAAATAATTTGGAATATGCACATCAACCCACTAACATTGAAAAAGGGTTGGTCATCACAGGTTATAGGCATTGTAATTGTTTTGTTGTTTTAAAGGCTTGTGCTTTGGAGTCTGACCATGACCATGTAGAACAAGGGTTTTTGACAAATACCAATAAATTCGTTGATAGGCGGATTGCTTACGAAATCGCCAAGAACGCAAACCAAATAATTAACCCACAAAAGGGTAATATTTTGTACAGCGAAAACTTATATTAAAATTTGCATTTCTTATTTGTATTTTGCAACTTTGCACAATATTACAACACCGCAAATAATTGAACAGTTGTATGAAAAACTCGTAATCTTTTGGTAGTAGAAATAGTGCAAACACAAATAATTGACGCACTAAGATAAGATAAATTTTTGTATTTTTTTAATTTGAAATTGTATTTTTCTAAGTTTTATCTAAAAATAGTTTTTGAAGTAATTGATTATCAATTCATTACAAAAAAATATGAATTAGCAGTCAAAGACCTTTTTTCGAGAATAATTGAATTGAGACACAAACTCAAAACAACCGTTTATTTCGTAATGTGTCAAAGACCTTTTTTCGAGAATAATTGAATTGAGACGGAAAATAGCTTCCATTACTTGACTTCTAACTTTTGTCAAAGACCTTTTTTCGAGAATAATTGAATTGAGACTTTATCTCTATGAGAAATTGTTCCTGCTTTTCAGTAGGAAGTCAGAGACCTTTTTCCGAGAATAATTGAATTGCGACCTTACGTCCCGCATGATAGGTACGAGGTAGTTTTTACCATGTCAGAGACCTTTTTCCGAGAATAATTGAATTGCGACTTGTACCCAGTTAGGAGCTACCAATGTTTCTGATGATTGTCAAAGACCTTTTTCCGAGAATAATTGAATTACGACAGGATAATGGTATTTATTTTCAATAAAAATTTGCATTTCTTGTTTATATTTTGCAAATTTGCACAATATTATAACACAGCGGAGAAGTGTAACGGTTGCATGAAAGGCTCATAACCTTTTGGTAGTGGGTTCGATTCCCACCTCCGATACATACGAGCTTTGAAGAAAAGCACAAATACAAAAAACCAAAAACACCCTCACAGATGGACGCATTTGTGAGGGTGTTTTTTGTTGTTTTTAGAAAAAATATTTCTACTATATTAAATTTTAGTTGTTAATTACCAAAAACATATATTTTTTACAAAAAACTATATATTTGTTAAAATATTTATAAAACTAATGTTTTTTATTTTTTGTGCCTTATTTATTAATAATTGGATAAACAAAAACAATAAATATGTTTTTTTTACTTATTTTTATGAATAATTATTGATTATTTTGTTTTTTTTTTATAAATTTTTATTATTGCATCAAAGTAATAAACATTATTTTAATACTTGTATTGTTAAAAAAATAAACATTTTTTATAATTAGTCATGGATGGCAGTTCTTTAGATATTATTCCTGAACAAATATCTCAACTCAAACAAATATTTCCTGAAGTATTTACCGAAAATCAAATAGATTTTACAAAATTACAAGAAATACTCAACAAAAATATTACCCAAAAAAACGAATATTATCAACTTTCTTGGGCAGGCAAATCTGAAGCTCGTGCTAATATTTATAAAACCACTACCCAAACACTCAAACCATGTTCTCCACTCAATCCACTTGATAATCCACACACGAATACGCTTATAAAAGGTGAAAACTTGGAAGTACTTCGCATCTTACAAAAATCATATTTCAACAAGGTGAAAATGATTTACATTGACCCACCTTACAACACAGGTAATGATTATTTTACCTACCCTGACGACTTTAAGGAAGATAAAAAAGAGTATTTGGAACGTACCGAACTTGACAATAAAACAAATATTTGGAAAAAAAATACAAGAGAAAATGGACACTTCCATTCCAATTGGCTCTCTATGATGCTTCCTCGCCTTTCCATAGCTCGCCAACTTTTGCGTGATGATGGTGTAATATTTATTTCTATTGATGACAACGAAGCAAGTAATCTAAAACTACTCTGTGATGAAGTGTTTGGAGAAGAAAATTTTGTGGCTGATATAATTTGGAATTCAACAAAGTCTGTAACAAATACAGCAATCATATCAGAATCACATAATTACAATTTGGTATATTTTAAAAATAAACAGCATTTTATAAAAAACAGGCATAAATTTAGATTACCTGAAGATGGAGAAGGCTTTGCTAATCCTGATAATGATAAAAGGGGATATTGGAAAGCAGACCCTTTTCAGGTAGGTGGTTGGAGACCTAACCAACAATATGAAATTGTCAATCCAAATACAGGAGAAATATATCTACCAAATGAAGGATGTAGTTGGAAAAATGATTTTAATAAATTCCAAGAATTGCTTAAAGATAATAGAATAGTTTTTGGTGTGCAAGGGGATGCCAGCCCTCAAAGGAAAAGGTTTTTGACTGAAGCCTTAGAAAGGGGAAAAGTATCAAAAACACTTTGGAATGATGTTGGAACTACCACTAATGGGACACAGACATTAAAAAAAATATTTGATGGAAAAATATACTTTACAAATCCTAAGCCTGTGGATTTGATTAAAAAGATGTTGCAATTAGCTACCCAATCCACCGAAAACCACATTATCCTTGACTTCTTCGCAGGTAGTGGCACGACAGCTCAAGCGGTGATAGAATTGAATGAGGAAGATGGGGGTAATCGGAAAGTTATCTGTGTGCAGTTGGAGGAGTCATTAGAAACTACAAGTGAGGGATACAAAGCAGGTTATAGGGATATTTCTGAAATAACAGAGACACGCATCAACAAAGTGATAGAAAAAATCAAAAAACAGCGTGAGGGAAAAATTGAATTTTCCGACAAACCTTTACCCAAATGTCAGGCGTATAAATTGGACAAAAGTAATTTTAAATCGTGGCGTAATGATGTGGCAGATGTAAAGGCATTCCAACAACAACTTTTTGACTTTCAAGATTCACAACTTTCGCCTGCGGAGGGTAATGAGGACAGTATGTTCATAGAACTTTGTTTGAAACGTGGTTTGGGGCTTAATATCCGTTATACAAAAGATGATGATTTTTACAAGGTACCTACTTCGGAGGGGGAGCTATGGTTTTGTTTTACCCAATACAAACCAGAATACGAGGCTATGATATTGGCAAAATCGCCCAAAGAAGTGTATATGTTGGATAGCAATTTTAAAAATAATGTAATGTTTACCAGCCTAAAACTGCGTCTCAAAAACCAAGATATAACTTTAATATTGATATGAAATTACAATTCTCAGCTACCGAACCTTACCAACTTGAAGCTATTGATGCAGTAGTCAATATATTTGAAGGGCAACCGTTGGCACAAGGCAGTTTTGAGGTGTCATTTGAAGTAGAAAATGGAAGCCTTGCCCTACACGACAAAGGCGTGGCTAATCATTTGGCTATAAGCGACGCACAAATATTGGAAAATATCCAAAAAATACAGGCTAAAAATGATATAAAAATATCAGATAAATTAGTGCCTGCTGTTTTTGTATCTGAAAACAAAAAAAATGGCAAAAAACAACAAGAACCTCCCTCCAGTGAAAATGTAATATTTAACCGTCTAAATTTTACGGTTGAGATGGAAACGGGCACAGGCAAAAGTTATACATTTTTGCGTACAATTTATGAGCTAAATAAAGTATATGGATTTAAAAAATTTGTAATTGTGGTGCCAAGTGTAGCTATACGAGAAGGTACAATCAAAAATCTACAAATCACACATGACCATTTACAAGGATTGTATAACAACCCTTCAGTAAAAAACGTAATGTATGACCGCAACAATCTGAGTAGTTTGCGAAATTTTGCAGTATCCAATGCCATAGAAATATTGGTTATCAACGTGGATAGTTTTGCCAAAGATAACAATGTAATAAACACTATACGAGAAACAGGCATAAAACCTATCGCATATATTCAACAAACTAAACCTATTGTAATCATAGACGAACCACAAAATTTTGAAACAAATACGAGACAGCAAGCCATTGCTAACCTCAACCCGCTTTTTGTATTACGATATAGTGCCACACACCGCAATTTATACAATTTAGTATATTCACTTAGCCCTGTAAGGGCTTATGATTTGGGCTTGGTAAAACAGATTCAAGTAAGTGGCATTACTGCCAACGACAATTATAATGGGGCTTACATACATGTCCAAAAATTAGACAAAGATAAAAATCAAGCTAAAATCACTATCCAAGTACAAACTTTGCATGGTGTAAGCCATAAAGATATTTGGGTAAAAAACGAAAACGATTTGTTTTACCTTTCAGGAAATAGAGATGCTTACAAAGGGAAATATATTGTGGAGGAGATTGATTTTGGCAAAAAAGAAATTAGATTTTTAAATGGTGTTACTTTATCTGAAGGCAGTATCCAATCGGATATGAATGAGGATATTCTCAAAACGCAAATGGAACGCACCATAAAAATCCATTTTGAGAAAGAAATTACACTCTGGCAAGAAGGCAAAACAAAAGGGTATAGCAAAATAAAAGTTATCACTTTGTTTTTTATCAACAAAGTAAGCAATTATCGTGATTATCATGACCCAGACAATCCAACCAAAGGTAAATTTGCCCTTTGGTTTGAGGAAATATTTGAAAAATATGCTAAAATTAACAAAGATAAATACAGAGATTTATTCACACCAAACGCACCCAACAGCAAATATTTTGACAAACAACAAGCACACGACACCGAAATTCCCTTAGAAAGGTTTTTAAATAAAGAAAAAGTCCATAATGGATATTTTGCACAAGATAAAAAAGGGAGACTAAAAGACACAAAAGGTGATAGCCAAGATGATGAAGATGTGTATGCCCTTATCATGCGAGACAAAGAAAAATTATTGAGTGTTGATGAACCATTGAGGTTTATTTTTTCACATTCCGCCCTACGCGAGGGTTGGGACAATCCAAATGTTTTTCAAATATGTACCCTCAACGACACAAAGTCAGAACTCAAAAAACGACAAGAAATTGGGCGAGGGTTGCGTTTATGTGTAGATAGCACAGGCAGACGAGTGCATAGCAAAAATATAAACGTGCTTACTATAATACCAAACGAGCATTATGAAGATTTCGCAAAAGCCTTGCAACAAGAAATTGAAGAAGAAACAAGCGTAAAATTTGGTAATCGTATTAAAAATGCTAACCTCCCACCCAATAAAAAAACGCCCCAACCAAACAAAGAAATTACAAAGGAAAACTACCCTGAATTTTTTGAAATTTGGGATAAAATCAGCAAAAAAACAATCTACAATATAAGTTATGACAAAAAAACATTTGTAGAGAATGCCATAAAAAAAAAAAATAATATTTTGCCTATTGCTCGCCCTGTTTTAGACATTCAAACTGCCAAAATCAATTACACAGAATTTGGCGTAAAAACTGATTTACAAAACGCAAAAATTCAACAAACAGAAGAAAAAACATATCCTATCCCTGATGTATATGCCTATATCCAAAATAGGGTGGAAATTACACGGGCTACAATATGTGAAATATTGTCAAATGTAAATAATCTAAAATATTTGTTCAACAACCCAAAAAAATATTTGGAACAAGTCATATCTCAACTCAAAGAAACCCTTGAAGAATTGCTCGTTGGGGGGATTGAATATGAATTTACAGAAGACAACTACAAAATGGAAATCATCACAAATCAAAAACTTAATATTGAGTTAGAATATTTATTTGCGGTTTCTGTACCCGAAAAAACACTTTTTGATTATATCCATGTAGAAAGCAATGTAGAGACCGAATTTGCAAAAGACTGCGAAATACAAGACGAAATAAAGTTTTTTATAAAACTTCCTCGTGCTTTCAAAATCCCCACGCCAATAGGTAATTACACACCTGATTGGGCTGTGGTTTTTGAAAATGATACAAAAATATACTTTGTCGCAGAAACAAAAGCAAGCCTTTCAGAACAAAACCTAAGAGGGTACGAAAAAATGAAAATAGATTGTGGTAAAAAACATTTTTCTTTGTTCAAACAATCGGGTGTTGATTATAGGTTGGTTACAAAAGTGAAAGGATTATTATCAAATGAAAACAATTCTGGTAATATATTTTGAGGTTGTCCAAGTACACAACATTAAAAAAAACAACTTATTTACATACTAATTTTTTTAAAATTATAAAACCAATTAAAAAATATGCGATTAGAAAATCTAAACGTAAGCGTTGAAACGAACACTATCCAACCAGCATTGAGGGTTGTGGCAAACTTCGTTTTTGCCAAAGATGTGGAAGTACTGCTCTCTGTTTCAGGTAAATTATCTGTAGGTGGTAAATCATTGGTCAATTTTATAGAAACCCCTACAACTAACAGAGAGCCCCAAGAATTAAAATTATTATCAAAAAACGATTTGGAAGTATTTTTAAAATTGTATCCCGCCCCAGAAGCAGAATACACAGCAATTTTTCAAGTACCTCTTTGTGAAAAAGACCTCGCTTTTATTGAAAAAACAAGAGAAAGTAGGGGAGATAAATCTGCAAATTTTTATTTTGAATTTTTCGCAAAAAAATGTTCTTACCAACTTATAACTAATGGAGCAACAGAACAAAAATTGAAAACTCAAAACGAACACCTTTATCAATATTTTGAAATAAAACAAAGTGATTGGATAAATCATTATATCTCACAACTTGGCATAGGAAAATTCATGCTGTTAGAGTTCCAGCTTCCTGATTCGCCTGAAATACCTGAATTTTGGGAGCTACTTTACAATCAACTCACGCAAAATTTGAAAGATATGGAAGACGCTATGAATGTGGGGGATTGGACTAAAACTATGTTTCTCTCAAGGAGGTTTTTTGAAAATATAAAGATAGGCGATGCTACTCAAAGAACACCAGATCGCTTACGATTTAAAGAGGAGTTTGATATATTGATGAGGGCTGACCAACACGACCAAGAAGGGATAAATGACTTTTATGACGGTCTTTGGAAATTTTTTAATTTTACGTCAAAATATGTGCATGAACAAGACAGAACTGGACGTATAAGACCAATCATTAACTGCAAAAAAGAAGATGCTTATTTTGTATATGCTTTGGCTATTGGGTTATTAAATTTTCTTGGAAGTAAAATCGCCACTAATTATTGAAAAAAATTCATAACATCTTGGTAATTAACATATTGAATATTTTTTCAAATATTTCCCATTTTAATTTATATCTTTGTAAAAAAAAAAAAAAATGACTACCCACATATTTCATGTAAAAGATCAAACAAATGGTCTTGAATTATCAATTCGTTCTTACAAAACTTTTCAAAGTCCAAAAAGTCTTTTGTTAATTAAAGAGCGAAAAATGGAAATTGAAAAAGAAAATAAAGAATACCCTTTTTTGAATATTTATAAAGTGCAATCCATTGTAGCATGCGAAATCCGAGTAGATGCTCTTAATAGAGAAGTTTTAGTTGCTTTGTACTTGGACGAAAATCACGAAATGGAAGCTTTTGTTTTGTCTGGGCTTCCAAATGACTACATATCACACGAAAAAAATGAAAGAGTTACTCTTTTGGATTATCAGTCATATTTGGAAATTTGTGAAATAACAGGAGAACAAAAAATGTCGTTTTTTGATTTTTATAATAAAATTAAAAATCAAAGTTTAGAGGTTAATAGTTTGCTTGACCACAAGGATGGATTAAAAAATGTAAACCAAATGCAGGAACTTTATAAAAAATAAATA
>JANPJR010000116.1:0-1619 GCA_031425615.1 Cytophagales bacterium
GTAACTAGTACTGTACTCGCTTGCTCTTTATTGAAATTGCGCGCGTCCCTGTTGTTTTACGTACTTAGAGGGCACATACGCGCACATACGCGCCGGTAGAAAGCTGTACCCTGTAGCCAAACTACCGGAAAACTTTATCCGTCTCAACGCATTGGTTTGAAAAACTACTATAGATTATTTGTACAGAAGTTAAGCCTAATGACCAGATTATTTTTCGGATTGGCTTGCAGATTAGCTCGAAATCTGGATACTTAGGCGATGGGCTCTATAGTAGGCAGTCTGCTGCCTAAGTATTTATATTTGGAAAATGGTTTGAAACGAGCTCCAATTCTGCATCGATAATTTTTGAACCTCAAGCCATTTTTTTCAAAACGCTAACAATCAGACAGTAAAAAGAGTAAAAATGACGATCGAAAACTACACAACTTACCATGAGAATTTCGATGGCATCACGGCAGCGTGGCGCTATTGTGAAAGGCGCATGTTGTTCGCAAAGAGCGAGACCATCGGAACGAACTCAACTTACGAAAGTATTTATCGTAAATTCATTCTGTGGGTCGAGGAATATTCCGCTCATTTGGCCATCGTCGATGAAAACCAAAACGAAAACAACACGGCGGCACCGTTAGAGACGTCCGTAAGTAAACTAGGTACTGTGTACGTAACACAGCAAAACGTAGAAACTTACTTCACTCAGGTAGTCGTAAACCTTGCTGGTACTAGTACTGCGTCTTTGAAAAAAAAATCAGTGGCCTCAGCTGGTTTCTACAGAATGTAGAAAATCGTGCCGCACGTACAGGTATTCAGTACACCCCTGTAATTGTACAGTGTATTAAAGACCAGCAGGTTTCCCACATAGCCCGCAGTAACCGTGCCTATGCCGGTACTGATCCACATAAAGGCTTGAAGGACGTCTTTTCTGATGATGATGTCGTAAAACTCGTAGATGCCATATTGAAATTGCGCGCAGATTCCCTTGACTTGTTGTTTTCGTATACTTGGGGGAAAAACGCAGGACTGCGTGGAGCTAGTAGTAGAAAGATGCTCCTAAGTGATTTAAATCTGTCTTACGGGTTCGGACCTGAACTTGCTGCACCTCGTAATCGCACCTTGCTACTAGTTCTTCGTAAGGGCGCTGTACACAAAGATAAGCATACTACTGATAAGCAGGTAGGTGCACAGCGCCATCGCGATTACAGGCAGTGCAGCGTATTTGCTACTGCAGCCCTAGTAATCATGAAGCTTCGTTCGCTAGAGAACCGCATCAACTTCTTACGAGGTGATACATCTGCACGTGCTGAATGGTGGGACATTCCTATCAACGAATATTCCAACTATAGTGCAGAGAGTAATGCCATGAGGCACGTACTCGCAGTAACAGGTTTAGATGTCCTTGGTGGTAAAGTAACTCACCATCGTTCACAGGCAGTACAGTATGCAGGTAGCAGGGGCTTACAGCCCTGGCAGGTATGTACATTCACTAAGCACATGACTGAGAAGTTTCACTCCGCCTACCAGCCTGAGGTAGAGGAAGAGAGTTTGCGCGTAATGAGTGGCTTCAGAAAACATGAGTCACGATTCGTACCTACCGAACACGTGGTATTTCCAGGTAATCAAGA
>JANPJR010000117.1:0-2086 GCA_031425615.1 Cytophagales bacterium
CGTGGACTATGTCATCATCCTCATCTCAATCACTATATGGCAAGCTTACATTGATCCACTTTACTCCAATATAATTATATGCAGAGATACGACCTTGACACAATACACCAATATTGTTTCAAATACTGTTCGCACAACTACATTCAATCTGGCAGACAACATTCTCATTAACACTATTCCGCACAACTTTTTTCCAGTAGATATTGTCACAAACAGTACATCCATAGTAGCCCATCACAACAAGAACAAATGTAACATACCATCTAGTGTTCCAATATCACCACCAAGAGATATTGATGAAGCAATAAGTACAGCTCCATGCTGGCAAAGATTGATACTACAACACTACCGTATTCATGATACCCAACACCTCGAGAACACAATACTATGTCCCTCTACCAAAGTATTTATAGTCTCGGATGGAGGTCTGAAAGATGATATTGGATCCTTTGGAGTGGCTATCGGAACGATGCAAACAGAAATGTGTCAAATAGAGGGTCCAGTTATGGGTACTCAATTTTCTCTTACTTCCTTCAGGAGCGAAGCGTATGGTATGTTAGCTGGTATATCATTCCTACATCTCTTTATTACAAGTCACAATCTGAAGTTCTTAGCACCCAGAAAAATCCTACTGTATTGTGACAACCTAGCACTCGTTTCATGGGTCCAAAAGATTATCAATGGCATCACCTATCCCAGGATGTATCTAAAATCAGAAGCTGATGTAATCCTCCAAATTCAAAATGAGATCGAAGCACTACGGCGCCATCAGATTATCTTTGAACTATCCCATGTCAAGGGCCATCAAGATGAGCATATCTCCTATCATGATCTTTCACGGGAGGCACAATTTAACATTGATGCAGATGCATATGCAACAAATTATCTTGTCAACAAAGGACCTCAGTTTGAGTATGCAGAATTTCCCGCAAATCCAGTCACTATGTATCTCAACCTTGATATTCTAACAAGAGATTATAAGAAAAATATTCGTCAATCATCACGATCTCCAGGACTAAGAACATATCTTATTGAAAAATTTGACTGGAAACCTTCAGTTCCCGACATCATCTGGTGGCAGATCCATGGTTCCACGATCGAAAAGTTCTCTAGGAACGACAAGAGGCGTATTAGGAAATTTATTTTTAACTGGTTAACCACATGTGAAAGACTACACATGTATGATTCTACTATCAGCGAAGAATGTTTGTCATGTCAATGTCCTATTGAAACTCACAGGCATATATTTCTATGTCCATGTGTCCATCGAAATCGCATTAAAGAACTTTGGTTTGTTCAACTAAAAGAATTTCTATCGAATGAAACTTATACACCAAGCATAATGTCAACACTGATCTACAATATAATTGAATCAACATGCACACCTGACATATCAACTCTGTTACCCGATCTTCCATCACCTATTTTATTGGCATACAATGACCAAAAACTTATTGGTCTTCATCAAGTCATAAGGGGTCGATTAGCATTCAAATGGGGTACTATTATTGCCAATCATCTAGCTGCAAATAACGTGCCAGAAAAAGAGATGACAGCTTTATTATGGGGTCGAAAGCTTGTAAAAATGATGTTTCAGCTATTTCTTGATCTGTGGAACAGTCGTAATACCGAGGCTCATCAGCCAAATGAACGAAATGAATCAAAGCTTACTCGACAAAGAACTCTTGACCAAATAGAAGCACTACAATTATCCAATCCTCCAATCAGATACTGTGACCGCCATTTTCTGTATCAACCACTGGATATTCTGGAAACATATTCATTATGCAATTTATTATCGTGGTATCGACAGGCTGTCTGTATAGTGAAAACACAACAAAAATATATCTCTAAACAACAAGACATTCGAACAGCGTTATCAATTGGAGCTTCTAATTCAAATCAATTCCATCAAAGTGCAACTTCTCAACACATTTCAACACCAACATTGAATCTTGAACCTGACAATATCAGTGACGGTACAAATCCTAATATACAACAGTAGTGAGCTCACAATTTCTTTCTTAAAAACTCGGTGGGATCTCCACATTCTGCCGATCGTCCCTAAAATATCGTAATTTTTATT
>JANPJR010000118.1:0-2178 GCA_031425615.1 Cytophagales bacterium
GATGTTTATTACATAGCTATGAATAAACTAGATGAAGATTTGAGCCAAGTTGTAAAGAGATCTCCAGAATGTAAACTGTAATTACAAACAGTCATTTGCATTGGTCTACATCTAGTAAGCATAACAACAACAATATTATATCGTATATTTGTTATAGATGAGATATTTATTCTCACAGTAATTAGGAGTATTATAAATTATGAATAAGGTCAATAACGTATAGAACAAGTAGATAGGTACTTCTTGAGGTTCATTGAAATAACTATGCTATCGAATGAATCAGATTTATATTCACTACTTGAGGCTGCGTTTTGGGGCGTTTATCTTCCAAATCGCACACAAGATTCTAAATACATTAATGAATCAATTATTATATTCACTACTTGAGGCTGCGTTTCGGGGCGTTTATCTTCCAAATTGCACACAAGATTCTAAATACTTTTAATAAATTATTCGATAGATATTACATAAAACAAACCGAACCAATAGTAATATGGATCATTAATAACGGCTATAAAACAATTGTTATATCAGTTTGAAGCTAATTATTTTAGTAAAGAAGTAATGATAGCGACCATCGATATTTTAGTAAATTGGTATGCCATTTGTACAACTAACTCTGAAGTTAGTTTTAGTAAAAAGGTAAAATAAAAATGAGACAAGAAAAGTTAACCTGGTATCACGGTCTGACCATTGACCCGTCACTTGACGGTCAGTAAGTCAATGGTCTAACCGTGGTTTGTCAAGGCCATTGACCTTTAGCAATTAAATGTCAATAAGTGTCACGTAGAACTCTACGTACAAGTTCTAGTACAAGTTCTACCAGTACCACAATACTTGAAAACCCGATGGGCCCATATAGGTTTCGTTTAGCTAGTTTCCAGGACTTTTAACGACCGACCTTAGACCTTTGACCCATCGTTTCATTTTTGACCTGAAAAACAGACCAATTCATATGGGCCTATTTAAAATTCATGTATAATACAAGTTACGAATAGTTTTATTATCATTGCGTATGATGTCTATTGTGTTCTCTCTATCTGCAGTACTATAAGAAATGTAACCAAGGCTACATTAGTATATTAATATTTATATTATTCAAATAAGGAAAGCCTAGAATAATCTTGTAATTTAGCAAGACTATTTTTATTTGTTAACCGATACGAGTATGTGACGTCAAACGGGAGCTGTAACGTCAACACAAATCACTTGACAAAAGCATTCATATGCTTTGATTTTGAATCAACAGCAAAAAGCAAATTTTGGTCCAAACCCGTAATTAAAATTACAGCTTAAAAAATTCTGTCAAATTCATAATATCGTAAACTGTAATTTATATTACGATTTTCATTCTTGTGGTGTTATTCATAGGTAGTTCTCTTTATTTCCCAATGCAATACAAATAGAAGATTTTGTCAAAAGGGCACTTTAAATGTGGCTAATACTAGATATTCAAAGAAACTAACTGTAGAGCTGTCCTTATTGCATATAATCATATTTTGATACTTACTTCGACTTCTTACAGGATAGGTGTTTACATATTTATTTGTAAAATTTGACAAATGCAATGTTTGAAGTTCTCTTTCGACACTATGTACTAGTATTATTTTTATTATATCATATTTTTTTGTCTTTAATTCCACATTTTCGGCACAAAGATACAGATTTTTGTACTAGTTGCACAAAAAGTTATTTCAGAAATTTATATTAACCATATGAAACTAGGGGCATCCCGTGGTGCTATAGGTGCTAGTATTTTTATTATTACATTTACCGCATAGCGAATCTAAAATAAGAGTACGAGTATACCTGGTGAGTGTTGTAGTATTAATACTGTAGACTCTACAATTGAACTTATACTGTACCCTGAAACTTCCGGAGAAACTGGTGAAAGTGCATACATACTTGTACTACTTTAACCACTTTTACCGGACGTTGCTGATACTAAAGAAACTAATAGCAACAGGATACAGGATGCTATTCAATACGCTCGAGTAGGATAGACATTGGAAGTAGACCGTACGCCATCCACATCAAACGTATTGATATTACCGTTATCAGTTCTCAAGTTTTCATCAGTCTATGAATCCCAACAACGAAGATATGAAGGAACTGTCCTCGGAAAAGGGACCGGTTGTTGTTGATGGTAATCATGACTTTCCAAATGTTAATATTGAT
>JANPJR010000119.1:0-1552 GCA_031425615.1 Cytophagales bacterium
ATTCCGAACATTAGAGTTTTAACCAAGCACTCGTACGTTTCCCTAATGGATTGTATTGCTGTTATGTTAATGTCGAATGACAAATTGTTAAATGAAGTTGAAGATTATAATCGGGTAATCAATTTTAATCATAACGATCTATCATTATTCGAATGTGAAAGAGTAAAAGAAATTGTAAATGATGCTCATGAAAGGAATAAAAAGGAAACTGAAATGTTAGACAGTGAAGTAATAGTATTGTTTTTAAAATTCTGGTCAGACGATTTTGACCCAAATAATTCGATCAAGTCTAACAGGCAAAGTGTTTGGGTACAAACCGTCACAATTTTTGCAATGACAAAGGATGGATGTAAAATCTCATATACCTATCCAATTGCTACTTCCGCAAAAGGTGAAGATCGTGATGAGGTTTACCAGTTACTATCAGAAGAAGTCAGAAAATTACAATCCGGTCCCATGATTCATTTTTTTTGCAGATATTCGAAGAATATTGTAAAAATTCACGCCGATGTATATTCAATTTTAGCCGATCAACCCGAACGTCGTAATAACTTGTGCCTGGCTGCTGGCAATTCAAAATACCACAAACGATTTGGGTATTTGATTGATACGAACTTATGTGTAAATAGCATACGTGCATGCGTCGAATGCGAGAAACAAATTCTAGAAAAGGCGGTAACTTATTTAGAAGAATCGTACCAAACTCACGACATGAGTGACTCCAGCGATTGGCGAATCAATTATTGTAATAATTGTTCCGGTTGGATGACATATGAAAAGCATAAGTTATTAATGTATGCACCGGATAAAAATTATCCAGCATCTAAATTAGATAAGACTGGTAAATTGGCCGCAAAGCGAATAACGGTAAAACCATTAGAGTCATGTCTTGAAGATGTGAGATTAGCTCGTAAACGTAGTATATGGACACCTGTCACATGTAAAGCTTACCTACGTTCTGAAGGATTCAACACGAAAGCCACCGATGATATTGTTGATTATACTATCAATAGTATAACTTATAAAGAAGCGGAGGATAACAAAAACGACGATCCAACGAAATGGAAAATAATTAAAGAAGATTATAAAAATAATCCAAAAAAATACAATGATTGGGTGCTTCCATCAAGTTGGTACAACATGCAGGATACATCATTATATCCTGATGTGCCGATGCATTTGGTATTTTTAGGTGTTGCAAAATCGGTATACATTAAGATTGCAAAATGGCTTAAGATACAATTACAGTCTACTTCGTTCAAAGCAATAACTACGGGCGTCCTTGTTGAACTAAAACAATTTAATCTAACATGGTGTAAAGTATTACCATATCCAAATTCATCAACTGATAAGTTCGGGGGATGGGTTGGTGAAAATTTTCTGTCATTCGTTCGTATCACTAATTGGTTTTATACTCTATTGTTTGAGCTAAAAGAAACAAAGGATACTCCGAATTTGGAAACACCACCAACAGCATGGAGAGTAAAACAAAACAGGTTCTGGTTGGACATTAGAGGACTACCAACAAATGGAAATGCGAACGTATTGAAGG
>JANPJR010000120.1:0-2012 GCA_031425615.1 Cytophagales bacterium
TTGATTTTGTTATATGATATTCGTAGCAATCACGTGCAAGGAATATACAGGTGGAAGTATCATATGATCATTCTTTATGTAGACATTATACGTAAAATTACATTATTTGGTTCGACACCCTGGACTGCACTATATTGTATAGTAGAAGTATATCTGCACTATCTGTCTAGAAACAGAATTGCCTAAACAATAAACAAGAAGACGAAACATAAATTCACACTAGTACTCATTCTACGTAAAATTACATCATTTGGTCTGACATCCTGGACTTCACTATATAGTATAGTAGTACTATATCAGCACTATCCGTTTAACAACAGAAACGCCTAATTAATCAACAAGAAGACGCAACATTAGAATCGTTATAATTCCCAAATCCAGTATCAGACGGTTACGAGCGACAATACAATATGAAGGTGTTTTACCAAATCCAATATGTGAATCGTTATAACTCCCAAATCCGCATTCTCAAGTTTACTGTCATATATAGTAGTATTATACAATAGGTACATTATAATTATATACTACGCTTTTATTTAAATAGAAATCACATTACATACAAGTCATGGATATCCTTTCTTAACAGTAATTAAATATTCTAAGTCACGGCAAACCGTTAACAAGATTCATAGATTGTGGTCCCAAATCCAGTTGTCTTTTCCGTCTGGATTTAGATATTGTATTTTTAGAAACTCGGATTTGGACACTATATATCTTTACTGCGTATATATTTACGTATTTCCAAAATGGCAGAACAAAAAAGTGATGATCTTTGTGACACGGAAGACGAACCAGATTCCCCATCAATCATAACGGACAGTAATGATTTAGTGGCAAAATCAAGTAATCGTGAAAAAAAGGATAAAAAGGAAGAAAAGTCGACAGAAGAAATAGACGATGAAAAAACAGAAAATGAAGAAGAAGATGTGGATTTGGAAGAGAATGCGGATACGGATGATGATGCATTTTCTGATGATAAAGGTGATGAGGTTTATGATCGAGATCCAGGTGAATTAATTCAACTACCTTTTTTAAAGCGTGGTTTTAATTGGAGACAGCTAATGCCAGAGACATTCATGGGGAAAAACATCTTATTGATCCAATAGAGGTTGCACCGGATTTGATCCAATCAGGAGAATCTCTTACAGTAACTGATGTCCGCAAGAGATGCCGTTACATCGGAAAGAATCAAAATAATAAAAATCATATGAATAAATGTTCGGAATTTATTGAAGGTTTAGTTAATAAAATGAAGGTGACCATTCAGGTAATGATTTGCAAGTTCTTCATGCACGTTGCAACTCATCTTAAATTTGGAATCGATTCTTCAACTGGTATCTGTGAAACTTACGATGATTTCAAAGAGGCAGTTGCAAACGTCGAGACTAACAAAGAAAAGAAAAAAGTTCATATAATTATTTATCTTGTGTTTGACTTCATGCTACATTACCAGACGAAAGTTGCAGAAATTGTATGCGAACGATTAAATGTAGTCATTGTAGACAAAGAAACCAAAGTAACCAAACAAACCAAAAAAAAGGAAAGAGAGAAAAGAGATTTTGTATATAAACTAGTAACGTATGTCGTGAACACACAGAGGAAAAATATTAACGATATTTCAAGTGCATCTGCTAACTTAACATATACTATAACACGATGGGGTATACATTTAGACAATGCTAAAGATAAATATGATGGTAGAAAAAAGAAACACTTTTATGATTGGATGGTAATCTTAAATAAGGTACGTTTTTGTTGTAATTGATTGAATGTATTACAACGGATTTGGAAACTAACAATTTTTTTTGGATTTGGTACAAATATTGGATTTGAATATTAATCTTTTTTTATAACAAAAAAATAGAAATTAAAGAAGAAAGATCAATCAGATAGTAAACGACGCAAGCGTAAATTTATGAATGGTCAAATAAAGAACGAATGGTTTGCAACGAAAACAGAAGAATTCGAAATAATGTATGAAGCAGGTATCAATCGTGTTAAACAAAGGGAGG
>JANPJR010000121.1:0-2580 GCA_031425615.1 Cytophagales bacterium
ATAATAATAATAATAATAATAATAATAATAATAATAATAATAATAATAATAATAATAAATACTACAACTAATGATATATAAAATCAGCGAGCATGAACGACATTTATAACGAAACACGTAACAAACGAGAAATAAATAACAACAATAAAATAACAATAATATTGACATGTAATGACATAACTGTGATGATACACAATCAATATAACAATAGTGCTTTTATCTTACTCACCGTTGCAACAAACGTAATGAAAATGTTCTGTATAAAAAAATATGAGCATCGAAGTATAGCAGCGACGACCAAAAATCGTCCAAGTACAGTAGTGTATAATACAGCCAACGGTTGTTGTTTCGGAATACGGGTTTATGTAGATTGGTGTGTACGCTAATTATAAGGATCAACTACTAATCTCGATTGGACGAGAATCTGCATACACAGTGTATTACTACTATAGAATCAATATACTAGTACTTGTACTAGTACAAGTCATCGAAATATTACAAGTATAGTACTAGCTCTAGAGTACTGTATGTATAGTAGACACGTGTTATAATCATGGTACTAGTACGTTGAATTCTGTCATGACCAATGTTTTAAAATTATAAATAAATATGTTCAAGGGTGTTGTGTAATTTTATGTAACTATTTTATTAGGATCTACTTATTTGCTTAAAATATATTCATCGTGATGTAAAAGTACAAGAACGTGTGATTGAAGTACAGGAAACGAGTGGATATAACAACTGACGTTTAGTATTTTAAGCACAAAATTTGTGTTTTTGTTATGCAAAAATTCGTAGTTTCATCAAAACAAATTTTTCTAAAAAATATATTATTAGTATATAGATACACATTATAATGACTAACCCCGCTGGAAAATTTTTTTTAATTACGTATCCGAAAAAATTGATATTTGTTCTGTCAAAAAATGGAGTTGAGATTATGTCGGGATCAGGGCACCTCCACAAATCATATATATATTGATATGAATTTAGAGTAAAAATTAATATAAATATAAGTCATGATTTTTTTTTAATATTGATTTTACAGCATATTGTCATTCATAAATGACATTTTTTGTTGTTGTCGCCGATGTTAATGAACGTTTTCATACCATCGACGAAAAAGAAAAGAATAACAGCAAACATTTAAAATAATAATGAGTTCATTATTAACATCGTTAGGAAGACGACCATTTTGGTTTATAGAAACGATTGATGGTATAACAATTGAAAACGAGATCAAAAGGAATATTAAAAGGAATAATAATCTAGTTCGCAATCCAGACAGAAACGGAGATTATCCATTCTATATAGCGTCAAAGTATAAGCAATATGAATTTGTAACAATATCTATGATCTCACATTATCCAGAAGCATTATCACTGCAGGAAAGCATAACCGTTAAAGCCTTGCGTCACACTCTGGTGTTACGTGATAACGTAATTCATCGTGCTGTTAAGTGTGGTTCTTATTATTTAGTGTCATATTTGTTACAGAATCATGGTGCGCTTGTAATTGACGCTAGAGACATGAAGTGTAATAATGCGCTTCATTTGGCATGTCGTCATCGTCATTACGATATCATCATGCTATTATTAAAATACATGACAGATGAAAACATAACAACAATTAACGAACAAAATGAGGACGGTGAAACTGCGTTACATATATTTTGCGAACAAAAATGCAATAGCCCAGAATGCATGAAACTATTATTAAATAATCCCAACTTAAACGTTAATATTAAACGCAATAATGATGGGTACACACCACTAATGTGCGCATGTCAAGAATTAGATGATAATAATTATTACAATGCAAGGGAGATATTACAGGTAAAAAGTTTGGTTAACAGTATTAGTAACGAAAAAGAAACAGCTCTGCATGTGGCATGCAGGTATGCTAATGTTGGCATCATAGATTTATTTTTGATGAGGTTTCCATCAGCACATAATCAAAGAGATAATAATTATACAACACCTCTTTTGAATGCAATTAGGGGATTCGCTGAGAGTGATATCAAAACGCAATATAATAGAGCAGAAGCTGTTAGATTATTAATAGTAGCTGGTGCTGATCCAAATACTGAAGATAAATATTGTAGTTGTCCATTACTTTATCTTAGTAAAATACAAGTGAAAGGTTGGTGTGATATCAACAAACCAGCCGCCAATAAGTTATTGGATAATTTGTTTCTAAACAAAAAGATTATGTTAAATAAATGTGATAGTAATGATATGACTGCTTTACATTGGGCTTGCAGTAATGGTAACGTTGCTTTAGTTAAAAGATTAATTCTTCATGAGGATACCAATGTAGATTATGAAGATCACGAAAATCATATTCACCGTAATTATACCCCGTTAATGATGGTCGTTAGCCTGAAAGATCATAGGGTAAAAGCATATCGTCGGATTATCCAATTATTAATTGATTTAGGAAAAGCAGATAAAAACTTTAAGACTAACGGACGAACAGTATTACATCAAGCGTGTTGTTTAGGTAAACATCATTATGTTGATAAATTACTTAACTATAACGACATTGACGTTAATGCGAAAACTGAAAGTGGTGTACCAA
>JANPJR010000122.1:0-58489 GCA_031425615.1 Cytophagales bacterium
ATTTTGGTTGAGAGGGTGATTTTGTCATTTTCTCTCAAAAATCTTGGCATATTTGGGGTTACCATCAATGTTTTTTGGGTTACAAGACTTTTTTCTGTAAGTGCAAATTTCAAATCTTTTGTGTGAGCAAAACCCAACATTTTCCAACGAGTAAGTGCTTCTGGCATGGTGAAATTGATGAGAATATCGCCATTTGCATCTGTGGTAAGGTGTGGGAGAAAAAACGCAGTTTCAGAGAAATTTGTGCGGGCTTTTACGCCTGAAAGGTCGGAGTTTTCTTTTTTAGCTTCTTGTTTTTGTTTTTGGACACCACCAGTGGCTTCTAATTTTTGATCGTCTAATTCTGCAGCATCTTCTTTGCTTACTGCTCTGTCTTTTGTTTTTTTCATTCGTTTGCCCTCTTCTCGTGTTGTTGTAGGTGCTACTGATTTTTCCACTGACATATACATTTCATTTTCATAATATTTGCCTCCTCGATATCGGTTGCTGTATGTGGAATAGCTGAGTTGATTGTACCAATATCCCCACGTATCAAAACTATGATAAGGTACAGATTCTCCGCCTTTATTAAAATTATTTGCTACAAGATACAAAGATGCACGTCCAAAATCTGAGTTTGTCCAAGCAGAAGGCGAAAAATAATCTTTACGCAAACTAAAATTAAAATTATTTTTTGCAAATTGGTCTAATGACGCATCATACAACGTAGCAACCATTTCAGAGGCAATTTTTTCGCCTTTTTTACCTTTTAGCCTTATACGCCATTGGTCTTTTTGTCCAGGTTCAAGTTTGTCCCTAAAGGTTTCCCAAGTAACATCCATTTCACGTTCAGGGTGCAAAACAGTTGCATTTTCGGTTATTTGATAAAAACGGTTGTGTCTTGCAGTTATAAAATTGATGCTGTAACTGTCTTCATCTTTATCAAAAGGAAATTCAATGATTTTTTGGGTTTCTGAAAGGTTTAAAAACTCTTCTTTCAAAATTTTTCCTTTTGCACTTAGTTCATATTTTACCACAAGATTTTTTTCAGAAGTTCCAACCACAATTTGTGCTTTTTCGCCTGCTTCACCTGCACCTTTGAGCATTTTTACGGTGAATACGTCTGGCAATTCAAGTGTATTTGCTTTTGGATTTTCTATGGTGACATATTGCACAGATTCCACTTTTTGCCCAAAACTGTCTTGTGTTTCCAAGCTAAGTTTATATTTTCCACCTTTGAGGTTTTGAAAATTATCTGCGGTAATTTCTGCGTTTTTTTCAGTATCAATTATTTTTTCAAAAATAATTTTTTCACTTTTCCAATTCAAATGATTATTTTCATCATCATAAATATCATTTGGTAGGTTTTTTTTCCATTCTTCTGCGGTATAAACGAATTTGGTTGGACGTTCCCAATATCTACTTTTGAATGTTTGCGTAGGTGAAATTAGTTTTTCAAATTTTACTGCAACTTTTGCATTTTCAGGGCTACCATTTAGGTTTTGTACGATTACTTTACACGTATTTTTTTCGGTTGATTGCCAATATTCTGAAGCGTTTGTTGTGATTGTAATTGCTTGATAACCAACTTGTACGTCTGTACTTCCGCTACGCGTTTCACCATTGATATCCACAACATCAGCATATACTTTATATGTAAAAATTGGGTTACCTGATTTTTCAAGGCTTAAATCTGGAATTGCTTTAAATTTGACAAAAAACTCGCCTTTTTCATTGGTTTTGCCTTCGCCACTTGCGATTTCCATTGCTGGTGTAGAATTGCCACCCCTGTAATAATACCACCAATAGGCATATCTTGCTTCCCTTACAATGCGATATTTTACAGTTGCACCGTCAATATTTGCGCCTGAAAATGCTTTTGCATTACCTTTTGCGGTTATTTCATCATTGAGCCTAAAAATACCTTTTGTAGTTTCAAAAGTTACTTCAAATTTTGGACGTTTGTATTCTTCAACCTTAAAAGTTTGGTTTGCAATTTGTGTTTGCAAACGTGAAATATTAAGTTTTTGCCCCAACGTCAATTTACTATCTTCATTCAAAGTAGGGTTCAATTTTAATAATTTTGCGACCGTTATCGCATATTGTCGTGCAATATCTTTGAGGGTTTGTTTTTCGGTTACAGCGTGTTCAAATGTATATTTTGAGCCAACAATTAAGTTAAAATTACCACCCAAACCAGAAGCGGGTAACTGAAATTGTCCGCTTATTGCACCATATTCGTTGGTTTTGAGGTCAAGCGAACTTGTTTCTTGTCCATTGACATCAAACAATCCTACATAATATTCGGTATTTGTTTGGAGTTTATTTATATTTCCTGTTTTTTCCAATAAAATTGCCTTAAAAAATACCGTTTGTGCAGGACGATAAATTCCCCTGTCTATAAATACCTCACCATACACTGCATTTTGCGGTGTTTGTGGATTTTGATAGGCATAAATACTCGTATAATAACTATCTTCGTTTTCATCATTTGTAGAAAACACATCTTCACCATCATATACTTTAAACGAAATATAAGGCATTGAGCCATATTTTTGGGCATCAAATCCCTTTATGCTGTTGCTATAAGGTTGTGTTATTTTGCCATTTTTATCTGTTATGAGGTCGTTGATTTTTTCTTTTATATATCGTGCATTTCCATTGTTGTTATTATAATTGTAATAATGACGATATACTTCTACTTTTTTATTTTCCAAAGGTTGGCTTGTTTGGCGGTTTGTAACCCAAGCACGCACATCACCGTTTTGTTGCGAACTTACTGTTACGGTTACATTTGTAACGGTAAAAGTGCTTACTGCGACTGCATTGTTTGTATAATCAAAATCTGCATTATTGGACACAAGTATTACATAAAAACCGTGTCCGAGTGGCGAAATTTTTTCTTGAAGTTCATTTTTTTGGAAATCTGCCTCGTCTACAAGTTTGGTGTCCCAAGTAAGTGTATTTTTTTGTTTTTTATAAAAATCCACCAGCAAATCTTTGTCATAATTACTTCTTTGGTTGTTTTTGGCTTGCCATTCTTGCCATTCTTTTCGTGTAGTGCGAATAACGCGTCCATACAATTTTGTAAGGTTTCGGTATTCAATATTGATGGGGAAATATTGCATAGCAGGCAGATAGGTTTCTGTTTGTATGGTCAAATCTTTTCTCAAAATTTGGGTATTGATAAGATTTTTGCACATAATAGCACCTTTACTATTGGGGTATTTGGCAATGGCTTTTTCTGCTGTTTGTTTGGCTTCTATGATTTTTTCCTTATTTTTTGGGTTTGAATAAGGGTTAAAAGCAACACCCTCTGAATATGCAATATTTGCCAATTCAAAGAATAATACTGCTTGAATTGGGTGATTTTCGGTGCGAGAAATAAAATTTTCTATGGTTTTTTTCCAAGTAACTGTTTTATTTTCAAAAACTGCTTTTACATTTACCCAATTAATACGTTCATATTCCAATTCATACAGAGCAGTTTTGTCTGTGTCTTTTAAGTGAAATTTGGTTAAATCTTGGTAGATTTTCAATGCCTCAAAACGATAAGAAAGTTCATCTTTGGTTTCAAGTTTGAGGTTTGCAAAGGTTTCACTTTCTGCCAAATATGCAGGATTATCAATGGTAAATTGGTATTTTGGTTGGGTAATATCTACGGTAACATTGCTCAATAATTGGATATTGTTGTGTGCCAAAAAATCATACAACGTAGGGCGTAATTTGCGTGATTCTGCGTTGCCACTTTGTAAAATATCAAGGTATTGGTCAATTTTTATGCTTTGCAAATAGGTAGAATTTTCCAAAGAAAGTTTTGCGTATTTGAGTGCTTCTTCTACAATTTTGCGTGTGTCCCACGTTTCTATATCGTTATTTTTGGCGTTAGTAGGCAATCTTTGTGCAAATTGCCAACGTGTTTGTTGGTAATAACTAAGGTAAAGATTAGCTCCAAGTGCATACAAAAGCGGTTTTGATTCAGGAATTGCGGTTTTGATTTCTGCGTCAAGGTCATTCAAAGCTATTTTGGTGTCTGTTGCATCATCTTGCAATGAGCCTTTATAGACGATTTTGTATAAAATGCTTTTTACTTGTTGTGAAGCATTATTTTCTGTTTTTGACTTTTGGTAAATCTTTTCAATTTCAGCGTAGGCAGATTTTGGCAAGCCTTGATTATTGAAAGAATCCACTCTTGCCCACGCTTTTTCGTAGGTAGTTTTTTGGGCAATAATAGGCTGTATAGTTGCCCACATCAATCCCACAAAACCAAAAAGGATTTTGAGAAATTTGTTTTTGTTTGGCATAATAAATAAATGTTAAAAAGTGTTCGTTGTAAATAAAATGTGAATAACTAAGATATTAGTTAGTTACTTTTTGTTTTTTAAAATGTTACCAAATGTAGGGAAAAAAAATTATAAATAAAAAAAATAGCTTTGGATTTGTTTATGGTTATTGTAGAAAAAAAGGGGATTTTTTTTATCCCAAATAAAAATACCAAATGAAAATACATAACAAATACGCCCTGCACCTTTGCCAAAAGTAATTTATGTTTATCCAAATATTTGTAAAAAGATATGCGAATAAAAGAAATAACTCTATTAGCACAAATGCTGAAATGCCTGCTATAGGTGTTTCTGTTGTTTTTTTGAAATTCAAATTTTCATCAAATGATACCTCCACAAAAATAGCCACCAAAAATTGGCATAGTGCTAAGGCATAAATACGAGGTATTATATGCAATGAAAAATAATTCAAAATTGATATTTTTACATTAGAATTTTCTTTGTTTTTTTCAAAATCTTCCCATTGTTTTATGCCTTCTAATTTTTTTTCCATAATCAAAATAGAACCTTCCATTGCACATGCACCCATTAAAAAAAATAATGTGGCAATTTTAACAGGAAAGTTTTTTATAAGAAGCCACGTGAATATACACACAGTACCACCCACATATACAAAGATGAGTAGATTTGGAAGGGCTTTTTTATATTTTTCTAAAAGTATCGCAGGTTTCATATTATCAAATGTAAGGGAAACTTTTGTGAATAAAAAAAACTAATATATCTATTTAGATTAAATTTAAAATACTCATTTTAGGTAAACTTTTCAAAAAAAAAACTTTTCAAAAGTTTAACCACAATTATATATAATTAGAAAAGCTAAACTGTTATAAACTAAAATTCAATAAGCATTTTTGTTTATTTAAAAATTTTAAAAGCCTTAAAAAAACCTCAAACATTTTGTAACTTTGCAAAATTTTATAAAATGTTTTGTAAAAATTTTTGCTTTTCCGCCATTATCTCCTTATCTTTTCAAATGCGTTTCTTTTATTCTTTTATATTGATACAAATTTGTATAAAAATATTTTTTATACAAACAATTTTTGCCCAAAAAAATATCAATACTCCTATATCTTTGGTAGAAATTCCAATTTCTGCATACATAACAGATATAGAAACTTCATTGAACAAAAAATATCCTGATGTGGTGTTTGAAGACAATAATTTTGATGGTGGAGGGTATGGTACTTTTGCCATAAAAGTTCGTAAATTGGAAAATATAAAACTTACAGGCAAAGAAAATACGAATATTTTGGAAAGTTATGCAGTATTGAAAGCAGATGTTAAAGGTGTGGCAAAAATTGATTTTTTTGGTGGAACATTAGACCAGAACATTGACCAAAATATATCTATGCGTGTGTGGCTTGCTTCGGAATTGACGATTTTGCCTGCTTGGACTGCCAAAACACGTACAACCTTAGTCAAATATGAATGGATAGATGAGCCTGTGTTGGATTTTGGATTGTTGCAACTGCCTATGACTGATATTGTAAATAGTATGATTAAGAATCAAAAACAAGAATTTTTGCAAAAATTTGATGAACAACTTGCCAAATATGTAGATATAAAACAACCTATTCAAAATGCTTGGAATACTTTTCAACAAGTACAACACATCAGCGATTGGGAAGGTGATAAGGTTTTTTTGCAAATGAAAGGACAAAAAATAGGACTTACGCCTTTGGTTTTTAGCCAAAATATGCTTAATCTTGGCTTACAAGTGCCTTGCGAAGCAATGGGAAGTGTGAGGGAAAAGCCTGAAATACAAACAAATCCATTGCCTGAGTATTACAATATAGAAAATATCAAAGACCAAACTACTATCACCGCTTTGGGCAAAGTATCACGCAATTTGGTTATAGAAAAATGTAAAAAAATATTTGGTACGCAAGAATTTACGTATAAAAAATACAACGCCAAAATAAAAGATATTAATCTCTCACCTCATCCTGAAAAAAAAGATGTTTGGGTGATTACGCTGGATATGCTTGGTAGTGTGAATGGAAAAGTAATCGTGGAGGGAATACCTGTGTATGATGAAAAAAGTAAGAAAATAGAAATCCAAAAAATCAAATATCGCATAGAAGGTGATAGCGATTTTCCAAAATTTGCAGAATGGCTTTTTAAATCAAAAATTAAAAATCAAATCAGAAAGGCAATAGAAGAACCACTCAACCAACAAGTAGCAGAAATAAAAGCAGAAATCACAAAAATACTTGCCAAATATCCTTTGGAAGATGATAAAAAACAAAATATAGGAGAAATTCAAGGCACTTTGCAAGATTTTTACTTACATGATTTTGCATTGGAAAATGATTTTATGACCGCAAAAGTATTTGTAAAAGTAAAAGCAAAAGTATTCTTGAAATTTTTGTTTTAAGCCCCCAACCCCCAAAGGGAGCAAGTACCAAGGGGGAGTACATACCTTATATTTTCCTTAAAAAATTAAAAAAAATATGAAATACATAACCCAAATTTTGTTATATTTATTTAGCCATCATATAAAAACTATATTTTCTATTAATTTTTTTAATAAGAATTTAATAAAAAAACAGTTTGCTCCCCCTTTGGGAGTTGGGGGGCTTTTATTTTCTTTTATGATTATGCTACAAAGCTGTGGTGCAGAAGAATACACGCCAAAGCCACGAGGATACAATCGTATAGATTTACCTGAACACAAATACGAACTTTTGGGTGGGGAATATCCTTTTTCATTTGAAAAAATGGTAGGAACTTACACGAAACCTGATAGCTCAAAAATAGCCAAACCACATTGGTTTTATATCATATATCCACAGTTTAAGGCGAATATTCAATTTACATATTATCGTTTGGATAATAACACAAATCCTATTAAAAAAATGCAAGAACTCAATGATGATGCCCTCAAACTTACCAGCAAACACATGGTAAAAGCAGATATGGTGGAAAATACGACCATAAAAACACCAAAAGGCAAAGTAGCAATTATTCAAGAATTAGAGGGAGAAGTGCCAAGTCAATTCCAATTTTTTACTTCGGATTCCAGCAAACATTTTTTGAGAGGTGCATTATATTTCAGAACTTCTACAAAAAATGATTCACTCGCACCTGTAATAGAATTTATCAAAAAAGATATTATTCATTTAATAAATACTTTGGAATGGAAAAAGTAACATATATAAAAATTATCAACTAAAAAAATGGATTTTAAATTTTTTCATCTTAAATATTTTAATAAATTGCATAAAAAAATAGAAAATTGTTGTTATTTTTATGCTTTTATGCTACTTTTTTTGGTAAATTGCAACAGTAAAGTAAATCCATACATTTATTATCCTGATAATGTGCTTGAAAAAGTAAAACTACACCAAAAAATTGCGGTGTTGCCCTTTTCATTTTCCATCACTGATGCTAACAATGTAGGAAATTCCCAAGCTGTGAATTTTAGTTTGGAAAAACATCAGATAGACGAAAGTGTATTATTTCAAGATAATATGTTTGGGAATTATGAAGAATTATACAAAAAAAATGAAAAATTGGTGAAAAACCCAAGCCCAAAAGCAATTTTGCCAGACAAAAAAATAATTTCAACCCAAAATTTTACGTATAGTGATACTTTGACACAATATTCTTATAAAAATTTAGGAACTTTGCTCCAAGTTGATGCGGTAATTGTGGGCAAAGTACAAAGCTATGACGACAAATATATGGGCGGAAGATATGGTACAGAAGAAAAAAGCAAATATAATTTGGATATTACCTATTTTTTGTTTGATACAAAAACAGGCGAAAAACTATGGCAATTACAACTTAATAACCTTTTTGATATTAGCACAAAACAACAAACTGAAAATTTAGAGAAAAATTTTGACCTCCTCAACCAAAAAGCACTTTCATTTTTACCTTATTTTGCCAAATAAAATTTTGGCGGTAATACTCCCTTATTAGTCAACCCTAACTCAAAAACAAAATACAAAATCAATGTATTTTAAAGTTCCTCTCCTTTGGGAGGGGGTGAGTTGAGGTTTTAGAAACGACATTTGTAATCCATTTTATCACTAAAAATAAAAATGAAAAAAATAAAATTTCACGAAAATAGCATAGAAATAAGCCAATATGAATTTCAAATTAGTACAATACGTGAAAATTCTATTATTAATGTAGAGGATATTGATGAAGTAAGTTTTAATACATATCCTTATTCTTTTGTAATTCGCAAAAATGAAATTATTTTTATTGAAGAACGCTATAACCAAGAATTTGAGGATTTTGTAAAACAACACAACATCAAAATAAGCCAAAGAGTAGATATTTGGAAACTCATAAATGAAGTTTTTTTGGAAACAAAATTCTCTAATGAACACTACGAAAATAGCATAAAAGCCCTACAAAATGCTGGGTTTACAAAGCAAGAAATTGCCCAAATAAGGCAAAAAGTAGGTGAATTGATGTCAGGTTGGGGTTCTGTAAGTTGGAAAAATGATTATTTAGGGCATTATGATTTGCTTTTGAACAAAAAACAATCTTTTTTACTCCTTTTTCCAAAGGATTTTTATTGGTGGAGCATGGAAATTGCATTGAGGAATTTTTAAATTAAACTATTATTTTTGAGCAAAAAACTATGTTTTGGCATTTTTTATACGAAAATCTGCTTTTATATAAAGCATATCAAGACCAAGTTTTTGGAAAAAAATTGCCAAAAATATACCTTTCTCATGCCCATACGTCAGCCCAACTTTTGGAAAATTTGGCGTACAATTTTGAATCTTTTAGGTTGATTGTAGGCAATATTCCACATTTTTTTGAGGAAAATATTATACAGAAATACATTGAAAAAGATTTTTTTGAAAATATAATACATAGAAATACACTTGTACAATGTTACCAATATATCAATAGCCTTAACTTCACAAAACTGCAACCAGTAGAAATTATACAAATATTAGAACAAAAACCAGATTTTTTAAAAGATATTGGTGCTAATATTAACACTGAAATTCAAAAAAATAAAAATATAAGTGTTTTTCTTGCGATAAAATATGCCATTATTGAGGGTAACCAAGCAAAAAATAACCATAAAATATTACAAATTTTTACTAAAAATCGAGAAATTTTTTCTACAATTTACCAACAAAAAAAACTACCAAGTGGTAAATTTGAACCTCTACATTTTCAAATTTTGCAAGAAATATATGTAATTGATGATGAAATTACAGATTTTAGGCATAGTTTTTTGTATTTTGCAATGCAAAATTTGCGTAATATTTCCTATCCAAAGATGTTAATACAAGATTTTTTGGCAATAAATTATCAAGAAAAATACGATTTTTTGGTCGGAAAAAATGAATTTGAGCCTGAATTTTTACAAAATTTTGGGATAATTATTTGTGATTTATCTACAAAAGACATAACATTTTTACAACAAAATACGAAAAATTATCTCAAAAAATGTAAAGAAGTGCTTGCAAATTTGGGCGTTTTGGTGTTGATTTTTCCAAAAAAACAAATACAAGAATCACTTTTTTTAATGGAAAATTTTGATATTTTGTTAATAATTGATGATTTGGAACAGGATATTTTTGTGGTTAAAAATAAAGTAAATGCAGAAAATTTAGAAAAAAACTCGGAGAAAAAAGCAAAAATAAAATTACTAAAAATCAAAGCAGCCTTTGACGAAATCTTAGAAAAACACCAAAATATAGATACTTTTTACCAAAAAACTTTTGTCAAAAACCAAGAATTTGAAGACGAAACTTGTATTTTGAAGCATATTTCACAAGATATTTTTCAGGGAAATTATAAAAATATAGACGTTTTATTTCAAAAATCAACCCTTTTTTTGGAAATTTTTTATAAAAATAGTTATAAAACTGAAAATATTTTCAAGCCATTAAAAACTTTTTTTGAGGTAAAAAAAACACAAATTTTCGATAGAAATGTAGAAATAAAAAACGAAAAATCTGCTTTTTTTATATTTGAAAATCTTACAAATGGCATTGAAAACACGAAAAATTTTGCACAAAAAAACGAATTTTTAAACGAAAAAATCTTATATCTTGCACATAATTGTACGCCAGAAATGGCAAAAATTACAGGGTTGGAAGGTAAAAATATTAGTATTTTGCAAAATAATTATGGTGATTGGTGGCTTTTGGAAAATGATTTTTTAGTAAATTTTATAGAAAATGAAGATGATATTTTGATTTTTGAAAAAGACATACTTAAAAATACACCTAAAAATTCATATCAAAAACAGCTTTTTGTGTGTGATATTCCGCTTGATATATTGGTAAATGAATATCCATTTGCATATCAATATGCGTCATATTTGATAAAAATGGGCGAAAATTATCAAATTTCAGTTAGTAAAAAAAGTATGCTGCAACAAAAAAACTCGTTTTTTGTGTCAATTTTTCCAAAAGAAAAACCAAAGTTTTATGCAAATTTTGAAAACGAAAATGTAATTTTCTCAGATAATTTTTTTGAGATTTTACCTAAAAAAGAATTTTTTGAAAGTGAAAATTTACCTTTTTTTGATGCAAAACGTATTCAAAATTACTTAAATTCTGCTATTTTTGGTTTATTTTTCTATGAAAATTTACCAAATTTTAATAACTTTTCTGGGAAATTGACCGAAAATAAAATGATTTTTTTGATGCAACGCTCATTTTCACAAACATTATTTTTGGATTTTTGGCAAGAAATAGATGAAAAAATAGAAACAAATGAAATAAACAACGACAAAGTAGAAAACGACAAAGTAGAAAACAATAAAGACAAGACTATTTTGCGACAAATTGGCTTTACACAGGAGAAAGAAATAGACAAAATTTGTAAAAATTTATATCAATTTTTGGAACAAAAAACAGAACAAAATCAAGCAAAAAATCTAAATCCTGTGCTTGTGAAAACGCCTTTTTCTGCCAAAGAAAACGTAGCATTAAAAGCAATTTTGATAAAAAATGTATGTAAAAAACTAAATATTGAACTTATGCCTACAATAGATTTTTTGAAAACATTGGCAAAAATGCTTTTTCTTTTTGACATATATTTTGCACAAAAAGAAGAATTATTAACGCAAAAAATTGTGCATATTTTTTGGAAAAATGTATTTAATGAAAATTTTAATCTTAGAAATATAGAAAAACGAAATCAACAAAAACTTTTTGAGTAAAAAAAAATTTCTTTAAATTACCTAAAATCTACATGCTTTCCCTTCAAAATATCTCAAAAACTTACAAAAACAATCAAGAAGAAATATTTGCACTAAAAAATATAAATATTGACGTGCAAAAAGGTGATTTTGTGGCTGTAACAGGCGTGTCAGGCAGTGGCAAAACAACTTTATTGAAGGTTATTGCAGGTTTAGAAAAACCAACAGAAGGCAAGATTTTTTTAGACAATCAAAATTTATTGTTATTATCAGAAAATCAATACACAAATTATCGTTTGCATAATATAGGCTTTGTTTTTCAGCAACCACACCTTATTCCTGTGCTTTCTGCGTGTGAAAATGTAAGCCTTTTGCTTGAAATACAAGGCATAAAACAAAAAAATGCGATGGAAAAAAGCGTTTTTTGGTTGGAAAAAATGGGTTTGCAGGATAAATTAAACAGCAAACCACATCAATTATCGGGCGGACAACAACAAAGAGTAGCCATTGCAAGGGCGTTGGCTATTACCCCAAAAATTATTTTGGCTGATGAACCTACTGCTCATTTGGATAAACAAAATACGCAAAATATTCTTAACATCTTGTTAGAAATAAACCAAAATTATCAAATAACAATTTTACTAAACACACACGACACAGCCCTTACATCAAAAATCCCTAAAAATATCACGTTGGTAGATGGTGTTTGTGTTTAGATTTTCGATTAGAAAATATTTATCAATCTCCATATTTTATTTAAAAAAAATTATAACTTTGAGTTAATTTTTTTATCAAACTAAAAAAATATAAAAAAAAATCTCTTTGAAAGAGTAGAGAATTTTTATTCCAAATAATTTTAAAAAAACCACAAAAAGACAAAAATTTTTGTGGTTTTTAATTTCATGGTAATTTTAGAAAAAAATTACAAAAATTTATACAGAAATTTATATAAAATTTTAAAAAAAGAGTTATATTTGTGGATATGATAAAAAAGTTGATTTATTCAAAATTCTCATACTTTTGCCCAAAATCTCCATGCAAATAACCCAACAATATACTCGCCCAAGCTTTGCACAACAAGATGCAAAAGGAATGGGATTTAATTTTTCAGCAGAATCTTCACGCCCAAATGTATCGCTCAATGCACTTATCAAAAACAGTCTTGGCTATGCACGTGTGATGCTTGCACTCCGCAAGGTGGTAACAAATGATGAACGCACCAAAGAAAAAGACCATACCGCATATCAGGAGTGGGTAATGGGTGAATATATCAAAGAATTGCCTGACCAACTCAAAAATTTGGAGGTACGAAAAGCACAACTCCTACAAAGAAGAGAAGTATTAAAACAACAACAAAGCAAAATCAAAAAAGAAATTGCCCCACTCCAAAAAAAAGTAAATGATGCGCGCTACAAATATTATCAATGGCTCTACAAACATGATAGAGAAAAATGGGTAGTGCTTGACCCTGTAATCAGTGTACATGAGGATGCTGTGATTTTTGAGGCTTTTTCCTTAGATGAATCAAGTTATGGTAGAGTGAGTGTGCCTACACAATTGCTGGAAATATTTGATGATGTAAAATTTGGTACAACCAATATTGATTTTAGCCAAAACCTCGCCAATGAACTCGGAAGGGTACGCAGTTATCGCCCTGCGTGGCTCAAAGTTGCCTTTGAACAAGTGGCACTTTCTACTGATATTGGCGAAAATGTAGAGAAAAAAATTGATTTACCACCATCTTGGGTACAAGGTTTTTTGCAAGTGCAATCTGCCTCTACGCTTGAAGGCACAAATATTACACTCAACAGCCAAACACTTTCGCAAGTATTGGGCGAAATAGCCCGCAGACGTGAAAAAAGTAGCCCGCGTTCTATTCGTTTTGTATTAGAAAAAGGAAAACCACAAAAACTTGTGATTGACCCATGGGGCATTGAAGTAATGGACGACAATATTTATCAAGGCGATTTTGAAGGTGAAATCCGTATTTGGGGTAGAAGAAGACTACAAGTTTTTAGTGAATTGTTGCCTTATACAGACAAAGTACAGGTAAAACTTTTGGGAACTGGTATGCCTTCATATTGGTCGGTAGAGGTGGAGGGACACCGTTTTGATGTGGGGCTTTCAGGTTGGACTGCTAATGATTGGGCAAAAAAAGGTAATTTTGACCTTTTGGCTTCTGCTAAGACTAAATCAAGTGCTGACCTTGACCTTGATAAGGTGTATAAACAAATCATGCAACACCTCAAACTCACGCCTGCAAAATTGTCTGAGTTGATGAATATTTCGCTTATGGACGCTACTTTTGCCCTCCAAACACTGGTCAAAAACGGACAAGCGATGTACGACCACATTTTGCAAATATACCGTTGGAGACAATTATTATCGCAAGAAATCAAAATCACACCTACCGAACAAGATGAGAGGCTTAAATATGCTACTGAACTTGTAGGCGAAAATAAAGTAACTTGTACGCAACAACTTCCTATGGAAAATAATATCACAGAATATAGTTTTGAGGTACAAGGTAAAAATTTATTTACCCCAAAAATCCAAATTGATGCAGAAAGTAGGATAAAATTTGCAAACTGTAATTGTGCATATCACCGCAAAAATGGCATCAAACAAGGTGCTTGTATGCACATCATGGCAGGGGTTATTTTGTTGAACAAGTAAAGGGGAATTAGGAATTAAAAATTAGGAATAAAACAGCCAAATAACCAAATTTTTAATTTTTTAGAAAAATAAAATTTTATAAAAAAACAGCCTTTACGGGAAGTGAAAGCTGTTTTTTTGTTTTAAAAAAGAATTAAAAATTTCTGGTACTTCTAACACTTGTAAGGAAATCTTAAAATATATCAGTTTAAAGTTTTTGTAAAAGCCTTAAAATCCGTTTTAATCCGTAAAATCAGCGTTATATGCGTGCTTCTTATGACAGTTTTCTGGACAAACTTTCTAATAATCCATAATCTATAATCCAAAATTTATTTTTTTACCAACGACAGCACATAATCCATTACAGTATCTTTGCCTTTGAGATAATCTGCAATATTTTGTCTGACTTGTATTTGAGGAATTAATCCACTTTGTTTAGGAAAATCTTTTTTCAGATTAGTAAATTCTACATGTACCAACGGTATTTCAAACAATAAACCTGTTTTGGGCAATTTATAATTAACCATAATATTAGCAGTATGTCCATAATATCCGCTACCAGTTTCTTCGCCTACAAAAGTTACTTGTCTTTGTTTATTATTATACATGAGCCTTGAAAAACTAACCGCAGTAGAATATGTATTGCCCCCAACCAAAATATAAATATTGGTATTGATACGTTTTGGGCGGGGGGTTATTTGAGACGATACATCAAAATCTTTTTTATTGGTATAAATACCTCTTTCATTTGGCGTTTGTACAAATTTAGTTCTGAGATAATCTTCCACATTGTTTATTTCTTGTTCATTGGCAGGACTATTATTAAAAGATACAATTTGATTTTTTTCTACCAACTTCAAAGTGCGAACCTCACTCAAGAGTTTATCTTGGTATGGTGTATCAATAAAATACCCATATAAAATTCCGCCCAAAGCCATATAACCGCCTGTATTTTGCCTCAAATCCAATACCAAATGTCGTGCTTTAAGTTCTTCACAGCCTTGTGCAATATTGTCCCACATTTGCACAAATTTGGTAGAATCTGCTTGGAAAGTATTTAAGGAAACAACCAGGGTATTAAGCGAATCAAGATATCTATAATGAATATCTTCTTTGTAAGCCTCACTACTTTTTGAAAAAACTTTTAGTTTTCTGCCATTTACAGCCCTTGAATTGATGGCATTAAGTTTTATTTTTTGGCTTTTTGTCGTATTTGGGGTAATAAATGTAACCTCAAAGATAGGTTTTATGCCATATTTTAAATAATACCAAATGGGGAAATTATCTTCCAATGACCTAAAATTTATATCAGCTTTATCCCCTTTTTCCAATTCTCCTTTGGGCAAATTCAACAATTCAGGCACAACATCAGATATTTTTTTGTTGTTGATGTGTGTGATTTCAGTCCCAAGCGGGATTTCTAAAAAATCATAGTCCAAATATGCTTTGCCTTGCATAAAGAATAAAGGAAGTGGGAAAAAACCATTGGTCATAAGCAAATCTCTAAAAGAATTTTCGGGCATACTGATAGAAGTATGGTCAAGTCCCAAACCTTGAAAACCACTTGTAAGCAAGCTAAAAAACGCATTTGCCTGCATAGGTTTTTTTATTTGCTTTTCTATTTCTGTCATTCTTTGCTCAAATTCTCTGGGCGAAATATTTTGATAAATACCACCATGTACTTTTTGGGCTACATTTTTGATAAATTCAAAATCTGATTTACAATCTGCTACTGAATATAGTTGTGCAAAAGTATTTTTAGCAAGAAAAATACAAAAAACTTGGAAAAATATTAAAAAAAATAAAGTGAATGAACGCATGGTTTTTAAAAAATAAAGTAAAAAAATGACAGGACTTTATTATATCAAATTTATCATATCAAATATGTAAATTTTTTAATAAAATAAATAATGAAAAATAAAATAACTTAATGAAAAAACAAAATAATGTAAAAAATAGTATAAAAACTTGGGAAAAAATAAAGGAAAGTATATCTAAGTTTTAATGCATAAAAACAAATTTTATTTGGAAAAGAAATTAAAAAAAATATTTAATATACTACATAAAAAATAAATTTCATTTTTGGACATTAAAAAACACCATGCAAACGATAGCAATTTTATAAAAAATAAAAATAATACAATTTTATAAAAAAATAATACAAATAATATATAAAAAATCATGGTTAAAATTCCAAATATGGTAAAAATTCCCAAATTGGGATTATTGTTAAACAATGAAAATTATAAATAATTGATAATCAATAATTTGTATAATTAGGTGTTCTTTTGGCAAAAGTATATTTGGTTTTAAAAACACAAAAGATTTCACAAAAAATAAAAATAATAGCCATGCCTCTTAGTGCCAATTTTCAATTTCCAATCATGTCTGACATGTTTCATAATACCATTTTTAGTGGTTTTGCCATGCGATTGCAATTTTGCCAAAAAAACAATATTTTACATATGGTTTTTGATGGCGTGATTTCATATTATGAATGTAATCAGGTATTTGCAAAATTGATAGAAGTAAGTGAGCAACACAATATACGCAAGTGGTCGTTTGATTTGAGCAATATGTATATTCACCCAAAAGATTTGGAGAATATTCTTGTTGATTGGTTTCCACGTCTTCATACACAGAGTCAGGGCAGAGGTTTTTATACGATTGTATTGCCAACAGATATAGAAAACAGAAAAAAATTTATAGATGCTTTTGAAAATGGATTGTGTCGCAAAGGTTGTGCAATGTATTTTGCAGACACAACAGAAGCCTGTCAGTGGCTTATAGGACAAGGTGAAGGCATAAGTTCCAAATAATAACAATGAAGTTATCAGTTTTTTCAGTTATTGGTTTTTGTAATTTTTTATTAAAAATTTTTGTTATTATTTTATAAAAACAATAACGATTAAAATATACACAAAAACAATAAAATGATTACAAAACAAATTATAGAAAAAAGTATTTCGTACCAAGAATATTTTGAAATTGTAGAAAAATTGGTTGCAGAAAATAAAACAAGTGGTAATACACAATCAGATTATCTTGCCAATTATACGCGCCTCAATTTTCAACGCATGAAACGTGTAGAAAAAACTGCAGAAGTTGCACCTGATTTGCAAAAAATGATGACCAAAGTCCCCAAGAAATGGATTTGGCTTGTGCTTACTGAAGCGTGGTGTGGTGATGCAGGGCAAAACTTACCTATTATTGCCAAAATCGCCCAATGTTCGCCTAATGTAGAACTAAGGCTTATATGGCGTGATGAAAATCCTGATATTATGAATTTGTATTTGACAAATGGCGGAAAATCTATTCCAAAACTTGTGTGTGTAGAGGAGGATTGTTTGTGTGAAGTAGGTACTTGGGGACCTCGCCCTCAAATATTTCAAGATTGGTTTGAAAAAGAACGCCAAAATCCTACAATGTCCAAAGATGAAATGATAGAATATGTGCATACATGGTACGCCAAAGATAAAACTGCCTCTTTACAAGCAGAATTTTTGGAATTTTTGCCCAGATGGTTTGAGGATTAAGACATCTTTTTGCAAATAGGTGTAAAAAATTATATTTTTGCAAAAAAAACCAAAAAAGCATACAATTATGGGACAAAATATTTCGTTTCAAAAAGCCTTTGATGAGGCAGAAATTGCGAAATTTAACCGCAAACAGCAAGGTGCTTATGAAAAAAGTTTGAAATATTACCGTGATTTGAAAAATGTAACTGATACTGCTTTTGTAGAAGGCAAAGATGAGGGTATTGAGATTGGGATTGAACTTGGGAAAGGTGAAGGCATTGGAATTGGACTTGGAAAAGACATTGGAAAGGAAGAAACTACACAAGAAATTGCCAAACGTATGAAAGAGGAAGGCATACCCATTCCAATAATTGCCAAAATAACAGGACTTTCAATAGCAGAAATAGAAGAATTGTAATTATTCACAACAAATTTAATAAAAAAAACAGCCAAAATATACATTTTGACTGTTTTTTTTATTCCTAATTTTAATACAAATCCCACGAACCTTTGATATAATAACTTGGTAAAACTGGATTATGAATGGTATTTATTTCTACGCTGTCTGCCAAAAAGAAAGATTTTTTGCCAAAAGAAGTCATCATTTGCATTGCTTCTTGGTTGAGCCATTGGGTTTGAATATCTTTAAAATCAAGTTTTTGAAGTTGTTTTTTTAAGGTTTCCTTGTCAAGGCTTTTTGCGCCAATTGTCCAGCCCCATTCGCCCAAAGTAAGAATTTGGGCGTGCATTTGTATTGTATTAAAGCCTGCTTTTGCTACTGTTCTGTTGATACATTCAAAGGCACGTGTAGAATAATAAGGACTACCCGATTGCGTGATAATAAGTCCATGCGGGCGTAATTGTTTGTAACACATTTGATAAAATTCTTGCGAATAAAGCCTACCCAATTCAATGGTGCGAGGGTCGGGCAAATCAATAATTACCACATCAAAATATTCTTGTGTATTTGCCAAAAAAGTATACCCATCTTGGTTGAGTATTTTGAGTTTTGGGTGTCGCATAGCATCTTTATTCACATCACGCAAAATTGGATTATTTTTGCCCAAATCTGTCATAGCAGGGTCTAAATCCACTAAGGTAACTTTTTGTACATCAGGGTATTTTAATATTTCACGCATAGCAAGTCCATCACCACCGCCCATAATGAGAATATTTTGGCGTTGTGGTGTGAGTTTCATCACAGGATGTACAAGTGGCTCGTGATACATGGCTTCGTCCAATGTGCTAAATTGCTGACTTCCATTGATAAAAAGCCAATGGTGGTTTTTCCATTGTGTGATAACCAATTTTTGGTATTTGCTTTGTTGTTCAAATACAACTTGGTCTTTGTAGCGGGCTTGTTCTGCAAAAAATATAATTGGTTTGGCAAAAAAAGCACCTGAAATTAGTATCAAAAAAACCACCACGCCCACACCTTGAATATACATTTTGCCTTTGGCAGAAACGGTATTTCTTAAATAAAAAAATAACCACATTGCCACCGAAAAATTGACCAAACCTAATACAAAAGGCGTATAAGTCAAGCCCAAACGAGGCAAACCTACAAACGCAAAAAATAATCCGCCTGCAAGGCTTCCATAATAATCATGCTCCATCACAGAGGCAATATTGACCCTCAATTCTTCGTATTGTTCATTAAGGCGTGCCACAAGCGGTATTTCTAAGCCAATCATTAGCCCTACCAAAATACTCAATGTGTAAATAATAAGCCCATTGTAAATGGTAAAAGAAGATGCAGTATAAACTGTGAGGGCAGAAAAAGCCACCAATAAAGACAACAGAAATTCAATAAAAATAAAAATAACCAACAAATCACCTTTCAGATTTTGGCTCAATCTACTTCCTAAACCCATAGCAAATAGCATAAATGACAAAATCAATGTCCATTGTGTAGTACTGTCGCCCAAAAAATAACTTGCTAAGGTAGATAAAATATATTCAGCAACAATACCAGATAAACCTGTGGCAAAAAGGGCGATTTTGAGTAACCAAGACCTGCGAAAAGTAGCATCTTTAAAAGGAGCATTTTCAGTAGAAGAAATATTTGACATTTGTATCTTTGTGTTTTTTACAGATTAAAATTTTGTTTAAAAAAAAGCAAATCTAACAAAAATCATAGCACAAAAAGTGTTTTTTGTAAAATTTGTATAAAAAAAATTACCTGGAAATGTGATAAAATTACCCAAAACTTCGCAAAATTTTTAGAATATTTTTATTTATAAAAAAATACTTTTATTTTTACATGTTGAAAATCTCATAAAATATAATATGCTGATAATCTTAGCAGAAAATTATTTTTTTTGATAAATTTTATTTGACAAGTAAACCAAATAAGAGAATATTTGAAAATAAAATATTTAATTTTTTTGCTCATAATTTTGTACCTTTAAGCCAAAATAAAAGTTAAAAAATCTATAATCCATAATTTATAATCCATAATCTATAATTTTACCAATCATGGCAAAAAAAGCAAAAAATACCGCAGAAAACCTAATAGAAGATACTTTACCACAAGCAGATGCTTCTGAAGGCATCATGATAAAAGTAAATACAGAAAAAAAACTTTCAAAACTTGAAATAGAATTTAATAAACACGCCCAAAAAATAAAAGATTTAAAAAATCAAATTGAAATTCTGCCAAAACAAGCCCAAGACTTACAAGCAAAAATAGATAAAGAACTTGCACCTATTCAAGATGAAATCGTAGAAGGAAGAATAAAATACGTCAAAAATTTGGAACACGCTTATCTGTTTTTTGGGTTGAGCAAAACAGACAAACAAGAAGCATTGGAACTCATTTTGGGTGAAACGCTTGACCTTATTAATAATTTTGGGCGAACTGACCTCATTCCTTTTTATGATACCTACAACGAAATGACTTATGAAGAAGAAGCCAAAGAAATGGAAGAAGAACAGAAAAAAACAATGGAAACAATGTTCAACTTTATGAATGGAAGTGCTTTTGGAAAGGGTGAAAAAAAATCGTTTGAAGGCAAATCTATGGAAGAGATTTTTGAAGAATTGCACAAAACAAGTGCAGAAGAAGAAGAAAAAGCAAAACAACGTGCTTGGGAAAAACAAGAACGCGATAAAAATAAGAAAAAAACAAACCGACAAATGGAAGCTGAATTGAAAAAACAAGCAGAAGACCAACTTTTCAACAAATCTACACGTACCATTTATACTGAACTTGTGAAAGAACTGCACCCTGACAAAGAACTTGACGAACACAAAAGGGAATGGAAAACCGAAATCATGAAGAAAATAACTACTGCTTATCAAGATAATGACCTCTACGAATTGCTAAGGCTACAATTGGAATACCAACAATCCAAATTCCAAGTACAAGATATGTCAGAAGATATTTTGGGATTTTATGTAAAAGTGCTTAAAAACCAAGTGCAACAACTCAACCAACAAATTCACCAACTGATGAGTCGTTTTCATGGGCGTATTGTGGAACTTGGTTTGGGTAAATCTAACCAATCTATTGCCCAAAAATTTAGGCGTGAAAAAGAACAACTAAATTACACACTTGAATCTTTGGCATATACCAATATGCAACTCAAAGACAAAAATCAAGCAAAACAACACCTCAAAGCATCACGACAAAAACCACAACAATTTGATTTATCAGATATATTTAACAATTTTTTTGGTAGATAATAATAAAATTACAACGTAAATGCAATATTTAAAAAATATTGACGTTTTGCATTTGTAGTTTTAAAACTATACGATTGAAATTTTTGAAAACCATTTTTTGAATTAAAAAAACTCTAAAATTAAGAAAAACTTTATGAAAAAACTATTTTCAGTTTTATTTTTAAGCCTTTTAGTGCAATTTTCTGCTATGAAAAATACGCTTGCACAAAGTGTATTTACTTTTAAAGAGGGCGCACACGCCTACGGAAAAGAAAACTATAACAGCCTTATTACTGCTGTAGATGGCGGTGAAATCGCAGAAGAAACTTTTGAGGATTTCATGAAAGAAACTTACAAAATGAAATCCAAACGTGATGAAAAAGGGGTTTTAATCGTGCATAAAGTTCTTTTTCCTGAAATATCAGCCAACAAACGTGGTGATATCTATTTCTTCTTTGAAAAAGAAGATAACAACAAAGATAAAATTTTTGAAATGTCAATGGCTTTCGCATTTGGATATGACATTGTGGTTAATACCAAAGATTACCCAGAAGAAATCAAAAAAATGCAAGAAATTTTTAGAAAATATCTTGTTTATCACCACCAAAAATACTTTGGCAACCAAATTAAAGACCTTGAAAAAATTATCAAGGAACACAACCGCAACATTGAAAAAAATAAAAACAAAATGAAAGGATTGCAAAAAGACAACGAAAACCTAACCAAAAAAATGGGTAAAGCAAAAGATGCGGATAAAGTAAAATTGGAACAAGAAAGAATCAACAACGAATCAGAAATCAAACGCCTTGCGGATAGTGATGACCTTCTCAACAAACAAATCCAAGCGGTAAATGTGGATATTGATAACATTAAAAGTAAAATTGGAAATTTGAAATAATCCAAGTTGTCAGTTTTTGAAAATATTAAAAAAGCACATTGTTCTATATTGGGCAATGTGCTTTTTTATTTTTTTTATACAAAATAAAAACATACTTTTGTGGTTGAGGATAGACTTATATTAAATTTCAGACTTAAAACCCTTGTGATATATCGGTGTAAGGATTTACATTTGGATATAATTATACACCACAACTTGCAGTAGTGGAAAGTAGATAATCATAAGCTATAATTTTTAGATTTTCGCCTCACAGCTTTATATTTAACAGTTTATTGCCTTTTGGTTGTAGGACTAAGCTTAGTGCAAGAGTTCGATTCTCTTTAATCGCTCCAAAAATAATTAAAATAAGCGATTGTAGCTCAGTGGAAGAGCAAAAGCGGGACATTAAATATCTTACAGTTGAAATGTGTAAATGAAAGAAATTTCACGATTTAAAAAAATCCTGGAGTTTTAAACGAAAACTTAGTTCAAAGGTTGAACGCTCGCCTCCCACGCAAGAGTATTGGGTTCGATTCCCAAAGTATTCATCACGCAGTAGAAAGGATAGATTTATTGCGAAACGGAAATACAGAAAGCTACAACTTTCTGTATTTTTGCTTTTATGGAAAAAGATTTTTGAAAAAATTAAATTTTTACCAATTTTTTAGTGAATTTTTATTGTTTCAAAAGCAAAAATAAAAAATTTTTATTTTTGGCTTTTTTATTGCACTTTTACAGTTATTTTTTGATAATTTTTTACACAAAATTTTACCAAAAAATTATTAAAAACTTCACTGAGTACTTATTTTTTTTCAAAAACGTTCATAAAATTTTTTCTAACTATATGGTTTCATTATCAGAAGTAAAAGCACTTATTTATTTATTGGGAGATGATGATGATGAAGTGCGTAAAGAAATTTACCAAAAAATTTTGTCGTTGGGTGCATTTGTAGTGCCTTTTTTGGAAGAAGCATGGATACAAGAAAGTAATACACATACACAAGCGCTTATAGAACAAATTATCACAAAAATTCAAAAAGGTGGTTTTTTTGATAAAATAAAAACATGGGTCAAATCTCCCGAAATGGATATCTTGGAAGGTGCATGTTTGTTGGCATCTTATCAAACACCAGATTTGAATATCCAAAAAATCAAAAAACAGATTAATGATTTATATTATGATATTTGGCTCACACACAAGCCAAAAGAAAGTATAGAATACCAAGTAAAGAATTTGAGTACGCATTTTTTCCAAAAACTCAATTTCAAAGTTGGGGCTTTGACCGAACCACATATCCCTGAACATACATTTATCAATCGTGTATTGGAAAAAAGGGAGGGAACACCACTCACATTATCTATTATTTACATGACGATTGCCCAAAAACTCAAAATGAATGTGTATGGTGTCAATTTTCCAAACTTCTTTTTGATGAAAAGCCCTTCAGATTATAAGCCAAACCAAAATCATTACAGAGAGTTTTTTATTGTACCACTCAACGCAGGTGAAATAACCTATCGTCCTGATTTGGAGGATTATCTGAAAGGTATCAATTTTCCCAATGATGAAGTATATTTTGCAGAAGCGAGTTCGCTTGATATGATGCAACGCATGACCAGGAATTTGGTGCTTTCTTATACTTTTTTAGATGATGAACGCAAAACCAACGACATGAAAAAAGTGCTTGATATGTTGGGAGGAGCGTAATATGTTGTCAGTTAATTCAGTTGTCAGTTTTTTCAGTTAAAGGCTTTTTAGTTCCCCCTTTGGTGGTTAGAGGGTTTTTTTGCTAAATTTTAAAGTGGATAAGCGGTTTTGATAAAATCTTTATTATCCAAAAATATTTGAATTTTGGTGGTTGATTTTCCTTTTTGGCTCAAACCTATATCTTCGCCCATATCTACTACTGCGGAACGGTGTCCGCCTGCTTCGGTGTTGATGTCATCTTTGGTGGCAGTTTCGCAAGCATATTCTACAAGTTTTTGGATTTCTTGGCGTGTTTTGTATTTTTTGGCAAAACGACTTACATAATCATATTTGCTTTCAAAATTGTGTCTGAGCCAAATATGTTCTATGGCTTCTATTTTTCCGTTGTGTGCTTTGTAAAATCTTGTTCCCCATTTGGGCGAAATCAAGCCTGTTTTTTTGCGTTTATTTTGTTTGGAATTATTCTCTTCGTTGTCTTTTTTGGTATTTTTATCGTTGTTTTTTATGCTGGTTTTTTCGGTATTTCTTTCAATTGGTTTCTGTTTATTTTCTTGACAAGAAGCAGAAAAAACGAATAAAAATGACATGATAAACACTAAAAAAGTGCTTATAAACTGTTTTTTGGTGTAATTTTTAAGATATTGCATAGGTTTTATGTAGTTTTAAATTTTTTAATTTTTTTCAAAAATACAAATTTTTTAATAGTTTTTAAATACTTTTTCTACCAATGATTTTTCTATTAATAATTTTTTAGGCTAATTGTGCAGTCCGCCAATTTCGTTTTTCTATATTTCTTACGTTTTGTGCGTCTTTGAGCGTAAGCAGGTATTGCATAAGTTTTGGTAATTCGTTATCATTAGGATTGCCCTCAAAGGGTAATGGATAAATTGCATTTCCATACGCATTTTTTACTTTTGCAGGTGTATCGTCTACAATAAGCATTTTTTTGAGTGAAAAACCTTTTTTCTTTACTTTTTTTAATATTTTTGCATATTCATAAGGGAAGGGTTGATGTGCATATTCTTCACACATAAAAATAGGCGTGCATTTTTCTCGTCCCCACGCAAAAGCAAGGGAGATTTCAGGCGGGAAAATCTCTTGAACAACTTTTTGAAGATAATGCTTTCCCGAAGACGACCATACCGCAAGCGTAAAATATTGGTTACAAAATTGTAAAAATTCCCTCAAAAAAGGTCTTTTATACACAAAATAATCAAAAACCCGAAAATCATAATCCTCACGGAAACAATCCTCAGATGCATGTATTAAGGTTTCGTCTATATCCAAAATTAATAAAATTTTTTCATCTTGCATACTTGTATTTTGCATATTTGTTTTTGTTTATACGCCAATTATTTTCTTTGTTGTTGGTAACGAAAAATGTATTTTTCTTTTGGAAGTTATTTTTTACTTTTGTGTTTACATTTTTCTAAACATCAACAACAGATAAAAGCCCTAAAAATAATAAATATGATTCTGTGGTTGTAGCGAGATGCTCAATGCTGTCAATTTAAGAAAAAAAACAATATTTTATGTTGTTTTAAAGTCAGAAAAATAAAACATTATTTGTTTTTGTAATGTTTTTTTATGATAAAATAATTAAGTTGACAGCATTGAGCGAGATGCTAAGGCAAAGTTATGACCAAAGTGTTATTGCAAAATATTATTTTGTTACAACTTTTTGTTAAAAAGTTATGACCTTATTTCACAGCACTTTTTACATATTTTTCAAGCCATTTATCCATTTCCCAAAGCATGTGGAGGATAGATTCTTTTGCCCTATATCCATGACTTTCGTAAGGCAACACCACATAGCGGGCAATGCCTCCATGTCCTTTTATGGCGTTGTAATATCTTTCGCTTTGCATAGGAAAAGTACCTTGGTTGTTGTCAGCTTCGCCATGGATAAGCAAAATGGGTGTTTTTATTTTGTCTGCATAATTAAAAGGAGCCATTTTATTATAGGTTTCAGGAGCTTGCCAATATGTGCGCTCTTCCGCCTGAAAACCAAAAGGTGTCAAAGTACGATTATATGCACCACTTCTCGCGATACCAGCTTTAAACAAATTACTGTGTGTGAGTAGATTTGCAGTCATAAACGCTCCATAAGAATGTCCCATTACCGCCACACGATTGGCATCTACCACACCCAAACGCACACCTTCATCAATACCAGCTTTGGCACCTGCCACAAGTTGCTCAATGTAGGTATCATTTGGCTCTTTGTTGCCCTCGCCTACAATCGGAATTGTGGTATTTTCCATGACAGCATAACCTTGTAATGCCCAAAATACAGGCGAACCCCAATTGATATATGTAAATTGATGCGGTGAGCCACTTACTTGTCCTGCACTTGCTTTGCTTTTAAATTCTGCGGGATATGCTTCCATAAGCGTAGGCAATGCACCATCTTCTTTTTTGTAATTTGGGGGAAGATACAAGATTGCAGTCAAATCCACACCATCAGCACGTTTGTATTTGATGACTTCTTTTTTTACTGCTTTCATTTGTGGATAAGGGTGCGGAAATGCAGTCAAAGGCTGTATTTTTTTGGTTTTGAGGTTACGCAAATAATAATTTGCATTTTCATTTACGCTTTCCCTGCTTGTGATGATGATTTGTTTATCTCTATCCAATACCTGTTGCACATTTTCATAAAAAGGTGCTTCTGAACGCCACAAACGCATAGATTTTTTTGTTACCAAATCAAATTCATCTAAAAAAGGGTGGTTTCCTTCCGCAGATGCACCTTGTCCTGTCATCATTACTTTATTGTTTTTGATGTCCAATACAAATCTTCCGTATTGGTTGCGTGTCATTTCGGGCGAACCTGGGTCGTTGTAGGTATCTTCTGAACTTCTGTCAAACAACACATTCATTTTCTTGTTGCTTGGGTTGAGGTGTGTTGTGATTTCCTTGCGTTTTGCCCACCAACCTTCTGCAAAAATTGCGTTGTTGGCATTGCCCCAAGTTACGCCTTGGTAGCGAAGTTTGGTGCTAAAAATTTCTTCTGCTTGTCCATTAAAAGGTGCATTGAGCAAAAATGCTTTATCACGAATTGCAACTTCTTTTTTTGGGTTTCCTTCGTCTTGTGCTTCCACCCAAAAAATAGTAGCAGGTGCATCTGCTCTCCAAGCGTGTGCGCGCTGTCCTTGTCTTGTGGCATCAAAACCTGTTGGGATATTGTCTGCGAGTGGCAAATCTACGAGTTCTTTTACCAAATTGCCTGTATTGAGGTCTAAAACATCAATTTTTACAGGGAAAAAATTAAAAGGCAATAAATAAGAATACGGTTTGTGTCTTTGTTGCAACAAAATATATTTACCGTCTGGCGAAGTCGCAAAACTTTGAATAAGCCCTTTTTCGGTTAATTTTTGGGTTTGGTTGGTTTCAATATTGATTTTATACAAATTGGATTGTGCATAATACTCAAATATTTTTTCGTCAGTTGTATTTTTTAATAAATCTTGGTACGTGCGTGAAGGCGATTTTTTACCCAAATTTTCTTGTATAATAGCACCAGTTGGCACTGCGTTGGCATTTGGAGCATCTCCACGATTTTCAGGAACAGCCAAAAATAAGATGTGCTTGCTATCTGAAACCCAACTTGTAGGATTGCCTACGATAGACGCATTGATAGGCATATCTGACAATTTGGTTACTTGTGCGGTTTTTATATCCGCCATATACAATACTATTTTATTTTCTTGGAATAATAAAAAAGAAAATTTTGTTTCGTCAGGTGACCAACTTATGCCATTCATCAAAGGATTATTTGGCAATCCTTGCAAAGGGCGTTCTTGCCCTGTTTGGATATTTTTGATGATAATATTTTTGATGTAGCCAATCCTGCTTTGTCCATTATTGCGTGGATTAAGCCTAAGACCTGCGATTTTGAGTTCAGGCTCTGCCAATTCCGCAATACTTGGGTAACTGCTTGTTTGCATAATAAGCATATTTTTGCCTTTACTGTCGATATTCAGGCGAGGCGTAGGCATGGTTTCAATCAGTGCTTTGATGACATCAGGTGGCACTTGATATGTATCTTGGGCTTTGAGTGAGCAAACACTAAATCCTACAAGTAGTAAAGATAAAAGTTTAAATTTCATATATGAATTGTTAAAATTGTTATTGTGGTAATTGGTATTTTTTAAGGGAAAAAGTTACAATAAAAGTAGAAATGGGTTTTTTAAAAGCATTATTTTCCAAAAAGAAGGTCTTTAAAAACCTTGTCCCTATTTTGTCCCTTCTTTTTTTGGTGAATTGCCCCATTTTGTCCCTTTGGTTTTTTGTATTTGCGAATATGGTCAGCGTACCTTTGCTGCATTACATTAATTATATTTTTTCATCTGATTTTCCAAAGCAACCACATCTTTTTGATACGTAGAAAAACGCAAACTATCAGTTTTTTGTTGATTTTTGAGGTAATTGAGAATATTTTTCTGTTGTGTTAATTGTGTTTGCAGTTCCTTGATGCGTTTTTGGTCAAGTTCAACGCCTTTTTGTGCTTTGTATTGACAATTTTGTTGATAAGATGAAAACTTTTGAAATTTTCCTAAAATTGTACCTCCTTGGCTCAACATTTCAGACGCTTGTGCAGTATTTTTGTCTGCCATATCCAATTCTACTTCTACCAATCCAAGCACTTGTGCAAAAATTATAGGGTTATTTTTTAATATTTCTTCTTTTTCAGGGATAGAAATTACCTTATTGAGTTGTTGATGTGTTTGGTTTAAAATGCCTAAAAACGCATAATTTTGCCAAATTGCACCTTGTTGTTGTTGGTGTGATTGCTGACCCTCTTTTAGTGTTTTTTCCAACACTTTAATATTTACTTCTGTATTTTGTAGTTTTTCCCCTATTTCTTTTTGTTTTTTATCAATATTTTTCAATAAAATATTTGTATTTTTGATTTTGTTTTTGATGACTTGTGTAAGTGTTTGAGGTTTTTGTGCATTGATGCGTGCATATTCCTTTTGCAAAATAATAAACAAAAATCCACTCAAAATTGCTAAAATCTGCATACTAATTACATGATAACTACCCAAAAAAGTATAATTTTTTAGAATATTTTTTGTGATTTTTGGGGCATAAAATTTATGGTTTGAGGAAATATTATTTTTTTGGTTTTTTTGTAAAAAATTTTGAACATGCACTTGAAATTCCTCATAATACTGCAAACCTCTTTTTCTGTTTTTTAACCAAATAATTGTACTAAAAATAGAAAAAAAACCAAATAAAAAACTGAATATTTTATCATTTGTTGTATTATATTTTAAAATAAAAAAAATGCTTAAACTACAAAAAATCCATGCAAAACCTCCCATAATAGCCATTCTGAGGTTGATTTGTGATAATTTTCGCCAATAATTTTGTGTAAAAATGCCAAAAAAAAGTATTTGATAAAATTTTTTAGCATTTTTAAGAGATTTGTGAATGGTGTTTTTTAAAGAAAACTTAAATTTCATGTTTGCAAATGAAGGTTTGAAAAGGATTTTTTTAATTTAATATTTTCTCATCATAATATTTGTAGTATTTTCTTTTTTACACAAAAAAAGTGCAATTTTTTCTGAAACAAAGTTAAAATTAAACCTTTTTTTTATTTTTGCAAAAAAAATGCTTTTTTTAAATTAAATTTAAAAAACCTTTTCAAATAAATATTAAAAAATATAATGGATTTAGATGATTATTTAGATGCACATTGCACTCCTGAAAGCGATTATTTAGCAAAAATCAATCGCAATACACACCTCAAAACACTCAAACCTCGTATGCTGTCGGGCAAAGTGCAAGGGCGTTTTTTGACAATGGTGGTGCAAATGTTGAAACCAAATATTATATTAGAATTAGGGGCTTTTACAGGATATTCTGCGGTCTGTATGGCAGAAGGTTTGGCAGATAATCCACACGCAGAAATTCATACGATAGAAGTCAACGAAGAATTAAAATATATTATAAAAGAAAATTTTAAAACATCAAATTTAGCCCAAAAAATACACCTTCATATTGGCGAAGCAAAAAATATAATTCCAATATTAGAAGAAAAAATTGCAAAAAAATGGGACTTGGTTTTTATTGATGCAGACAAAGAAAATTATAGCCTTTATTTTGATTTGGTATTGCCAAATCTTGCGCAAGGTGGATTTATTTTGGTGGATAATGTGCTTTGGGACGGAAAAGTGTTGCAAGAAAACCCAAAATTAGACAAAAAAACAAAGGCAATTATTGATTTTAACACCAAAATCTTGCAAGATGAGAGGGTTGAAAAAATGATTTTACCGCTCAGAGATGGGATTTTTATGATTAGGAGAAAATAATTAGTTTTTTCAGTAACCAACAACTAAAAACCCTGACAACTAAAAAAACTGATAACCGAATTAACTACTTCCCATGCAAAAAATAAATTTTTTTACGCTGATATTTTCGCATTTACGCCAAAAATCCTTTACAACCTTTTTGAATGTGCTTTTTTTGGCATTTGGGGTGGGTTTGGTATCATTGGTTTTATTGGTAAGTCATCAACTACAAGAAAACTTGTATAAAGACCTTAGAGGTATAAAAATGGTAATTGGAGCGAAAGGAAGCCCTTTACAGTTGATTTTTTGTAATATTTATCATCTCCAAAATCCCACAGGCAACATTGATTTAGTAACTTCCGAAAAAATCATTAACAATAAACGACTCGTCAAAAAAGCGATTCCGCTTGCATTGGGCGACAATTATGAGGGATTTCGCATTGTAGGCACTACCCCACAATATCCTGCACATTATAAAGCAGTATTGGCAAAAGGGAAATTTTGGGAAAAACCACTTCAAACAGTGATAGGGGCAGAAGTTGCCCAAAAACTTGGGCTAAAATTGGGTGATACTTTTGCAAGTACACATGGTTTGGCAAAAAGTCAAGACCACGCACACGACCACAAAAAATATGTGGTTTCGGGCATTTTATTGCCTTCACAAAGCGTAATGGATAAACTGATTCTGACCAGCATAGAAAGCATTTGGGAAGTGCATGAACACCACGAAAACGAAACGCCAAATCAAAAACCAGTACTACAAAAAAATACAGAAACAAATAAAGAGACAACACTACAAAAAGAAACAAATAAAGAAACAGAATCACAAAAAAACACAGAAACAAATAAAGAGACAGCACTACAAAAAGAAACAGAACCACAAAAAAACACAGAAATAAATAAAGAAACAGAATCACAAAAACATACAGAAAACAAAGCTGAAAAACAGATTACTGCGTGGCTTGTGTTGGAATATGCAAATAATTTTTCTGCCTTGCAACTGCCAAAAGTTGTGCAAGCGGAGGGCAATTTACAATTTGCACAACCTGCTTTGGAGGTACATCAAGTATTGGCATTTTTTGGTTTGGGGAGTGCTTTTTTGCAAATATTAGGCGGAATATTTGTGTTGTTGGCAGGTTTGAGTGTGGGTCTTGCTTTGCTCAATAGTTTTAGAGAACGTATTTACGACCTTGCTATGTTGCGTGCTATGGGTGCGTCAGCGTGGCATATTGCAGGACAGGTAATTATGGAAGGTTTGATTTTGAGTGGTTTGGGTGCAATATTTGGAATTTTATTGGGGCATTTAGGGATTTTTTTATTGCAAAATTTAGGTTTTGGTTCTCTCAAAATTTCTGCTTTTGTGTTGATTTTAGATGAGTTATATATTGTGTTTGGGGCGTTGTTGATTGGTTTATTTGCTTCGCTTTTTCCTGCTTGGCAGGCATACAAAGTAGAGATTTTTAAAGTGATAAATAAATAATGCAAGTTGCAGTTGTCCGTTTTTTAAGTTACTGGTTGACAAATTGAATTTTAGAAATGCTAAATAACTTTTGGTTTTTCTGATTTAAAAGGTTGTAAAAGAAAATCTAACAAATTTTGTCCAAATTTCTTTTTTTTTGTTGGAAGGTTTTTTTTAGCCTAATTATATTTTGAGAAAACCTTAAAAAACCTAATGAAACTGTTTTTCTGTGTAATGGTTTTTCTTTCAGCATAAAAAATTGAATAAATAATTTTTTTTTCAATAAAAAGTGCTAATTTTGTATGTTTTTTTAGAAATATACCTGTCTAAAAATAAAAAAGGAAAGTAAAACAGGTTAAAAAAGTAGAGAAAAATAAAAAAAACGAAAAAAATATTTTTTTTATCAAAAAATTAAAACCTTTTTCGTGTGTATTACGTAAAAAAAGTAATTTAGCCCCTTTAATACAAAAATCTTGTGCATTGTAAGCGTTTTTGAAAGGAAAAAGAAGAAAAAAAGCACAAAAAATAAAGAAAAACAACTAAAGATTGCATTTTTCGTAAAAACAATAAAAAATCGCATAGTATTTGCAAAATACAAAACAGCAAAGTATGCCCTTAAAAGTACGTAACATAAAAACCCTTATAAAATAATAAAGTAAAAAATAATAATTTTAGTAATTATGAACAAACTTAATTTGCAATATAAAGCTACTTTGACTGCTTTGGTGTTGCTCTCTTTTTTCTTAGGAGGTTGTGGGCTTTTTGGAAAAAAAGGGAAAAAAAGCAATGAAACATTGGATGACAAAATCAATGGTTCAAGTGGTGAAATTTACCCATTTACACAAACACGTCCTTATGATGCACAATACGTGCCTGCGGGTATGGTGGTAGTACCAAATGGTACTTTTCACATGGGGCAAGCTGACCAAGACGTAGCATCAAGTCAGTTGAACATGAATAAGCAACTCACAATTTCTGCGTTTTTCATGGATCAAACAGAAATTACAAACAACCAATATCGCCTATTCACAGATGTACTTTTAGCTTATTCAGAAGGTAAACAGTCAAACGACCAAGAATTGCCTGAAGATTACACAGGAAAAGTAATGGATAAAATGTTCTTGAAAAATGGAACACCTGTACGTCCAGACTCTGTAACTGTGATGAAACAAATGTATCCTGATACTACACGTTGGGTACAAGAATATGCGTATCACTTGGGAGACCCTTTGCAAGAATATTACTTCATGCACCCTGCATTTGATGATTATCCAGTAGTAGGCGTAGATTGGCAGGCAGCACAGTTTTTCTGTACTTGGAGAACCTTCCACTTGAATTATTACAAACAAGTACAACAAGAAGAACCATATCCAACACCACGTTTCCGTCTTCCTACTGAAGCAGAGTGGGAATATTCATCAAGGGGTGGACGTGATTTGGCAAAATACCCTTGGGGTAGTCCGTATTTGCGTAACACATTAGGTTGTATGCTTGCAAACTTCAAACCTGGTCGTGGTAACTATTATGATGATGGTTTTGCTTATACAGGGCCAGTAGCACAATATTTTCCTAATGATTATGGTTTGTATGACATGGCGGGCAATATTGCAGAATGGGTACAAGATGCATACTATGAGGCTTCTGTGCCTGTGGTTTGGGATATGAACCCAGTATACAATCCACCAATTACTCAAAACGGTACAAATGACCGTAACCCTAATAACCGTCGTGTAATTCGTGGTGGTTCTTGGAAAGATATTGCTTACTATTGCGAAACTGGTACACGTACATTCCAACATTGGGATTCAGCATCAAGTTCTATTGGTTTCCGTTGTGCAATGACATATTTGGGACGTTCACAAGGTACAGAATTTGATTAATATTTAATTAAAAGGACATTTTTTTGATGAAAGCCAAAAATTTCATATAAATATTGTATTTTTGGCTTGATTTTTTAAATAAAGATTTTATACAAACATAGAAAATTGGGATTAAAAAATCTGTATCAAAAAATCTATTTTACGTGAAAACATAAAATAAACATAAAAAATGTGTTTTGTATTTGGATAATTTCTCAAACTTGTTTTAATTTACGCATCAATTTTCATCTTTTCATATATTTATTAACTTAAAACATCTAAACTTTTACTAAAAAATGAGCGCAAAAAAAATCGGTGGATTAGATTACTTCTACGTATATCTTGTTCCTAAAATTACTGCACTTGGTGCTGCTGTTGTTATCTTGGGTGCATTGTTTAAAATTATGCACTGGCCTGGTGCTTCTGAAATGTTAATTATTGGTATGAGTACAGAAGCTATCCTTTTTGCTATGGGTGTTGCTGAACCTATTCACCCTGACGCACCACGCCCTGATTGGTCAAAAGTGTATCCTCAATTGGAAGAAGGCTCAAAAGTGCCACCAATTTCTGCACCTGTAAATCAAACAGCGATTGCACAAAATCCAAAAGTAGCTGAAAAACTTGCTGCGTTGGAAGCACAACTTGCTGAAACAGTAACTCCTGACAAAATCAAAAATCTTGGTTCTGGTATGCAGTCTTTGGCAGACAATGTAGCTAAAATGTCTAACCTTGCTGATGCATCAGTAGCAACAAGCGAATACGCAAAAAACGTAAAACTTGCTTCTAACTCTATTACAGAAATGAACAAATCTTTTGCAGTGTCTGTTGGTTCAATGAACGAAATGGCAAACGCTACAAAAGATGCTAAAGCATACCACGCACAAGTACAAACACTTACTAAAAACCTTACAGAGCTTAATGCAATGTATGAAGTTGAATTGAGAAGTGCTACAAAACACGTGAAATCTGTAAATGATTTTTATGCAAATCTTTCAGTTGCTATGGAAAACGTAGCAAGTGCAAGCCAAGATACGCAAAAATTCAAACAAGAATTGTCATCTCTTACAACTAACATTACTTCACTCAACAAAGTGTATGGTGGCATGTTGACTGCTATGAAAGGCTAATTCCTTTCTTCTTTTATTCTATTAAAAAAACAAGGTAATTAACCTCTAAAAAATCATTATAATATGGCAGGCGGTGGAAAACAGACCCCAAGGCAGAGGATGATTAATATGATGTACTTGGTACTAACAGCAATGTTGGCACTTCAAGTAAGCTCCTCTATCATTGATAAATTTATATTTCTAAACGCAAGTTTGGAACACGCACTCGAAGGTGCAAGAAAATCAAGCGAAAACGCCCTTGAATCACTCAAAAAAGATGTGGCAAAACAAGGTAGTTCAGCTGAAGGCTTGAAAAAAATCAAACACGCTGAAAAATTAAAGCAAAAAACTGCTGAATTGATTGGTGAAATTGATAAAATCAAAAAAAGAATCATTACAGAAGCTGGTGGTGGTATTGACCCACATACCAACGCTGTGAAAGATGCAAAAGAAGAAACCAAAGTAGAAATACTTATGCTTGGTTCTAACAAAAATGGCGTAGGCTATGACTTGAAAAAGAAATTAGACGTTTATACTGATGCTTTAATCAATGATTCAGATTTCAAGGAATACAAACTTCCAAAAGAAGATGTACCATCTTTGTCAGAAGGTAATGAAAATAACCCTATCTACAGACATGACCAAGTACAACGTGGTAAAAACTTTGCAGAAGCAAACTTCGGACAAACACCTGTTGTGGCTGCACTTGCAGTATTGACACAAAAACAAACAGATATTATCCGTTATGAGCAAGCACTTTTGAAAAGAATTGGGGCTGGTGATTTGACTGCTGACCTCAAATTTGATGCAATCGTAGCAATAGCGTCTGCTGATGCAAATATTGTGGCACAAGGTAGTGAATACCGTGCTGAAATGTTTATCTCTGCCTCTTCTAAAAAATCCGGTGCAAGAATGACATACAATGGTTCAGGCATCACGGTAAAAGATGGTATTGGTGAAGTTAAATTTACTGCAGGTGGAAAAGGCGAACAGTCTTGGAAAGGTACTATCACTATCAATAACAGAGGAAAAGATACTACATTCCAAGTAAACAAAAAATTTGAAGTTGTGGAGCCTGTACTTATTGTAAAAGCAAAAGCAAACTTCCCGCTTTATCGCAGATGTGCCAACCCGTTGGAAACTGTTGTACCTGCTTTGGGTGCTGCATACAAACCATCATTTAGTGTAACAAATGGTACTGCTTCACCTGGTGCAAAACAAGGAGATGTAATTATTTTCCCTGGTGCTGGTGCTGAATCAATATTAACTGTAACAAGTGGCGGTAAAAAAGCTGGAGAAGCGAAATTTAGGGTAAATCCTGTACCTGCACCAGAAATTTATGTTTCAGGCTCATCAGGAAATAAATTGAATTTCAAAAATCCAATACCAATGCTCCCTAATATTCGCATCATGGTTGTACCTGATGAAACATTCAAAAATACATTGCCTGATGAAGCAAGATATGAAGTAGTATCTTTTGAAATTAGTGTGTATCGTGGTGGAAGAAGGATTAACAATGTGGTTGCAAGCGGAGGACAATACTCAACTGCAAATATGAATACACGTCCTGGTGATGGTATTCAAATAGAAATCAAAGCGGTAAATCGTATTAACTCTCGTGGAGAGAGAGAGCCAGCACCTATAAGTGCACCATTACAAAGTTTTTATACGTCAAGTTAATAGAAATACAACTTTCTATTGCTGAAATACGTATAAGAATTAAGAAATGCCATCTCGAAAAAGGTGGCATTTCTTTTAAAAAAGTAAAAAACAAATATAAAAAAGTAAAAAATTTAAATAAATATATTGAAGAAAATTTACATTAAAAATAAACTTAAAAATAATAAAATTCATTTATAAAAATCATTAATTTTTTTAGTATGAAATGTTTGCAAATAAAATGGGTTATGGTGCTCTGTGCGTTGGTAATATGCCAAGACGCTTTTGCACAATTCGGGCCTAATGGATACAACCCCAACTCTGTACGTCCAATTTTGGAGTCAGATGTCATGTTTAGAACAACCGTCTGGAGAAGAATAAACTTGTTGGAAAAACAAAATACACCATTTTTCTCTATTGAAAATGAAATTTCAAAAGTTATCATTGAAGGTGTAAAAGAAAAAAAACTTCAACCTTACAGAACAGATGGTAGTCCTCGTAACACAGGTATTTCTACACCTATGGCAGCAGAAGATTTTTTGAAAGAATTGAGATACTTTGATGCAAATATTGGTGATACCTTTGATGTAAAACCTACACAACTTTCTGTGATGGAAATCAAAGAAGACCTTATTTTTGACCGTCGTCGTTCTCGTATGTATTGGGATATACAATCCGTATCAATTGTTATTCCGCAAAATACGGGTAACGCAGATAAATTTAAAATGGGGGATATTCCTGTATGTAACTTCAAATTTAAAGAGGTGTATAATTACTTCAAAGAAACGTATGACAAATCACAAGAAGGTGGCGCAGTAGAAGATGTAAGGGCGCATTGGTACAACCCTGAAAACCCTCGTAGACACATGTCTTTAGCAGAAGCATTTGAATTGCGTATGTTTTCCTCACGTATAACAAAAGTTGCAAATCCAAGAGATGAGGATATTGTAACGATTATCAATAATGAATATGTAAGTGACCCAAAAGCACCACAAAAAGTGCTTGAAATGTCCCAAAAAATAGAATATGATTTGATGGAATTTGAACACAATGTTTGGGAATTCTAAACCATTCAAAAATATCAAATCAAATTTAAGAAACACAAAAGCAAAAGAGCAAAACACTCTTTTGCTTTTGTGTTTCTTATAAAAATATAACATGATCATTCCTCAAAAAATAAAGCAAAACATAAATTTCTCCAAACTTATATGTAACTTTGCAAAAATTTTTCGTATAAAAATTGATTAAAAAACGATATTAAAAAAACATATCTTAGATTGTTATGGCAACTACTTCTGACCTTTCAAAAGGTGCATTTGTTCGTATAGATGGAGAACTTGGGCAAGTAATGGAATGGGAACACATCACGCCCAATAAAGCACCTGCTTTTTATCATGTAAAACTACGCAATATACGCACAGGAAAACTTATTCAAACTCGTTTTAAATCTGGTGCCAGTATTGATTTAGAAAGGGTAGAATTGCGTGAATTGCAATACCTGTATCGTGAAGCTGATGCGCTTGTGTGCATGGATAATGAATCATACGAACAGATTATGATTGATGTGAAATTTTTTGGCGAAGCCATTATTTTTCTCAAAGAAGGTATGATGATTTCTGCAGGTTTTGATTCTAATGAAACTGTAGTATTCGCAGAAGCCCCTCATGTAGTTGAACTTGAAATCACATACACCGAGCCAGGCATTAGAGGCGATACTGCTACTAATACACTCAAACCTGCAACTTTGGAAACAGGTGCGGAAATAAAAGTACCTTTGTTTGTAGATAATGGGCAAAAAATTCGTGTTGATACACGTACTTTTTCTTATATGGAAAGGGTAAAATAATGTAAGTTTTCAGCTTTTAGGTGTTATGCACATAAAAAAGGTTTGATTTTCTAATATCAAACCTTTTTCTTTTTCATTTGTGCAATGGTTTGTTTTTTAATTGGTGTTTACGATTTGTTTTTCTTTACCTTTTTGGTATAGAAATGTCTTTTTTTTGCCTTTATATTTCATATTGAGCATATTTAGTTGGTCATTAAACATTTCAAAAAAAATTGAATACGTGAAATTTTTGGATTTTGAAGGGTTTTTTAAAGAAAATTCTACATAAATTGAATACATATCATTTTCCAATTCTGCACCTATGAGTTGTGATTTTGTAGGTGATTCAAAATAAAAGTGTGTATTGATGTATTTTTGGAGTGCAATATTTGGAGCTTTTTTGTGTGTTTGAACGGTTGTTTTTTTGCCTTCTTGTTTTGTGAGGGCATCTTCGAGGTCATCACTGTAAACTTTGAGCATCACTTCCCAAGTTTTTTGTGTATCATTCCATTCCATTTCTGCAATAGCAACATGATAATCATGTGCATTTTTTGAAAAATCAAACGAATAATTAAAATAGCTTGAAAAGATTGAAAAATTGAAAGCCAAGAAAAAATATAACATGAATTTAGTATGTTTTTGGTGTAAATATCAAAATAGCATTGTTTTATATTTTTGCAACAATCTCTTTTGTATAATTGTTCAAAATGCAAAAACGCTTTTATTTGTTGATAAAAGCGTTTGTCTAAAATTTTATTGTTTTTTTACTTATTAAAACACGCACTTATAATATTGGCGTGGGGCGTAGAATATTTAAAAGTTTTGTCGCACCATTCTTTGAGGGCTGGTATTTCTTGGGTAGCAAGATATGAAGTGAGCGACTTTTTTAGCTCTTTTTCAAATAAAACAAGGTCAAAGCTGATTTTTTGGAGCAAAGTTTTTACGTAGTCTAACATAATTTTTATATTTTTGGGTTATGCTTTGAAAAAAATTAAAAAGGTATAAAAGAATTAAAAAATTACATTAAAACAGTACTAAGAAATGACTGACTTTTTCAACTTAAAAAGTGTTTTTACAAGATTTTTACAGAATTATAGGACAAAATTAAGATTTTTTTGGATTTTACAAAAGTTTTTTGAAAAAAAAACTGTTTTTTTTCTATTTTTTATCACATTTTCACCCTATTTTCCCTCAAAATACGCAAATACGCTTTTTGCTCAAATAAAAATCGTAATTCCTAAAAATAGAATTGCCCTTAATGAGCCTTTTGATATAAATATAGAAAATCCAAAAGGCGACATGAAAAATATCAGCGATTTTCCTAATATACTACATTTTGAAAAAGTATCTGATATTTCTCAAGGTGAAATGATTGGAAGTGGTGCAATAACCAAAATCGTTACGCAATCATATCACCCTACTAAAATAGGTAAATTTACGTTGCCCGCTTTTAGCATAAAAATAGAAGGACAAGAAATTTCACATGAAAGTGTTACAATTTATGTAGGTGAAAAAGATAAAAATCGCCCAGATTTAGAAAAAATTTCAAAAAAAAATTTTATAGAAAATCCCTTTTTGGAGTTTAAGGAAGATGCTTTTTTGGGTTTGAGTGTATATCCGCCTCAACTCAAAGTAGGTGAAGCAGTGCATTTGAGTTTGGCGTTGTATGTCGCAACTACAAATGAAGCATCTATGCAATTTGTAGAAATAGACAAACAAATCAGCGAAATTGCCAAAAAATTGAAACCAAATTATGCGTGGGAAGAAAATTTTAATGTCAAAGAAATTAGTAAAAATCCACCTATCATACGCAACAACAACAAAGATTACAAAGAATATAAATTTTTTGAGGCAGTTTATTTTCCTATGCAAGCACAAGATATTGTATTTCCTGCCATAAATTTGAAAATAAACGTGTTAAATAAAATAAAAAATGATAAAAAAGATAATATAGACCTCAATAATCCAGAGATAGCCAAATATCTTACGCCAAAATTTTTTGAGAGTAAACCTATTGCCATTCAAGTAATGGAATTGCCTGCACACCCATTGCGGGACAAAACGCCTGTTGGTGTATTTTATTTACAAGAAGTTTATCCCACTAAAACAATAAAAACAGGTGAAAATTTTAAATATTATTTTCAAATAATAGGCGAAGGCAATATATCAGCTTTGCCAAAACCTACACAAAAAAATATCACACAAGTAGATGTTTTTGCCCCACAAGTACAACAAATTATTACACGTGGCGGGCGAAAAATCACAGGGAATACAACTTTTGAATATACTATTTTTCCAAAAGATGCAGGTGAAATTGCCCTTAAAAACTATTTTGAGTGGATTTATTTTAATACTCAAACCCAACGGTATGATACACTTCGCCCACAAGCAACCCTAAAAATAGAAGGCGAAAGCATACGAAACCAAGAAATATCTACTAACTCTTCTACTAATATTTATAAAAATATTGATAAAAGTAATTCAAATATTATGACTACACCCCCACGTGCATATATTACGCAAATAACCCAAATTGTATTTGGTTTTTTATTGTTTTTTGTATTGGGCATGGTGGTTTTTGGAAAAAGGAAATAAGGTTTTTTTTGTTAATTCTGTTGTCCGTTAATTTAGTCTTTTAGTTGTCAGTTTTTAGTTTTTGGTTGGGAAAGAAAATCTGTGTATTTATTGTAAAAAAAACTAATTACAAAAAAACGTTCAGAAAACAAAAAATTTTTGCAAAAAATTTGTTATTTTTGCAAAAAATTAAATAGATACATTAATAAATTTAGGAATACACTTAAAAATTATGCGTTCTCCATTTACTGTTTTATATGAAGATAATCACCTTTTGATTGTCAATAAATCACCAGGGTTACTTACACAAGGCGATATTACACGTGATATGACATTGGGCGATTATGCCAAAGAATATATCAAAGAGAAATACGGCAAACCTGGTGATGTGTTTTTGGGTGTGCCACACCGTTTAGACCGTCCTGTGAGTGGTGTTATAGTGCTTACGCGTACTTCCAAGGCATTAGAGCGTATGACGCAATTATTTAGAACAAGAAAAATTCAAAAAACATATTGGGCAATTGTAAAGAAAAAACCCGAAGTTAAAAATGCCAGACTTGTGCATTGGTTGCTAAAAGACGAAAAGAAAAATTTTGTAACTGCGTTTGATTATGAAGTGCCAAATAGCTTAAAAGCAGAACTTACTTACCGCTATATGGGTTACATGAATGACCATCATTTGTTGGAAGTAACGCCTATTACAGGCAGACCACACCAAATACGTGTACAACTTGCATCAATAGGTTGTCCTATTCGTGGTGATGTAAAATATGGTTTTCCCAATCCCAATGCTGATGGTAGCATTAATTTGCACGCCAAAAGATTGTATTTTATACACCCTGTAAAACAAGAAAAAATCGTAGTAATGGCACCTGTACCTGATATTCCTTTTTGGGAACAGTTTTTAGAGTTAGATGATTTTGATACAAGGGAAGAAAATTTAGATTTTTTATATTAAAAAAAAATAAGTTATATGTTATATTTTTGGAATAAATTTACAAAAAATAACAACTTAAAAACTGATAACTTGTATTTTTTATTTGTATTTTTCAGAAAAAAAGTTTTTTTTTGCTAAAAAACAAACAAGAAAACCATTTACAAACATTTTACAAAAAATGGGTAAAAAATTATTTTTATTTCAAAAAAAAATAAGAGATTTTTTGGGTTTTTCTTTCATAGAAATGCGTTCATTTTGGGTGCTTTCATGTATTATATTTGTATGTGCGATATTGCCTGTTATATTGGCAAATTTTGAAAATAAAAAAACATTCCAAAAAATTGTTCAAAATCCTAATTTAGACACACTTTTAGCCCAAATATCGCCTTTGGATAGCAACCAAGAGGAAGGGCAAACAAGGTTTAGGGTAAATAAATATAACCCTGAAAAATATGCTAAGAAAACGTTAAGCCCGCTATTTACGTTTGACCCAAATACAATCACAGCCTCCCAATGGCAAGAATGGGGCATAAGTAGAAAAGTAGCCCAAAACATACGAAAATATATAGACAAAGGCGGAAAATTTAGAAAAAATGAAGATGTAAAAAAAGTATATAATTTTAGAGATGAATGGTATGAACGCCTTGCACCTTATATGATTATTGCACAAGATACCACTAAAACAGAAAAATGGGCGAAAACAACATTTAAAAAAGACAGCACACAACAAAACAAAAAAACATACAAAAAAGTAATATTTGACATTAACCTTGCTGATACTGCACAACTCAATAAAGTAAAAGGAATAGGCGAAAAAACTGCCCTTTCTATTATAAAATATCGGGAAAAATTGGGCGGATTTACCCAACTTTCACAACTAAAAGAAGTTTTTTTGTTAAAAAATCGTCCTGACGTGCTAAATAATCTTTTATCTTGTGTAACTTTGGACATTGAAAATGTAAGAAAAATAAAAATAAATGAAATTGAATATGAAGCCCTGAAAAATCACCCTTATATTCAAGGAAAATTGGCAAGAATCATCATCAATTATAGGCAACAACATGGACGATTTGAAAAAGGAGAAGACTTACAAAAAATAAAAGTGTTGGCAGATACAACTTATCAAAAAATTCTGCCTTATTTGGAGTTTTAAAAATAAAAAAAGGGCATTTAATTTATAAAAAAGGAAAAATAATTTGGCATACTTTTTACGTAATAAAAGAAAAAACACTTTAAAAATACGTAAGAAACCAATTCAATTATAATTTATCTATCAAAAAAATTGCTTTATTCTAAAAAAGAAAAGCTATGAGTGAAGAAAAAACAACTTTGTTTAAATATTTTAGGGATATGAGCCAACACGAAGTAATCTTATCTTTCAAAGGAACAATTTCGCAAGAAATTTTGGCAGATGTAGGACTTAGTTTGAGAACAAGATTATCCTCTTATCAAAATAGCAAAAAAACCTTTGCAGTGTTCGTGGAACTTGCCCAAAATATTTATCATCATTCTGCCCAAAAAGAATTTTCAATTAGCAAAGGTCGTCCTGCAGGTGTAGGCGTGCTATTGATTCAAAATCATGCGGAACATTTGGTACTTTCTTCTGGCAATTTAATTGAAAATTTTAAAGTAGAAGGACTCTTAGAAAGGTGTGCTTATATCAACACCCTTGCAGAAGAAGACTTGAAAGATTATTACGTAAAACAACGCAAACGCCCTACTGGTGGCGTAGGTGCTAATATTGGTTTGATTGATATGGCACGTAGGTCTGGTAATCCTTTGGAATATCATATCACAAAAGTAGACGAAGAAAACTCATTCTTTGCACTTTCTATCAGAGTCAATAAATACGAAAACGAATAGTTTATTTAACCTATATCATTATTACAGCTATAAAAGGCGTATTTTAACGCTTTCTTTTTATCCTATCAACGAACTTAATACTTTAAAATTAATATGGAAAACTTGTATATTGAAGCCTCTGATTATGTGCCTCATGTGGACTTTAGGGTTGATACAGGCGAACTGACGATTGGTGGAGAATCTTATCATGAATATACAATCGAGTTTTTTGAGCCTATTTTTGAATGGCTCAGAGAATATACCGCAGAACCCAAGAAATCTATTACGCTTAACTTTAAAATGAGCTACTTTAATACAAGTTCCTCACGCAGATTTTTGGAAATCATGAATTTGCTACAAACGTATCATTTTAACAATGAAGGTAGTGTAGTTATCAACTGGTTTTATGAAAAAAATGACCTTGATATGCTTGAAAGTGGCGAAGAATATGCAGAGGATATCCAACTTGAATTTAATTTGGTGCCTTACTAAGCTGTTAATTTGTTCAGTTGTCAGTTTATTCAGTTGTTATTCTTTATTAAAAATATACAACATATAAATTTACAAAAACTGATAACTTAAAATTGACAACTCATACTATATTTTCGTTTTTGGGAAAAAAAATCCCAAAAACGGATTTTTTTTTTTATTATGAAAAAATAATCTTAACTTGCCAAATAATATTTTAATATTTTCTTTATTTATTTATTTTAATTAAAATTTAAACCAAAAAATAACGTGGCAAATAAATTACATGAATTGCTCGCAGTAGAGCAAGACCGCAAACACAAAGCTGTGCAAGTAGTAGGCGAAACAATCAAAGTATTCACCAAACAAGATGTACAATTTGATGGCGTCAGCAAAAGATATGTGCAAATCCAAGACGACTCAGAACAAATCCCTGACGAAACCAAAGAAATGGTAACAAGCGTGAGAGAAAGACTCAACGAAACAATAGAGGCATTTGTGGCAGGTATTGATGCACACCTTTCAAAAGAAGAAACCAATGCTTCAAGTGTAGCAAAATCTGAACTTATCATCAATAACGAAAATCTTGGTACTTTCTCTGCTACTTCTTTGCTCGCACTTGAAGGACATTTGGCAAAAGCAAAAGAACTTTATCAAGCCATCCCAACGCTTGATGCTACCAAAAAATGGGAATTTGATACACAAAAAAATGTGTATAAAACAGAAGACGAAGTAAAATTTCGTAGTGTAAAACGCCCACAAGTTATCGTAAAATACGAGGCAACTAAAGAACATCCTGCACAAACAGAATTGTTGTATTTGGATTTTCAAGTAGGTAAATACGTAACATCTTATACTTCTGGTAAAATTACGCCTGCCCAAAAAATTACATTGCTTAAACGTATTGACGAAATCCTTGAAGCTGTAAAAACTGCAAGAGCAAAAGCTAATAATGTAGAAGTAAATAATGTGAAATTTGGTGATAAACTTTTTGCATTTATTAACAAAGGTATTTTGTAATTTTTGAAAAAAATTATAGAAATACATAAAAAAAATCCTTAGAAAATTAGTATTTTCTAAGGATTTTTTTTCCCTTTGTATTAATTCCCTCTTTGGGGGTTAGGGGGCTATTTATGCAACTGCAGTTTCTGCTGGTACGATAGGTTCTACTGATATAAAAGAACGGTTATTGCGTCCTTTTTTGAAAACCACGATACCAGGAACAAGTGCATAAATTGTATGGTCTGAGCCAATACCAACATTATTTTTTGGGTGATGCACAGTACCACGTTGGCGTACTATGATGCTACCAGCTTTTGCAAACTGACCGCCATAGATTTTTACGCCCAATCGTTTACTTTCCGATTCACGACCGTTTCTTGAACTACCTGCGCCTTTTTTATGTGCCATAGTTGTAAATATTTAAAAAAAGTAAAAAAAGATTTTAATTTTGAGAGAATTTTACATATTTACAAATGAATTTTAAATTTTCAAAAAAACTTTTTAATAAAGTATTTTTATTAAAATTTTTCAAAAAAAATCTAAAAAATCATTTGCGTATATATTTACACTTTTGGAGTGTATTTTTACAAAGAAATGCTATCAATCATTACTTTGGACAAGTATTGTCTGTGTCCATTTTGTTTTTGATAACCTTTGCGACGTTTCTTTTTGAAAACGATTACTTTGTCATCTTTTAAATGAGACAAAATAGTACCTGTTACTTTTGCTCCTTCTACGATAGGTGCTCCGATTTTAACGTCTCCGTCATTATCTATTAAGTAAATTTTATCGAAGGTGATTGTGCTACCCGCTTCACCTTTCAAGCGGTGGGTGTACACAAAGCGGTTTTGCTCCACTTTAAATTGTTTCCCAGCTATTTCTATGATTGCGTACATAATTTATGAAATATGCTTCAGTTTTTTTAATGAAAGAGTGCAAAGTTAAACTTTTTTTTTAATTTTTATGAAAATTTTATTGATATTTTTAGTTTTTTTAAGAAACATCAAAAAATAACCCATACCAAGCTAAAAACTTGCTAAAAATTTTACTAAAAACTTACTAATTAGAAAAATAATGACAAGAAAATACTATTTTTGTATGTAAAAAACATTTAATAAAAATATCTTCAAAGATATTTTCAAAAATACCTCATGGCAGAAAATACACTTGCGAATAAACGCATTTTAATCACAGGGGCTGATGGATTTATTGGCTCACACCTTACCGAAATGTTGCACGCACAAGGGGCAAAAGTGCGTGCTTTGGCAATTTACAACTCACAAAATGATTGGGGTTGGCTGGAAAATTCGCCCAAAAAAGTTTTGGAGGAGATTGAAGTAGTCAATGGTGATGTAAGAGATAGCTTTTTTTGCCAAAAAATTACCCAAAATATTGATATTGTTTTTAATCTTGCGTCTTTGATAGCGATTCCGTATTCATATATCGCACCGCAAAGCTATGTAGATACCAATATAAATGGGGCTTTGAATATCGCACAAGCCTGTTTGCAGAATAATGTGGCACGTTTGGTACAGATTTCTACGAGTGAAGTGTATGGTACTGCGTTGTATGTGCCTATTGATGAAAAACATCCTTTGCAACCGCAATCGCCTTATAGTGCGTCCAAAATAGGGGCTGATGCAATGGCAATGAGTTATTATAATGCGTTTCAGTTGCCTGTTACGTTGGCACGCCCATTTAATACATTTGGGGAAAGGCAATCTGCGAGAGCGGTTATTCCGACCATTATTAGCCAAATCGCAAGCGGAAAATCAATGATTGATTTGGGTGATACTTCGCCCACAAGAGATTTTAATTATGTGTTAGATACGTGTAGAGGGCTTATTTCGTTGGTAGAAACAGATAAAACGATTGGCGAAGTGGTCAATATTTCGTCTAATTATGAGATAAGTATTGGGGGTTTATTTGAAAAAATAAAAAATCTTATGCAAGCCTCACATGTAGAATTACGCATTGATACCCAACGCCTACGCCCACAAGGGAGCGAAGTGATGCGACTTTGGGGCGATAATACCAAAATCAAAAATCTTACAAATTTTTCGCCTGCTTATACGCTTGATGAAGGCTTACAACGTACAATTACATGGTTTTTGAATCCTGAAAATTTGAAAAAATATAAAACCAATTTGTATAATGTGTGATGAAAGTTGTCAGTTATCAGTTTTTAAGTTGCCATTTTTTGTAAATAATCTTTCATTTAGAAAATTTTAACATTTTCCCTTGTAATTTCTTTTTTAATTGTAAGTAATTGCTCTTAGAAATCTACAAATGTTTTTCTAATCTCTATTTTTATATTTTTCAAAAAAAACTGTTTATAAAATTTATCTAACATGAAAAAAAATCTTTTATACCTTGTTTGTTTATTCCTGTTTGTATTTTTGCAAATAAATAACACACACGCACAATCCTCTAAAACTTCACTTTCCAAAAAACAAAAAGCATTTGTGGGAAAATGGGTTATCAAAGAATTTGATATGAAAGTGCCAGACAATGGACAAAGTTCCGAAGAACAACAAATGTTCAAAGCACAATTTGAAGGGCAAAAACAACTTATGATGAACAAAGATATTTTTGAACTTTTTGCTGATGGTAAAATGGTGATGTATGAAGAAAATAAAACGTCAAAAGGTACTTGGCAATATGATGAAAGTAGCAATACATTCATAACAAAAGAAGACATCTCTCAAAAAGAAGAAAAAATGAAAGTAACTTGGAATGGCAAAACGCCTACAATTACTTTTGATGAAAGCATGAGTACTGAAGCATCAGAAGAACAAATGGAAATGGGTATGAAAATCGTTTTTGGTAAGAAATAACTAACAAACAAATTATAAAAAAAAACAGCATATAAACTAAAATTGTATGCTGTTTTTTTTATGGAAAAAATTTGTAATAAAATACTTACTTTTGCGACTTGTTTTTTGAATTTAATTTTAATTTTTTGTTTTTTTTGTCTTTGTTATTATATTATTTGTTATTTAATTATGTTAGAACTTTTAGATTTCTTTTTGCATTTGGACAAACACCTTGAAATCATGATTCAAAATTATGGTATGTTGGTGTATTTAATATTATTTTTGATTATTTTTACAGAAACAGGTGTAATTATAATGCCTTTTTTACCTGGTGATTCCTTGTTGTTTGCGGTTGGAATGTTTGCAGGTATGGGCAAATTGGATATTTTTTTGGTGTCTATTTTATTGATTGTTGCAGCAATATTGGGCGATACAGTCAATTATAGTATAGGCAGGTGGATTGGTCAAGTGGTTTTTGAACGAGAATATAAATGGCTCAACCGTAAATATTTGGAAAAAACACAGGATTACTACGAAAAAAATGGCGAAATAACCATTATTTTGGCACGTTTTATTCCGATTGTACGCACTTTTGCCCCTTTTGTAGCAGGTGTAGGTAAAATGTCATACATCAAATTTCTTACATACAATGTAGTTGGTGGTGTGGTTTGGGTAGTGCTTTTTGTGGGTTTGGGGTACTTTTTGGGTGGTATTGAAATCGTCAGAAAAAACCTTACCTTAGTGATGATTTTTATTGTAGGTCTTTCAGTAGTACCGCCATTGATACAAATGATTTTTAAAAAGAAAAAAACGGAAAACGAAAAAGTATAAGTATAAAAATTGTAAGTTATCAGTTTGTAAGTTTTTATAGATTTAGTCAATCTATATTTTTATACAGAAAAAGATAAAATAAATGAACTTGGGTTATAGAATTGTATTCATTTAGGTTGAAAATCAATAGAAACCTCCAACTGTACTTTCTCTAAAAACGATTTCTATTGCTTTTTTTAGCGAAAAAAAATAAAGATTTAATACTACTCAAATAGTTATACACAATTTTAGTTTTTTTATAAAAAAAACAAAAAAATAATTCCTAATTCTTAATTCCCCATTCCTAATTCTTCTTATGCTTTCTTTTTGGGAAAAAAATAGTTTTTTTAAATATGATTATGCCATTATAGGAGGCGGAATTTTAGGGCTTTCGGTGGCGTGTGAAATATTGGAGCGTGAAAGCGAGGCAAATGTGGTGATATTGGAAAAAGAGATTTTTCCACAAGGAGCAAGCACAAGAAATGCAGGTTTTGCGTGTTTTGGTAGTCCTTCGGAGATACTTTCAGATATACAATTAAGTGGCGAAAGTGCAACTGCTAAACTTATAGAAAAGCGTTTTGCAGGTTTGGAAAAACTCAAAAAAAGGCTTGGAAGTGCAGGTATTGGCGAAGAAAATCATGGCGGATATGAATTGTTTTTGCCCGAAAATGCAGAAATTTGGGAAAATACAAAGCAAAATTGGCAATATTTACAAGATTTTTTGAAAGAAATTCCGATTTTCCAACAGTTTTTTAAACAAGAAAAAAAAGACATTTTTAGCCAAATTTCAAATACAAAAATCCAAGAAATGGGTTTTGCCCAGATTATTGGGGCTACTTTTACGCCCTTAGAAAGTGGATTGGATACGGGCAAAATGATACACAATCTTTGGCAAAAAGCATCTAAATTGGGTGCAAGATTTTTGGGTAATATGTACGTGTATCAAATTGAAAATGGACAAATAACAGTAAATAAAAACCAAAAAAATGGGGGACTAATTTTTGAAGCAAAAAAAATAATTGTTTGTACAAATGGTTTTACACAAGAATTTTTGCCTCAAATTTCTGTAAAACCTGGACGTGGGCAAATATTACTCACAAAGGAAATACCTTTGAAATTCAAAGGAAATTTCCACCTCAACGAAGGGTATTATTATTTTAGAAATTGTAAAAATAGATTGCTTTTGGGCGGTGGGCGACAACTTGATAAAGCAGGCGAAACAACAACCGAAAAAATATGCACAGACCTTATCCAAAATGACCTTTTGCACAAAATCAATACACACATTCTTCCAAACCAACCCTACGAAGTAGATATGCGTTGGGCTGGTATTATGGGTTTTACGCCTGATAAACAAACAATTTTGCAACATTTTGACAAAAATACAATTCTTTGTGTGGGACTCAATGGTATGGGCGTAGCGTTGGCAAGTAGTTTGGCAGAAGATGTGGTAAAAATGATGTAAAAAATTAAGCTGTCAGTTGTCAGTTTTTATGAACTTATTTTTTATATTTTTGTATTTGTTTAGATTGTTTTTTTGACAGAAAAAAAATAATTTCTAATTTCTAATTCCTAATTCTTCCATTCCTAATTCCTGTAATATTCTTCCCTAATTTCAAACAAAACTTGGTTAATTTGTGCTACATCAGGCATTTCAGGGAGCGAACTTTTATCAAAAAGTGCATCAATATTGTGCAATTTTTCTTCTGCTTGTTTTACCAAATCTTCATATTCAAATTCGCCTTTGCGAATTTTGAACAAAAATTCACGGTTTGGTCGCCTTACTATAACCTCTTGACGTGTCGCAATTTCTTCTGCCATATCCAATAAACGGAACGTGTGCATCATGTTTTTGGCATCATAATTTTTGCCAAATGAAAGCGTATTTTCGTATCTTGCTGGGTTTCGCATCTCTACCCATTCCCAATATTGGCGATAATCTTTGCAATAAGACGAATAACCATCATGATTGCAATAGAGATAAGCAAAAGGCAATTCACCTTTTGGGACACTACTTAGAATTACTTCGTTGCTATTTTCGTGTGCAATTCCCCTAAAATTTTGCGTATTATTTTCGTCAAAAAATAATGCGTAAGTATCTCTAAAATGATTTATGCCTACGAGTCCACATTGCGTATGTGTGGCGTTGTGTTTGGCGAGCCAATCTTTGGCAGGCATTGCACCTTGCATGTGAGAAATATAACAAAAATCTAACAATTCTTTGCGTTTTACTTCTTGTGGATTTAATATTTTTTTGTTCAAACCGTATGCTTTTTGTATTTGGCTTTGGGCATATCCTGCAAAAGTATTTTTGCAAAGCTTTGACAAAATACTAATGTTTTTGAATTTTTTAAATAAATAATGCTCTGACTTTATACAATCCGCAGGCACATACAATAATTCCAAAATATTAGGATTATTTTTACTTAATAATTCTCCAAAACGATTTAGCTCAAAAAAAGTAATGTCATTATTCTTTTCATTGATTTGAGGCGTATATTGCATACTAAAAAATTTTTCTTTGGGCAAAATAAAAACGCCTCTGATGTCTATGTCAGATTGTGGTGTGTTGAGTCCATAAGCTACACTTCCGCTGATAGCTTCTAAGATGATATTTTCCATTTTTTCAAAAGGTTTTTTTAAAATTAATTTTAACATTTTTTTAGAATTTTAATCCTATAAAAATGAAATTTTTTTGTGAATAAAATAGTATATTTGTAAAAATAAAAGAAATTTAATAAAATCTTAGTAAAATCTCTGAAAAAACGGAGATATTACTTTTTTTGCAACTTTTTTGGGAAACCAAAATCAAAGATGAGAACACACCACAGTATAATCAATGGCGATAGTAGAGTAATGAATGACCTCAAAAATGAAAGTGTGCATTTAGTTGTTACTTCGCCCCCTTATTGGCAACTTAAAGACTACGGAACAGACAATCAAATTGGTTTTCACGAAAGTTACGAGAACTATATCAATAACTTAAATTTAGTTTGGACAGAGTGTCATAGAGTTTTGCATAAAGGTTGTCGTTTGTGCATCAACATAGGTGACCAATTTGCAAGGGCAGTATATTATGGGCGTTACAAAGTCATTCCTATTCGTACCGAAATTATCAAATTTTGTGAAACAATCGGATTTGATTATATGGGGGCTGTGATTTGGAAAAAAGTAGCCACTATGAACACATCAGGTGGTGGGGCAGTAATGGGCAGTTTTCCTTACCCACGTAACGGAATTTTGAAAATTGATTATGAATTTATTCTGATTTTCAAAAAACAAGGCAACGCACCCAAGCCAAGTAAAGAGCAAAAAGACCTTTCCGCAATGACCACTGAAGAATGGAACGGATATTTTAGCGGGCATTGGCATTTTTCAGGGGCAAAACAAGACCAACATTTAGCAATGTTTCCCGAAGAATTGCCAAAAAGACTGATTAAAATGTTTTCGTTTGCAGGCGAAACCGTTTTAGACCCCTTTTTAGGTAGTGGTACAACCACATTAGCCTCAAAAAATCTAAACCGTAATTCTGTTGGTTATGAAATTAATCCTAATTTTATTTCAATTATTGCTGATAAATTGGGAATTAACTCTAATCAAATGTTTGACAATTCCATTATTGAGTTTTCCAAACAAAGTGATTTGGGGATTGATTTTCAACAAGAAATTCAAAAACAGCCTTATATTTTTGTAGATACTCATAAATTGGATAAGAAAATTGACGTAAAGAAACTGCAATTTGGCTCAAAAATAGACGAAAACAGCCCTACAGAAAAAGAAGAACTATTTTCAGTTAAAGAAGTTATTAGCCCTGAATTAGTAAAACTAAACAATGATTTGGTTATTCGTTTGATAGGCATTAAAAAAGACGAAACTAAAAACGGAAGTGCAACGGAATTTTTGAAAATAAAAACCAAAGGGCAAAAGGTTTTTCTACGTTTTGACAACACAAAACACGACAGCGAAAACAATTTATTTGCTTATTTGTACCTACAAAATAAAACTTTTTTGAATGCTCATTTGATAAAAAAAGGTTTTGCTTTGGTTGATGAGAGTGTAAGTTTTAGATATAAAAATAAGTTTTTAAACTTTTTAAAAAAATGATTTTATGAATACAGGAGATTTAACTCGTTTGCTTGCTATAATTCCAAAAGTAAAGGTAAACCGAATAACAGCCTTAGAAATAGCAGTATCACTTGGGTACAGTCAAGATAATCAACAAGTTGAAACACGACAACTTATAGAATATGCTATTTCACAAGGTCATTTGATTGTAAGTGATAATCGTGGTTATTGGATTACTTCTGATAAAGGAGAAATGGGAAACTATATTCAATCCTTGGAGAGTAGAGCCAATGAAATTCAAAATAGGGCTAATAAAATTAAAAATGAATGGAACAATAAAAATCCTAACAATATAATTCCTTAATTAAAAGGCTACAAATCTATGGATGAGTTTATAAAAAATATTGATGATAAAAAATTCAGTTCTACAAATGGTTTATGGAATGATTTAAGGTTGAATGACCCTTGGAGTGTAGGTTATGTTAGCAATCTTATTCAACAACAAGAATTTTCCTCAAAGGAAGAATGGGAAAGTTTTTATTACAATTCAGGTGTAGAACGGAATAATGAAATTTTAAAGTTATCAGCAAGTGACCAAATAATTTTGGATAATTTTGGACTTATTTTAACTAATCCACAAGAAACACAAAAAGTTGAATATGTTAAAAAGCAACTTAATTTTGGTTGTGGGAGAACAAAAGAACAGTTACAAGAAAAAGCCAATACTCTGTTTCAGAATATTGAAAAACAAGGAAATCCATTATCTATAACCATAGAGGAGTGTTTTGAATGTGTGAGATTTAGAACAATATGTGAAACTTGGAATGGAATTGTTATTCGTGAAAAAAATACCGTTTCAAATCTAAAACGACGTTTTTCAAAAATTGAATTTAGGAATGTTTCAGGAGAAATAGATTATGAATACGGTATTGATTACGAACTATACTTGAATGGACAACTTCTTGGGGCAATTCAAATCAAACCAAAATCATATTTGGGCAATACTTCTTATTTGCAAAAAGCAAAATCTGCAAATGAACAAAAGCACAAAAAATATAAAGAGCAATTTGGAAAAAATGCTGTTTTTGTTATTTCTGAAAGCAATGGCACTATTTTAAATACTGATTTTTTGAATAAACTAACCAAGTTTTACAAAGAAAACACTTGATAATGAAAAAGATAAAAATTACCAACGATAAAATTACCTCTTTACTTACTGCGGAAAGTCCAAGTTTTCCTAAATATGCTACCCAAATTATCAATTTGGCAAATCAAAATGCAGGCGGGACAAAGCCTAAAATGGTAGGTCAGATGAGTGATTTGATACAGCAGTTTGAGGGCAACGAGTTTAAAAAGTGGGAAGAATGGTATTTGGCACAACACCCCAACGCCATTCAAAAAGCCACTGAAAAAATCGTGGAAATGGTAGAAAACCTAAAAAATGTAATGACCACAATAGACCAAGAAATGATAGCAATGTGGGTGCGTGATTTAGTTATAGTCAAAACTTTTGTAGGGTTAAAATTTCAGGAAGCCATTTTAAAGGCAGTAGCAGACAATTTGAAAACAAATTATCGTTTGGCAGAACCTGAAGAAGAAAGTAAGGGTATTGACGGTTTTATAGGCAGTCAAGCAGTGAGCGTCAAACCACAAAGTTACGAGGCTAAAAATGCTCTTTCCGAACAAATTTTAGTTCCAATCATCTTTTACGAGAAAATGAAAGATGGGATAAAAGTCGGTTTTGAAGACAATTTGCTGACAAAAAAATAAAAACGACAGGCAATATTATACTTATAAAAACGGGTTTTTGATTTTATCTAAAAAAATCTTTTTAAATGTTTTTTTGTCTTAGTAAATGCAAATTAAAAAATTATTAAAATTTTATAAAATACCTATTTTGAATAGCATTATGAATATAGATGAAAAAATAACCGCTTATCGCCAAAAATATTACTTCAATCAAATCCTCAAAGGGCTTTTGATAACGCTTTCTATTGGATTGAGTGTATATGTATCGCTCAATTTTTTGGAATATATGGGCAGATTTAGTTCAATGATGCGTGCTTTGTTCTTTTTTTCGTTTGTAGGGGCAATTTCTGCGGTGGTTATTTTGGTTATTTTAAACCCAATTTCAAGGCTTTTTAAGGTGCAAAAACCGCTTACAGACGAGGAAGTAGCCCGCAATATTGGGCAATATTTTCCTAATATTGATGATAAACTTGTAAATACCTTACAAATGCGTCAGCTTGCACAAGGCAACGCACTTGCACAAGCAAGTTTGCAACAAAGGACACAATCATTTAGCGAAATTCCTTTTACAGAAGCAGTACATTATGAAGAAAATCGTAAATATTTCAGATTTATATTTGTGCCTTTGATTATTATAGGTGGCGTTTTTATTGCTTCGCCTTCACTTTTTAGTGATTTATTTGGTAACAGTACCAAAAGAATTATTAATTTTAATGAAACCTTTGCGGAGCCTGCACCTTTTACGTTTGAAATACAAAATAAAGTTTTAAAAGCCTTCAAAAATGAAGATTTTATGCTTGAAATTGCATTAAAAGGGCGTGCTATTCCGCAAGAAATGGTATTGAAACAAGGTGAAAGAACATATAAAATTACCAAAAATGAAAAAGGTGTTTTTTCGTATCTTTTCCCAAAAATTCAAAAAGGTGTTTCTTTTACCTTAGAATCTGCTGGTTTTTCTTCCAAAAATTACACAATAGAATTATTAGAACGTCCTGCACTTTTGGCATTTGATGCACAGCTTGAATATCCTGCGTATTTGGGTAAGCAACCCGAAAATTGGCAAAATATTGGTAATCTGATTGTGCCAGAAGGTACAAAAATAAAATGGCAATTTAAAACCGCAAAAGCAGAAAAAATGCGTGTGTTATTTGGTGAAAAGCCTGATACTTTCCAAGTAAAATCGGAAAGTGAAGATAAATTTATTTTTGAAAAACAAGCCAAAAATTCAGAAAATTATCAAATACAACTTCAAAACATACACAGTGCCAACAAAGAACAAATTAATTATAATCTTCAAGTAATTCCTGACCGTTTTCCTGCGATACAAATGCAAGCTGTACAGGATACTGCGACTTTTCAGCAAATAAGTGTAGGTGGCAATATTCAAGATGATTATGGCATATCTGCTTTACAACTCTTGTATCGTGTGAATAAAAATGGAAAAGCAGGCAATTTTCAAACGATTGACATTCCTTTCTCGCGCACTCAAACAATTCAAGACTTCTTTTATCAACTTGATTTGTCTTCGCTTAATCTCCAACCAAACGACCAACTTGAATATTTTGCACAAGTAGCAGATAATGATGGCGTAAATGGAGCAAAAATTAGCAAAACTGCGAGTATGCAATTTAAAGTGCCTTCGGACAAAGATTTTGACAAAGATATTGCCAAAGCAACCAAAAATACAGAAAGCCAAATGGATAAAGCACTCCAAAAAGCTAAAAAATTGCAGTCAAAAATTGATAACCTTGAAAATAAACTTCGCAACAAAGAAAAAATGGATTTTCAAGACAAAAAAATTGCGGAAGAAATCCAAAAAGAAAGAGAAGAACTTGCAGAAGAAATCAAAAAACTACAAGACCAAAATCAACAACTCCAAGATAAACAAAACCGATTCCAAGAACAAGACCAACAAATAGCGGAGAAAATGGAGAAATTGCAAAAACTCATGAATGAATTGCTTGACCCAGAAACCAAGAAATTGTATGATGAATTGCAAAAACTTTTGGAAAAAAATAAAGACAATGACGCAGTCATCAATAAACTTGATGAAATAAAAGAAAAAGAAGAAAACCTTGAAAAAGAACTTGAAAGGGCAATGGAAATGTTTAAACAAATGCAGTTTGAACAAAATTTCCAAAAAACGATTGACGACCTTGAAAAACTTTCTAAAGAACAAGAGCAACTAAGCGAAAAATCGGAAAAAATTGAACAAAAAGAAGAAAAAAGCGAAAAACCTTCGCAAGAAATTAAACAGGAAACCAAACAAATCAAAGAAGAACAAAAAAAATTGGAAGAAAAATTTGAAACCATCAAAAAACAAATTGATGACCTCCAAAAACAAGACAAAGAACTCGGAAACCAAAATGACATGAACAAAAAACAAGAAGAACTTGACAAAAAAGAAAAAGAAATTGAACAAAAACAAGAAGAAAGCAAAAAAGCACTTGAAGAAAACGACAAAAAAAATGACGAAAATAAAGAAGATAGCAAAGACGAGAAAAAAGATGATGGCAAAGAGGAAGGCGGAAAAGACGACAAAAACAAAGAAAAAGATAATAAAAATAACGACAAAAAAAATGACAAAGAAAGCAAAAAGAAAGACAAAAAAGAAAAAGCCTCAAAACCACAAAAAGAAGCTGCCAAAAAAATGAAAGAATTGGCGGAAAAAATGGATAAAATGAATGAAGACGAAGAAAAAGACCAAGACGCTGAAAATGCTGATGATTTGAGGGCTATTTTGGAAAACCTTTTGACGCTTTCTTATAACCAAGAAGCTTTGATGAAAGAGTTTAAAGATGTAAATCTGTCTGACCCTCGTTTTATAAAACTTGCCCAACAACAACTCAAATTGCAAGACGACTCACGTATTATTGAAGATAGTTTGCGTGCTTTGGCGAAAAGGGTGTTTGAAATTGAGAGTTTTGTAACAAGAGAACTCAACCAAATGAAAAAATACATGAGCGAAAGCACCAATAGCATCAAACAAAGACGCATAGGACAAACCACAGGCAAACAACAAATGGCCATGACTTCTATGAACAACCTTGCCCTTATGCTTTCGGAAAGCCTTAAAGATATGCAAAATGATATGAACTCACCAGGAAAAGGCAAAGGTAAAAAAAGCAAAAAACCAAAAAAAGGCAAAGGTAAAGGAAAAGGTGAGGGAGAAGGCGATGGAAAATCAAGCCCTAATATCTCAAAATTGCAGAAAAAACTAAACCAACAAATCCAAGAACTCCAAAAAAGTGGAAAATCAGGCAGACAACTTTCCGAAGAACTTGCTAAACTCGCAGCAGAACAACAACGCATCAGAAAAGCACTCAAAGAAATGGAAAAACAACAAGCCTCACAACTCGGAAAACAAGGCAAAGACGGAAAACAAGGGCAAAATGGAAAAGAAGGTAAAGATGGACAAAATGGTAAAGAAGGGCAAAACGGAAAAGATGGACAAGGAAAAGATGGGCAAAATGGACAAAACGGTCAGAATGGACAAAATGGAAATGGTAACCAACCAAGCCAAAATGGGAAAAATGGCAACAAAAATCCAGAAGGTGATAAAGATGGCGAACTAAAACGTAGCGAATTTCTTAAAGAAATCAAAAACCTACAAAAAGAACTTGAAAGAAATGAAGAAGACCTCGTAAATAAACGCCTGATGAACATTTCGCAATCTCGTATGAAAGACATAGAAACACGTATGCTGGAATCTGAAAATGCCCAAAAAGAACAAGACGAAGAACAAACCCGAAAAGCTGAACAAGCAAAAGAATACCAAAAAGTGATTCCACCTGCTTTAAAACAGTTTTTTAATACCAAAAATAAACAAACTGAACTCCTGCGTACTATTCCGCCAACATTGTCGCCTTATTACAAAAAAGAGGTAGATAAGTATTTTGAAAAAATACAAAACTAAGAAATAGAAACTCCCCCTAAAAACCAAAAAAGTAACTTATGATAATAAGTTACTTTTTTTATGTTACTTTTTTTTATTTTTTTAGGAAATAAACACATTTATTTTATGTAAGATAAGATATCAAAAAAATACAATTCTGTACAATAGTATAAATATTTATATACATTTTGTAAGAATAGAGATTTTTGCCTAAGATATTAATTTTACTTAACACCCTTCAGTATCTCA
>JANPJR010000123.1:0-5403 GCA_031425615.1 Cytophagales bacterium
CCGCCTGATCGACATCAGTTGTCGGATTCTCCTGTGCATTTTTATCCGGAACAAGAAGGTGCGTGATGCCAGACCGATTGGCTGGACGAAAATGATGCCGCAACGTATTGTAAAGTTTCTTATCCTTTTAAATGCGTTCTTGTTTTGATTTCACTTTGTCAATAGTGCTGCCAGTCTGCTTGGCTTAATTATCTAAAAGATCATGTTTCATATCCGATTGAGCTTTTTGATGTTGGACTAATAGGGATTTGAGTCGAATTTTGTTGTTGACCCAATTCTGTTTCGGAGGACCACTTGCAATGTCAATAAGTTTTTGATGTACCCCGGGAAGAGACTCATAAATCAGTAAACAAATCTTGTTGGTATCACGTGAGCATGTAACAGGTTTTTGCTTGATCTACCAATACAGCACATTCCTCTTAGTAAAATGTATGCCATCGGATGAGTCAAATTTCGTCCGTAGTTGACAATATTTTTGTTCAGCTTTAAGCTGAATCTGGAGTATAAGAAAATCCAACATTTCCAACCTGTGCGAAAACGTCTCATCTGACAAAGGTAAAGTGAGAGATTGCTGGTGTAACATCGTGGCTAGGTGAAAGATGTTGTGAGAATGGAATTCCCTTTCAACATATTGCTTGTATTTATACACATCGTTTTGAAATGCGGAGTGAAGGTATCGAGTGGGTGTATTTTCAAGGCGTGTGAGGCCATCGATAAGTTCTAGTGAGAGATCGATAAACATGCCACGATGATCAGATGGAATGCCATGACAAAAGGCTAAGTATCCGTAGCGCTCCGTGAAGGAAAGAAGAGAAGCACTACCAATGATGTAATCAATGCGCTTGGAGCCAAGATCAAACGATTCAAAGTTTGGATAATTACCATGATGATGGTGAAAGATATCAATCAACCTGCATTCATAGAAGTTAGACCCTTCTGAGAATCTGCTATTTGGTCATTCACATCCATGGTAATCACATCATCATTGTTGTCAGATTGCCATTGTTTTATACATTGTGTGAGATCAATGATATAAATTGTTTTCTGGGATCCGGATTAACAAAACCGTCAAGCGCTATGAGTAATTCCTGTTGTCGAAACACAGTTTCTGGTCCGATGTGTGCTCGACTTTGTTGACACACAAGGCATGCTGTGACGATATATAAGTGCCTTTCACCATGCAAGCGCAATTTGACCCTGAACCATCTTCCCATATTGCGGAAATCATGAATGAATTCAATTATCCTGCCTGACCAATCTCCCGTAACAATTTGCGCACAGCCTCCTGGCAATAAGGCTGGTTGCTCAGATCAAAATTTATTGCGAGCAATGTTCACGCGATGTTTTGGAAATGTCTTTTTTAATTCTAGACGTAATCGATTGCGCAGATGGAGGAACAGCCAATTGACACTGGTTTGTACAAAGTTTCCAATATCACATTCTGCCAATTTTGATGTTTGTAAAGTTGTATTGACCTTGTTCCTGCCCTCTGATAAACCAAAGCTATTCACATTTTGAAAGTAAATGCAAACTGTATTCTCACACTTAACCTCAATTGAATCACCCCAGGGCTCATTGGGTCAAATGATAGATGAAGATAGTTGGAGTGTGTCCCAACATTGCTCAAGGGTAGATTGGAAATGACCTGGAGTTTCCGAACCAGATAAACGCAAACCATGCTGATGGACTGTAGATGCATCTGTAGCAGGAATGTGTAAAGATATTGCGACTTGTGATAATGGCTCCACCAGTAAAATAGGCGATGGCGCAACATAAGTATGCCCCGCCGGTTCTGTTGTCCTGGTTGGTATCGATACTTGACACGGGATGAGGGAAAATGATACAGGTGTGGTTGCTGTGCTCAAGAACGGAGAAGGTGACGCAAGGGTGGGCGATGCATACATTATTCCCATTGTGAATGTGAAATTCATTTGACCCACCAAGATGTGCAATCTGGTTGGCTTGTTGTTGTTGATCTGGTAAGAGATGACTAACAGGTGGCATGTAGTATGGATTCAATGGTTTCGGTTGTCGATAAAATGATTGCGGTTGATAATGGAATGATTGTTGTTGTTGAGAAGAAATATTTGCAGCCGAAACTAAGCGTTCTAATAGCCTATTCATTTCAGTTGATGTAGTCTCTTGTTCTAGAAATATAGCATCAATACCCTGCTGTAACGTAGCTATTGTAACTATTACCTCTTGTTGTTTATCAGTGAGTTGTTTGGCAACATCGGTTGCAAGGGTTTTTGCTTCGGCTGCTTCTATTTGTGTTGCAGTCATCGTTGTTTTCATGTTTCGAAATTGATCGTCAAATCCCGATCGTATTTGTTGTTTGATTTCATCTGAGATTTGTTGAGTGAATTCTGTTTGATTAGTGCTGTAAGATATGTTGGATGCAGAGACAACCATGGTGTTCTGAGATGGCTGCATCATTTACATAGAAGCCGTTGCAATCGAATCATAGGTACCTTGGAAGGACTCTGTATTTGGGGCTTATTGTTGATTTGGGGTCACAACTGATAGCGTTGCTTGGATATCCACTTTTCTATGACCTGCTATCGACGCAGAATGATAGGTGTCATTAGATTGGTTAGATTTTCGGAATGACGGTTTGGTACGTTTAGCCTTTGTTTGAATAAAGTCCAACATATTCACTGCCTTCAATTTTACATCTATATTGTCGGTAGTAGGATTGGCATTTATGATATGTGACTTAGTAGTGATGTCCATATCATCATCATCGTCATCTTCTAATGCCAACTAAAAAAATTCGCCTACATTGAGTGTAGAAGCACCTTGTGTTGTTGACGAAGACGTCCTCATGAGCACATTTTCCTGAAAACCTGTAAAGATGAGGCTCATATGCTGTGAGACATAATCCCTCATGTCTGTCAAAATATTCTCTCTGGTGAGCAATGCTGTCACCTTATCATCTTTAAAAGTTTCCCAACCATAAAAATTTGTATGGGGACAACTGAATTGCTTCATTTCCTGCAATGTACAGGCTTCGTCAGCTGGTGCAGCGACTAGTAGATATGCATAAGCCTGTACATCTGAATCGTTGCCTGCCTTGATTAATGTCGACAATATTTAAAATGGCTTGCTGATGTGTACTAATTTACGAATTATACTGGTAAAGAAAGGTATTCGTGTACCATGGGGCAACTTTTTGTCAAAGAACCCTATATATTTCATGCTAGATGAGGGTAGTTCACTTTTATCAAAGAATAGGCCCTCTTGACGAATTCACGTAGCAAATCTGGCATCTCGTTTGATGATTGGAAACGGTAACGACGTTTCAAAGGTTAAACGATCTGAAAGTTTCCCATTTTTACCGAATGATAATGTATGTGGGTCTTCAGTAGAAAAATCCATTTCCTTGTCTCTTCAAGGAATGTGGGATATATCGGATAATTTGTGAGCTGACTCGTCCGTACGAGTAAGAATTGTCGCCGATGGATCCACCACTTACATTGCTTTTAGTAAATCGCCTATAATATTCTCAATTTGAAATTCATGAGTAACTGTGGACAGACGCAGAGTTATATTATATTATTGATAGTCGGTGGACCTGGTATATAGTCACGTCTACTGCCATGTCTTGTAGCCGTGATGCTTGCATTTTTCACTATAGCTGCGTCGAATGTTTGACTAACAGTGATATCATTATTCATAGGTGATATTACTACCGTAGAGTCACCCAGTGATGCTTGTATTGGTACACCTGGAGTTGGTGTACCTAAAAAATTGATGATACCTACTGAATTAATAGTGAAACTAGGAGAAGTAATATTGTTGATACCAGCTGAAGGATTGTTGATTAGTGGAGAAACAGTATTTCCTCGACTTACTGTCTCATTTGTTGTGTTTTCGTTACTGTCAATTCCTGATGGTTTCTTATCATTTTCCTCTACATCGAACCATTGTTCGGCAGATGCAGACGCTTGTGATATTTTAGCCATATTTTGTTCAGCTGCTACTACCCATGCCATAAATGACATGATAGCTGCAGATGGAGATGCAACAGCATGTTGTAAAGATGATTCGATATCGATGTCCATAGTATGATCATTAGAGACATCGCCTGTGGTAGAAACACCATCTATTATGTCACTTCTTCCTTCATATGTTTTATCAGCTGCCAATGTATGATAATCTGATACAAGGCCACTACCGCCCCCGCCTCGGCCTCGGCCTTGGCCTATGCCTTTACCATATGATCCGCCAAGATTGCGATTGATCTTCGTGCCTTAACCTCTACCCATACCTCCTTCTGTTGGGCGATGCTGTCTGTCTTTGGAGTATGTCTTGCCATAAACCTCAGTCATTGTAAAACAGATTTCATTATTGTGTCTCATTTTTGTGATTTCAGGAGGATTGCTGCTGTTCTTTCATGGTGGTGTCTTCATGATGTTGGTGGAGAAGGTAGATAGATGCTTGATGCGTTTAGTATCATCGAATTTTTGGGTCGATAATCTGTTTGGAGAGCGGCTTGGTAATGGTGCTTTTTTCGATTTGGTTGGTAGCTCAAAGATGGCAAAATGTTCCTCGGAGCGGCCACTCAAAATGCATTTTTTAGGATAATCATTATTAAGATTTTTGAGATATTATGATTTTCGTGGCTATTACGTTTTGCGGGAATTCACCCTTGTTGGAATCTTGCCTAATGCACATTGCATGGTGCAGGAGCTCTGAGGAATTCGGTCAACGTTCCAGACGTGCGCGACTATTACTAGGTACTATAGAGTATAGTAATATACATTACCTTATTAGAAGAGTACCAGTAACTATAGTACCAGTTAATCGGAGAACTTTATTACTCCGAAATACTAGTACGTACCTGTGATAAAGTAGAGTTCGGCGTGAAGTCCTGATATGAGTACAATACTCTGTTACTAGTACAAGTATAAAGAGAAGTCCTGAGAAGCGAAATCATGACACAAGCACCCGAATTAAACTACTCTGGTACTGTAGTATAGTAGAAGCATTTTGGAAGATTGGAGTGACGTACTAAATGAATCGGGTCAAAATAATTCGTGTCGCGCTTTTAAAACTCGCGTCGCGATTTATCGCTCTGGGCAGGTAAAATATTTCCTTGCCCTCAATAAAGGCTCATAAATGTTTTTGCCTTCATGCTGCTATGAAAGATTCACTACTAGAGATTCTACATGAATTTTCAGTAGTAATTGTACATAGCAAAGAGGTAGATTCTATTACACAAATTTATGGTAGTATTTCTACATAGTACTAATGTACGTAAACCCTACTGTTTAGTACTAGCTGATTGTTGACATCAGCAGGTAAGTATATAACTAAATAGTAGGACCTCTCACTGAGTTGTCAGAGGTCATGTAAAGCAATACATGAACCTGGTATTCAAGTACCGTGACACAAATGAGA
>JANPJR010000124.1:0-2539 GCA_031425615.1 Cytophagales bacterium
CCTTTGGCTTTGGGTGCTTGTATTATTTATGTATGGCTGTAAGCCCAAATTCCAAGGGGAAATAAAGCCTGAATTTCTCCCGAAACACAACAAAACAGGCGTATCAACCGCCAAAAAATGGTGGCAAAACCAAAAAGCCAATGCCCAAAACCTCCAACAAAAAGGTGGGGAGTCAAATTTTGAAGATGTTTTTGTACCTGATTGGACAAATGCAGAAAGCAGAACTTCCCAAAAAGGGAAACTGCAAATCAGAGTGCCATTGTTGCAAAATGATAGCCTACACACACCAATATTTATCCCTTTCACAGACGAAAAAGGCGTAAAACATTTTGGTACCATTGAGTTGCTTTTGCAAGCAAACCCTGACAGTACTTTCCAAAAACTATACAATACAATTGGCACGACTGACAGCACAAATAGGTTTGATGTGCAAAAAAATAATTTTTTCAGGAAAGAAGATGATTTTCAAGGAAAAGAAATCTTTTTTAATCTGGAAACAAAAAAGGCGAATCTCGTTCAACAATTTTCCAGAAGCGATAAGAGTGATGGTGTTGTGGTTATTCTTCCAACAATGATAGCAGGTGTTTGTATTGAACTGCTTTTTACGAAAAACCCTGATGGTGGATATAATGTAAAAACCAGTTTTGTATTTTGTTCGGAAGATGGTGGGAATGGTAATGGGAACAACAACGGAAGTAATCCAGGAAGCAATCCAGGGGGTACCACAAGAAACGTGGAATATTTTTCAAATGCAGGGTGGCAATGGGTGTATGCAGGAGGGAGTAGTGGAAATGGTGGAGGAAGCTCAAATCCCATGACCCATTTGACCCGCCAAGTGAGGAGGATGACCTTATAAGATATGATGCAACAAGAATGCAAATTGTGGATATAACAGACAATCGCATTAAAAATGTGATAAAACATGTGCAACAAACCCCTACATTCAAAACACTATTCGATAAATTTGTTGCCAATACACAAGGCGACACTACCATAAAGTTGGCATTTACGACATCAAGTTACACCCCCAAACCTGGTGGCTTGGATTTGGGCTTCACACGCATAGACCCAAATAACCCAAAGGTTGTCCAAATAATACTCAATACGTATTATCTGAATCAAACGCCCCTTATATCTCATTTTGCTATGGCATACACCATATTACATGAAATGATGCACGCTGTCAAATTCCCTGAGATGATAAAACATAGAGTACCGCCCTTTACCCAACAAGAAATTAGGGTAAATGAAGCAAATTTTCAAAATAGCGGGAGTGGTTTGTATCAGGCAATTCAGCTATATTCTGCTGATGGGCTTACTTTTGGGGCAAAATATTCAGTAGGATGGTGGAATTATGTGCATCACAGCAGTATGGCAAATGCGCAAGACATCAACGCCATAAAAGAAGGAATGAAAGAGTATATCAAAAAAAGCACCATCGCGAATTTGGGCACACTTAATCGCCTCGAAATAAGTGGTGCCCTGACAGAATTGGACGCAACACTCAAATGGTTTATGTGGATTGGATTACAAGAAACTAAAGCATACAAGAATTTACCGAAAACCGACCAAGATTTAATAAGAAAATCAGGAGAAACATTACGAAAAAACACAAAAATCCTTCAAGATTACCCCACAAACTAACCCACAATACCATGAAAACAATACTTTTTTTTATTTTCTGCCTTTTTGTGCAAATAAACACCATCAAAGCACAACTTCCTTCTCCCTTATACATCCTGTTTGAAAATGGCAAACAAGAAACTTATTACTATGCTGACAAAAGTATAGATGTTCCTGTAGCAGGACAAAATGGAGGTCCCTCTGGCATTTTGACTGATATTTACCATTTTGCGCCTCTTACGCTTTCTCGCCCCAATCATCTCGAAACACAGATATATGGTGGTCGTGGTTTGTCTTTAGATGCTTTCAATAGGGATGATTTTAATATTATAGAAAGTTCACAGCTTTCTGCTTATAACCCAAAAACTTATGATGAGTTGGTGTTGATATTCCTCAGTATTCCACTTGACCAACAAAGAAATTATTTTTGGGATAGGGATGTTTATATTGTGGAAAAAATAAAAACTGATAAATACAAAATTATCAAGGTTTTTCCTGACCCTTACATCAGTGGGATAAAATTTTGATAGACACCAGAAAAAGCCTTGTTAAATCCTTAAAATTTAGCAAGGCTTTTTATTTTTTGGAATATTGGATATTTTTGTGAGAAATAAAAACAATCAAAAACACAAAAATCCTTCAAGATTACCCCACAAACTAACCCACAATACCATGAAAACAATACTTTTTTTTATTTTCTGCCTTTTTGTGCAAATAAACACCATAATTTAACACAAATTCACATTTTTTAATTTAAAAAAATGATTTTGATAAAATGGTATAATAGACTGTTGATTTCCCATTCCGCAAAATTCCATTGTAAAAATTATGTTGCTTGCCTGATTTTGCTAACGGAAAAACTGTTTTTTCAAAAAAAAATATTACTTTTGCATACATTTTTTTTAATCTTTTATAT
>JANPJR010000125.1:0-3066 GCA_031425615.1 Cytophagales bacterium
CCTTTGGCTTTGGGTGCTTGTATTATTTATGTATGGCTGTAAGCCCAAATTCCAAGGGGAAATAAAGCCTGAATTTCTCCCGAAACACAACAAAACAGGCGTATCAACCGCCAAAAAATGGTGGCAAAACCAAAAAGCCAACCCTCAAAATCTCCAACAAAAAGGTGGAGAGCCAAATTTTGAAGACGTTTTTGTACCTGATTGGACAAATGCAGAAAGCAGAACTTCCCAAAAAGGCAAACTGCAAATCAGAGTGCCATTGTTGCAAAATGGTAGCCTGCACACACCAATATTTATCCCTTTCACAGACGAAAAAGGCGTAAAACATTTTGGTACCATTGAGTTGCTTTTGCAAGCAAATCCTGATAGCACATTCAAAAAAATTTATAACGTTGTTGGCACAACCGACAGCACAAACCGTTTTGATTTCTCAAAAAATAACTTTTTTAGAAAAGAAGATAATTTTCAAGGAAAAGAAGTTTTTTTTGATGCCCAAATAAAAAAATCAATACTTTTGAATGAATTTTTATCACGAAACGATACAAAAACATATGTTGTAGTGAAGTTAGCAGGTATATGTGTTACATTTGTTTTTGATTTGAAAGAAGATGGAAAACCAACTCTTATTAATGTAAGATTTGAACCTTGTTCAGATGTCGCAGGTGGAGGGAGTGCAGGTACTGGATGGGGTAATAATAATGGAAACACCCCAATAAATACGACACCCAGTGTTCAATATTTTTCTGATGCAGGGTGGCAATGGGTGTATGCAGGAGGGAGTAGTGGAAATGGTGGAGGAAGCTCAAATCCCCCCGACCCATTTGAGCCTCCTATGGATGATGATATTTCAGGGATAAACACAAACCTAATAGAGGGCACTATTTGGGGAACTGCTTATAATAACCTGAAAAGGAGTCAAAAATTTAATACTTTGATAAGTAGATTTGAAGACGAACCAAATAATTTGACAATTGTCAATAATCACCGACAATTGATATTTACCTTGGGAAATGAAACTACCCTTGATGCAACACATAATTTGAAAGCAACTACATCAAACCAACTCAATACTTTGAAATGTGAAATTATTTGTGATAATACGCCACCACCCCCGCCTATTCGTCACGAGTCATCCGCACAAATGAATGCTCTAATGCCTGTAAGATACAGCAAAATATTGCACAAATCAAGCCAAATGCTTTTGCAAGTTATGTCTGCCCAATCCCATACTTTGGTAATGTTATACTTGGAGCCAACACATACCAATTCAAATCATTTCGTAAATTTAATAAATCCATATAGTTGGGCGGAACCTAATAGGAGTATTTTGGTTGATATAAAGAGTGCTTATACTGAATTTCCTTTTAGTGTTAACAAGAGCAAAGAAATAATAAATGGTCAAGTTATCAGTATAACAACTGACCCTGAACTCAATAAAGATTGGAAAAAAACAAATTTAAAAATGCTTACAAAAAAATATCCTGTTGGTGGATATAAATACATAAGGCAAATGGCAGAAATTTTGAAAGAAACAGATGCCTCAACAAACAATATAGCTTTCTATGAGGCTATTGTTTGGTTCAATCTCAGAACTACCGATGCTTGGAAAAACATGCCATTAGAAGAAAAATTACCAATTGAAAAAATCCAAAAGGACTTTGGTTTCTAAAAATTAGAATTTTATAAAAAACATGAAAAAACTACTTTTTTTGATTGTATTTTTTGCAATCACACATTTTGCTTACACACAAAATCCTCCCTTGTATCTCAAATTTGATAAAATAGCAGATACCACAATGGGGGGAGGAGTTTGGGAATTGGAGCCACTCCAAACGCTCAATACTTTCTACTATTATGACCATTATATCTACAATCAAGGACCTTTAACCTTTTATTGCAGAGATAAATCCATTTTTCGTGTGGAAAATATCCCTATTTCTCAACTCCCAACCACACTTGTAACTGTCCAGCAATTAAGTGCTCAACTTTTGGGAGCGACTGACGAAGTGCAAAATACTTTTTGGAATACAAGAGGAGGATTTTATATCATAGAAATAGACCCCAATGGACAAACTTTTTCAAGAACAAGTGTACATTTGAGGGAAAACGAAAAAATAAATTATCGTATAAAAGTTGAGGCCGAACACTAAATTTTTTTCTCTGTTGCTGGTGTTTAAGTAATGGGACAGTTTTAGAATAGAATTTTATATTTGCAAAAAGTATCCAGACAACGCAGATTTTACGGGTTAGAACGGATTTTTTTAAATATCTTTTACGCTTTTATTTTGTCTTATTACTTAGGAAAATGTAAATTTTATGAAAAAACTACTTTTTTTGGTTGTATTTTGCACAATCACACATTTTGCTTACACACAAAATCCTCCCTTGTATCTCAAATTTGATAAAATAGCAGATACCACAATGGTTGGTGGTTTTTGGGAATTAAAGCCACTCCAAACGCTCAATACTTTTTATTATTATGACCATTATATCTACAATCAAGGACCTTTAACCTTTTATTGTAGAGATAAATCCATTTTCCGTGTGGAAAATATTCCTATTTCTCAACTCCCAACCACACTTGTAACTATCCAGCAATTAAGTGCTCAACTTTTGGGAGCAACTGATGAAGTGCAAAATACTTTTTGGACTACAAGAGGGGGATTTTATATCATTGAAATAGACCCCAATGGACAAACTTTTTCAAAAACAAGTGTGCATTTAGAGGAAAACGAAAAAATAAATTATCGTATAAAAGTTGAGACCGAACACTAAATTTTTTTCTCTGTTGCTGGTGTTTAGAAAAATATAACCCCCCAAAAACAAAAAATAACTTCCAACAGGAAAATACATTTTTCATTACCAATAACTTACTTAAAACGCCTCTTTCTTGTCAAAAGAAAGAGGCGTTTTTTTTGTAAAATAAAAAAAGTGCGTTATTTTTGTAAAAAACTTGTATAATTTAATTATTCTTCGTATGTTAAAATATCCTAATCTCAACACAAAATACCTTTTCCTTTGGCTTTGGGTGCTTGTATTATTTATGTATGGCTGTAAGCCCAAATT
>JANPJR010000126.1:0-1528 GCA_031425615.1 Cytophagales bacterium
TCAAACATTTTCAAATAATTTTACTTTTCCAAATAATATTGTGTATTTCCGCTCAACTCTAACATTATGTTCTGGAATATTTGGAGCAGCACATTCGAACTTTTTATGTGTTTTAACTTCGGCTTTGACTTTCGTTTGAAACGAATAATGCTCTGGGGCGTTATCGCAACGAAATTTAGATACTATCATGCTACCCTTTTTCTCCTCTCCTGTTAACCAATCTATCATGGTCTGAGGGAGGTCAGATTTGAGTTTCATAAATCTAGACCAAATAAATTTGGTATACTCATCTTGAATAAGAAGCCAATTTTTAATACCTGCATGTGCAGTATGTCTCATGGTGCACAAGTCAAAATGTACTCTTTCACCCAAACTCTTGGCTGGTGGTGCCTTAGATTCTTTATTGAGTCTCTTTACTTTTGCCTTTGACTTGGCACAACTTTCACAAGTTAATTCCGGTCCTACTAGCTTGATATGCATCTTTTTAGCAGTGGCTTTAACAACAGCTGAATTTGCATGATTTAAAATGTGATGCATATAGGTAGGTGAACAAGTAGTGATTGCACATTGTTCTACTTGAGGAACTATATCTACTGCTAAAAGTCTACCCCCTGCTTTGCCAGTAGGGACAACTTTATCGAAAGTGATTGGTTGACGGTCTTTTGGAATAATTTGAATTAAGTTATCATCTGTTTTTCCCAAACCAATAGCTGGATTATTTATAGCTTTTGTAATAGAAAATAAATTTATCCATAAATTAGGTACAAAAAGAACATCTTTTAACGTAATATTTGTGCGGGACCCATCGCGTTGAATAACAGTTCCTTGAAATTTGCCTTTACTGGTACTATAGATGGATTCGGAATTACCAACTTTAACTTCAACAACATAAGGTTCAAGTTCGGTCATTCCGTCCTGAGAAAAACGCATATGTGACGATGCACCAGAGTCAGCAATAAAACTATGGTGGTTTAATGTGGTTGTACCTGAATTATTAGTTTTGGAAAGCAAATTATATTCAATAGAAGTATTTTCAATAGCAACCATAACCACTTCAGCAACTTCAGATTGAGATTTCTTATCATCTTTTTGCTTTTTAAAACATCTATCAACATTATGATTATTTTTACCACAGTAGGTACAGTGATAATTTCCCTTATTTTCACCATATTGTCCGGCAGAAACATTTGCAGACTCTGTGTTTTTGTTTTTATACCAAGATGGTCTTTTGTCTTTATTCTTTTCATTATCCCAACAATCTGCAGCTTTATGACCTTTATTGCCACATAAACGGCAATCTCCTTTAAATTTCTTTGGGAATTTATTATTTGTTGTAGATTTTGTAGCTGCTACCATTGAAACTTCAGAAGAGTTACTCTGTTGAGATCTTGAAGTTGTTTTATAAGATGAGAATATCAGACGAATTTCATCCTTTAAATCTTCTAATTTTGTTTTGCTACTAGATTTCAAATGTTCTCTTTTAATGATTAAAATGTTGGTTTCATAAATTTTTGCCTTTAAATTGTAA
>JANPJR010000127.1:0-2067 GCA_031425615.1 Cytophagales bacterium
ACATCTCTTGTACTTTCATAATAATACAAACCATCTTGGTATTTGGTTTGTGAAAGCACATTCACAGGCTCAAAACCTGATGCCCTCATATCTTTCAAATGCACATATTCCATATTTCTATCCACTCTAATCTCAACACGAACTGTAACCAAATCCCCCACTTTCAGCACATTATTATCTGTGAGTTCGGTTAAAGTTTTGCCTGTGTCAGAATTTTTGACCAGGAAAAGCTGTTTTTTGATTTTCAAAGGGGTTTCTGCTGGTGTGATTTTGTCAAGTTGTTCAAAATATTGCCAATACATTGCCCCCCAACTTACTCCCACATCTTCTTTTTTGACGGTGATATTGCCCATTTCCGAAGTGATTTTTTCTTTTGGCACATTGACCTTGTAATATCCTGTTCCAGCTTCCACTTGCGGACTGTCTTGTGCTGGTGTGATATTTTGGTTGTTGATGGAAACTTGCACAAGTTTATCACTTGCAAGCCAATTATCACCTTGCAAGAGCAAGGCATAACACGCCTCAGCAGTTGCACGAGTGGTTTTCCAATCAGTTGTTTGTTTTTGTTTGATGAGCCAAGTTTTCAAATCATCAACTGCTTTGTCATCTTTTGCCACTTCTGCAAATAATTCCACCATGATTGCCTGTGTTTCTATGGGCGATTCATACCAATAATACCCACCATTTTGTTTCCAATACATTCCCATTTCTTCGTTGTTGATTGATTTTTCTTTCAATGATTTGATGATGTTTTTTGGAGTTGTGTTATCAGAAAGTCTATTCAAAGAAAGTGCAATCATTGCTTGACCACTCAATGAAAACGACAACCAATATTTTTGTGCTTGACCTTTGTAATAGGCAAAAGCGGTTTCTGTATTTTTATCAATTTTCCAATCATTGATAAAATAACTTCTCATATACAAATATTGTAACTGAAAATACCCAATATGTTGGTCAGAAAGTTTGAGATTATAGCGTTTTACATAGCGTAAAAGTTCTTCGTAATCTTCCACAATTTTCCTATCCAAATACGAAACTGCTTTTCTGAGCATTTCCCAAGTGTTGGCATCTTCACGCACATTTTTGACTTTCAATTTGTCCAAATGCCCCATTCCAGAGGCAATATATTGGGTAATATAACGGTCTTCGGGCATTCCTTCAAACCATACCCAAGCACCAGAAGCGACTTGTTTTTTTTGCAATTTTTCCAAAGCAGTTTGCAACTCTGTTGCCATTCTGTTCAAATCCAAGAGGACACCAAGTTGTCTTTTTCTTTCTTGTTCGTTGTTTGCATTGCGGAGCCAAGGGGTTTCTTCAATCAAAATGTTTTTGAGTTCTTGATTTTTATCCAAATTTGACAAAAAAGCATCTGGTGAAATGGTTTTCCATTTTTCAAACACTTGTTTGATTTTTGGGGAACTGTTTGCAATATTGGTGGCAATACTGTTGGCGTAATACCTGCTAAAAAGCTGTTCAGCACATTCGTAAGGATATTCCATCATGTATGGGAGTGCCTGTACTGCATACCAAGCAGGATTTGAGGTAAATTCAACGGTTAGATTGTGATGAATAAGTGTGTTACTTTTATTAGAAATTAGCTTTTCAAATCTAAAATTTTTGGTTTGATTTCCTCTGATTGGCAGAGGTAAAGTTTCAGTTACCAACATTCTATTTGTGAGTACAGGCAAGGTGCTTTCTTCTCCATCAGAAAAGTTTTCAGCTTTTGCCACGATTTTATAGGTTACAGCTTGTGTGCCAACAGGGATTTCAATATCCCAACTTAGGGAAGTACTTTGTCCAGCCAACACCTCAAAAGATTTTTGGGCTTGGTTATTTTTCAACACAATATCAATATTTTTTCCAGTCAAAGCATCAGTCAAAAATAATTGTGCTTCGCCTTTCATTGCTTTATCCGCAAGGCTTGTGATTTTGGTTGAGAGGGTGATTTTGTCATTTTCTCTCAAAAATCTTGGCATATTTGGGGTTACCATCAATGTTTTTTGGGTTACAAGACTTTTTTCTGTAAGTGCAAATTTCAAATCTTTTGTGTGAGCAAAACCCAACATT
>JANPJR010000128.1:0-2702 GCA_031425615.1 Cytophagales bacterium
CATACCATCGAAACATTCCCACCATCTACAACTGCTAATACTACTGCTGATGCACGATCAACTGCACAACCTACTACTAGCCGACATTTTCGCAATGAGAGGAATGATAACAACGATGCCGCCAACGAACAACAACCGATTATTACTATTCCCGATGATATCACTGAATTATATGAAATGATCGAGAAAGTATTCGTCACTTCCTGGCTCCGGTTCACTCAACAACAACAAAAGAACAAGATAGCGTTAGAATTAAAAAAATTAACAACATCATACCTCACTGAAAAATCAACAGCGGCTTCCGTTCTACCAGTTGATTCTGAACCTGCTGCAGATAAGAAAGAGCTCAAAGCTCTTATTCAACTCGTAACAACCAACGAAACGAAAAATCTTAACAAACAACTCGATGCCTTAAAGAAAGAATTATTATTATTAAAAAATAATTCAAAAAACATTCAACAGAGGGGCCGTGGTGGCGCCTCGAACAAACAAACAAATCCACCAACAACTTCGAAGAAAACATCATCGAAGAAAAAAGCATCGAAGAAACAAAACAGCAAAAACAAAAACGCAAAAGTCGCCGAAAACAACAAAGAAAAAGGAAACGGGAAACAAAATTCGAACAAGCAGCATGGCAAGCAGCAATCGAAAAAGAAGAACTCCAAATCAAACAAGAGACAACAGCAGGGATTGAAAAAATCCAACAAAAAATAAAATCAGTCTATGGTTTTATCGCTGATCCTTCACTCACAATTTCCCACAACAAGTCAATATATCTATCATCCATGCCAGCATGGTATTATTTTGTCCGTCCTTCCCACACATCATTCCACGACCTTCGCCATAATAAAACATCCGCCACTCCCTATCATATTAAATCATTGTTAGGTCTTGGCCTCAAGTTCTGCCAAACCCCTCGATATACCTTCGAGAACTCAACCATCAATACAACATTAGATCGACATCAACGTGATTTGTGGTTGAAAAATTATTTCCTTGATGAAGAAACACTTGACAATAACGATTATAATCCTCGATTATATGTCAAATCATCATGGACTCCCCCCGAATGGAAGATACACAACGAATTGAAACGACGCTTCAAGGAGTTTGCTGCTTCCTATCGGTCATTATTCGTTCGAAAACATGGTAAAAGCAACTTACTCCCATCACAGAGAATTGCTTTGAGATATTTAAAACAATCCAAGGAACTTATCATCGTTCCTTGTGATAAAAATCTTGGACCAGCATTAATCGAAATAACAACATATGTCCAACTTGCCATCAAAGATCATTTACATTGCCGAGAAACATATCGACAACTAACTGAAACCGAGGCTAATGCACATGGAGGTCGCATTCGCGATCAACTTGAATCTTGGTTGAAAAAATGGAAGCCTCATCTGCTTCCTAATGAGCGTAGATTTATCAAAAATGCACTCAAAAACCCAGAAACAGACCCCATTTCCACCTTCTATCTACTTATGAAGGTTCATAAGCAACCATTAGCAACACGACCGATTGTCTCCTGTAGTGGAACACTCCTTCACGCTTTGGGAATTTGGGTTGACTCAAAATTGCAAAATGTTGCTCGCAACCAACACTCATACTTCAAGAGTTCTACAATTTTGAAAGACATTGTCGTCGATATTAGATTGTCACATCCACATAAGACGACATTATTTACTGCTGACGCTCAATCGATGTATACAAACATCGATACTTCGAAAGCACTCACTGCTATTGCGCTGTATCTACATCGACAAGAACGGCCATTCCAATCAGTACCCAGCAATGCCATCATCGAAGCGCTCCGACTTATTATGAACAATAATATTTTCCGTTTCGGAGACACCTTCTGGCACCAACGAACTGGAACAGCAATGGGAACTCCACCGGCACCGACATATGCCAACATCTATTTTGCTATTCACGAAGAAGACTTGCTTCAAGAATTTAAAGACAACTTAATTCTATACAAGCGTTTCATCGATGACATCTTTGGAATTTGGATTGTTACTGATTACACAACGGATCAGCAAACTTGGCTCCACTTCCAACAACGTCTAAACGATTATGGTCTTCGTTGGGATGTTAGTGATCGCTTACAATCCGTGAACTTCATGGACATCACCGTAAGAATCAACAACGATCGCCTACACACAACACTTTATCATAAAGCGTTGAATCCCTACTTATATATTCCACCACACTCCGCACATCCTCCCGGAGTTCTAACTGGTTTAGTATATGGTACCGTTCACAGAATATATACTTTGTGTTCGGAAGTCAGCGACCAACAACAACTTCTAAACGATTTTTATCGCAGACTCTTGGTCCGAGGATATAAACCTTCAATTATACTACCTTTGTTTCATAAAGCCTTTGAACGATTCAACGGTATCGCCACCAAGACCACCAAAACAAACACTGATCTCAACGACAGTATTTTCCTACATCTCCCATATCATCCAGACAACCCGAAGTCACATGAAATTCAAAAACTTTGGAAAGATATTATGCTTCATCCTAAATACAAAAAACATTTGAATGTATTTACAAAAACGAATCGACTGATTGTTGCATATAGCCGACCACAAAACCTCGGCAATTCATTATCAGCTCGCATTTTGAAGACTCACAACGGCCCCCCGGTCTCGTCATATATTATGATTACAGACCAAGAGGGGGCCGCAGAGAGA
>JANPJR010000129.1:0-2252 GCA_031425615.1 Cytophagales bacterium
CCAGGTAGTACAAGGTAATTTTAACTCACGTGAAAGGTAAAAGCGTGATTACTTGACGTTTGCAGGAAAGCTAGGGATTTTGCCGCAATAGCTCAGAAGGAAGCGCCTCCTACAATAAAAAGTAATCGCAATTACGCCAAGTAGAACCCCACGACAGAATTATTGGTACTCCGGAGTTTTCCGGTACTCCAAAAAAAATAATTGAAATTATTTTCACTATTACAGGCAGGACTTCCTTCATGCGTCATCGTATGTGTTATACATTTACTATTACTCCCTAGTGTTACTATAGAGATGTCCCTAGTGTTGCTAGAGATGCATGTTTCTTGACCACAGTACGATTCGCTAAATGTTCCCAAAGTACGTAGATAATCTATTTATAATTAATATATATTTAATGTTTTTTGGAAGACCTATCCAACTATAGAAAAGATTTAAGGTCGACCGAAGCTCCTCATTTTGACTTTGGCTACGAGTACCAGGTACTATGAAAACGATAAATTCTCTGTATGGTACACTTGTGAGAGGGGAGCTCGCGCTATATTAGACTCGTGTACTTTGCCAGTCACAAGTACTATAGTACTTTGGTACTTTACCCTTTGGTACTTTACCCCTTAACCACCATTTCAATTCGTGTTTTTTGTGCTGACTCCCAGAAGACTCCAAACTTTGGTATCTATCATGACGCATGGGTTAACTATTTACTATTTATTTACTATTTACTATTCTAGCCTATGATTCTAAAGTACAGATGGTTACTAGCAAAAAGTGTTCAAAAAAACTTAAAAATAATCAAAACAAATGAAAATAAAAATACTTTTTTCAACTACAATTCAGGAAAAATAAATTTACCCCTGAGATTGTTAGTTCAAAAATATGCAGAAAAATCTAAATTTAAAGAAAATATGAACTACAATTAAAATTTTGACTTTTTTTTTCTACAATTCAGGAAATTAAAGTTTTATGCAATTATGGACTTCAGTTAAATTTACTGTATTTATGTATAGTCTTTGAAACTTTTCATTGTTTTAAATAACAAGCAGTTTCTTGCTACTTGGAAATTAAAGCTGTGTACATGCTGAATAGCTATAAGCAATAACACACAAAATTTATTCCAACGGTTTAACTGATACTGCAAATGACTCAAACTCATAGGTGAATCACCAAGGCACCAATATTTATCACTGAAACACAGACTTTACCAGATGTTTTACTGATGCATGTGTCATCTAGACAAGATGCAGAAATTCCTTTTGACGTACATGTGACAACTTCCCTTAAGATATTGATTCATATAGATGTACATGTAACAACCTCCTTTAAGATATTGAAGATGGTATGTTTTGTCTGACTCATAACATATGAAATGGGATGTTATAGTGACTTTAATAATGAAAAAAATTGCCACAAGTTAGAACAGGTGCGATACAAAATTTCTGGTTTTTAAGTAACATAGCACGCTGCTGTTTTTTATTGTGGTTAACTATATTGCTAGTAAGTAAGAATAAACTTACCACTAGCAGAAACTTAAAGCTTTATGATTTTTGAGGATATTTCATAATAAAAATTAGCTATACTTCATATTTTTCTTAACATCGTAATATTTTGTTGTGATTAAAAATAATGTTCCATGATTTATTTCTTTCTTAAATTCATCTGACACTTAGACTAGTACTCTGCCTCGGAGCTTTTTTTCTAAAATCACACGTCACATTCTCGCCGTACCTACTAACTTTCTACTTGTGTTCTCCAGACACTTTAGACTAGTACCCTTTTTTTCTTGTCTTCGATGTTTTTTCTAAAATCGTACTAGTACTTCAAGGTTTTTGCCGTACTAGGGCATTAGAGACGGAAATCTATAATGAATGTATTACTAAATCAACGTACATAAAGGGGGATAATTATTTACAATGGTGGAACAATAATAATAAAGGTATCAATCATAATAACGCAACATATGAAACTGAAAATAAATATTTTGATAATGATGAGATTGAAATAGAATGGTGGAACAACAATGAAAATAGTGAGACGGGAAACAATAATTTAAATTGAACGGAAAACAATAATTAAGAAAAACATGAAATTCGGGGTAGCGAAAATCCCAGTAACTGGGAGCGAGTATATAAATATATAGATAAGTAGACTCTGAGGCCTAGTAAACATAGTAAACATAGTAAACCTTCAAAGTGCGCTAAAGCATACTATTAAATAGTAGGGTCTACTTGGACAGTAAATTACTGTATTATTTG
>JANPJR010000130.1:0-1649 GCA_031425615.1 Cytophagales bacterium
TTTTGAAATTCACGGCACAACAGATAAAAATAGACCTTCATAAAAACCACAAAAAAGTTTTAGCACACTTTGAAAGCACACAAAATGGTAGACACTATCAGATTTGGGAACGTAATCCGTTATCTATTTATTGTTATTCTGTAGAAACAGTAGAACAAAAATTAAACTATATTCATCAAAATCCAATAAATCAATACTTCGGACAGTTTTTTTTGTAATAAGCACTTAGCGGTGTATTTTTGTTTTGCAAAATTCAAATAATCGCTAAGTGCCATGAAAACATTAGATATTTTCACTGCAATAATGGTAAAAATGGAGGGCATTTCCAAACCTTTTCATAAATTTCTTTTCCATTTAGTACTTGTTCTTTTGTCTGGTCGGGGCAGGTGCAATTTTAGTAATATGGCACGTTGGGCTGACATCTGTGAAAAGACGTTTCGGAGAAATTTTCGTAAAGCCTTTGATTTCAAGCAATTTAACCAATATTTGATAGACATTTTTTATCCACGGGAGGCTTTTATCGTATCTATGGACTGTAGTTACATCAAGAAAAGTGGAAAAAAAAGCTATGGTTTAGACAAATTTTGGAGTGGGTGCGTCCAAAAAGCCCTGAGAGGTTTAGAAATCAGCGTACTCGCCTTAATAGGGTTGGATAGTAAGGTGTGTTTCAGTATTTCTACTGAACAAACGCCTTCGGATTTGGAAGAAGAGAACCGCTTAGATTTTTATATACGTCAGTTGAAAGATTGCGCTACTTTTTTATTACAAAAGACGAAGTATTTGGTAGCCGATGGTTTTTATGCGAAGGATAAGTTTTTAGAAGCGGCAGCTGTTTTAGGCTTTTTTGTGATTACCAAACTACGCAAAGATGCTAATATGCAGTATATTTACACGGGCGAGCAAAAAAGTAGAGGCAGAAAAAGAAAATATGACGGAAAGGTAAGGTGGGCGGACACAGCAGAGATAGAAAAAAGATTCGTTTACGAAGGGTTGTTGCCAGAAGGACATAAAATATTTAGCCAAATCCTGTGGTCAGTGCAGTGGAAAAAGGAGGTTAAAGTGGTGTATATACAACACAAAAGCACTAAAAAATATGGTGTTTTATTAAGTACAGACACCATCGTAACGGCTCAGCAAATAGTGACATATTATAGGCTACGTTTTCAGATAGAATTTTTATTCAGAGATGCCAAACAAGCATTAGGCTTAGAAGATTGCCAAAGTACAAAAAAAGAGTGCTTAGATTTCCATTTTAATGCAGTGATGATGACGCTAAATTTAACAAGACAAGAGAGTTATAGCAAAGGGAACAAAATATTTTCACTCTATGACATCAAAACCAACTATTTCAATGAAAAATGGGTGGAAAACATTATTAACAACTTAGGATTAGACCTAAAAACCATTAAATTACACCCTAACTATCAGTACATCATCCAGAAGGGAAAAAGGGTAACATAAAATGTCCATAGTATTGACCATGAGAAAGAATGAAAATACTGAAGCTGAAGCTAAAAAAAATTGGAAAGAAGGCGAATTGGTTATGACCTTTCAACTAAAGCCTATTCGCACCTATCAAACGCCTCTCATGGAGGAGTGGTTAAACGCACCCTTACCTGTTTTTGACATAGTGGAACAAAGTATTTTTG
>JANPJR010000131.1:0-33949 GCA_031425615.1 Cytophagales bacterium
CAAAACAAAATTTTTTAATAATTTTTACAAATTAACTTTTTAGTACTTGTTTTAAACATTGGTTTTTTTGTAAAAAGTCATATTTTTGCATGATTTTTTAAATCTAACTATTAATTAAATTTTTATATATGCCAAACATTACAGAGAATTATCAGTACTTCAAAAATATAGTTGAAGATACTTATAAATCTAAACTATTGGTTGTGAGCAAAAATTTTTCGCCTACACAAATCAACGAAGCTTACCAAGCAGGTGCGAGAAATTTTGGAGAAAATCGTGTGCAAGAATTGTTGTCGAAATATATGGACATGCAAATTACACATCAGGATATCAAATGGAATCTCATTGGAACACTTCAAACAAATAAAGCAAAATACATCACAGACTTTGTATCACTGGTACATAGTATTGATAAAGTAACGGTTTTGCAAGAAATAAACAAACATGCCAAAAAACATGACCGCATACAAGATTGTCTTTTGCAAATTCATATTGCACAAGAAAGCACAAAATACGGGCTTTCATACCAAGAAGCAGAAAAACTTTTGCAACATGAAGACTTGGAAGAACTCAAAAATATTAGAATTGTAGGGCTTATGGGTATGGCCACTTTTACTGATGACAATGTTCAAATTCAAAAAGAATTTAAAGGATTGCGTACTTTTTTTGAAGAATTGAAGAAACTCAACAACAAAGATTATCCTTTTTTGCAAATGAAAGAGCTTTCTATGGGCATGAGTTCCGATTACCAAATTGCGCTTGATGAGGGTAGTACTATCATTAGGATAGGTCGTGGTATTTTTGAAAAAAAATCTTAAATTTGTTTATTTTTATGGGTAAATATTACATATAATTGTAATAAGTTTTGTATAAACATTTATTTTTTAAATTTTAAAAAATATTACATATTTGTATAAATAAATAATTAAATGTTTTTTTTTAACTATTCTATTGATTTTAAAATTATTTTTTTGATAAGTCAAAAAAATAATTTTAATAGAATTGATAAATTTAGTTTAAAAAAATCTATTTTCTTTGTTATAAATTATCTTTGATTTCTATTTTGCTTGCTTTGTAAGCAGGCAAATAAGAAGCAAGTATCGTAATAAAAATAATGGACGCAAGCGTGTAAATAAAATCCATAAATTCCATGCGAATAGGATAAGCAGAAATAATAGTAGTTTGGGTATCAAGCTTTACAAAGCCATACACTTGTTGTAACCAACACAATAAGATGCCTAACAATAATCCTAACACACCGCCAATACCTGCAATAAACGTCCCTAAACAAATAAAAATCTTAAAAATAAATCCTTCATTTCCGCCCATAGCTTGCCATATTGCAATGTCTTTCTTCTTTTCTAAGCCTAACATCATCAACGTAAAAAAGATATTAGAAGATGCCACCGCAAGTATAAATGTAAGGGTGATATACACAAATAATTTTTCTACTTTCAAAGCCCGCATAAGGCTTGCTTGTTGGTCGTGATTGGTTTGCACCATAAAAGCATTGCCCATAAGGTTTTGTATGGTGTTTTTTAGACTTTCAAGGTTTGTATTTGGTTTGCAATATACTTCAAGGCTTGTTCGTTGTGCATCATATTCTAATAATTGTTGTGCAAATTCAAGGGGAACAAACACATATTTTTCGTCATATTGTTGTTCCAATGAAAAAATACCTGTTGGTGCAATGCTATTTTTATTAAAATTTTTTTCGGGATTAGATGTACTGAGGTTGATTTTTTGGTTTCGTTTTGGATACCAAAATTCCATTCTATCAAATTGATTTTGGGGTGATATGCCCAAGCGATATTGTATACCTCTGCCCACTACTGCAAGATTTTGATTGCGACGTTTTAGCTCAAATTTACCATATTTTATAGCAGAATCCAATCGTGTAAGCAAATGGTAATCCGCAATCACACCTTTCAACGTTACAATCATTTGTTTGTCTTGGTAGCGTAGGAGGGCATTGTCTTCTATTACATCAGACACGCCACGCACTTGTGAAAAGGTTTCTATTTTGGTGATTTTTTGAGAGATTTCTTTACTTTTTTCAAAAGATTTGCCCATTTTAGCCACGATTTTAATGTCAGGGTTAAATTTGCTGTGCAAGCCAAAAATTACTTCTTCCAATCCATTAAATACCGAAAGCACCACTATCAATGCCATAGCCCCAACTGCTACCACCAACATTGAGATAATGGCTATAAGGTTGATGTATTGGGTTTTGTGTTTTGAAAAAAAATAACGACTTGCAATACTAAAAGCCAATTGCCACATAAAAATTTTTAATAAAAAGCCTTAATTAGAAAAAAAAATCTAAAAATTTTTTAAAGAATTTTTCAAAAATACACATAAAAATCTCAACCACTATAAAAATCACCACAATATCACTTACTTTTATTTTGTTTGAAAGCTAAAACCTTTAATTTTGTGCGTATTTTTTTTAAATAGTAAAAAAAAATTTTACAAAAAAGACAATCATAAAACAACTTCCTAATGAAAATCATTTATTATTTTTTGCTCTTGTGGCTTTTATCAGGTTGTAGAATTTACAACCAAAATATCATGTTCAAAACGACCAAAAGCATACGCGCAAATGCACCATTTATACAAGCAAAAATAAAGGGAGCAGAAAAAAACTACCTTATCCAAAAAGGTGATTATGTAGAAATACGCTTATACACCAACAAAGGCGAAATCATCATGAACCCCAAAGCTGATGCCAATACATTGGGCGGTGGCAACAATCTTAATTTACAACAAATACAACAACCTTTGCAAGTTGGTCAAGCAGGAGGTATTGTAGGCAATCAATATCCTTTGGATTTTCCTACTTTTTTGGTGCAACAAGATGGCAATGTAAAAGTGCCTATAATTGGTTATGTAGCATTGGAAAATCTCACGCTTAACCAAGCAGATAGTCTTTTAGAGAAAAAATTTAACCCTATTTATACTGATGCCTTTGTACGTACAAGGTATTCCAATAAAAGGGTTATTGTATTTAAAGGACAAGCAGGTGTAATTTATCCTTTGAGGCAAGAAAAGATGAATTTAATTGAGATTTTGGCACAAACAGGTGGCATGGGCAATGATTTGAGGGCTTCTAATATTAGATTAATTCGTGGTGATTTGGAAAATCCGCAAGTATATGTCATCAACCTTCGCACAATAGATGGGCTTATTGCCCAAAACCTTACCGTAGAGCCAAATGACATTATATATGTAGAGCCTGTCCGCAAAAGTTTTTTGGAAGGTTTGAATGATATTTCGCCTATTTTGAGTTTTATTACGAGTCTTATTACGTTGGGATTGATTTTTAATCGTTAAAACGAATAAATATAAAAAAAATAAGATGAAAAACGTAACAAAAGATGACCTTTGGAAGGCAATTATTGAGGATTTTTTTCCTGATTTTTTGCATTATTTTTTTCCAAAATGGACAAGACTTAATGTTGATTTTACCCAAAAATTTGAGTTTTTGGATACCGAACTCGCAGAACTTGCACCTGAATTTGTACAACAAAAACGCGTTGCAGATAAATTGGTAAAAGTTTTTACCAAAAATAAAAGCGAAGTATGGATGCTTATACACATAGAAGTACAGGATTATAGCGATAAAAAATTTGCAGAAAGAATGTTCACCTATTTTTATCGTATTTGGGATAAGTACAAGAAAAAAATCATTGCATTGGCTATTTTTACAGAAAAAAATCAGCATTTTAGCCCTGACGAATTTTTGTATGAATATGAAGAAACCATTTTATCTTACAAATTCAATATTTTTAAAGTATTGGAAAAAAGCGAATTGGAACTAAATATTCCAAACAATCCGTTTTCTATTGTGATGCTTACCGCTAAAAAAGCCCTTGAAAAACAAAATCTTTCAGACGATAAACAATTTATTTGGAAAATGGACTTGGTTAAAAATCTTAAAGATAAAAATTACACCAATGAGCAAATACGCAATTTATTGCATTTTATTCGTTCTTATGTTAGATTTGAGGACAATAAAAACGATACTGAACTAACAAAAAATATTATAAACACACTAAACCTACCTAAAAATATGGGCATTCAAGAACTTTTAACCACCAAATTGATAGAAGAAATCAGAGAAGAAAGCGAAAGGAAAGGGGAAATTAAAGGAGAAATTAAAGGAAAAATTGAAGGAAAAATTGAAGGAATTAAAAAAAACCTTCAAAAAGGAAAACGCACGATGGAAGAAATTGCAGATATTTTTGATGTAACAGTAGATTTTGTGCTTGATGTGCAAAAAACACTTTAAATTTTTTGTATTTTTTTCTAAATTTCTTGTTAAACCAAAAAACCATAAACACACTAAACCTACCTAAAAATATGGGCATTCAAGAACTTTTAACCACCAAATTGATAGAAGAAATCAGAGAAGAAAGCGAAAGGAAAAATTAAAGGAAAAATTGAAGGAATTAAAAAAAACCTTCAAAAAGGAAAACGCACGATTGAAGAAATTGCAGATATTTTTGATGTAACAGTAGATTTTGTGCTTGATGTGCAAAAAACACTTTAAAAAATTAGTATAAAAAATGAAATTTTATAAATACCAAGGCACAGGCAATGATTTTGTGATGATAGACAACCGCAAGTTGGATTTTCCCAAAGAAAATCATGCACTTATTGCCCAAATGTGCCATCGTAGGTTTGGCGTAGGGGCTGATGGATTGATTTTATTGGAAAATATACACGCTGACAGCAATTTTAGCTACGATTTTCGCATGGTGTATTACAATGCTGATGGACATGAAGGTTCAATGTGTGGCAATGGGGGCAGGTGTGCGGTAAAATTTGCGTATCATTTGGGGATTTTTATGCAAAAAACTACTTTTTTAGCGGTCGATGGCGTACATTTTGCCTTTTTAGATGATGAAAATGTGCATCTGCAAATGATAAATGTTGCCAAAAAAGACATTATCAACCATTCCCCTGGTAATCCTGATAAAAACCTTTTTTATCTCAATACAGGCTCGCCTCATGTGGTTGAATTGGTAGAAAATTTGGCAAAATTTGATATAGAAAATGAAGGCAAAAAATTGCGTTTTGATAAACGTTTTAATGCGGGAAGTACCAATGTTAATTTCGTAGAGAAAATAAACGCAAAAAAAAATACAGACAAAAAAACGCTTTATGTACGTACTTATGAACGTGGTGTAGAGGCTGAAACTTTTGCGTGTGGAACTGGTGTTACTGCATCTGCATTGGTAATGCATATAGTAGAAAATATGCCTTCGCCTGTTTCAATCAAGGTTTTGGGCGGAAATTTGAGTGTTAGTTTTACAGAAAATTCCACAGAAAATCAATATGAAAATATATTTTTGATTGGAAAAGCAGAAAAAATTTTTGAAGGTGAGTATTTGATTTAAAGTTATCAGTTTTTTCAGTTAAATACTATTTATTCCCCTTTGGAGGTTAGGGGGCTTTTTTTAAACCCAAAAAATCATAAATCAAATATTTTTCTTAAAAATCATTTGTAAATGTATGCGAAATCAAATATTTTTGAACAAATATTTTTTTAAATATTAGTTACAAAGTCTTTTTAATATTTTTGTTTATCCAAAAATATCATTGAATATTTATCATCAAAAATAAATCATTAAAAAATAAAAGTCATGGTAAAAAAAGAAAATACTGCACCAGCATTTCCAAAAGAAACTTATATGTTTTGGTTTGAAAATATGCTTCTACAACGTTTATTTGAAGAAAAAGCAGGACAATTATATGGTCGCCAAAAAATAAAAGGCTTTTGTCATCTTTATATTGGACAAGAAGCAAGCACTTCTGGTGCAGTATCTGCCCTCCAAAAAGGTGATAAATGGATTACTGCTTATCGTGATCATGGACAACCCTTAGCACTTGGCACTTCGCCCAATGCTATTATGGCAGAATTATTTGCAAAAGCAACTGGCGTATCAAAAGGTAAAGGAGGTTCTATGCACATGTTTGACAAAGAACACAACTTCGTAGGTGGGCATGGCATTGTGGGCGGACAAGTGCCTATGGGGGCAGGTTTGGCTTTTGCAGAAAAATATCTTGGTACTGATAACCTTTGTATTTGCTATATGGGTGATGGTGCTGTGCGTCAAGGTGCATTTCATGAAGGGCTTAATATGGCTATGCTTTGGAAATTGCCTGTGATTTTTGTGATTGAAAACAATGGTTATGCGATGGGAACTTCCGTAGCACGTACTTCCAATGTTACAGAACTTTACACCTTAGGCGAAAGTTATGACATGCCTTCTGAAAGCGTAGATGCTATGGCAGTAGAAAATGTCCATAACGCAGTTGCAGCAGCAGCAGCAAGGGCAAGACGTGGTGATGGTCCTACATTATTGGAGTTTAGAACATATCGCTACAAAGGTCATTCAATGTCTGACCCAGGAAAATATCGCTCAAAAGAAGAAGTGGAAGAATACAAACAAAGAGATTCAATAGAATCAGTAAGAGAAACTATCTTGAAAAATGGTTTTGCTACTGAAGAAGATTTGGCAAAAATTGAAGAACGCATCAATGCACAAGTAGAGGAATCTGTTGAATTTGCAGAAAATTCACCTTATCCAGACCCAAGCGAAGCATTTAAAGATATTTATGTGCAAGAAGATTACCCTTATATCATGGACTAAGTTTTCTTAATATTCTAAAAGAAAAATTTAAATAAAAAAAACATTCATATTTATTGAAAAATATGAATGTTTTTTTTATTTTTATCAGAAATTTGTATGATTTTTTCGTATTAGAAGTATCTAAAATGATTGCAATAAATTTCCTAACAAATATTTCCCTAAACATTTCTAAAAATATTCATTATAAAACCCATGAAAAAAAACAATATCCATTTAAGCGTTTATTTAAAAATTTCTTTATTTGTGTGTGCTTTTTTTGCAAACTTTATCTTTTTTGCAAATCATACAGTTAATGCTCAATCTGCTATAATTCAAGATGTAACCGCATCACAAAAAGATTATACTTTTAGTGCTTTTAGCGTAAAAACTGTAAAAGATGGCAAGCTATCACAAGAACAACTTGAAACGTTGAACGACAACATCAAATTTGCTTTTTTTACAGAAGTTACAAATTTTAAAGACAAAGACATGCCTACAAAAGTATTGACTTTGCCTCAAATTTTGGGTACTTATACAGATTTGGTGAAAGAATCACTCAAAACCAGCGAAATCCACATGGGCAATACCGCCATTTCTTACCAAGTTTTGTGCAATGAAAAAGGCATTTTGTCTATTGGTATTACCAATGAATATATGGGTGCGTATCCTTCTGGCGAAACAAAATACGCAAGCTTTGACCTCAAAACAGGTAAATTGATACAAAGTAATGACAAACAAGACGATATTTTCGTTTCTGCAAAAGCAAAAATAGAATTTCAGGTTTTATTGACCAAAAAAATCAAAAAAAGTATTGAAGCTAAAATAAAAGAATCCATGAGTGAGCCTTCTGATGTAGAAACCATAAAAATGAACACTAACACCATAGATTTAAAATATTTGCAACACGCTGTTACCAATAAAGGCTTGTCATTTTCGTACAATTTTCAGTTTGCACATGTAACAAAAGCCCTTGAACCAAATGGAGAGTTTAATTTTACTTGGGAAGAAATGAGTAAATTCATCAAAAAAGATAAGGCTTTTGCAGGTTTTTATAAAAAATAAGAAAGTTGTCAGTTTTTTCAGTTATCAGTTTTTAGTTTTTTAAGTTTAAATCAATAAAATAAAAAACCGCTTGCATATTTAATTATGTAAGCGGTTTTGTTTATTTTTACAAAAAATTACAACAAAAAATATGACACAAAATTTAACAGAAATCAAAAAATATTTATTGGAGAAAGACCCAAATTTAGCCAAAATTCTACATTTAGAAATAAATTTTTTTTGGCAACCTCGCCCAATTTACGAAGCACTTTTGGAAACTATTAACTACCAACAAGTATCTATACATGCAGGAAAATCACTTTATAAACGTTTTCTTAATTGTTTTGGGGGGGAAATTCCTACGCCAAAACAATTATTAGATATTGATGCTACAACCTTAAAAAATGCAAGTGTTTCAGCCCAAAAAATCAATTATTTGTATAGCATTGCGGAATTTGCTTCTCAAAATCGTTTGGATAATGCGTATTTTGATACGCTTTCTGATACTGAAATTATTGCGTATCTCACACAAATAAAAGGCATAGGTGAATGGACGGTACAAATGCTTTTGATGTTTGATTTGGGGCGTGAAGATGTATTTGCACCTGCTGATATTGCTTTACATTGGACGATGAAACGTATTTATGCGGAATTATCAGAAGCTATTTTTTTAGAACATTTAGCTTTTTTTGAAAAAAATTATCAAAAAAAATCTTTAATTTCTGAACAAATTTTACAAAAAAATATCTCACAAGAAGATTTGGATAAAAAACATAAAAACCTTTATAAGAAATTTTTTCAAGCCAAAATCTTAGAAATTTCTGCCAAATGGTCGCCTTATCGTAGTTGGGTTTGCCATTTTTTGTGGGCGTTTAAAGAAGGGAAATGAGGAAGTTATCAGTTATTAGTTTTTTAAGTTGTTAGTTTTTGTATTTCAAAAAGCATATTACTTTTAATTTCCCTTTTTTACGTGTATTTTTGTACCTTTGAATTTTTAAATTTTTTATAAAAAAAATATAAACTAAACAAATGGACGCAATAACAGAGTTAAATAATAACGCAAATAATAATCAAAATACCCAACAAACAGAAAATCAATGGACGGAAGTCATCAATGCGAAAACGCATTGGTGGGACATACGACTTGGCGAATTGTGGCAATATAGGGATTTGATAGGGTTATTTGTGTGGCGTGATTTTGTTTCGGTGTACAAACAAACGATTTTGGGGCCTCTTTGGCATATTATTCAACCTGTACTCACGACCATTGTTTTTACGATAGTGTTTGGGGCTATTGCCAAAATTCCTACTGAAAATACGCCTCCATTTTTGTTTTATTTGGCAAGCAATACTTTTTGGAATTATTTTGCAAACTGTCTTAATCGTACTTCGAATACTTTTGTAGGCAACGCCCAAATATTTGGCAAGGTATATTTTCCTCGCATGACCGTTCCAGTGTCTAATGTATTGTCGTCTTTATTGAGTTTGGGCATACAATTTATGTTGTTTGTGTGTGTATATGTGGGGTATATGATGACAGGCACTACTTTACAACCCAATCTTTGGATTTTGGCAATACCTTATTTCATATTTATCATGGCGGTTTTGGGCTTAGGTTTGGGCATTATTATTTCGTCCTTGACAACCAAATACCGTGATTTGACATTTTTGATAGCATTTGGCGTACAACTTTTGATGTATGCTACGCCTATTATTTTCCCGTTGTCTATTTTGTCTGATAATATGCGTTTTTATTTGAGTTTTAATCCGCTTACATCACTTATAGAAGGCTTTAGGTACGCATTTTTTAGCACAGGTACATTTGATTTGTGGGGTTTGGGTTATGCTACATTGGTTACGTTTGTGATTTTCTTTTTTGGTTTATCTGTTTTTCACCAAACGGAGAAGAATTTTATGGATACTGTGTAAAGAATTGGGAATTAGGAATGGAAAATTAGGAATTTTAAAATAATATTTAAAAAAAAATAAAATTTGATACCAAATTAAGCATTTAAATAGGTGCCAAATTATTACAGTTTTTTATTCGCTTTCCAAACAAAAAACGTGACAAATAAAAAATATAAATTACAACATATCATTGGAAGAAATGAATCGCTTGGGCATGGAAATATTATCTCAACAATCAAAACTTCTTACGAAGAAGCGAAAGCACAAGTCAAAAAAGTGAGGCAACAAAGCAATCAAAACAACAAGAAACAGAAAAACTTATAGATTTTGTAAACAAAAATAATTTTTGGTATAATGATATACCTACAAACTATTATTTGGGAGAAGGTGCTGAACAAAAATTTTATTTTTTGGGAGGAGGGAAATGCTGTAATCAAAGTAAATACTTGTATTTTTTATGTTTCTTGGCAAGATTGTTTTAATAGTATTTTGTTACATAATTTTTTTTTCTGTTACAAAATATGATTTTTTAGGTTTTTGTCTTGAAAATGAACAATTATATGCAGTAGTAAAGCAACATTTTATCAAAAGTAATCAAGAAACAGATTTAGAAAAAGTAAAAGAATTATTGACATTGAGTGGATTTATAAATAAGTGGATTTATAAATAATCGGAATAATGATTATATACATCAAAATTCAGGTATTATTTTAGAAGATTTACATGATGGAAATGTGTTGCCATACAATAATATTTTGTTTTTTATAGATACTGTTTTTTATCTTTCAGACGATTTTTTTAATATTTAATTCCTAATCCTTAATTTCCACTTCCCCATTTTATCATTAAAATCCCTTTTTGGGGGTTAGGGGGCAAATTCCTAATTAACTTATGCAACTTACCCGTTTGGATATCAAAGGCTTCAAAAGTTTTGCGGAAAGCGTAACCATCAATTTTCACAATGGCGTTACAGGCGTTGTAGGACCCAATGGCTGTGGCAAATCCAATGTAGTAGATTCTATTCGTTGGGTGTTGGGCGAGCAAAAAACGAAGTCATTGCGTTCTGACAAAATGGAAAATATCATTTTTAATGGTACACGCACACGCAAACCTGCCACTATGGCACAAGTTTCATTGACTTTTGACAATGATAAAGGAATTTTGCCTGCAGAATACACTCAAGTAACCATTACAAGGCGTTATTATCGCACAGGTGAGAGCGAATATCTCATAAATGATGTGCGTTGTAGGCTGAAAGACATTCAAAATCTGCTCATGGATACAGGCGTAGGTTCGGACAGTTATGCGATTATTGAATTGAAAAAAGTAGATGAAATCCTCAATGATAAAGATGGCTCACGCAGAGATTTGTTTGAAAAATCTGCAGGGATTTCAAAATTTAAGGTTAGGAAAAAAGAAACGTTGTCCAAATTAGACCTCGTGGATAAGGATTTAGATCGTTTGGGTGATTATCTTTTTGAAGTAGAAAAAAATCTTAAAAACATAGAAAAACAGGCAAAACAAGCAGAAAAATATTTTGCTCTGCAAACGCAATATCGTACAATCAGCCTTCAATTTGCCCAAAAAAATCTTTCACAACAAAAAGAAACTCTTGATAATCTTTCTAATCGTATCACAAATGAAACCCAAGAAAGGGACAAAATACGCCTCCAAATTCAAGAAAATGAAACTTCGCAAGAAAGTCTAAAAGCCAATCTTACACTTAGCGAGGAAAACCTGCGTGTGCAACAACAATATTATCAGCAACACCGTCAAAAAATAAGACAAATAGAAAATGAAGGCAAAATAAGACAAGAAAGACTAATTTTTGCACAAGAAAAGGAGCAAACGATTCGCCAAAATCTCCAAAAAGATTTAGCCAATTTTCAACAACTGCAACAAGACATCAGAATCACAGACGAAAATTTGCTACAAGCAGAAGATTTATTGCAAAATTTGGAGAAAGAAGTCAAAAATCTGCAACAAAATTATGATGAACAAAGAGAAATTACCGCAGAAATCAAAAAACAAACCCAAAACAAAGAACAACAATATCAAGGACAACAACAATACGTTTTTAAATTTAAGCAAAATTACGAAATAGCCCTAAATAAAGTAACTGAGGCACAAAAAACCTTAGAAAATATTAGAAATTCGCCCCAATCACTCTTTGATACAACCGCCACAAGCGAAGATATTGCTTTCGCACAAACGCAAGTTTCTACTGCTCAACAGCATTTAGCAGACCTTCAACGCCAAGAAGAAAGGCGTTTTGTGGAAATTCAGGAATTAGAACAGCTTTTGGACAAAGAACGCAATGAAATCAATGATGCAAAACGCCAATATGAAGCCAAACAAACCGAACATCGCCTTACAAAGTCGTGGGCAGATAGTTTGGAGGGTTTTCCAGAGGCATTGCAGTATTTACAACAACAAGGTTGGGCAAAAAATTACCCACTTTTGTCTGATGTTGTGCAGGCTTTACCTGAATATAGGGCGGTAATTGAACAATTTTTAGAGCCTTATTTGAATTATTATGTGGTCAAAAATCAAGAACAAGCGCTTGAAGGGCTTTTTTTATTAGAAAAAAATAAAAAAGGCAGGGCAAATTTTTGGATTTTGGGTAAAATACCACAAAACGAAAAAGAAGGCAATGAAGAAAGCAATAAAACCACAGAAAACGCTGGAAATTTCTTAGATAATTCAGAAAACTCCCTTGATAATGCGTGGTTTTTAGGCATTAATCCCATTTCTCCAAATAAAAATCAACAAGATTTTACCAAAAATTTCCAAAAAAATCAAAATTCTGAAAATCCCAATCAAAATTCTGAAAATTCTTTTAAAAACCTACCCAATAACCAAGTATTGCGTGCTTTGTCAGTTGTAAAATGTGCAGAAGAACACCAACCTTTATTGGATTTTTTGTTGAAAGATGTTTTTATTATTGAAAACCCTGAAAATGTAGAAAATACCAATCTTTCACCCATAGAAATTGCTGAAATTACACGCACTTTGCCCGAAAATGCAGGTTGGATTTTGAAAAATGGCACACAATCATATCGTCCTTATGCCCTAAATGGCGGTTCGGTAGGAGCGACTGTGGGCAATCGTTTGGGTAGGGCGAAAGTTTTGGAACAATTACAAGGCGATATTTTACTTTTGCAACAAGAATACCAAAAAAAACAAGAAAATTGGCAATTCAAACAACAAAATTTACAAGACCTCAAAAATAATACGACCCTTCGCCAAGCACTTAGAGAGGCAAATGAACAAGTACGTGTATTACAAGGACAATTATCACAGCATAAAAATAAGCAAGAACAAATGCTTTTGATGGCACAAAACCAAGAAAAAACCCGATTGGATTGGGAAAAAAGGTTGGAAGATGCACAAGCAGAAGCAGAAAATTATTTGCCAAAACTCAAAGAAAGTGAACAAAAATTAACGGAACTTAGGGATTTATTTACGTTTCAACAAGAAGAATTGGCATTTGCACAAGAAAATTTGCAATTGCAAGCCTCCCAATTTAACCAAAAAAACACGTTGTTTTTTCAACAAAAAAATATCGTAGAACAAAATCGACAATCTTTGAATTTTAAACAAGAATCCAAAAATCAAACCCAACAAAACATCATCCAAAACGAAAAAGACCGCCAAAAAGCAGAACAAGACATAGAAAACCTGCTCACAGAAGCAGAAGGTCATCAGGAAATTATTGCACAACTACAAACCGAAACCCCACTTATGGAGCATACTGTGGCAGATTTGGAAGAAAATTTTGTGAAAAGTCGCCAATTCTTGCAAGGATTAGAAAAAAATTATAAAGATTTTCAAAGACAAAGAGAATTGCAGGAAACGATTGTGTATCAACTGGAAGGCAAAAAAAATGATATTCAGCTTTCACTTGCAGGTTTGAAAGAAAGGCTTTGGGTAGAGTTTCAGATTGAATGGGAAAAACTTTGGGAACAAGAATTACCACCAACTGAAGCACTGGAAGCGGATTTACGCAATGAAATGGAAGATTTGCGTCAGCGTATCCAAAAAATGGGAACAGTTAATCCCTTGGCAATGGAAGAGTACAAAGCATTGGAAGAACGCTACAATTTTACACAACAACAAAAAACTGACTTAGAAACGTCCAAAAATCAACTTTTGGCTACAATTTCCGAATTGGAAACCTTTGCAACAGAGGCATTTATGAATGCGTTTAACCAGATAAGGGAGAATTTTATCAGGGTTTTTCGTTCTTTATTTTCGCAAGAAGATAGGGCAGATTTGCTTTTGAGCAATCCGCAAAATCCTTTGGAGTCTGAAATTGACATTATCGCACAACCAAAAGGTAAAAGACCACTTACGATAGACCAACTTTCTGGTGGCGAAAAAACCTTAACTGCGATTTCGCTTTTATTTGCGTTATATTTATTGAAACCTGCACCATTTTGTATTTTTGATGAGGTTGATGCACCTTTGGACGACACAAATACCGAAAAATTTAACAAAATTATCCAAGAATTTTCTAAGGATTCGCAGTTTATTATTGTTACGCACAACAAACGCACTATGGCAAATACTGACGTAATGTATGGCGTTACCATGCTTCAAGAGGGTATTAGTTCGGTTGTGCCTGTGGATTTGAGGGAGTATGCGTAGGAAGTGATAAAAATCATTATTGTTTAAATAAAATGCGTTTTTTATAAAAAATATATTTATTATTGTCAAAAAATACATAAAAATATAAAATGTTGGAAAAACAATTATTAGAAAAATTAAAAGAGGTTTTAGAACTTTCTGTTGATTTTCAAGACCATTATATTAATAATGAAATGGCGGTTCGTGAGCAACTTATTAACCCAATTTTAAACATTTTGGGTTGGAATACTGCAAATCCAAATTTTGTGAGACACAATACACCAAATGAACAAGGTAAAATCCCTGATTATACACTTGTGAAGCTAAAAAAAAACCTTTTGGTAGTGGAAGCTAAAAATCTTAACACCACTATAAAAGACGAAAAGGTTATTTCCCAATTAGCGAATTATTCTTATAATATGGGGATTTCTTTTGGTTTATTAACTAACGGTATTAAATGGCTTTTATTTAACACTTTTCAAAAAAATCCTGTTGATAGAATTGTTTGGATATGTGATTTATCAAAAGATGATAAATTCTTTTCTGATAGCATCAAAAAATTATTGTCTTTTTCTTATGACAATGTAGAAAAACTTGAACTAAATGTTCAAAAAATTAAAATTTTAGAAGATTTTTTTGGAGACCATTTACACAATAAAGAAGGTATATTTCAATATATTTCAAAAAACATTCAAAATGAATTAACATTAAAACATCTGAATATGCATTTTGAAATATCTGAAATTAATAATTTTTTAAGTGAAAAATTATCAGATTTTTTTAATGGTTTGCCTCAAAAAATGCACAAAAAGCCAAGCAACGACGAACACCAAACGCAAAAAATCCACACGCAATTAAAAAATAAAAGGATAAAGAAAAGAACAAAAAAAACGAGGTTAAAAGTGTCTTTTCCTGATAAAACAATTATATATGAGGAGCAATCAGTAGAAACTTTTTTAAAAACCATTCAAAAAATAGGTGTTGAAAATGCTCAAAAAGTAGGGCTTATTGCCTATAATTTTCCTCTGATTTCAGATAAAAAGCAAGATATTATTTATGAACAACGAGAAGTTTCAAAAGGTATTTATGTTATTGTGCATAGCAGTACTAAAGAAAAAATGATAAGATTGAAAAAAATTTCTGATTTTTTAAATTTAGACCTTAAAATGGAAATTGTTTCATGGGATTTGTAGAAAACAAAACATTTATGACATAAACACAAAAAAGCCTTTACACAAAAAATAAAGACTTTTTTATAAGAAAATTTCACACACAAAAAAACCTTTATACAAAAAATAAAGACTTTTTTATAAGAAAATTCCACACACAAAAAAAACCTTTGAAAAAATAAATCTTCAAAGGTTTTAATTAATTTTTTTCACAAAATCAGTACTCAAGAAGAGATTCGAACTCTCATGTCCTTACGAACACTACCCCCTCAAAGTAGCGTGTCTACCAATTCCACCACCTAAGTATTATTAAATTGTGTGCAAAGATAAAATTTTTATTTGACATTTCCAAATAAAAATACAAGAAAATACTTCTTTTTTATTTTTTTGGTAAAAAAATCTCTGCAAGCATACATCTTGCACTTCCACCGCCATTATTTTCTATGGTTGTGAGTGGTGCATACAAAAGTGTGGTATGTTTTTCTAAAGTATTAATCTGGTCTTGTGTAAGGCTTTCAAAAGCACGTTGCGACATTATGAGATAGGTTTTTCCTACATTATTTTGTACTTGGAGCATATTTCCTGCAAAATTTTCGAGTTGTGCCATAGAAATTTGTACAATTTCTTTACCCGAATTTTCCAATGTTTTCAATACATTTTCCCTACCATAATCAGGAATACACTCTGCACAAATTACTGCAAAAGTATCACCTACACACATCACTACGTTGGTATGATAAATAGGTTTTCCTTGTCTGTCTAAGGCATCAAATATGACCATTAGATAACCCGTTTTTTTTCCAAAAATAGTTAATAATGTCATATCAGCACGAGGTGAAAGGCAGGCATAAGCAATTTTGTGTGTTCTATCCAAAATAAGGCTTCCTGTACCTTCCAAAAATTTATTTTCTTGTTCCCAATTACTCAAATCTGTGTAAGGTTTTTTGATGGAAAAAGTTTTTTCTAAATTTTCTAAAATATCCATTCTACGCTCCAAACGTCTATTTTCTGCTTGCATTGGATACAAAAAAACTTCACCGTTTGCATGAAAAGACACCCAATTATTAGGAAAAATAGAATCTGGTGTATGTGGTGAAAGCGTATCTTCTACAATATGCACATTAATACCTGCATTTTGTAGGGTTTTTGCAAAATTATCAAATTCTTGTAATGCTTGTACTTGTGTGATTTCTTCTGATTTGATAGCGTCAGGGTTTTGAAAAGAATTACTGCCTGCTGTTTGGGTATTAAAACCAAATTTTACAGGGCGAATCATTAATATATGTGAAGTGGTTTGTGTCATGATTTTTTACGTTGGATATATTATATTTTTATACCCCAATATTTATAAAAACAACTAATTAAAAAGTTTATATCGTTTAAAAGTTTTGCCTTTTTTTCGCAGATAAGCGTGATAAAATGAAGGAATATCACTTTCAGAAGTAGGGAGGAGGGACGCAATCAAAATACGGTCTATTTGTGAAATAAGCCCTACAATAATCATAATATCAAACCATACGCCTGAACTATTTCCTGTTAGGATTATAGAAAATGTTATCAATAAAATAATACCCCAACCTTTGGAGAGCCAATTGTGGCTTGCACCATCTCGCCCAAATTTTATTAAATGAATAATATCAGAAATAGGCTCAAAACAAAATAATAAAATTACGCCAATATGGTGATTGTATATTTCCGAGGGTTTAATCCACCAAACGCAAAACATAGCACATAACCAGAAAATGACATCAACTCTTGCATCTGCAAAACGTAATCCTTCTGTTGCAACGCCCCAACGCCTTGCCAAAATACCATCAAAAATATCAGAAATTAAACCAATCCACAATAAAATACTCAGGAGAATATGTCCATTTTGCCATAAGGTTATTGCAAGGATTAAAATAAAAAAACCTAAAAACAAACGCAAATACACGAGAGAAATTGGTATATAATGAAACCATTTCTTAATATTCTGAGTAATGTCAAGTTTTTCCTTTTCCATTTATTTTCTTTCTGCAATGATATTGATGAATAAAAATCACAAATTTCCAACTTGTTCTTTGGTCAATCCTGTAACTGCCACAATAACATCAAGGGTAAAACCTTGTTTTTTCATATTTTGGGCAATTTCAAAGGATTTTTCGAGTTTACCTTCGAGTACTTTTTCATCTATTTTTTCCATTGCTTGATTAAATCCTTTTTCCATTCCTTTTTCCATTCCTTTTTCCTCTGCCACTTCTTGTGCATATTGGAGTGCGTTGTGTAAGTCCATATATTGTTTTAGGCTTTCTTGATATTGTTGTTGTTGTGGAGTATAATTGGCAATTTCTGCCTCTTTAAAAAGTTTTACGAATATCTTTTCTTGAAGTTTTGGAGGAATTTCATCTAATTGTGAAATATTCCTGAACAAATAAAACCATTTGTCTAAATGTGTTTCCAAATCCTCTAATTTTTTGGTAAAATTTGGCATTTCCAAATAAATAAAACGCAATTTATCATAAAAAACGACATCTTGTTCCAATTCTTTCAACATCACATTATGAATTATATTGCCTGGAGTAAGGCTATCATCAAACGTAAAATCCATAATAGATATCAAATATAAAGGTTTTAGCTTGTAATCCCATGTTTTGCTTGGGTCATTTTCCATGCGTTTGATGCCTTGTTCTTGCAACACACGACAAGCATAAAACAATGCCCTATCTTTGAAATAACGCTGTTTTGCCTTTTGCATTTCAATAATAATTGTTTCGCCTGATTGTGTCTTGCAAATCAAATCAATAATGATTTTACGGTCATCTTCTACATCTCCAAAATATTCATTTTTGCTAAATATAATATCCACAATTTTATTGGGTAGGTTGGGCAATAGGTTATAAATATTGTCATCAAAAATCAATGTATTGAGCAAATCAATACAAATATCTTTGTTAGCCTCTTCGCCAAATAATTTTTTGAAACCAAAATCTGTAAAAAGATTGATAAAACGCGACATTTTTTATGGATTTCAGAAATTTAGATAAAAAATAATAAAACAAAAAATAGCTTTAAATCTGCAAATGCTCAATCGGAATCTCAAAATCGCCATCATTAAACATATCCAAAAAATGGTCTTGCGCACCATCTTCGTATCTATGCAATATTTTTATGTTGTGTCCATTTGCATAAAATTGTTCCCATTCTATCATCATATCAAAAACAACTTTTATAGAAGCAGTATTCATGTAAGGCAAAAATATATCTAAAATTGTAACATTTTTTTTCGTTTGAAAATAATTAGACTGATAATACGCATCAAGCCAAATATTAGCGGATTCCATAAAAGACAGCACATTTTCAGGATAAAAAACACCTTTAAAGGTTAATTTTCCTTGCTCAAAATTTATCAAGGGCGTTTCTTCGGAGGGTAAAATGTGTAGTGTCTGCATATTCAGTTGTTAAACGTTTTATATTTTTATTAAGAATATAAACTATATTTTACTTTGATTGTTTTGTATGTGTTGTTGTTTTGCGAAAATGTTATGATTAAAAAACTCCTAAAAAAATAGGACTTATCTTAGATTTAATATTCAAAAAATGAAATCTTGCATAAAATTACAACAAAAATAAAAAATTTGCAACAAATTTCCTAAAAAAACACTTCTAAAATTCGTACAAAAAAAAGTTTTTGTAATTTTTTGTAAAAATCCAATACCAATATGTTAGATTTGTACTTTGTTTTGGGTTTTTGGGTTAGATTTTTTTTAATTTTTTATTTTGTTTTTCCTATAAAAAAAATGTTTTTTTTTATACTTTAAAAATAAAATTCTAATTTTTTAAAAAATACACGTAAATCATTGCAAATTACCAATTATTTTAAATTATTAGGAATAAAGAATCCATAATTTATAATCAATAATAATAAAAGTAAAAATTCACAGTTTCAAACTTCTTAATGTTTTATGTTTAACAAAACAACTTTCTTGCGTAAAGGACTGCTTTTGTTGTGCGGATTATTTTCGTTCAACATTGCTTTTGCCCAAGACCTTAGCCAAGCAATTCCTTTTGACAATACCGTTAAAACAGGTGTATTGCCCAATGGCATCAAATATTATATTCGCAAAAATGCAAGACCTGAAAAAAGGGTAGAATTGCGTTTGGCTATCAATGCAGGTTCTATTTTGGAAGATAAAGACCAACTTGGTCTTGCCCATTTTATGGAACACATGGCATTTAATGGTACAAAAAACTTCAAAAAAAATGAGCTTGTAAGCTATTTGCAGTCTATTGGTGTAAAATTTGGGGCGGATTTGAACGCTTACACAAGTTTTGATGAAACAGTGTACATTCTACCAATCCCTTCTGACAAAAAAGACATTTTGGACAAAGGGTTTCAAGTATTGGAAGATTGGGCGCACAATGTTACTTTTGACCACGAAGAAATTGACAAAGAACGTGGCGTTATCATGGAAGAATGGCGTAGCAGAACAGGGGTACAAGACCGTATCCAAAAAGTTACATTGCCAAAAATGTTTAAAGGCTCACAATACCCTGACCGTTTGCCTATTGGTGACACAGGCATCATCAAAACCTTCAAATATGATGTAATCAAACGTTTTTATAAAGATTGGTATCGTGCTGACCTTATGGGCGTGATGGTGGTTGGCGATATAGATGTGGCTGAAATGGAGGAAAAAATTAAATTTCATTTTGGTAGAATCGCAAAACCAACTAATCCACGTACAAGACCAAACTTTGAAATTCCTGACCATAGCACTACTGAAATTGCTATCGCAACAGACAAAGAACAAGCTTTTGGACAAGTACAATTAATGTACAAAAAAGATGGCAAAAAAATGAAAACTTTGGGCGATTATCGTCAAAAACTTGTGTATGACATTTATAACCAAATGCTCAATGCACGCCTACAAGAATTGACCAAAACGCCTGAGCCTCCTTTTTTGTTCGGTTTCACAGGATACGGACAAATTGGTTTGGGTTTCAAAAATGCGTATCAATCTTTTGCACAAGTAAGCGAAACAGGTGCAATGCTTGGACTTAAAACACTTTTGTTGGAAAATAAAAGAGTTGTAGAACATGGTTTTGTAGCGTCTGAATTGGAACGTGCAAAACAAGAAGTTTTGAAAAATTTTGAAAAACAATATAATGAACGCAATAAAACCGAATCTGGTAGATTGGTAGGTGAATATGTGCAACATTTCTTAGAAGAAGAACCAGTACCTGGTATTGAATTTGAATTTGATTTTGCAAAAAAGGTAGTTGCAACTATCAATCTTGACGAAATAAACCCTTTGGCAAAAAAATGGATTACAGACGAAAATCGTGTAGTCGTGATTGTATTGCCTGAAAAAGACAATGTAAAAGTGCCAAAAGAAGCAGAAGTACGCGCGTTGCTTGATGAAATTAAAAGCATAAGCGTATCACCATATCAGGACAAAGTAATTACTGAGCCACTTATGAGCAAAATGCCTACCGCAGGAAAAATTGTAAAAGAGAAAAAACTTGCTGGAATTGACGCTACGGAATATACACTTAGCAATGGCGTAAAAGTGGTATTGAAAAAAACAACGTTTAAAGATGATGAAGTGCGTCTAAGTGCTTTTGCAAAAGGTGGTACTTCACTTGCTACTGACAAAGAATTTATCTCTGCACAATATGCTGATGACCTTATCAATGAAATGGGGGTGTCTAAATTTTCAAGCAATGACATTGAAAAAATGATGACTGGCAAAAACGTAGATATAAACCCTTATATTTCTGAAACAGGGCAAGGGTTTTTTGGCAATGCTTCACCAAAAGATTTGGAAAGTATGTTCCAAATGATTTATTTATACAATACAGACGTTCGCAAAAGTACAGAAGATTTCAAATCTTATGTTACCAAAAATAGTGCGTTGTATAAAAATTTAATGAATAATCCACAATTCTTTTTTATTGGGGAAGTAGCAAAAGTAATGAGCCAAAACCACCCAAGAGCACAAGGACTGCCAAAAGCAGAAGATTTGGAAAAAATCAACATAGACGAAGCAATGGCTTTTTATAAAGCACGTTTTGCTGATGCAAGTGGTTTTACGTATGTTTTTGTAGGAAATTTTGACGAACAAAAAATCAAACCTTTAATTGAAACGTATATCGCAAGCCTACCAAGCAAAGGTAAAAAAGAAACCTTTAAAGATTTGGGTATTCGCCCACCAAAAGGCATTGTAGAAAAATCAATTACCAAAGGCAAAGACCCTCGTAGCAATGTAATGATTGCCATAACTGACGACCTCAAAAATCCAAAAGATGGCTACTATATTCGTATGCTTGCAGAGGTGCTTACCATTAAACTTATTGAAAACCTTAGGGAAGAAAAAGGCGGTGTATATGGTACAAGAGCTTCTGCAAGTATTACAACCGAACCGCGCAAATCATACAGTGTAACCGTTAATTTTACATGCGCACCTGAAAATGTAACCAAACTTACAAATGCTGTGTATGAAGAAATTGAAAAAATCCAAAAAAATGGCCCTACACAAGTAGACCTTGACAAAGTAAAAGAAACACAACGCAGGGACATAGAAAAAAATGTAAAAGAAAATAATTATTGGCTTAATGGTTTGCGTCGCATATATACAGATAAAGCTGACCCAAAAGGATTGCTTGAAGCCTCTGCGCGCCAAAGAATAGATGCACTTACAATACAAGATATTCAAAAAGCATCTAAAAAATATCTTGATTTGAAGAAAAACCGCATAAATTTTACCATGATTCCTGAAACGCCTGCACCTACCGAAATCAAAAGCGGTAAAAATGAACAAAGTGCAAGTGGTAAACCAGCAGATAAACTCAATGATAAAATCACGGTAAATGAAGTAATTGAAAACTACATAAAAGCTATTGGTGGTAAAGAAAAACTCCAAACGGTTACATCACTCAAACAAGACATAAAAATGAGTGTAATGGGTATGGAAATAGAAATGAATACCATCAAAAAAGGCAATAAATTTGCAATGACCCAAAAACAAATGGGGCAAGAAATGAATATCAAATTTGATGGGAAAAAAGGATATATGGTAAGCCCACAAGGAAAAAAAGATATGCCTGCTGACCAACTAAAATCAATGGAAGAAACTGCTATCAATTTCTTTGAATTGGAATATGCAAAATATGGCTACGAAGCTGCACTCAATGGCACACAAAAAATAGAAGGCAGAAATGCGTACAAAGTTGAATACAAAAAAGATGGTAAAGTTGTAAAAACTAATTTTTATGATGCGGGCACTTTTTTAAGCGTAGGCGACATATCTGTACAAGGTGAAAATACCATTACAGAACACCAAACTATCAATGGTATTACTTTTCCAAAAACCCTTAAAACAAAAGCACAAGGCATGGAAATAGACAGTACCATCAAAATAGAGGTAAATCCTACAATTGATGACAAAATTTTTGAATAATTTTTTTGGAAAAGGTTTTTTTTAAAAATTAGCAAAAACTTTTAAATAAATAAAAAATGTGTGTTTGAGGAAATATTAATATTTTCCCAAACATACATTTTTTTGTTTTTACCTTTCTTAATTTTTTTGCAATGTTGGTATTATTTAATTTTCAAAAATTTTACGCATTTTTTTTGGCATAGAAGCAACTACCATCTCAAAAGAGTGTTTTATCCAAGATTTTAATATGTCATCAGATAAATTTGTGTTGGTTGCTACGGTATTCCAATGTTTTTTATTGGTATGATAACCTGCTTTTACCACATCAGGGTATTGTTCTCGTAGCAAAATTGCCTTTTCTGGGTCGCATTTAAGCGTAATACTTGTGAAATTATCTATGTCAAACAATGCAAACATTTTGCCTTGCACCTTGAAAACCAATGTATTCTCGTCAAAAGGTAAACACTCGGTAGTGTGTGGCAATGAAAGGCAATAATCTCTACATTCTTCTATATTCATAAAATTAATTCAATTATTTAGTCCTAAACTAAAAATTTTCCTGAAAATTAATTATTTTTTTGCATTAATTCCCCCTTTGGGTGTTGGGGGCTTATTTTACCTATTTCTACCAAATTTTTCATGGCTTGATACCCAATCTGATGAAGAAATCGCAGAAGCAAGCGATATTTCACCAGCAAGCACCACACCTGCCACGATTTCTGCAAATTTTTGTACCCTATTTTTGCCATAACAATCCATCATTTCCAAACATTCTTTTTGTGTAGCCAAACCAACACCACCTCCGTATGTTGCCACAATCAAAGAAGGAATCGTAATAGAAATATAAAGGTCTTTTTCAGCAGTAAGTTCAGAGTACAACACACCCGCAGAAGATTCCGAAACATTGGCTACATCTTGTCCAGTAGCAATAAACATTGCAGTAATACCATTGGCAGAGTGCGCCCCATTGTTGTTTGCCCCTGAAAGCATTGCACCAATGTTGGCAACGCCTGCATGATAAATCAGTTGTTCAGGTTCAACCCTCATACGTTCTATCAACACATCACGTTTGATGGTACATTCTGCTACCACACGCTTGCCCCTTGTACGCATGATATTGACTTGTGAGGCTTTTTTGTCTGTTGCAAAATTGGATTCCAAATAAAAATGTTGGATTGGACTTTCTTTATAATTATCAAAAATCCAACTACACGCTGCAAAAGTAGCACGCCCTACCATGTTTTGTCCAGCAGCATCGCCTGTGGTATAATTAAAACGCAAATACGCAAATTTATTAGACAAATATGTATCAATATCTTGCAATTTTGCAACCGAAGATGTTTGTTCTGCGTGGTAAGCAATATCTTTAAAATGTGATTGTACCCATTTATTAAAATCTCTTGCTTGGCGTGCATCTTCAAATACAAATACAGGAGCACGTTGCATAGCATCACCTATAATTGTAGATTTTACGCCACCGCTTAGGTTAATTACACTAATACCACGATTGTAAGACGCTACCAAAGTACCTTCCGCAGTAGCCATTGGGATAAGAAATTCACCTTGTGCGTGTTCGCCATTGACCAAAAGCGGGCCAGCAATGCCAAGCGGAATTTGTGCTACACCTACAAAATGCTCACAATTACCACCTGTAATATGTGGGTCAAAAGATTGTTGATAAATATGATGGGGTTTAGTTTTGGTGTAATCCTCCAAAAAAGTACGTCTTACTTGAATAGCTTTTTCTGAATAATCATCTTGTTCATCACGTGGGATTTTTACCCTATCTATTTTGCGTTCAATACTATCCTCCACTACAAAATCAAGTTTGCCAAAAGGCAATGCTTCCACAGATATACCGATGCTGTGTTTGCCTTCTGCCAAATGTGGTTGGTCAATGTGTAATGTAATAATGCCTTTGATAGGGAAATTTATAGGATTTTTGTCCGAAACGTCCAAAGCGTGCAATAATTTACCATCACCTGCATCAATAAAAATGAGCGAAGTAAGTATTTCTACATCATTTATTTTAAAATTATTTACCTTTGTGATAGTGGCATCAGCAAGCCTATTTTTGAGTGAAAAGGCGATACGACCATTTTCCAAATTGGCGAGGCTACTATTGGTGTAAAGTTGTTTGAGTAAAAGGGAAGGAATTGCAGTCATCTGTATAGGATATTTATGTTTTTTGTAATAAAAATTCTTTGAAAAATGAAATTTAATTTTGACAAAAATATTAAAATTTTTAAGGATTACAAATTTTAACGCAAATTTTTAGGCGGTTTTTATTTTTATTTTTATTTTTTGTGATTTTTTTTATTTTCAAAAACCTAAAAATTACTGTATTTTTGGGCATTTTTTAGTTAGATTATTCAAAAAAATAAACAAAAGAAAAGGTTTTTATAAAATAAAAATTCCTAATTCCCCATTTCTAATTCTCATAAATGTATTTACTCGCCATTGAATCTTCTTGTGATGATACTGCTTGTGCAATCATGCAAGACGGAAAAATATTATCAAATATTGTTGCTACTCAAAAAATACATGAATTGTATGGCGGTGTCGTGCCTGAATTGGCATCAAGGTCGCACCAAATCAATATCATTCCAACAGTAGAACAAGCCCTCACACAAGCAGGCATTTCGCTACACGACTTGGACGCTATTGCTTATACAAAAGGGCCTGGATTGCTTGGCTCATTGCTTGTAGGTGCTTGCTTTGCCAAAAGTATGGCATTGGTATTGGATATTCCACTTGTGGAAGTGCATCATTTGCACGCACATATTTTTGCCCATTTTATTGATGACCCAAAACCACAATTTCCTTTTTTGTGTCTTACGGTGAGTGGTGGGCATACACAAATTATATTGGTGGAAAATTATGATACACTAAAAATTTTGGGCGAAACGCAAGATGACGCAGTGGGAGAAGCATTTGATAAAACCGCTAAACTCATGGGGCTGCCTTATCCTGGTGGGGCTTTGATAGATAAATATGCCCAAACAGGTAATCCAAATGCTTTTGCGTTTCCTCTGGTAGAAATGCCAAAATTAGATTATTCTTTTAGTGGTATCAAAACTGCATTTTTAAATTTTTTTAAAAAAAATACTGCTCAAAATCCAAATTTTATACAAGAAAATTTACATGATATTTGTGCATCTGTCCAAAAAACTTTGATTGATATTCTCCTCCGAAAACTCAAAATCGCTGTCCAACAAACAAGTATTAAACAAGTAGCTATTGCGGGTGGTGTATCTGCAAATTCAGGTTTAAGGCAAACTTTAAAGGCATTGGGCGAAAAAGAAAATTGGGAAATTTATATTCCAGATTTTCAATATTGTACGGATAATGCAGGAATGGTCGCAATGGCAGGCTATTTTCAATATCTTAGACAGGATTTTGGGAGATTGGATAGCTCTCCACAACCAAGAATGGAGTTTTAAGATTATGGATTATAGGTTTTGGTAGGTAAATAAGTAAGTGCGTGTATTTAGTTTATACTATTTTTTACGAAAATATATTCATTCAAAAAACACGTTTTGATTGATTTTTCATAGATGTTTTTGAGAAATAATTTAAAAATTTGCCTTTAATTTTAGTATAAACTAATTTCAAACAGATACTTAAAAGCAATAAAATTGTTATTAAGAAAAATAAAAATAAAAAAATCCGTTTAAATCCGCGTTATCCGCGTGCCAAATTCCAAAAAAATTAGTATTGAAAGAACAACTAAACAAATGCTATGCATAAAATCCCTAATTCTTCATTTTCAATTACTTTTGTTTTTTTATTTAAAATTCTTTATTTTTGAGAAATTTATTAGAAAAAACAAGAAAAAACCAAAATTTTATACAATTATACATAATTTTTAGCTATGATTTTGTTAAGTATTGAGCAGTATGTGATTTACATTGAGGATTTTATTGGGTGGTTTTGGCATTTTGTGGAGTATAATTTTCCATATTCTTTGATTGTGGTTGCGTTGTTGTTGGTTATTATTTTTTATATTTGGCGTGTTATCAGCTTATCAGGGCTTTATTTGCGTGCAATAAATCCTTTTAAAGGTAGATTTGCAAAAATCGTAAAAGTAGTTGATGGTGATACAATCGTAGTAGGTAGCATAAACAACAGAAAAAGACGTACAAAAGTACGCCTAATTGGTATTGATACGCCTGAAAGTATAAGAAGTTTGTACCAAGATGTAATGCCTTTTGGGGAAGAAGCTACACGTTATGTTAAAAATAGGTTGTCACAAGGCAAAAGGGTAATATTGATATATGACCAAGCATCAGAAGATAAATTTGGGCGAACTTTGGCGTATGTTTATCTTATGAATGGCGAATTTTTTAATGAAACACTCATCAAAAAAGGCTATGCTTTTGCAGAACGTTATCCGCCAAATGTAAAGTATTGTGATGTGTTTGCACAACTTGAACAAGAAGCAAAAAACCAAAAACTTGGGCTTTGGAAGATATACGAGGACAAAAAAACACTTAAAAGTGCTTATAAAAAATCAGAAGCATATCAAAAATTTAAACAAAAACAAGCAAGTAGAAAAACGAGTAATGAAGACGAATAAGATTTTATTTTTTTATCCATAAAAATAAAAAAAATCGTTTAATCCGCATTTGGACAAAACGATTTTTTTTGAATAAATTCCCAAAAACTGACAACTGAAAAACTAATAATTTTTCTTACATAACACAATTAAAAGTTACAAGTATGCTTTCATTTCCCATTTTTTTCATACTTTCCAATATAGAAATCTGTGTTTTGAACGATTTTCCGCTTGATTCGGGAATAGTAACTTTTAGCACATCATTAAAACCGTATTTTTTTAACAGTTTTTTGTCTGAACTTTTGCCCCAAGTAATATTAAGAATTGCAGATTTTTTATCATTGGGGTCAATCGTTGTAAGCGCAACACCTTGAAAAGCATTTTTGTCTTTGAGTATAATACTTACAGTCAAAACGCCAATTTCATCAACTGTAAGCGTATAAACTGTTCCTTTATGCAAATCTGATATGTTTTTTGGTAAATTTTTAGCGATTTTTTTATCAGGATTTAGATAAGGCATTTCTTCTACTGTCCAAATGCCTTCTATGTCTTTTTGTAATTGCTCAATTTGTTTTTGGGCAATTGCTGTATTTACATTCAACATAAAAAAAAATGCAACTAAAAAAGGTAAATAAACAAAAGGTAAAGAATAAGTTGATTTCATAAGACCAAAAACTAATGATTGAATAAATTGATTACTGAATAAACTTTAATAACTTGTCAAATCCAAGCCTGAACTTTTAAATTTATAGGTACGTTTAGTGGATTTTCCGTCTTGCTCTATTACTTCAGTAGAGAGGGTTTTTGGGTCAATTACTGCATTTCCTTTGTACATAAATTTTCCGTATTTTACATCACCACCATAAGCTATGAGGTAAAAATTGATACCGCCTCTTAATAGATTTCCTGTTTTTTTCTCATAACAAAACGCATCAATAGACATTTGTGTATTGTCATCTGCTACATAACTGCCTGAAAGTGCAAGCACAAAAACAATTACACTGCTACCTGTTTCTATTTTGCCCAATGGATACAATATTTGCCTGCTTGTATAAGCATCAGCAGTACCCCATTTGCCTTTTCCATTACCTTTTCCGCCTACAAGTCCATAAAATTTTTGGTCTAATTTGGGTTTATTACTTTCGGGATAAGCGAGAATTGTAGCATTGTCCCAAGTGGTTTTGGTCGTAATTGTAGGAAATTGTGCATAATATTCAGCGTAAGTTTGTGCTTTTATTTGATTGGATATAAAAACAACAAACAATGCAACGACTAAGCTAATAAATACGGATTTTTTCATGATTTTTAATATTTTTTTTATTTTTTAAAGTTTATAAAAAATCTATAAACTTGTGTTACAATCTTCTCGCAAAAATACTATTTTTCACAATATAAAAACCTTAAACTTTACCAAACTTATATTTTATTTGATGAAAGCGATATTTGAGTTTAGGAAGCATTAACAATTGATTGGCTATTGATTGACTGTGGTTTATTTTGTTATTTTTAAATTAGATTTTTGTTAAAAATTTTATTAAATTTGCTTTATATTTAAAAAAATATCAATCGTAAAAAATAAAACATAAGACGAAAAATGAGAGAAAAAACGGAAGGTATTGTATTACAATCATGGAAATATGGCGAAAGCAGTCTAATTGTAAATATTTATACCGAAATTTTTGGTTTGCAAGGTTATATGATGCACCAAGCACGCACCCATAAAACCAGCAAAATGGCACTTTTTCAACCGCTTACACTTTTGGATTTGGTGGTGTATCCACACAAATCTACGCAAAGTTTGGGCAAAATTGCAGAATTAAGGTGCTTATCCATTTATCAAACAATTCCTTACAATTATACCAAAACCACAATTTCCTTATTTTTGACCGAAATTCTCTCCAAATGTATCAAAGAACAATCACCAAATAAAGAACTTTTTGGTTTTTTGAAAGAAGCATTTTTAGTTTTTGATGATATAGAAATAGATAATGCAAATTTTCATTTGTATTTTTTGGCAAAACTACCCAAATTTTTAGGTTTTTTGCCTGCCAATAGTACAGAAATGCGGTTGCAGTTTCAAGAAAATCAGTTGCATTGCACACAAATTGTAGAAGTTTGGGAAATGATTGATGAACTTTTGAGGAATGATTTTCTCGCCCCAATAGACCTTCAAAAACAATACAGGGGTGTATTATTGGATACTTGGTTGGATTTTTATATGTTTAATATAGAAAATTTTATGCCTCCAAAATCCCTTGAAGTCATTAGAGAAATGCAGAGATAAATTATCAGTTTTTTTCGGTTATCAGTTTTTTTTTGTCAATTAATACAGCGTAATCAAAGAAAATGTATTTTTATGAGAAAATTGTAGCGGAAACCTTTGCAAGGGTTAAAAAACTCTTGCAAAGGTTGAACCTCAATTTATACACTTATTTCAATTACAATTTAATTAATTCAGTTTACTCATATTGTTAAAAAAAATATTTTATCTTATTTGTATTTAATCTAAATAAATAATAATTTTGTAGCGTTATTGTTTTTAACTCTAATTTTAAATTTTTTAGCTTAAAAAACTACCTTAATATGCGAATTTCAAAAACCTCAAAAAATGCTATTGTTACAAATGTTATTCCTACACATTGGCAAGAAATATTTGCTACAAATGCAGGTGCAATGTATCAATCTGATAGAGAAAGATGTTTTTTCTTGGTTTTTCAAGAAAAAAACATGAAATTGCGTATTACTGATTTTTTTATTTTGCAAAAAATGGTGTTTCAAATTGATGTGCCAAGTATGGCAAGTAATGTGTTGCCCGAATATGATTTGGAAATTATTGCACCATGTTTTATGGAAAATGTGCTTATTCTCACACTCAAAGAGGTTTTGGCGTTGCAAGAAATTTTGGAAGGCACACAAGTTATGCTTGAATTAAACCAAATTATGACCAAAAGTCGCTTTGCAGTGATAGCCCACTAACCCCACAAAGGAGAACAAAGAGCCTTTAACTAAATAAAAACTGAAAAAACTGATTACTGACAACTGAAAAAACTGACAACTAATTTCACATGAATATTTTTGAAAATCCTGCCCATCAATACAACACAAAAGAATTGCTTGAAATTATAGCATTGTTTCACCAAAGAGGTTGGTCGCCTGCTACAAGTACCAATTATTCGTTTCGCAATCCTGTACCTTTGGAAAAAACCTATACCATCTCAAAATCTGGCATTGATAAATCCAAATTTACTGCACAAGATTTGATGTTGATAGATGAATTTGGCAAGCCTTTGCCTTCATATCAAGGCATAAAATCTTCTGCGGAAACACTTTTGCACACAATAGTTTATGATTTGTCGCCTGATACACAAGCGATTTTGCACACACATTCGCCCGTTTCTACTGTTTTTTCTATGTTGCACAAGCACGAAAAAACAGTAAAAATTACAGATTTAGAAGTATTAAAAGCAATAAGAGGCATACAAAGCCACGAAGAAGTATTTGAGTTGCCAATTTTTGCCAATTCACAAGACATCGCAACACTCAGCAAAGAAATAGGCGAATATTACACCAAAAATCCAAAAATGGTCGCTTTCCTGCTTGTAGGACATGGCATATACGCATGGGGAAATAGCATGGCTGAAGCAAAAAGACACATTGAAGCCCTTGATTTTTTGATGGACTGCATGATGAGAATTAGGAATTAAGAACTAAAAATTAATGTATTTGCAAATAAATAAAAAATAATATTATAAAAAAAATAGTTTTTAATGAAATAATATTTTATATTTTTTCTTTTAATTAATTATCAGATATTGATGTATTTGGCTGTTTAATTCCTAATTTTCAATGTTCTCTCAAATACTGCAATGCTTCTTCCAAATCAGTAATAGGCATCAAGCACATTTTGTCTTGACAAATATAGACATAAGTAAGGTTTTTGGGATTATTTTCAGGAGAATTTTCTCTATTGATAAATAATTCAAATTTTTCAGTGCCTTTTTCACTTGCGAGCAGTATTTTATTTGGGTAATATATTTTTTGAATTTCTTGGGCAAAGTGTTGGTAATTTTCGCCTATAATTACCACTTCTAATGTTGGTTTTTGCATTAATAACAATACTTGTCCCCATTCACTCATATATTCTATATTTTGGGCAATTAATTTTTGGACTTGTAACACCATGTTTTTTGCCTGCATTTGGTAGGCATTATTACAAAATAAAGTACCCAACAAGTATAAATTTTTTGCCATCACCGCATTAGAAGATGGAATTACATTGTCCAAAACTTCTTTTTTACGCACAAGCAAAGCAGGTGCATTTTTGTCTGTAAAATAATATAAATTTTCTTCAGTGTCCCAAAAGTTCTCTTGGGCGTATGTCAAAAGTTTTTCTGCAAAAAATAAGTATTTTTCCTCAAAAAAAACTTCATACACACCCATAAATGCTTGTATCACATGCGCATAGTCTTCCAAAAAACCTAATTCAGGGCGATTTACTTGCCTATATAATTGGTTATTTTTATAACACTGTGTTTCTACAAAATCTGCAAGCAAACGTATTTCTGTTAAAATAGTTTTTTCGCCTAATGCTTTGTACGCATTTACCATGCCTAATAGCATCATTGCATTCCATGAAGTAAGAATTTTGGTATCAGTTGCAGGACGAGGGCGTGTATTGCGATAATGTTGTAATTCAGTTTGCCAAAAATTGTATTTTTCCAAGAAATTATCCCAATAAATATCATATTTTTTAGCAAATATTTCGTCTTTTTCTTTGCAAAAAAGTACATTTTTGAAATGCTCCCAATTTCCGTTTTTTTCTACGCCAAAAAACTGTGTAATTAGGGCAATTTCTTTGTTAATTTCTTCTGAAATATAGCTTTCTGTTCCACTGTTTGGCTTTTTTAGGAAATTTTGTCGTAATTTAATTTCAAAAATATTTTTGATTTCTTTTTCTGTAAAAACATAAAAATTCCCTTCTTCTCCTTCGCTGTCTGCATCAATTCCACTATAAAAACCGTTGGTTTTTTCGCCTACTTTATGTCCTAACTCTAAAATTGTAAAATTCAGAGTTTGGTGTATGATTTTTTTGTATAAATTTTTGAGTGAAGTAGGTAGGAAATCAATTTTTTTGTCTGTACTTTGTATGTATGCTTGTGCATAAAGCGTGAGCAATTGGGCATTGTCATAAAGCATTTTCTCAAAATGAGGCACATGCCAACGTTCATCAACAGAATAACGAGAAAATCCGCCTCCTACTTGGTCATAAATACCGCCAAGTGCCATTTTTTCAAGGGTAAAATGCAGGTTATCAAAGGCAAATTTTTTGGAATTTTCATTTTGGGTGTTGTTTGCGTAATGTAAGACCCAATGCCAAAGGCAGGGCATAGGAAATTTGGGGGCTTTTGCCCTTCCACCATATTGGAGGTCTATACTTGACGTAAAATTTTCAAAAATCTGGTCTAATTCTATGGGTAAAAAAAGTCTTTTTTGCGGTTTTGATTGCAAATGGAATTTCTCAGTATCTGAAATTTTGAGTATTGTAAAAAATTCCTCTGCAGATTTTGCCAAATCCTCTTTTTGGGTACGAAAAAGCACACCAATTCTATCAATAAGTTGCAAAAAATCCTCTTTTGGGAAGTATGTACCTGCATAAAATGGCTTTGTGTCAGGCATCAAAAATACAGTCAAAGGCCAGCCACCTTGTTGTCCCATGCTTTGGAGTGCTTCCATGTATATTGCGTCTATATCAGGGCGTTCTTCACGATCTACTTTTATGCACACAAAAGTCATATTCATTGCATCAGCCACTTCTACATTTTCAAAACTTTCCCTTTCCATCACATGGCACCAATGACAGGAGGCATATCCAATGCTTAAAAGAATGGGTTTTTGCAAGGTTTGGGAAATATTAAGTGATTTTTCGTTCCATTCGTGCCAATCCACAGGGTTGTGTGCGTGTTGGCGAAGATAAGGGCTATGTGCGTGTTGAAGATTATTCATCTGAAATTATAGTTTAAAGATTTTTTTATAAATTTTATTATGCAAATTACATCTTTTTTGTGGAATTTATTAAAAAAAAAAAATAAGACAAAAATTATTTATTACATAAAATTTAATATAAAAAACAACTAATTTATTAGTTTTATGATATTTTAAAAAAGGAAAAAAATGTAAAATTGTTTTTCCTTTTTTTTCTAATTTTTTAGGTATAATTTTTAGATTTTTAACCTAAGTTTATATTATGTTTTTTTGAATAAATTTCCAAAAACTGATAACAGAACTACCAACGACTAAATAAACTTAGATTAGTTCCGCTATATAAAACTTACACAAACTTATACATTTGTTGTTTATTTCATGTTTCAACGTGTCCCCTTGCCATCAGACTCAGGATTTTTGACACTCCACTATGCGGTTTAGCTCACCGCTTGACCTTTCAGATTCAAACTTGCATTCAAATCTCGGTCTATTATCAAATTGCATTTTTCACAATGATATGCTCTTTCTGATAAATGTAATTTTTCTTTCTTATTTCCACAATTTGAACAAGTTTTTGAACTTGCAAAAAATCTGTCTGCAATCACC
>JANPJR010000132.1:0-67658 GCA_031425615.1 Cytophagales bacterium
TTTTAAAAACTTTTTTAACTTTGCATAACTAATTAGAATTAAACCATTTTAATAGCAAAAAAACCTTAACATTTGGTGTGGATTTAAAGATTTATCACTAAATATTTTTATTCTAATGTTGTGGAAATTTATTTTTTCCGAAACTTTAAAAAACCTATTCTATTTTACGTATTTATTTTAATTTTTTTACATGATGAAATTTTATCTTAAAAATGTTTCTACAAACTTTCAACTAACAAGAAAATGGAGGGAAACTTGTCAAAATCTTTGTCGTTTTGCAACTTGTATTCCTGTTTTTTATGCCTTGAATACAACACCAATTTTTGCACAAACAATTGATAAAAGACCAATGTGGCAAGTGTATGCAGATTCTGCTGGTAACAAAAATGGATCTGGTGCAATTCCGTATTATATCAAAGCAATCAAAGAGATAGAAGAACAAGCAATAACAACTGGTGAGGTTGATATTATGAATGCTATCAAATTGCATCAAAGTTTGGCAGATGCTTATGAACAAACAAATAATTTTATACCAAGTATAAAGCACACAAAAAAAATATGTGAATTGGTAAAGCTGGCAAAAAATGGTAAAATAGATATAGAATCGTGTAAATACTTGATAGATTTGGCACATAAATATCGTTATGTTACAGATTTTCAAAGTGCAAGGCAATATTATAAAGAGGCATTAAGCATCAACAGTAATGCTGAAAGTGCAATTATTGGTTTGATTTTTACGGAATATTTGGATAATAACTTTCTTTCAGTACAAAACTGGATTGGAAAATTAAATAAAATTAACCAAAACAGTACCATCAAAAAGGCATTTGAAGCACTTTCTAAAGTGATATTCAGCATAACACCTAATAACAACAATGATATTATTAGCAGTCACTTTGTGGAAATAGAGAGGCTTGCAAAGGAAAATCCAAAAGATATTGCCATCACACTCATTGTAGCAATTGCATACGATAAAATCAACAAAGTAGACTTTGCGTCTAAATATTATAATCATGTGTTGGAACTCGTAGATAAAAAAGGTGATACAGCCACAACAGAAGATAAACAATTTAGAAATTTTGTCTATTTTGAAAAAGGCAATATGTATCTTCGCCATAATATGTATCATTTGGCAGAAGATGAGTTCAAAAAACTTGTGCAGAAAGGGGTAAAATCACCTGTAGTAACATTGTTAAAAATCCTTTCTGGGCTTCATTACAATAACCAAGCCTCTTTGGACGAAACACAATACAACCAAATCACAGAAGCAAGGAAAAAAACGCAATCAGAAGCACGACAAGATGCGAAAATGCTAAAATCAATGCTCCAATATTGTGTCTTGGATTATAATAATTCGGACATTTATAATATTTGGACAATAATGCTTTCTATTGCAAAAGATGTAGTAGAAAAACATCCTGATATTCAAGAACATGGTGAAAATTTGGCGTTGATGTATGCCAAAACTAAGCAACAATCATTCGCAGAAATGAAAATCAACAAAATGTTGGCAGATGCGAAAGAAAAAAATTGGAACTTCGATGCCTTAGAAAAAATCGCAAAAAATATCAAAAACCCTGATAAAATGCCTCCTTATATATATGTAAGCAATGCACAATTTCAAACAGACCTAAACACAAGAGGTGGCGGTGAAAAAGAATTGAGCGAGGAGGTTTTTACTATTTTGGGTGAAGCACAAGACAATGACGCAATAGACAAAATCGTATTCAATGGTAAATTGTTTCCTGTTACAAGAGAAAAAAAATCACCTTTTGCAATTCCTGTAAGGTTTTCAGTAGCAGAAGGTCTGCAAGAAACTTTTACAATTGTGGCGTATGACCGCAACGGAAATAGCACAAAAGAGGAAGTAATTATTCGTAGAAAAGCAAAACCAGTAAAACCGCAAATTTCTACATATACACCGCCTGTGATTAAAGACGTAAAAGCGTTGGATAAATCACTTATTGGCAAACAATATTTGGTGTTGATTGGTACTGATAAATACGAAAAAAATGGTTGGGCTAATCTCAATAATGCAGTCCTTGATATGGAAACTATCGCCAAAAAATATACTGAAAAATATAAAGTTGATAGCATTATTAAGTTATATAATGCGTCAAAAGAAGAAATTTTTGATGTATTGAATAACCAACTGACTAATATGAAATTTGATGAAAATGACCAAATGTTTATCGCAGTTGCAGGACATGGCTATTTTCAATATTACAACAATAGCAAAAATGGTAGAGGTTATATTGTACCAAAAAATGCAAAACCTGTAAAAGAGGATAAAGGATTGGTTTCCTATATTACTTATGATGACCTCAAAGCTATGATACGCCACATTCCTTGCAAACACAAACTACTCTTGCTTGATGTATGTTTTGGTGGCACAATAGACGAAAATATTGCACATGATGCAGGTGCAACGAGAGGAAATATGATGATACCTGACCCTGAAAGGGCAAATGCGTTTGTGCGTGAAAAAAACAAACAATTTTATACCGCAGTTATTACTTCTGGCGGAAAAGAACCTGTATTTGATGGTCGTGCTGGAGAAAATTCACCTTTTACCAAATCATTTTTAAATGTGTTGGATATGGAAGGTAATATTTTTGGTTTGCTTACTTCTGATGAAATTTGGAATGCAATGGTTACAGACGAAAATTCAGAATTAAAAACAAGGCTTTGTTTTGCAACTTTTGGTAAACACAGCGAAAAAAGTTCATTCTTGTTTTTTAAGAAATAAAAAGACTAAAACTAAAAAGAACAAAAAAAAACCTTATTTTTGCAAAGAAATAAGGTTTTTTTGTTTCTAATTTTAAATAAAACCTAAAATCTATTTTTTGGTTTTTAGACTTTTGAACTTTTTGCCCCTTAAACCTCTTTGCCCCCTTATATTATTTTGAATCAAATATCTGCTTTTGGCGTTGCATTATTATTTATTTTGGCTGGGATTTTTTTTGTAATCATGGGCTTATTTACATCTTCTTTGATACGTCCACACCGCCCAAACCCTGAAAAACTTACAATTTATGAGTGTGGGGAGGAAAGTATGGGCAATACTTGGGGAAAATTTAATGTAAAATTTTATGCAATTGCACTTATTTTTGTATTGTTTGAAGTAGAATTGGTATTGTTATTTCCTTGGGCGGTTGTATTTGCTGATGCAACTTTACAAAAAACAACAAATGGTTTTTGGGGTATTATGGCAATTATTGAAGCGTTTGTTTTTATTGGTATGTTGGCACTTGGTTTGGCATATATTTGGGCAAAAGGACATTTGGAATGGATAAAACCAAATAATATTCCACAAAAAACAGTCAAAGCACTACCTAAAAAAGCGTATGAAAATTTGTTGTAAGTAAGTTACATTAGAATATTTAAAAAAAAAATAAAGCATAAGCATAAATTTCAATAAATTTTAAACGATATGTTTTTACAAATTAAAAATCATTTATTATCATTTATTACCCTTGATGAAGATGAATTTTTATATTTTAGTGATAAACTTAGTATAAAAAAACTAAAAAAAAAAGAAATATTATTGCAAGAAGGTAACATTTGCCAATATGCGTATTTTGTTAATAAAGGAGTTTTGAGGTATTTTTATAATATTGATGGAGAAGAAATAACAGGACAGTTTTTTTTTGAAAATAATTGGTACACAGATTACGAAAGTTATTTGCGTGAAATTCCTTCCAAACAAACGATACAAGCATTAGAAGAAACAGAAATATTAATGTTAGCAAAAAAAGATTTGGAACATTTGTTTTTAAAAATACCAAAATTTGAGAAATTTGGGCGAATTATGGCAGAAAATGCGTTTTTGGGCTTGCGTATGCGTACAGAAATGTTTACCAACCAAACTCCTGAGCAACGATACATACAACTATTACAAGAAAGACCCAAAATTGCAGAACGAATTGCACAACATTATATTGCTTCTTATTTGGGTATAAAACCACCCTCATTAAGCAGAATACGCAAAAGAATTTTTGATAATCGCTAATTTCTTAACCCAAGTAAACGTTTTTGGGCTATCTGCGCCCTAATTTTGTAACAGAATTTATTTATAACAATTTAATTCGTTCTCAAAATGAAAAAAAAATATTTTTTGGCGTTATCGTTTATATGCCCTTCGTTTATTTCTTTACCTTTTATTGCTTGTTCTTTTATTTTATTTTTTAACCAAAATATTTTAATGGCACAAAATGACACAGAACGCTCTGCAAAAACACTTGTGTATGGTGAGTTTGGATTGGGTGCAGGGCAAACATTGTTTTTCAATGACATGAAAGATAAACTCTTGGCATCATACGGAGGAAGTTTTGACCCAAGTATTGGCAATAATCTTATGATGGGTTTTTATATAGCACCTGAAAAATGGCGTGGATTGGGCATAGGCTCACGCATAAAAGGTACTTTTGGCTCATCTACCAAAGGCACAAATGGCGATAGTTATATTTTTAATTATTACAATCTTGCCATTACTGCCAAATATTATTTTGTGTCCAAGCAATTTAATAAAGGTTTATACACACGTGGAAGTTTTGGTTTTGGGCAATTTACCACCAAAAGGGTAAATGAAGCTACCAATTTATACAAACATCAATATGCGATTGGTACTTCCCTTATGTTGGGATTGGGTTATACATTTGCCATAAAAAAAATCAATTTTAGCATTGAAACAGAGTTTGAATACGCTAATAGAAATGGGACGATTGATGGTAAAGGTACTGTAACATATCAAAGTGGGCAACTTGGGGTTAATTTTATTGTATCATTCTAATTTTAAAAGTATGAAACATTTAATTTTAAATACACATAAATCGCTTACAGGCTTGCTCATATTGTTGGAAGTAGTAACGGTTGTATTGCCTGTTGTATTATTGGGTAAATATTTTAATTTTCCTGATATTTTGCGACAGCCTGCACAAAACGCTTTTTCTCTTTTTAAAGCCCATGAATTTTACATTTTAATTGGATATTATAGTTTTTTGATTTCTGCTTTGGTTTTTACGCCTTTATCATATACGTTGAAATATATATTACAAGAAACTACGCATAAATTTGCCTCTAATATCCTTGTAGGTTTAGGGTTACTAACTACTATTTTTCAGGGTATAGGTTTTGTGCGTTGGATTTTTGTAATGCCTTATCTGACAACTATTTATTTTGAAAATATACATGAAAGACCGCATATTATTTTGATGTATGAAGTGCTAAATCGTTATGTTGGTATGAGTATCGGAGAGCATTTGGGTTTTTTGGCTATGGGTTTTTGGACGATTTGTGTAGGTATTATGCTTATTTACCACAAAAATTTTCCAAAATGGATAGGTTATACAGGAATTTTACTGGGATTTTTGCTTATTGTAAGTATTTTAGAACATTTTGGGGGTAAAAATGGGGCTATTTTTGGCACAATAAATTTTTTAGCCAATACTTTTTGGACTTTTTGGTTGTTGTTTATTGCAATTTTTATCAAGTTAAAATAAAAATATTCTGATTGAATTTTTTGAAAAAAAACAACTCAAAATATATAGTTTAAAAAATGTATTTTGGGTTGTTTTTTTTGTGGTAATTACAAAAATATGAACTGCAATGGGTTTTAATCTATTTTAAACATAAACTTCGTTGTCTTAGTATTAATCCAATACTAAGCCTTCACTTTTCATAAATCTAATACCTTTTTGGCGTGCTTCTGTATAAATGGGCTCGCCTAAATGCCCTAAATTAGGCACATCAGACATACAATCTTCCAACACAATTATTTTTTGGGCTAATATTGGTGCGAAATCCATTGCTTGTTTTAGGCTTGTGGCTACACAATGCGACTTGGCTTGTCCGCAGAGATACACATTTTCATACATGGATAAAATTTGAATAAATGCTTGATTGAGTTGCGTATCAGGTTGATTTTCCACAGGGATTTGTGCCTTAAAAATCCCAAAATGCTCACTATAAGGATAAATTCCTTTTTGCAATGTGTGGTACATTTTACCATAATTTCTTGCCCAATTTTTGAGTGCTTGTAGCAAAACATCTTCAATAGAAGCACCTTTTGAGCCAATAATGCAATGCTCAGTCCAAATAAAATGCGTAAATTGTCCTTGATTTTCAAGTTCTTGCACATAATTTTTGGCAATTTCAGGGGCAAATCTTGGTATCCAAGTCCCATTTTCTATATCTTCGTATGTAATTGGTGTAAAAGGAGGCGGAAAATTACCATTTGCATCTTGCCAAAAAGAAGGGTGTGCAATGTCGTTGATGTGGTGCGTATCCAATGTAGCACAAATATAATCAATTTTATCACCTTGTTTTGTGATAATATCTGCGAGCCTTTCGGTATCTTTGTCTGCCCCTGCTACGTATAAAGCCCCTTTTGGGTTACAAAAATCAAATTGGGCATCAATAATTAAAAACGCATTTTTATTCATAATTTTTTTTAGATTTTTTTAAAGTTTATTGTTAGATTTTTTTTAATGTAAATATCTGTAAAAGAAATTAAATGAAAAAATAAATCATTCAGAATAAAATTTTAAGGAAAATATTTGTGGTAATTTGTAGTAATATTGAAAAAAACATAAAAAAAGTAAAAAATGAATTGTTTTTGATTTAAAAAATAAAAAATTGCCATTTTGTCAGTACCTTTGCACTTTGGCAAAAAAATTGAAATTTCTAAATAAAATCATAAACTAAAACATCATAAACCATATTTTTTTAAATAAACATTCTCAAAAAATTACTATAAAAACTTACCACTATGCAAGGAAACGAAAACACAGACCAAACCAATACACAAGAAAACATTGAAAATGTAGATGAGACTATTGAAACAACCGAAAGTGCGACTGAAAATCAAACGGAAAACCAAGCAGAAAATACACAAACCGTAGAAAATACAGAAGAAATTTCTGCAGAAATATCACTTGAAGAACAAAATCTACAGCTAAAAGCTGAAATAGCTGAGGCAAAAGATAAAAATTTGCGGTTGTATGCAGAGTTTGAAAACTTTCGCAGAAGAACTGCCAAAGAAAAACTTGAGATGACACAGTTTGCAGGTGAAAAAATCATTACCTCTATGCTTACAATTTTGGACGATTTTGAACGCGCCCAAAAGTCATTGCAAAAATCACAAGCACGTGAAAATCCTACGTTGGAAGATGTGCAAAAAAGTTTGCAATCTATCAATGATGGTATGCAACTTATCCAAAATAAATTTGTAAGGATAATGGAGCAACAAGGTTTAAAACCTATGGCTAACACGATAGGGACAGTTTTTAACATTGATTTGCACGAATCTATTACCCAAATACCTGCACCAAACGAGGATATGATTGGTAAAGTGGTTGATGAAGTTGAAAAAGGATACCTCCTTAATGACAAAGTTGTACGCTTTGCAAAAGTGGTTATTGGAAGCTAAAAAAAAGAAGCCCCCCAGCCCCCAAATGGGGGGCAAATCCCAAACCAAACATAGAAATTATTATTTCCAAATTTAAAAAATAAATACAATAATTTAATTGTGTCCCTTGGGGCTGGGGCAAAATATAACAAAAAAAATCATGTCAAAGAAAAAAGATTATTACGAAATATTGGGTGTAGATAAAAAAGCTGATGCAGAAGAACTCAAAAAAGCATACCGAAAATTAGCAGTTAAATATCACCCCGATAAAAACCCTGACAATCCACAAGCAGAAGAAATGTTTAAGGAAGGAGCAGAGGCTTATGATGTACTCAGCAATCCCGAAAAACGCAATATATATGACCAATACGGACACCAAGGACTTAGTGGTGGTAGTTTTGGTGGTAATGGTGGTTTTGGTGGTTTTGAAGATATCGTTTCACGTTTCCAAGATATTTTTTCAAGCGGATTTACTTCTCATGGCGGTTTTGGCGATGATATGTTTGGAGGGGGCAACAGAGCAAGAAAAGGTACAAATTTGCGTATAAAATTACGTCTCACACTCCAAGAAATTGCAGAAGGCGTAGAGAAAAAAATAAAAGTAAAACGACACGTTTCTTGTAAATCTTGTAGTGGCACAGGTGCAAAAAATGGTACTGCATACAAAAATTGCAATACTTGCAACGGTAGTGGGCAAGTGCGTAGGGTTGTAAATACCATGATGGGACAAATGATGACAACTGCCACCTGCCCAACTTGTAACGGTGAGGCTAAAATCATTGAACAAAAATGTGAAGTTTGTACTGGTGAAGGACGTGTATTAGACGAGGAAATCATACCAATACGTGTTCCTGCTGGTGTAACCGAAGGCATGCAACTCTCCATGAAGCAAAAAGGAAATGTGCCACCAAGAGGTGGAATTGCTGGCGATTTGATGATTGCTATTGAGGAAGAACCACACCCAGAACTTCATAGGGAAGGAAAAAATGTGGTATATGAACTCAAAATTAGCTTTGTAGAAGCTGCACTTGGTATTGAGGAGCAAATTATTCCTACTGTTTCAGGTACAGAAAAAATACGTATTCCAGCAGGAACGCAATCAGGCGAAATAATCCGCTTACGCAAAAAAGGTATTCAGGACATAGAAGGCTACGAAAAAGGTGACCAACTTGTGTATGTAAGCGTTTGGATTCCAAAAAATATTACCAAAAGAGAAAGAGAACTTTTGGAGGAATTGAGGGATTCACAAAATTTTACACCGAAAAATGAAAAAAGCGAAAAAAGCTTTCTAACTAAAATTAGAGATTTTTTTGGGTTTTAATTGAATCAATTACCTTTATTTTATTGCTATAAAAAATTAAAAAAACCGCTTTTCTTTAATATTAAAAGCGGTTTTTTTTGCAAATAATTTAAAAAATATGAATATAAATATATTTAATTTAAAATGTACTTTCTTAGTATTTTTTATTCGTTTTTTATGTATTTTTTACATTTTAATTTCTGTTCAAAATATTTTTTTTCAAAAAAAATTATTTGCACAAACACCTACAAAAAACGTACAATTTGACTATAATTATCTCCCAACTACCGAAAATCTACCTATAAATGCGTGGGCGGGTGGGCTTAATTCACCACAAATATACGCTATGGATATTAACCAAGATTTGGAAGATGATTTGGTTATTTTTGATAAACACAATGCAAAATTTTATACATTTACTGCAAATGTGTATAGCAAAAAATACAGTTATCGCCCTGAATTTGAACAATATTTCCCTAATTGTAAAAATTGGGTTGTAATAATAGATTATGACAAAGATGGTAAAAAAGATATTTTTACAGATGGCGACAATGGTGTAAGGGTTTTTAGAAATGTTGGTATACAAACACCTGATTTTCAATTAATTACAGAAAATATTATCACAAAAACCAACAATGGTGAGGGTAATATTATTGTGCCTGCAACGGATGTTCCTGCGATTGTAGATATAGATGATGATGGTGATTTGGATATTTTTACGTTTGATTTTGCACAAGGTAATTGGATTGAATTTTATGAAAATGTAAGCCCCAAAAGCCCCCCAGTACCCAAAGGTGGAGCAAATATTAAAGAAAGAATAAACACAAAAAAGAAAGAGTATATAGTAGAAAATTTAATTTTTGTGAAGAAAAATCCTTGTTGGGGTGGTATTTTAGAAAAGGTAAATTGTGGAGAATTTGAATTTAATAAAGCATGCGCAGGTGGGGGTGGGGCAAATGAAAATACAGAAAAAAACAAAAAAAATGCTTTTCATGCAGGTTCTACTTTGCAACTTGTGGATTTGAATGGGGACAAAAAACTTGATGTATTGATTGGTGATATTTCGTGCAATGAATTGTATTTTTTTAAAAATAATGGTACAAACTTACGCCCAAAATTTATGCAATTTGACAGAAATTTCCCCAAACAAAACCCTATTCGTTTGCTTTTTCCTGCGGTTTATTTTGTAGATGTGACTTTCGATAAAGTGCCTGATATGCTTGTAGTGCCTAATGTATGGCTACAAGATGGCGAAGTGAATCATTGGGATAAAAGTATTTATGTATATGAAAATAAAAATACACCAAAAAAACCAGATTGGCATTTGACAACAACAAATTTTTTACAAAATGATATGTTGGATTTTGGCGAAAATGTGTCTGCTTTTGCTTTTGATGTAGATAATGACAAAGATTTAGATTTATTGATTTCTGCTAAAAAAACCAATGGAAACATAGACAATAATTTATTAGAAAATAAAGGCACAAACAAAAATCCAATTTTTACCCAAAATAAAGGTTTTCAGGAAAAATATCTTGTGGATAGCTTAAAAAACAAAATTTTTCAAAATCATTTTATTTATAAAAGTAATTATTTGCAAAATTATATCAGCTATTTAGAAAAACCGTTAGAAAAATCAAATGAAAATTCTGGGCAAAATCCAAGACAAAATCCTAATGATTTCAACCTTTTTTATAAAAATATAAAATTAGATGAATTTCACAAATTCCCCTTTTCACTCCAAAAAAATGACAGTCCTGCACTCATGGATATTGATGAAGATGGTGATGTAGATGTGTGCGTGGCAAAAGGAAATGGCAGTATGATATGGTATGAAAACATAAGAATAAAAAATAAAAATACGAAAAAAACAGATTTTACCGCAGATACTTTTGAAAAAGAGAAACCTTTTTTTATCCAAAATCCTAACCCTGCAAATACTGAACTTCGCCTTGCAACACATGACATCAACGCAGATGGACAAGTAGATTTGTTGATAACTGATGCAAATGGACAAATAAAAATTTATTTGGACATTGCTAAGAAATTTAAGGAAAAAACAGAAAACGAAAATTTACAGATAAATAAATTAGAAACTGAAAAACAAACAGAAACACAAGAAACCTATTTTTTTGAAGCAGACTACAACGCAAAAAAACAAGAAAATATCTACATTGGACATGGCATTATGCCCCAAATCGTGGATATAGATGGGGACGATATGCCTGAATTGTTGCTTGGTATGCGAACAGGAGGTTTGAAATTTGCTAAAAATACAACTGAAAAACCAAAAATTATTGCAAAATACTACAAAAAAGACCAAATGCTTGTGCTAAATGTGCCTTTTTCGGGACAACTTCGTGGCGAAAATACACAAGGCGAACTTTTATTTGACCTTTCAGTAGCAGAATTTAGAGAAATTTATCCTGTAAAACTGACCGAAAAACAAATTCAAGGGCTGAAAATTTCGCACAGAAATTCAAGATATAAGACGATTTGGCTGAAAAACTTGGAGATTATGGATTAGGAATTATGGATTATTTTTTAATCCTCTTACAAATAAATTACTAAAATATATTATTTGTTTAGCCATTTATAATTCAATATCTAAAAAAATGAGTGTTATAATCCATAATTTATAATTTTTAATCTTTTAAAAGTATTGCATATTCTTTCGCAAAATACGTCAAAATCACGTCAGCACCTGCTCTTTTGATGCTGGTGAGCATTTCGCACATGGTACGGTCATGGTCAAGCCAACCATTTTGGGAAGCAGATTTTACCATAGCATACTCGCCGCTTACATTATAGGCAGCAATGGGGAGTGAAAAATTATCTTTCAAGGTTTTTATTACGTCCAAATACGCCAAAGCAGGTTTTACCATGAGAAAATCTGCTCCTTCATCTGCGTCAAGTTGTGCTTCTATGAGTGCTTCACGCACATTTGCAGGGTTCATTTGGTAGGTTTTTTTATCACCAAAACGTGGTGCAGATGACAACGCATCACGAAATGGGCCATAAAATGCACTTGCATATTTGGCAGTATATGCCATAATAGACACTTCTGAAAGTCCTTCATTGTCTAACGCTTTACGTAAATGCCCTACACGTCCATCCATCATATCCGAAGGAGCAACCATATCTGAGCCTGCTTTTGCTTGTGCAACAGCCATTTTTGCCAAAATTTCTAAGGTCTCATCATTTATGATTTTGCCATCACGCACAAGTCCATCATGTCCTTGCGTGCTATATGGGTCCATTGCCACATCAGTTATGAGGCAAATATCAGGGAATTGTTGTTTTATTTGGCGAATAGCGTTTATATAAAGGCTATTTTCTTGGTAACTTTCAGTAGCCAATTCATCTTTGAGGTCGTCATGTATGGCTGGAAAAGGGGCAAAACTTTTGATGCCCAATGTTACACATTCACCTATTTCTGCCAGCAATAAATCTAATGAATAACGATAAATATTAGGCATAGAGGCAATAGGTATTTTTTGGTTTTTGCCCTCTACCAAAAACATAGGAAATATCAACTGTGAAGGTGATACGTGTGTTTCCTGCACCAAATTTCGGATAACTGCGGATTTGCGATTGCGACGTGGACGACTTGTAAGGTGTATATTATGCAAGGTTTTTTTTTGTTTAAGTTGTGAGGTTTTTGTTTTTAGAATAATAAAAAAAAATAAATAATGAAATATTTTAAACAATAATTATATTTTTTTTTAAATATATATTTTTTGCTGAAATATAAAATTGTGTGTTCTCATTTTCGTCTATGTTTTCATTTAACCCTTCAGGAATTAATTTGAAAAGTGTGTTTCCTTGTTCTATTTGATATTTTTTGTTAAATATTAAACATTCATTTCTTGGGGCTAATAAGATAAAATCTTCACTTGTATCAATAGACCACTCTGAATTTAAGGTCATAAAAAATACACTTTCAAATTCAATAAGTATTGCATGTTCATAACTTAAACTGTATCCACCGCCAATAATCAAACTATTTCTATTGTATTTCACAATTTCAAAATCACAACAAGGCATTTTTTTGATTGTTTGGTTGATATTTTCTAATGTTTCATTCATTTTTCATGGTTTTTTATAAATTTTGAAAAATACAATAAAAAGAAACAGTCAAGTTCTTAAAATTTGACTATTTCTTATTTTCTTATAAAACCTACAAAAGCCCTGATTTCTTTAACAACGCATCTACATTTGGCGTGCTCCCTCTGAAATCTTGGTACAATTTCATAGGGTTTTCGCTTCCACCTTTTTCCAAAATATTAGTTTTAAATTTTTTTGCGGTATTTTCATCAAAAATCCCTTTTTCCTCAAATACTGAGAAAGCATCAGCTTCCAATACTTCTGCCCACTTATAACTATAATATGCAGAGGCATATCCACCCTGAAAAATATGTGAAAATGCAGTACAAATAACGGTGTTTGGTACTTTTGGCAGGATTTGTAGTTTTTCTAATATTTGATTTTCAAATAATTCTAAATCCGTGATTTCATTGCCTTGAGCATCTACAAAGCCTTTGTCGTGTATGTGCATATCCAACAACCCAAAACTTACTTGGCGTAGGGTTTGGTAACCTGACATAAAATTGGCACTTTCTTTTATTTTTTGAATAAATGAAATTGGAATAATTTCTTGTGTTTGATAATGTTGGGCAAATAATGATAAACTTTCTGCTTGGTATGCCCAATTTTCTAAAAACTGCGAAGGTAATTCCACAAAATCCCATTTGGTATTTGTACCTGCTACACTTGGATAATGTACCTGCGAAAGCAAGCCATGCAAGGCGTGACCAAATTCATGAAAAAGTGTTGTTACATCATTGAAAGTTAATAAACTTGGCAGGGTTTCGGTAGGCTCAGGAAAATTGCACACAATAGAAATATGAGGACGCATATTTCCCCCTAATCTATGGTGTTGGCTAAAAAAAGTAGTCATCCACGCACCATTTTTTTTGTTTTTTCGGGCAAAAAAATCTACATACAAAATGCCAATGTACTCATCTTTGTCATTTTTTGAAGTTTTATTATTATTTTTTGAAAAATATACCTCAAAAACCTGCATATCAGGATAATATTTGTCTATCGTAGTATTTTCTTTGAAAGTAAGCCCAAAAAGTCTTTTTGCAATAGAAAAAATCCCATCACGCACTTTATTTACTTCAAAATACGGTTTTAGTAATTCATCATCAATGTCAAATTTTTCTTTTTTGAGTTTTTCGCTGTAATATGCAAAATCCCATTTTTCAATTTGTGTGAAAATTTTGCTTGTATTTTCAGTTACATTTTCAGCTAAATTTTTAGCAGTTTCTTCATGTAGTTTTTTAGCAAAATTTGTTAATTCTGCTATTTCTTTTTTGGCAACAGGCAAGGCAGCAGAAAGAATTTTATCCAAAAAATCATACACAATTTTTGGGCTTGAAGCCATACGCTCCGAAAGTGTAAAATGTGCAGGCGAATCATAACTCAAAAGTTTTGCTCTTTGGTGTTTGAGTGCAACAAGTTCTTTTACAACTGCTACATTATTATTTTCATTGTCTTGGAAGCCTTTTGTGTTGTACGCTAAAAACATTTTTTTGCGTAAATCACGGTTATCCAAATACGTCATAAATGGAATATAACTCGGAAAATCAAGTCCAAATGCCCATTTTAGCGGTTCATTTTGTGCAATAGCACGTTGTTTGCTTTGTGCTATGGCAAAATCAGGTAAGCCTGCCAAATCTTTTTCATCTTCAATCCAAAGCGTAAAATTTTGTGTATCTTTGAGTACATTATTGCCAAAAGTAATAGAAAGCGTTGATAATTTCTCGTCAATTTGTGTAAGTTCTGCTTGTTTTTCTGTGGAAAGTTCTGCACCATTTCTAACAAATTCTTTGTATCTATTTTCTAAAACGGTGTGTTGTTCTGATGTGAGGTTTAAGTTATTTCTTTCTTCAAAAATTGCTTTTATGCGTAAAAATAATGCTTTGTTTTGAATAATTTCATTGGAAAAATTAGATAAAATTGGTGAAATTTTTTGCGTAATTTCGTGAATTTCAGGCGTATTTTCTGCGTGGGAAATATTAAAGATAATATTTGAAATTCTATTCAATTCATCATCTACAAATTCCATTGCTTCTATTGTATTATAAAAAGTGGGTTTTTCTATGCTTTGGGCAATGTGTTGCACATCTTTTTTTGTTTTTTCTAAAAAATAATCAAAAGCAGGTAAAAAATCTTCGGTTTTAATTTTAGAAAAAGGAGCAGTATCAAAAGCAGTTTGCCAATTTTGTAGTAATATATTAGACATATTTTTGGTTATAAGCGTATATTTTGGGTTTTAAAAATACAAAAATACATTATTTTTTATTATATGATACTCTTTTTTTGCATTATGTCAGCCATTATAAATAATAATTTTGATTATTAAATTATCAAAACAAATTTCCTTCAAATTACGTAAAAAACCACACATAATTTTTTTTATATTTGCACAAAAAATTTGGTATAAAAAATATAACCATTACACAAAATCGCCCATGAAAATTGCTATTGTCATTAATACCTCGTGGAATATTTACAATTTCAGGCGTGGGCTTGTGGAAGCAATTATAAAAGCAGGACATGAAGTCGTTGCAATTGCCCCAAAAGATGAGTATTCTGTGTATTTGCAAGAAATGGGTTGTGAATTTTACCCAGTTACGCTTTCCAACAAAGGCACAAATCCTATGCAAGATTTGTATTATATGTTCCAATTATTTAATATTTATAGGAAAATAAAGCCCCAAGTGATTTTGCAATACACCATAAAACCTAATATCTATGGTACTTTTGCCTCTCTGCCTTTCAAATGTTTGATTATTAATAATGTATCGGGTTTGGGAACGGTCTTTTTACACAATAGTATTAGCAGTCGTATCGCAAAATTTTTATACAAATTGTCTTTTAGATTTCCTAAAAAAGTATTTTTTCAAAATCGTGATGACCGACAACTATTTATAGATAATTCGCTTATTGAACAGAAAACCACAGGACTTTTGCCAGGTTCTGGTATTCCTTTGGATAAATTTTCACCAAAACCTTTTGAACGCAATGAAATTTTTACATTTTTGATGATTGGACGCTTATTATATGACAAAGGGATTTTGGAATATGCAAATGCTTCTAAAATACTACAAGAAAAAGGTATTAAAATGAAATGCCTGGTTTTAGGAAAAATAGAACCTCAAAAAAACTTAGGCGTACCTGCTGAAATGGTTAAGGAATGGGAAAATCAAGGCATTATGTACTATTTAGGAACAACTGATAATGTAGCTTCTATCATTTCACAAGCAGATTGTGTCGTATTGCCTTCGTATAGAGAAGGCACGCCTCGTGCATTATTGGAGGCTTCTGCTATGGCAAAACCCCTCGTCGCAACTGATGTAGTAGGGTGTAAGGAAACAATAGATAATGGTAAAAATGGCTATCTTTGTGAAGTTAAAAATGCAAAAGATTTGGCAGAAAAAATGCTACAAGTATATAATTTGAATGATGAAGATTTGAAAAAAATGGGTGAAGAAAGTAGAAAAAAAGTAGAAAATGAATTTGATGAGAAAATTGTTATTAAAAAATATCTTGATACAATTAATGCCTATCAAAGCCTTTTGGAAAGGAAGAAAAAATGCTAAGAAAAAAAGATTAAAAAATAAAAAAGCCCCAAATTAACACAATTTGGGGCTTTTTTTATGAATTGCAATGGAATTTTAACCCATTTCATTAAAAAATTTTATTATAATTTTACAACAAATTGTATTTCGTCTTTGGGTAATATTACTGCAATATTTTGTTTTTCCGCATTGATGCGATACACATTTTCCAATTTTACATTGATTTCTTGGTTTTCTGCAAAAATTTCTTTTGCTTTTGTTAAAGATATTTGAAAATCTTTTTTGTTTGTTTTATTTATTGCAGTTTCATTTTTTATTTGTAATACTTTTACTTTGCCTTCTTTGTCTTTTCCTGTGAGTGAAATCATTTCTACGAAATAAATTGCATCATCAGGAAGTACATTTTTAAAAGTATTATTGGATTGAACCTGTATAAAAAATGTGTTTTTGTCTGTTTTTTGTTCAAAAACCACATTAGGTGAAGGTGTTGCTACTACATTGAGTATTTTGCGGTTGGAAAAGACATCTTGTTTGATGCCTTTTCTTTTCATCACTTCAATTTTTACAGGAGCATCAAAATCTAACATGACGTTGTTGCTTTGTGTGGGCAAAACCAAAATTTCATGCGAAAAACCGCCTTTTACTTTTTTTGTATTTTTTACGAATGCCTTTCCATTATTGATTGTTACAGTTATTTTTTCATTTTTTGAAAAAACAGACATGTAATTAGTGCAATTTTCATACATTGGAAATGTGCCAAAAGATGACGCAAGGAATTGCGTTTGGCTGTAACTTTTTGCGAAAGTAAAGCAAAAAATTAGGACGAAAAAACATAATTTTTTCATAATTTTTTTTGAAACAAAGGAAAAACTACTTGCATTGTTTCAGGTTTAAATGTCGCATACATTTAGGACAATTCCAAATAATATAAGGTTTTTTTTTATTAAAATTATGCGATTTTAAGAAAAAATAATCTACAATCCATAATTCATAATCTCTTTTCCGTTTCATCACTAAAAAAATACGCTTCGTCAGATTTTCATTTTAAAAAAGAATAAGTTAATGGATTTTTGCATCATGAAATAATTACGGAAAATAATTACAAGAAACCATTATCACAATTTTTTTAAATTTTAAAAATATTTAAAATTAAATATATTATTAAATATGTTACAAAAACATTCTTTTTTATCTATCATTGGCGTTGTATTTCTGGTGTTTTTTGGTTTTGTACAAAAAACACAAGCCCAAAACCTCACACAAATTGTGAGAGGTACTATTACCGACAAAATAACGGAACAAGGGCTTATTGGAGCAACTGTTTTACTGGCTGATACAACCCAGAAAATTGGAGCAGTAACTGACGAAAATGGAAAGTTTATTATCTCAAATGTGCCACTTGGTAGGCATACATTTTTGGTAAGTTACACAGGTTACAACGGTACAACAATTCCCGAAATATTGGTAACTTCGGGCAAGGAAGTTGTTTTGACCATAAGTTTGGAAGAAAACACGGACAATGTGGAGGAAGTAGTGATTACTGCTACTGAAAAAGGCGAAGCCAATAATGATTTTGCAGCTGTAAGCACAAGGTCATTTAATTTGGAAGAAACCAACCGTTTTTCAGGCGGGAGAAATGATATAGGGCGTTTGGTAAGCAATTTCGCAGGTGTTGGTACATCAAGTGATGCACGCAACGATATACTCGTGAGAGGCAACTCGCCTGCTGGTGTGCTTTGGCGTATGGAGGGGATTCCTATTCCTAATCCCAATCACTATTCCGTATTGGGTAATACAGGTGGTCCTGTGAGTGCGATAAACCCAAATATGATGCGTAACTCAGATTTTTTGACAGGTGCTTTTCCTGCAGAATATGGCAATGCTACAAGTGCGGTATTTGATATTGCCTTAAAAAATGCAAATCCTGATAAATTTGAAACGACTTTACAAATGAATATTTTTAGTGGTTTGGAGGCAATGATAGAAACACCAATTAAAATAGGCAAGAAAAAAGATGCTTCTTTGGCGATTGCATATCGTTATTCTTTTGCTGCGATTGGTGCTTCTTTGGGTTTGAATGTAGGTACTTCCGCACCGCCTTTGTACCAAGATTTAACGTTTAATTTGAATTTGGGTGATACAAAAGCAGGTAAATTTTCTATTTTTGGTATTTGGGCTAATAGCAAAATTGATTTCTTGGGTGCAAAAGTAGATACAACTGACCTTTTTGCCAATAAAAATGAAGATGCATATAGCAGAGCAGGTTTTGGTGTATTGGGCTTAAAACATACATTAAACCTTACAAAAAAATCGTTTCTTAGAACTGTTGTATCTTATGCCACTACAAAAGGCAGTTACAACTTATACAAACTAACAGATAAAGATGGCAATGTATTGCCTGAACGCAATTTTATTTTTGATGTGAATGATAAAACCGAAACTTTGCGCGCTAATACAACATTAAACACCAAACTAAATGCTAAAACAAGTATCAGGGCAGGGGTTTTGTTGGAATATGTGAGTTTGGATAGTAGGGTAAATGACCGCCAATATACGCCTGATTGGTTTTTGGCAAGGGATTTCAAAGGTAGTTACACGTTGTTGCAACCTTATGCACAAGTACAACACCGTTTTAATGAACAACTTACGCTCAACGCTGGGGTACATGGACAATATTTGACTTTGAATGATAAATATATTGCAGAGCCACGTGCTTCTGTTAATTATCAAGCGAATAAATCACAAAGTTTTTCGTTTGGATATGGACTTCACAGTCAAATGCAACCTTTGCCTGTGTATTTGTACCAAAAACAAGACCAAAATGGCGTATATGACCAACGCAACCGCAATTTGGATTTTACAAAAGCACACCATTTTGTATTGGGTTATACCAATAAATTTGCAAGTGATTGGCGTTTGAAAGCAGAAACCTATTACCAAAGTTTGTATGATGTGCCTGTTGAAGAACAAAAATCAGGTTTTTCTATGCTCAATGCTGGTGCGGATTTTACTTTTCCTGAAAAGGCTGGGTTAAACAATGGTGGTACAGGTACAAATATCGGGATTGAACTTACAGTTGAGAAATTTTTTAGCAAAGGGTATTATTTTTTATTTACATCTTCTGTTTTTGATTCTAAATACAAAGGTAGTGATGGCGTAGAAAGGAATACCGCTTTTAATTCTAATTATATTTTTAATATGTTGGGGGGTAAAGAGTGGAAAATGGGCAAAGACAAAAGAAATGCATTTACGTTTGATATTCGTCTCACAACCTCAGGCGGAAGATACACTACACCTATTGATTTGCAAGCATCTATCCAAAGAGGCAGAGAAACCTTTGACGAAACAAAACCTTTGAGCTTGCGTAACCCTGATTATTTCCGATTTGATATGAAATTTGGTTTTAGGCTTAATAGTAGCAAACGCAAAGTTTCGCATAGTTTTTATTTGGATTTGCAAAATCTTACCAATAACCAAAATCTTTTTTTAAGACGTTACAACGAACAAAAACAAAATATTGGCGAAACATATCAAATTGGTTTTTTTCCTGATGTGATGTATCGTGTGCAGTTTTAAGTTCAAAAGGTCAAGGTTTAAAGTTCAAAAAGGTCAAGGTTTAAAATTAGTTAGTCAATTCAGTAATCAGTTTTTTTTAGTTTTTCTTTACTGGAAAACTGGCTACTAACAATAAAATTCGTTTCTCCATGATAATTTAATTCTTTTAAAAAAACAGGAAATTATTTGCAGTATTTATTTGCATAATGTCCTGTTTTTTTTGTAATTTTGTTTAAATGCAAAAAAATAATCATTAAACCATGACACGCTCAGAAGCTAAACAACAATATCTTAGTCCAGGTGAAATAGGTTGGTTTCATTTGGTGGATAAATTATATGATTTTTTGGAACATTCAGGGCTTGACAAACAGATTACAATCACAGAAGTATTCAACAAATGGGGATATTTGAAAGTACGTTTTAATGACAATAATAACTCCAAAGCAGGGAAAAATTAGATAAATTCTTATATAAATTACAAGAAAAAAGCCTAAAAATATGTGCAATTTGTGGTAAAAAAGGTAAATATGTAATTGTAAATTATTGGGGAATGATGTTATGCAAATGGCATTTTTCAAAAAAAATTATGCCTTTTTTACATAAAGAATGTGGTTTTTATCCAGAATCATACCTCAGTTTCGTAGAAGATAGGCATTTTTTGGCAAAAATTTTTAAAAAATAATTACTTAGAAATTGGCAAAAGATGTTGAAAAATAAATTTATTCCTTAGATGAATATGAAAAAAATGCAATTTTCTGTTAATACATTAGTTTTTAGCTTGTGTTTGATAATCTTTGTAAGCGTATTTTTATTTTTGGAAATGCAATACAAAAATGAAAATGTTGAAGATGAAAAACGGTTTTATTGTGGAACAAAAACAAAAGACACAGATAAATCAGAACCATTGGCTATAAAAGACACAACTCTAAGAAATCAACTTCTTATCGGAAAAACCCTTTGGGAAGGTAATTGTACTTCCTGTCATGGGCTTACAGATGAAACGGTTGTGGGACCTGGATTACGTGAAATAGGTAAAAGGCGTGATATAAATTGGTTAGTTTCTTTTGTAAAAAATTCACAAAAAGTAATAAAAAGTGGAGATGAATATGCATTAAATTTATTTAACAAATACAATAAAGCAGTTATGACAAGTTTTGATTTTACTGATGAAGAAATCAAAGCTATTTTTGCATATATTGAACAAGTTAAAGTATAATACATCACATCAACCAAATAAATATTTTCTGAATAAAATCCATAATTTATAATCCATAATCCAAAAAAATGACTTTAAAAAAAATATTTTGCAATGAAATTGTATTGAGGTACTTAGGTATTTTGTTTATTGGTGCGATATTCCCTTTTTTTATTTCTGATAATTGGAAGGGTAAAATATATAGCACAAGTTTATTTTTCTCTCTTTTTTATACATTTTTATCTTGGAATGGTGCTTGTTTAATCATTCAATTTTTCAAAAAACAGTATGGAAATTATAACCAAACTGCCACAAGGCTTAAATTAGAAATACCTGCAATTATTATTTTTATGTTTTTAATCAATTTGGGGGTAGCATTTTTTTTGGATACTTATATCTTTATTTGTGAAACACAACCAACATTGGCTGAACGTATTAAAATCCCAATTTTAGCAAGTATTTTTTGTTTGGGTATCACTGCTTTGTATGAATCTGTATATATTTATCAACAATTACAAGAGAGTATTCTCCAAGCCCAGAAATTTCAGACTGAAAGCCTAAAATCTAAATTTGAAGTGCTTAAAAATCAAATAGACCCACATTTTTTGTTTAATAGCTTGAATACTTTGGTAAGTATTATCGCAGAAAATCAGCAAATTGCGGTTGATTTTGCAGAAAAATTATCACAAGTGTATCGTTATATTCTCCAAAATAAAGACAAAGAACTTGTAAATCTTCACACAGAATTGGCATTTGTGGAGTCGTATATTTTTTTATTAAAAATTCGTTTTGAAAAAAATCTACAAGTAGATTTTAAAATAGAAGAAAAATATAAAAATTACCTTATTCCGCCACTAAGTTTACAGATATTGGTAGAAAATGCCATAAAACACAATATTATTGCTTCCAACAAACCACTTACAATTCATATTTTTGTAAATGAATTAGGTTTTTTAGCAGTAAAAAATAACCTCCAAATCAAAAATAGTGTGGCATCTTCTAATAATATTGGCTTAGACAACATCATAAAACGCTATGAATACCTTACCAAAGAAACTGTAAAAATTATTAATAATACACATATTTTTGAGGTAAATTTACCACTAATATCGGTATCATAAAACTTCAATAACCATAAAGGCATTTAGTTTTATGACGGAATAAAAATTGTATTAAAAAATGTTTTTTGGGTTGTATTTTGAATTTTTTAATGGTTTTTGATAACCAATTCTGTTAAAAAATTTACAATTTCTTTTGTTGCATCAGGTTTGGCAAATTGTTGAATATTTTTTGCAAATAATTGTTGTTTTGTTTCATTTTCCAATAAATCCAATACTTTATCCACCAACACAAGGCGTGCTTCGCTATCTTTGACCAATTCGCCTGCCTCTGCTTGCGTGAGTGCATAAGCGTTTTTGGTTTGGTGGTCATCAGTTGCAAACGGAAAAGGCACAAAAATTGTCGGTTTTTGAGCAATACAAAGCTCTGAAACCGCCAACGCACCAGCACGTGAAATCACAACATCAGCACACGCATAAGCCAAATCCATTTCATAAATAAATTCAGTACGGTATATTTTGTGGGCAATATTTTGTTCTAATGCGGTTTGTTTTGGGTGTATTTCAAAAGGGTTTTTGCCTGTTTGCCAAATAACCTGAATGTTTTTCTGGGTTAATTTTTCCAAACCTGCGGAAATACTTTCATTAATGCTTTTTGCTCCAAGACTTCCGCCTACAATCAAAAGTGTTTTTTTGGTTTTGTCTAATGTAAAAAAATCTTGTGCTTTTTCTCTTTTTTCTACCAAATTTGCAATATCACTTCGCACAGGATTGCCTGTGATAGCGATTTTTTCTTTTGGGAAAAATTTTTCCATGTTTGGATAAGCCACACAGATTTTATGTGCTTCTTTACCAAGCAAGCGATTTGTAAGCCCTGCAAAAGAATTTTGTTCTTGGATTAAAGTTGGGATTTTGAGCCAACCTGCTACGTACAACACCGCTCCACTTGCATAACCACCCACGCCTATAACTGCATCAGGATTGAAATTTTTGACAATTTGATATGCTTTCACAATACTATTTGTGATTTTTAGCGGAAATAATAAGTTTTTAATGACATTGCCAAAGGAAATTTTGCGTTCTATGCCACTTATCCAAAGCCCTTTGATTTCGTATCCTGCTTTTGGCACTTTTTCCATTTCCATTTTACCCTCAGCACCTACAAATAATATTTGGGCGTTTGGGTGTTGTGATTTTATTTCGTTGGCTATCGCAATAGCGGGATAAATATGTCCTCCTGTACCACCTCCACTGATAATAATGCGCATTTTATTGTTTTTTTATTATAAATATTTAGCTCCCTAACCCAAAGGGGGGCAAACTGTTTATGTCAATTTTTTTTCAAAAATACAATTTTTCCATGTTTTTTTATATTTTTTTAATTTTTAATTTTTACCTTTCTAAGATTTAAGTATTTTTACAAATATTTTTACAAAAAATCTTTGTAAATACATTATTCATCAATTCATTTAATCATATTCCCGATAAATACTTTTCTGTATTTATTCCCCTTTGGGGTTAGGGGCTTTACAACTTATTTTTTGAAATCTTTAATTGTTATTGTAGGTGCTACTGCAGTAGGCAAAACTGCAATGGCTATCAAACTCGCCCAAGCACTCCAAACAGAAATTATTTCTGCTGATGCACGCCAATTTTACCAAGAAATGAATATCGGAACTGCCAAACCTTCTTTGGAAGAATTGGCACTTGTCAAGCATCATCTTATCAATTCGCATCAAATCACGCAATCTTATACCGTAGGACAATACGAAAAAGATGTATTAGCCATTTTAGATGATATTTTTCAAACCAAAGATACCGCAATTTTGGTCGGTGGCTCGGGTTTGTATATCCAAACAATATGCAATGGCATAGACGAAATGCCTGAAATATCTGAAAATATTAGGGAAAATCTTACACAACGATTGGAATTGGAAGGTTTGGATAAATTGGTGCAACAATTACAAAAATTAGACGAAGATTATTGTAAAAATGCTGACCTCAAAAATCCTCAAAGGATTATCAGGGCATTGGAAGTGTGTTTGGGTACGGGCAAAACGTATTCGTCATTTCGCATAGGCGAAAAAGTAAAAAGACCTTTTCAAATTATAAAAATTGGCTTGGATATGCCTCGTGAAATCCTCTATAATCGTATAGATGCACGTATGGACATGATGTTGGAACAAGGTTTGGAACGAGAAGCAAAAAACCTTTGGGATTACCAATCGCATAATGCTTTGCAAACAGTAGGTTATCAAGAGGTTTTTTCGCACCTAAAAGGCGAATATGACAGAGAAGAAATGATTAGATTACTCAAAAGAAATTCACGCAGGTATGCCAAACGACAACTTACATGGTTTCGTAGAGATTTGGAGATTTCTTGGTTTAGTTCTGATGATTTTGAAAAAATAATACAAAATATTTTGGATTATAGATTATGAATTATGGATTTTTTCTTGGATAAATCATTGGTCTTAGCGTCTCGCTTACTTTTCGTATAATGATAATCATTTATTTTTTTGAAATGCAACAAAAAAAGCAACCTATAAATTTTTGTTATAGGTTGCCATTGTATTTTTAGCTTGTATTTTTAGCTTTTTACAAGCGATTATTTTACATATACTTTATTGCCTGAGGCAGTGAGGTAATATTTACCGCCTTTAGGCCCTTGATAGATTGTGCGACCTTTTTCATCTTTTCCTACAGCTTTGTCAGTAGTTTCAGGTTTTTTTTCTTCTTTTTTCTCCTCTTTTTTAGGCGGGTTTGTTTTTTTAGTTTCTTCTTTTTTCTTAGTATTTTGGGCTTCACTGTTGCTTACTGCAAAAAATGCAAGGAATGCGAACAAAAACAAAAATTTTTTCATCTGTAAATTTATTTTTTAAAAAGTTTTTTAAAATTGTTGTAAATTAAATGGATTTTATACAAATACGATAAAAAAATCAAACGTAGTGTATGTTTGCCTATTAAAATTATGTATTAAAATCATGCTAAAAATCTACATAAAAATTAAATTTTCCTGCTGATTTTCAAGTGCAATTACATATCTTTTTTCCACAAAAAAAAATTTTTTTACAAAACTTTAAAATTTAACAACAGATTAACACAAAAAACAATTCTAAAACTGTTTAACAAAAATGACAAATATAAAAATGACACAAACAAAAAAAATAGGTATTACGCTTTCAGGAGGAGGCACACGGGGCATGGCACATTTGGGCGTGTTGCATGGATTGGAGGAGATGGGGCTTACATTCCACAAAATAGCAGGTGTGAGTGCTGGGGCATTGGTTGGAGCGTTGTATAGTGCGGGCAATTCTCCTGAAAAAATTCTTAAAATGATACAAAACATTGGTTGGAAAGATATTATCCGCCCTACTTTCTTCCAAAAAATGGGTTTTTTTGACATTGAAAAATTACGTCCTTTGATTGCCCGACACCTCAAAGTTACTACATTTGAGGAGTTGCAAATACCGCTTTTTGTGGGTGCAACTGATATTGAAATGGGTGAAAATGTGTGTTTTGATACTGGTGAATTGATTACGCCTTTGCTTGCGTCTGCGTGTGTGCCTGCATTGTTTAGTCCTGTACGCTATCAAAATAGGCTTTTGGTTGATGGTGGTATTCTCAATGGCATGATGACCGAGCCTTTGTCAGATTGTGATGTAATTATTGGTGTGCATGTCAATCCATTCAATAAACAATCTTCGTTCAAAAGTACCAAAGATGTGTTAGAACGCTGTTTTACGTTGGCACTACACGCACAAGCACGCAAACAATTTACAAATTGTCATTTGGTCATTGAGCCTACACCTTTGCACGATTTTACTGCTTTTCAATGGCACAACCCAATAAAAATGTATGAAATTGGCTACAAGGCAACATTGGAAAAGAAAAATGAAATTATGGCATTGATGGAAAATTAGGTTTTTTTTTAGTATAAAATTTTTCCAAAATATAATTTTTTTTGCTGGTCGTAGCACTGTGCTACGACCAGCAAAAATTGAAAGTATTTCGCTTTCAAAATGCAACACATTACCACCTTATCAATGCAGAAGCCCATGTAAAACCACTTCCAAACGCTGCAAGGCAGACCAAATCACCTTTTTTGAGTTTGTCCATTTGCCAAAGTTCAGTCAAAGCTATAGGAATAGTTGCTGCGGTAGTATTGCCATAACGGTCTATATTGTTATATACTTTTTCATCTGGCAAACCTAATTTTTCTTGTACTGCTTTTGAAATACGCAAATTAGCTTGGTGAGGCACAAGCATATCCAAATCTGCAATATCAAGGTTATTGGCGTGCAATGCTTCATAAATTGTTTCTGGGAAGCGTGTAACTGCGTGTTTGAATACTGCATTGCCACGCATAAATGGCAAATGTCTGCCTTCTGCTATAATATTTGGGTCGTGGCGATTTTTTAGGTTACTTGTTGGGTGTTCCAATATCAAATCTTCTGCAAATTTGCCTTCTGAATGGAGATGCGTGGATAAAATCCTACTTACATCATCTTTTGCCCTTTGTACCACTACTGCACCAGCACCATCACCAAAAAGCACCGCAAAATCCCTGTTGCGTGTGCTACATTCCAAAATATTGGATTGAATTTCAGAGCCTACTACAAGAATATTTTGGTACATGCCCGATTTTATAAATTGGTCTGCAATAGAAAGGGCATATATAAATCCTGTGCATTGTGTTCGCACGTCCAATGCCCCAATGTTGCGAAAAGGCAAAGCCCTTTGCAACAACACACCTGAGCCAGGAAAATAATAATCGGGACTCAACGTGGCAAAAATAATAAAATCAATGTCTTCTGCTTGCACACCAGCCCTTTCCATAGCCATTTCGGAAGCCCTTGCACCCATAGAGGACACCGTATCTATGCCTTCTGTAAAAAAATGACGTTGTTTGATGCCTGACCTTTCGGTAATCCAAGCGTCATTTGTGTCCATAAGTTTTTCCAAATCATGGTTGGTAACAATGGTCTCAGGTACATAAAAACCTAAACCTGTAATGCAAGCGTTGTACATGCTGTGTGATAATTAATTGAAAAATATAAAATATCGTTGTATTAAATTAAAATTGTATTGATTTTAAGTCATTAGGGTTTTCGTTTTTCTCCCAATTTCATTGGGGGTTATTCATAAATTTAAACCCACAAGTGGGCTATTTTATGTAAAAAGGTGTTAGACCCTCTTTAAAGGTTCAATTTTGAATAACCCAATGAATTGGGGATACAATTAAAAAGATAAAAGCAAAAGTCCTAATCATATCAATCTTAATACTTTGCAAAGAAAATATATTTTTCGCAGAAAAAATATTATTTGGTAAATATAACCATAAGCTAATAAATGACCGCAAGTCAAAAAATGAAATTTGGTTATTTTCTGCTTTTTTTTAGTTTCTTGGGTTTTCGTTGTTCTAATTCTTTCAATGGGTTTTATGTTTGTTTTTTAATATTATCAAAAAATTTTGGTAATATTTAGATAACATAAACCCTCAAAAACGCCTTTTGTATGAAGAAAAAATAAACAAAGCATAATCTTTAATTTTCACAAAGGTAATATACGCCTTATACCTTTGCACACGATTAGTCATTCATATACATTCATTTTAAAACTATTTCGTGATGTTTTATTTTTACCAACGTTTTAACTACCAGCGTTTTTTTCATTTATCGCTTTACACACTTTTTATCCTGTATTTAGTTGCTTTTTTGTCAAATCATATTTTGGCTCAAACAGGAACACTCAAAGGACAAATCATAGACAGCACCGCCAAAGAAAGCATGATTGGCGTAACAGTTTTTTTAGAACAAAATAAATTGGGTGCAGTTACTGATGTTGATGGAAATTTTAACATAGAAAATATTCCACAAGGCGAACACATTGTAACGATTTCTTTTACAGGTTACAGCACAAAAAAAATCACAAACGTAAAAATAGAAGACGGAAAGATTACAACCCTAAATATTGGCTTGCGTGAAGATGTAGGTAGTGTAGGCGAGGTTGTGGTTACCGCAGAACGTGAAACAGGCTCTGAACTTTCGCTTATATCTGCCATAAAAGCCTCTGAACAAGTAGCGGTGGGTGTATCAAGTGAACAAATTGCCAAATCACAAGACAGAGATGCTTCACAGGTTATTCGTAGGTTGCCAGGTGTATCATTGATAGAAAATCGTTTTGTAATGGTGCGTGGATTAAGCCAACGCTACAACGCTGTCATGGTAAATGATATGCTTACGCCAAGTTCGGAAGTGGATATCAAAGCATTTTCTTTTGATGTAGTGCCAAGTGGTATTATTGATAGATTGCTTATATACAAATCTGGTGCAGGCGAATTGCCAGGCGAATTTGCAGGTGGCGTAATAAAAATTTATACTAAAACCGCCCCAGAAGAAAATTTTACAAACCTTAGTCTTAATCTTGGCACACGCATAGGCACTACTTTCAACAATGCCCTAAGCATCAAAGGTAGCAATACAGATTTTTTGGGTTTTGATAATGGATATAGACAACTGCCTTCTTCTTTCCCTACAAAATTGGGTGATAATCTTAACAGTGAGCAAAGAGCAAATCTCGCAAAACAACTGCCTAACAATTGGCTTGCTCAAAACATTAATATCAACCCTGATATACGACTTGGATTTAATACAGGACGAAGATTTAAAATAGGGGGGGTAAAAATTGGTACGGTAACCTCTGTTAATTATTCTAATACAAACCTTTATACACCTGAAGTAAAACTCAACAATTATGGGTCTTATGACCCTACCACACAACAAACCCAAATACAAGGCACAAATGATGATAAGATTTTTAGCAATACTACACGATTGGGTGTGTTGCATAATTGGTGGGTAAAATTGGACGAAAATAATACGCTTGAATTTAAAAACCTTTTTAATCAAATGGGATTTTCTGAAACCATACAACGCAACAGCAAAAGATTTGACAATGGCACAGAAGCCAATAATTATTCTTACCGCTATGAACAAAGAAGTATATACACAGGACAACTCATAGGCAAACATAATTTAGATAATGGTAAATTTAGCATAAATTGGGTGCTTGGTTTTTCTTATACCAACCGCAAAGAACCTGATTGGAGAAGGTTTAGCACCATAAGGAATCTTGGTACCAATGACCCTTTTGTGTTTGCAATTCCTGGAAGCCCCAACGCTTTTCAAGCATCACGCTTTTATTCCAATTTGAATGAAAATGTATTTACAAATGCTCTTAATTTTGAGTATAAAGCAGGTAAAAAAGACACCCAAAATCCTGTAAAAATTCGCTTTGGTACATATATTGAACGTAAAGACCGTACTTTTAATGCACGTGTATTCAGTTATCTCAATTCTCCTAACATTAATACAACAGAAGCATCTACTATCAAAGCATTACCTTTTGACCAAATATTTGCCCCTGAAAACATCAATGGTACTACACGCTTTACACTTGGTGAAGACCTAAGCCCTGATTATAAATATAGTGCCAACAATATGCTCATAGCAGGGTATTTGAGTACATATATACCTATTACCCCCAAATTTAGTGCAACTGTTGGCATAAGAATAGAACAAAATACACAAGAAATTCAAAGTAGAACAAGAGGAGACCAGAAAATAAACATCAGCAACTCTGTCCTTTCTGCATTGCCTTCTTTGAATATGACATACAACCTGAATGACAAATCGCTTATTCGTGGTGCATATTATGCGTCATTAAACCGCCCAGAATTTAGGGAATTAGCACCATTCAACTTTTATGATTTTAGTTTAAATGCTAATTTTATTGGAAATCCAAACCTAAAAGTCGTTAATATTCACAATGTAGATGTACGTTATGAATATTATCCTACGCCTTCGGAACTTATATCAGTAGGGGCTTTTTACAAAAACTTTCAAAATCCTATTGAAACTTTCCAACTCATAGGCTCTGGGGGTGCAGAATCATTCAACTATGTATTTGGCAATGCAAAAGACGCTACAAGCTATGGTGTAGAAGCGGAAATTAGAAAATCATTCGCAGGTATTTCTGATAGCAAATTTTTTAATGACTTAACTTTTGTGGGTAATGTTTCTTTTATAGCAAGCCAAATAAACTTAGGTGAAAACGTAAATTTGGGTGCTGATGCAGGTGGTATCGTAAATGTAGGGGCTAACCAACCTACTAATCGCCCAATGATGAATCAATCGCCTTATCTTATAAACGCAGGGTTGTACTACAATGATGTAGAAAAAGGTTGGCAGGTAAATATCCTTTATAATGTGTTTGGAAAAAGAATTTTCTCTGTGGGAAATGCCTTTAATCCTAATATTTTTGAAATGCCTCGCCATGTAATTGACCTTAATTTGACCAAAACAATCAACAAAAAAATAGATATTCGCTTTGGTATCCAAGACCTCCTCAACCAACCTGTAAGGCTTGCCCAAGACAATGATAGTGATGGCAAAATCACAAGTAAAGATGGCGATTTTAGGACGTTTAAGCGCGGTACTGCTTTTAACATAGGACTAAATTATAATTTTTAAAGCCCCCTAAAAACCAAAGGGGAAACTAACAACCTTTTAAATATAAACATTGCCTTTTATTCGTATTCATTTATATATTTTCCTTAAACGTATCTATTTAGCCCACATTTAAAAATACTGTTTGGAACACACAGACTAAAAGTCTGTGCTACTGGGGGTTAGGGGGCTTTTAGGTTAAACCTTTTAAAAACCATGAAAAATATTATCCGTTTTTTCCTTATTCTCATAGTTGCTTTTACTGCATTTTCTTGCAAAAAAAGTGATAACGAAACACAACAATTTGACCGTGATGCCAATAATGCTATCATTGTGCAAGGCGAAATCACTGCAAACCGTACTTTTACAGCAAACGAAAAATATTTGCTCAAAGGTTTTGTATATGTAACCGCAGGTGTTACTCTTACAATAGAAGCAGGTACTATCATCAAAGGCGATAAAGACTCAAAAGGTACTTTGGTTGTAGAAAGGGGTGGAAAACTTATCGCAGAAGGCACAGTAGATAAACCTATTGTATTTACATCTAACCAAGCAAAAGGACAACGTGGCTATGGCGATTGGGGTGGGGTAGTATTGGCAGGCAAAGCACCTGTAAATCAAGTAGACCCAACAATGGAAGGTGGTATTCGTGGCTCTTATGGTGGTAATGAAGCAAGCGACAATTCTGGTAGCTTAAAATATGTACGTATTGAATTTGCAGGTATTGCTTTTCAAGCTGACAGAGAAATCAATGGTCTTACATTGTATGGCGTAGGTTCAGGCACTACTTTGCAATATATCCAAGTATCTTATTGCGGAGATGATTCTTTTGAATGGTTTGGTGGTACGGTAAATGCTAAATATTTGGTAGCACACAGAGGTTGGGACGATGATTTTGATACAGATTTTGGTTTTGTAGGAAAAATCCAATATGCAGTATCATTGCGTGACCCAAATTATGCTGATGTATCTGTATCAAATGGTTTTGAATCTGATAACTTTAACCCTGGCACACCTGCTGGTACATTGTTTACAAAACCTGTATTTGCCAATGTAAGTTGTTTCTTAGTTGCTGACAATGCAAGTGTACCAGCTACTGGATTAGGCTCTGGTGCTTATGGACGTGGTATGCACCTTAGACGCAATACTAAATTAAATGTATATAATTCATTATTTACAGGTTATGCAGAAGGATTGCGTTTGGACGGAAATGCTACTTGGGCTAATGTGCAAGCAAATGAACTTGTGGTAAAAGGTACTGTAATATCAGGCTCGCCTACTGTTGCAAGAGGTGCTAATCCGAGCGGTGAAACCACTACTTTTAGCAATGCTGATGTATTGACATGGTTTCAAACACCAAATAATGGTAATGAAAGCATTACATCTGCTAACTTATTGCTCAATGCTAATAATTATAGCCTTACCAATCCTAACTTTTTGCCACAAACTGGCTCACCATTGTTAAACGGAGCAGTAAGCACAGGAGATTCTTTCTTTGATAGTGTTACATTTAGAGGTGCATTTGGCACTACTAATTGGACAGCTACATGGACAAACTTTGACCCACAAAATACCACATACTAAATACTAACAAAAAATATAAAGAAATTATTAAATTGATATTGGCTAATCATCTGTATATCAATTTCTTAAAAAAACGCATATCTCTGATGTGCGTTTTTTTTTGTGTTGTGGCACAGACTTTTAGTCTGTGTGATAAATAGTACACAGACTAAAAGTCTGTGCTACAGTATAGCGTTTCATATCTCTGATGTGCGTTTTTTTTTGTGTTGTGGTACAGACTTTTAGTCTGTGTGATAAATAGTACACAGACTAAAAGTCTGTGCTACAGCATAGCGTTTCATATATAGTGATAATATAAATAATAAAATAAATTATTGTATTAAAAATGTTAAAAAAATAAATAAATTATTGTTTTATGTCAGGTGAGAACAATTTTATGTCAGGTGAGAACAATTTTATATTAGGTTAGAACAATTTTATGTCAGGTTAGAACAATTTTATGTCAGGTTAAAACAATTTTATGTCAAGTTAGAACAATTTTATGTCAGGTGAAAACAATTTTATGTCAGGTTAGAACAATTTTACGTCAGGTTAGAACAATTTTATATCAGGTTAGAACAATTTTATGTAAAGAAAACGAAATACTATTTCAATAGTTAAAATTTTTTTAAAAAAAGTAAATACTTACTAAAATTGTCAGAGTATCAATTTATAGTACACACTTTGAAAAATGTTTTTAGAATTTTTTAAAATCTTAATTCATAAATAGTAACATTGTTGCCAAAATCAACAAAATTTGTATATTTGGGTAGTAAAAAAAATTATACAAACCACAAAAGCTACAAAATTTATGAACAACATTAGTTTTCAAACAATTTCACGCATTAAATTAGAAGAATTAAATAAGCATTACCAAAAAATGAGTGCTTTTTATGATAATCTTATCAAAGAAACCACCCAAATTACTGACCTCGCCCAAAAACTCAAAACGCTATACAATGGGCTTTCGTCTTTGACCTTTGCACAAAATAAAATCCACCCTGATGTGGATAATTTAGACGTGATTTGGGCAAAAATTGAGGCAGGGACGTGTGCTGATGCCTTACTTTTGCATTGGGTTGCTCGCTTAGAAAAAGAACTTTCACAAGGCAAAAACCGATTAGAAGCTGGTTTATTGTTTGGATTATTATTAGAAGAGTCTACTTTTTCAAACAAAAAAAATGAAATCTCTCCCTCCCAAAACCAAGCAGAAACGCATTGGATAAATCTATGGAATGAAAAGAAAAATCCACAAATTGATAAATTGATTGATTGGTGGGACAATTATACCGCCCAAACCGCAGAAATTCCAAAAGCATTAAATGCTTTTTTGAGAATGGACAACACAGAAACATCTGCGGAATTTGATGTATGCGCACCTTTATACACCCCTATATACAATCATGAGGTTACTACACACCTCACAGCCATTGTTTCGCACCCTTATCATCATGCCTACATCACCCAAGAGGCACAACAAATATTGACAAATGATGCCCTGATTACAGAATTTGCAGGGGCGTTGAATATCATGTTGCAACACATTGAGGAATGGAATTGGAAACAAGATGATGGTTTGGTGCAAAGTGTATGGACACGCAATAAATGGCGACCTTTTCAACAAACCAATTTATTAGATACGCTATTTTTGGAAATCATAGGGATAAGGTGGGGAATTTTTTTGAAGTCGGTCATGCAAAAACATATATTAGTGGATAAAACAACCTCATCTTATAACTATAACTACAATGTGGAATATTACCGCAATATCCAAAAACAAAATTATTTTTTGCCTAATGTTCCCTCATATTACCCTGCTGACTACAACCCACAAGCAAATGGGAATTATGGAGGTGAAAACAACGACCTCCAACAAGAGACCAATATGAACGCCCTCCTAAATGGCATCTGTAAAGAAATATTGTATTTTCAAACCCGCCACAAAAACAATCCTGAAGAACAGCTTTTTATTACCCAAATTGACATCAAAGATTATTTTATAAGCCTTTCTTCGGAGGTGTTGGTGGAAATGCTGGAAATGATAGGGGTAAAAGGTTTGTGGTTAGATTTTTTTAGGAAATATTTTAGTCTAAATTATGCCCTCAATAACCAAAAAATCGCCCCAAACGCAGGTATTCCACCTTGCAACATGCCTTCTTTTGTGTTGGCTGATGTGCTTTTGGAATGGCTCAGACCAATGATAGAACAAGAAAATGGGCTTATGTATAGGGTTTTGGACGATATTTATCTTGTTGCCAACAAAGAAGAAATTGCCCAAAAAATATGGGAAAAAATAAACCATTATTTTAATATTTGTGATTTGAAAATCAACCCTGATAAAATGGGAGCAGTCCAAATTCAAAACAACCCAACAAAAAAATTGGCGGATTCTGCGTATATTTCCCAATTTGCAAACCTTCCACAATGGTATTTTTTGGAAATTACCCCAGAAGGCACGCTAAAAATAAGCCAAAAGAAAACCAAAGCATACCAAAAAATTATTACAGAACAGTTGCAAGAGAAAAACACCATTTTTCAGATTGTGAATAGTTATAACGCAGATTTGATGTTTTTTATAAAAGGAATTGCCCCTGCTATGCCTATTGGAAAATACCATTTTGAACAAGTAAATAAAATCCTTGCAGAAATATCAGAACACCTTTTTGGGCAGTATGAAAGCATTTTTGATTTTTTGAGAAAAAAAATTATAACCCGTTTTCCACACTTAGAAAAAGCCATTTTAGCCTTGCCTGAAACATGGTTTTTCTTTCCTGTAACTGCGGGAGGGCTTGCACTCACAGAGCCATTTTGCCACATTGCTTCTTTGAAATCGCAACAAGAAAATGGTTCTACTTCTTATCCGCCTCATACAATAGGCATGAACGAAACTGAGATAGAAAATGCGTGGGGATGTTTTTATCATTATTTGGTGGGAAGTGCCTTTTTACCACAATCACCTACCTCTACGGTGGTAATGGATAGCCTTTTGAGGGATTTTATTCAGAGAGGCGGAGAGGTCAAAGGCTCAACGCAAAGCGGATTAGGCACTTATTGGAAATGGTTGCTTTACACATACGGACATGAGTTGTTGGAGGCTTTTGGTACATTTAGGTTTGTGATAACGGAACTTGTGCCTTTGCAAGCAATTTATCAAAATAATGCCTCTGCCAATGCTGGCAAAAACCATCATACCAAACCATCAATTAGCAATACAACAGACGATTTGCCAGACGATTTGCCTTTTTAAATAAATAGTTCCTTAAAAAAACAAAGGGCGAATTGACAATAAGGGTTTTTTTTGGTTTTTTTTGAAAAAAAATGTGTAACTTGTTTTTCAAAAATGAGAATTACCACAATTTATATCTATTTAGCAAAAATCTTATAAAAAATGTGTTTTTATGCAAATTTTTACGAAAAATTTTTATAAAAAATATTTTCTCGTTATTAATTCCCCTTTGGGGGTTAGTTAGGAGGCTAAATAGATACAAAATTTGTTTGGTCTTAGCAGGAGACTAAGATGAGAGGGGGCTATAAAATCATTGGAGTTTTATCATACCCACTTTTTAGTACAATGATTGTCCCCTTTTTTGTTTTACAATAAATTTTTTCTGTGGTATAATAATGTGATTGAAAAACGGTCAATGTATCATTTGAGATTTTAAAACGAAATGTATTTTCTTTTTTTGTATATACAGCATCATTGATATAATAGTTAAAAAGTTTTGTTGTATCTTTATTCACCACGACTTTAAATTCTATTCTATAATTATCCAAACCTGTTTGGTAAGCAGAATATAAAAAGGTTTCATTGTTGATTTTTCCAATATTTTCTGTTGCAATGAAGTCATTTTGGTAAAACAATATTGAGCAAACGCCAAGCAATATAGATATTGATGTAAGAAGAGTGTATTTTATCATGCCTTATATTTTCCATCAATAATAAATTTGTTGATATTTTCCAAAATACCTTTCATAAGCTCAACAATCTTGTTTTTGAGTGAGATAAGTTCTTCTACAGATGCATTTTTACCACATTCAGAAAAAGTTAAATTTCCATGTGCTAAATCATTACGATTTCTTTTTACATCATCAAATTTATGGATTCCTTGTTGTGTTGGCAATTCAAAACCATATAATTCAGACATTTTTTGGATCTTTTCCCTATCAACATTACCATTCATTTGTTTTTTATTAACAAAATCTTTTTTAAATTTTACAGATTCTTGGAAAACCGAATAAATTGTATTTTTAATAATTTCTACAAATCCATCTTTTTTGTAATCCTTATAAATCCAAGCTTGATGTTCCTGCCACACTTTTTTTATGGTTTCTGATAGATTTTTATAATCAATTTTATCCTCTATCACTTTTTCTAATATGCTCCATAAAGCCTCTCTAAATGATGCTTCTATTAGGTTGTAAAGTATTAAATATGCGTTTGCTTTGAGTATTTTAACAAGTTCAGTATTAATATTTATTGACACATTTATTATTTTTATGTCATTATCTATTTCATCATTTACAACTTCATTTTTAGAATGTTCTATATCTTGGTAATGTAAAGATGCTTTTTCCTTGTTAATTTGTGCCAAAAAATCAAAATACATATTTACCTCTGATAGGCGGTTATGAAAATAATCCATTGTTATTATCAAGATTATAAGTTAATGATTCTTTTTTTGTTACATTTAGCAAGCAATTTTTTACAAAATCTACCCTTATGGCTAATCGCCCAGTATTATTACTACTATCAGAAGTTGTTACTTTTTTAAATTCATGCGAATTCAACCAATCCATGTAGTTTGGTATTAAATCTGGTTTTTCTTTCAAGGCATACGCCACTCCAACTGAAATAGCTTCAAACCTTACTCTTGGTGTTGTTTCAGAGGTAGGGCTTTTTCTAAAACCATTTTTAAAATGCGTATCTACAAAAAATAATACCCTCTCATATTCTTGTTGTTTAGCATTTTTATCAAAGCCCTCTTTATTTTTTTTTAATAAATAGTTATCTAAAAGTGGTTGTCCTCTTTCTTTTTCATGAAGCCCCAATTCTGTATAAGCAAAAAAACGTAATAATAACTCTTCGTATTCTCCCCTATATCCTATGCCTTCAGCAATAGGGCACAATTTTTTTAGTAATGGATTTTTTGCGCATTCTTGCACAAACTCATAAAATGCTCCTACATAAGAGCCTTTTCTGATTTCACTTGCAGTAAGCCCTTTATGCTTATTTATACGTCTGAAAATATCCTTTCTAATTTCCAAATTTGCCTTATCTGTGATATTGTGAAAACGCACAGAAATTAATCTAAATTTTCTTTGTCTTGCAAGTGGCAAATCAGAGAATTTTAACCCGTTTAAGTGCAATAATTTGGTAACATTTTGTATTTTTAATTCATTTTTTACAAATGCATTTATTGTTCTAACCCTTTGCGACCCATCTATGATTTCTAATAATCCCTCTTCATTTGTTGATACAAAAATAGGTTGTATGGGCATCCAAAGAAATAGGGACTCTATGAATTCAGATTGCATATCTTCATTCCATACAAACTCTCTTTGATAATCAGGGATAAACATTTCTGCTTGAGTATTTGGTAGCGTAGGGTCAAATTTATGTACAATCACTTCAATAGGGTATTCTTTTGTGTCATAATCATATACTACTGAATTTTCTGCTAACTCTTCCTCAAATAATTCTATGTGAGGGTCATTAAATAATTTATCCATTGTTTTTACTTTTAAAATGATTGTTAATGTGTAGTTTAATACTTTGTGCTATGACCTGACCCAAGCGAACAGGAACAGCATTACCAATGTGTCTTTGTATATTGGTTGTACTAAATGTTTTTTCATTTTCAAAAAACGCATAATTTATAGGGAACGTTTGGAATAATGAGGCTTCACGCAAAGAAATAGCCCTATTTTGTTCAGGGTGTCCAAATTTACCATTACCAAAACCTATACAATGCGTTGTCATAGTAGGAGCTGGCTCATCCCATTTCATACGCCCATAAATACCATTAAAGGTTTTTCCACTTGGTTTTTTATGACAGTCTGCGACTAAATGCTCCGGTAAAGATTTCCAATCTTGCCCTTCTTTTATGAAACTTATACGTTGTCTATTGGTATCTGAAAGTTTTTGGGATACATGTAATTTATCATTTGCATCTCTTTCTCCTGCATTTAAAGGGGGCATATTTTCAATTGTTTTTCTAACTGTTACATAATCTTTTTTAGAATGTGTAGGAGAAATAAGCTCAATATTTCCAAATTTAGAAGCTAATAAAACTAAACGCTTGCGATTTTGGGGAATTCCATAATCAGGGCAAAAAACAATTTTTTTAGGGTCAGATATATAATAACCGTTTTCCTTTAAAACTTCTAAAAAATTAGCATATACTTCATATTTGTCTTGTGTAGCTAATTGTGGTACATTTTCCATAGATATAATTTCTGGTTGTACCTCAGTTATAATTTTGGCAAAATTATCTAATAAACCCCACTTACTTTCTTGTTTTTTGGAATTTGTCCCTGATGTATAACGAGAAAAAGGCTGACAAGGAGCACACCCCACCAGAATTTTAATATCATCTTTTGGGTACAAACACTCAATGTCATCTTTTGTTATTGTTGTTAAATCTTTATAAATAAATTTTGCTCCTTTATTATTTTTTTCAAAAGCATAAGCACACGAATTATCTACGTCTATTCCAGCCAATACATTAAAATTTTCTAATATAAATCCGTGTGTAAGCCCTCCAACGCCACAAAATAAATCCACGACAGAAGATTTTTGTATAATATCCATAAAATTAAAATTTGTATCAAAGTTAAATGTTTTTTTACATTAAAACAACCATAAAATAACATAAATTTATCTTTTTATGTTCAATTTTAATACAACCAAAAAACCCAACCAAATCTTTCAATTTGGCTGGGTTTCATTAAAAAAACGGTTATAACAACTGTGTTAAAATTGTAGGGTCTTGAATTTCATTATCTTTTGCCAAGAGGATAATTTTTGATACAAGTTCAGCAGTGCGAGGGTCTTCGTCTAAGAAAGGTAGGAACATTTTGCCCCTATGTTGCGAATGAACAGGCAAAATCATAAGCGAAGTGCCTAAAACTTTTTTTGCCATTGCACTCCCCAAATGTACTGAATATTCGCCTTTTGTGCCTTTGATAAGGGCGTGTGTGCCTTTGAGTTCTACATTTGTAATTTTGAATAATTGCAATGTTTCACGCACAATCGCAGTTCTCAACTCAATACTTGACTGACTCGCCTCTGGGTCTACGTCTCCTACGTGTGCTACGCTTACCACCAAATCCACATCACGCATAATTTCAGAGAAAATACGCGGATTTATTTCGCTGAAAGGTACATTTTGCCACGTTTTGCGGTTTATTATTTCAATGGTTTCAAGCGTTGGACTTTCTACGTCAGAAGGCGTGAACCAATCCGCCATTGCATATATTTTGGCAATAAAACCCTCTTTGTGAAATACTTTTTGCAAACCTTCTTCATAATTGACTGTCCAGCCTTGCGATTTGAGCAAAGCAAGCGTTTTTTTGGGTTGGACTTGATGCCCTGCGTAGCGTCTTGAAAGGGCATTTTCTTTCAATTCATCTTCGGTAGGAATGTATAATTCTCTAAAAATCTGTTTGAAAGGTTGTTTTATGGCTTTTTCAAAACAATGTTTTTGATAACTTCCCCATTCTTTACTCGCAAACAAATCCGTACAATGGGCAATCTGAACGCTTTTTTTAGGCGTATGTTCTTGCCCATTTGGTGTGAGAAGTTTTCCATTTTCCCAAAAACCAACCTGATTATCAGATTTCAACACCAATTTTTTCAACATGGGCGAAACTACAGGATGACGCATCAAGTTTTCTATTTCCGAAATCGTAAATTCATCGCCATCAATCATGGCAGTTTCCAAACTTTTGCGTGTGCGTTTGTATTGATTTTGGAGCGTTGTATTAAATTCTTTGAGTTCAATGATTCTCTCATCTTTGGTCAGGTTTGCAGGAATTGGTTTTAATGCTTTTCCTGCTTTAAAACATTCCAAAGACGATTTTCCATCTTCATCTACCACCAAACTTACCGTAACTTCGCCAAATGCTACCGCTTTTGCCCTTGTGATAATGTCTATTGCTTCCTCTGTTTCCATTGCCCAAGTGAGTCGCATTGGGTCTGGAAAACCTGCATTTCTTGCCAAATTATCCATAGAAACCTTGACCGCCAAACCTTCGCTTGCTTGCCTTTGCGAACCAAATTGTTTGCTTTCTTTTTTGAATTTTTGTAAATATTGATAACGTTGTAACACGTCTTTATCTGCATTTTTTTTGTCTAAAGCCACAAGCCCATACACCCTTAGATAATCTTGGTTGCGTTTGTCTGCTACCCTTTTATGGATTTCTTCCAATGAAAGATTGCCCAAAATCACATCAGCGTAGAGTTTTGCCCTTGTGTGTCCATTGCCATCAGAAATGTATTTTGCCCCATCATACAAAAGTTTCCATTTGTCTTTGCCCAAACTTTCATATATTTCTTCAAACCAATTTTTATCTACCGCACCATCTTTAAACTCAGTAATTTCTACTTTAGAATATTTAGCGATTTCGGTTTCAGTTTCTGCGGAGTGATAACCGTTTGTGTGTGCGTGCAGCCACCAAATAGCACTTTCCATATTTTCCCAAAGCAAATACGTTTGGATATATTTTGCCCAATAAGGCGCGTACAAAGCAACTTCCACCAATCTTTTTTGAGAAACTTGAATGGTTTTTATTTTTTGGTTAAAGGTTTCTTGGGTTTCATCTTTTTTCAAAAAACACCTTTTCAACAAATAACTACAACCATAAGTAGAAATAATATTTTTATCACTCCCCAATCCGACAATAATTTGTAAGAAATAATCTAATCCAAATATTTCGCTCAAAGAAGTTGCCAAATGCGACACCGCAGTATCAGTATCAGCACGTTTGAGTTCTATTTCCAAGATACGATTTCTGCATATTTCTACAAATTCGGTTAAAAAAGGATATTGTTTCAAAATATCATAATCACCTTCTCTTTTAGGCGTTTGTGTGATGGCACTAATGCCCTCGCTGGTCATGAGTTGAGAAAGAAGTTCATTTTTTTCAATTAAATTTAATTGAAAAGCCCTCAAATAACGGTATAATTCAGGTCTTAAGTTGTCTTTTCTTTCGTATTGTGAAGGCAAACTTTGAAAATACCAATTTTTTAAATGCCAAAAATCCGTAAATTGTGCATCGGTTAATGTTGTTGTTATTTTAGCATTTGTAAATTCAATTTCTCTCAAATAACCATCATACACAGCACTTACAAACGGAGAACTTCGCCACGTATATTCGTTGCCATACCAATAACTATTGATGACTTTGATATACATTTGTGTTTCTTCTTCGGAAAGTTGATAGTACAAATGTTTAAAAAATCCTTCTAAAAATGATTTTTTTTCATGATATGGAAATTGCAAAGGCAATACTTCTACAATCATTTTCACAGGATTGTACCACGTGTTTTTGGTAATATTTTTAGGGATTTTTGGCACAAAAAACCATTTTTTCAGTTTTTCATTGATAGAGTTAAGCCATTCATTTGCTTGTTCTTGCGTGTGGGTGCCTTTGTTATTGTTTGTTTCCTCTTCCTCATATTCTTCAGCTTCAGTTTCTACTTCGGAGGTTAGTGGGCTTTCTTCCTCACTGTCTTCGTCTTCCGCCAATTCTTCTGCCAATTCTTCTGCTAATTCCTCTTCAAAAGTTGCTTGGTTAATGCCTAAATTGATGAGCATAATGTCCAATGCGGTAAGTTTGTGGTCTTCCGCCCATTTTTTCCAAACTTCGTGCAAAGGATATGTTTCAAATTGTTCTTGTGGTGTCAATTCACTAAAATTATAGACTGAAGGTCTAAAATAGTTGCCCAAAAGTTCGGTAGTTTTTGTTTTATCCCAATTTTCGTAGGTATATTCGTGTTCTTTGTGTTCGACAAATAATTTTCCTAAGGCAGACAAGGCGTTATTTATTTTTTCAGGAGATTGGCTTAATCCCAAAATATTATCTTTGGTTTTTATGACATAATCATTGTCAGTTGATAAAATTGGTTTTGGGGACAATGTAATAATTTTTGGGTCAAATAAACCAAAACCATTTTCTTGTTTGAAAGACAATACATCAATTTCTGTGTTGAGCAGTTTGTCTGCGATAAGTTTTTCTTGTTGGGTAGTTTTTGGATTTTCTACAAATTTTTTAGCAGTTTCAATAATCCAATTTGTTTCCAAATATCCATTTTCTTTGGTTTGAATAAGCAAATCCAAACCTGCGAGGCGTTGTTCAGTATTGGCAAGGAGTAATTTTTGGATAATGTCCATCAATATATTTTTTTCCAATTTTAAAAACATATTTATCACCGTTTTGCGTACTTCGGTACTTTTTTTGGTGAGCATTTCCATAAAAATAGGAATTTCCTCCAAATTCATTTCTGCCTCCACAAGCACTTTCATTGCCACATCACGCACACTTGTAGAGCGGTCTTTTAACACATTGAGGGCAAAATCTCTTTGTTTTTTGGTAATAGGTTTTAGTTTTTCGTTGTTATAACTATAATAATGTTCGCTTGGCAAAATCAAATATGTAATTTGCCCTCTAAGACTTGCGTCCATTTTGTCAAAATAAGGCAAAATTTTATCCCATTCGTCTTCATTTTTAAAATCAAGCAATGAAAGCATAACATTCAAAACACTTGATTTTTGGATAGATAAACTAAACCATGAAAAAACTTTCCCCTCAAATTTTTGTTCTTTTTCAGGCACTTTTGGCAATATTTTTTCCAGAGTATCATACAATTCAAACCTTTTTTCTTTGGTATAATGCCCTTCTACTTGTTGAAATATATGCAACGTTTGCGACAAAACCGCCAAATTTTCTATGGCATCAGGGCGTTGTAGCATTTTTTCAAAATACCTTAAACTTACCGTTTGAAAACCTATTAAACTTACAAAATACAACGCCAAAATCATTTTTTCATGGTCATTTCCTGCCAAAAGTTCATCAATTAGAGGATAACATTCTTCTACATTGTATACGCCTTTTGCCCAAAGTGCCATATAAACTTCTGCATTATCCTTATTTTTGATTGCCTCTGTGATAAGGTTTGGATTTTCCAAAAACTTATATCCTAACTCCAAAAAGCGAATAATGGTGCTTTCTTTTTGTGCCTCCCAACCCAAGCCAGCCCACACGTCTAAGGCACGCACCACAGAAGAAAAACGTGTAAGTTTTTCGTCTAAAATTACTTTTATCAGCGTTTTCATTGCTCCGATATTGGTTTCGTCCAAACATTCCAAGATGGTTTGTCGCAATCCTTCTTGTCTTTGCGCTGCGAGCAACAATTTTACCACCGCTTCCCACGCTTCTGCGTTGTTGGAAAGTAGCATTGCTTTGATGGTTTTTTGGCTTACTTTGGCGGTTTCGTGTCGGTTGTAGGTAATGTCCAACATCAAATCAAAAAACTTTTTATCACCTGCATTGATAGCACTTGCCCATATATATTCCAAGTTTAAATAATACGCATATATATTATTGCTATAAATGGCATATTCCCCCATGCTCAAATTGTAGGTAATTTGATGCACAAGATTATTCAAAAAATTTAATTGCCTTTCAAAACACAAATCGTGCATATCAGGTGCTACAAACGACCTGCGATAATAACCTTGTTGGTAAGGTGAGGTTTTAAATAATTCACACGCACCAGTGATATATTTTCCGATTTCTTCTCCAAAAAGATATGCCCAAAGGTCGTTGTATTCGTCCCAAGTTTTGGCAGAAATGGGCAAATTGCCTACTATTTCTTTTGCTTTTTGGTAGCGTTTTGTTGGTTGATGAATATAACAATTTGTGGTTTTATCATGAAAATCAGACGTTTTATCTTCGTATAATTCTGGAATGCCATTGAGGATTAGAAGCCCAAGCGTGATGCTTTTTTCAGATAATTGTTTGTAGTTTTTATTTTCTTGAAATGCTTGCAATTCATTGCGAAAATCCTCTGCAATCGTGTATTTTTTTGTTTTTGCAGTTTTTTCTCTTGTTTTTAAAAATTCGTGAATTTCCATTGTTTTTTATAAAAGTTGTTGTAAAAAGCCCCCTAACCCCCAAAGGGGGAATAAACAAAGATAGGGCATTTTTTATAAAATTTATTTTAAAGATTTAGGTAAATGGTTATTAACTACCCCTTTGGGCTGGGGCATTATCTTCCAACTAAAAAAGTAAGTCTAACAAACGTAATCAATGAATTTTCTTTGATTGTGATGGGTGTTTCTAATTTTTCAATTTGTGTTTCATCAATAAAAACTGCAATCAATCCATCAAAAAAAGCGAGCAAAACGGTTTCTATTGCCTTGTCCAAATTGGCTTTTTTGTCGTTATAAATTGCCCCAAAACGCACTTTTCCTGTGTGTGCTTCTTCTTGGATTTCGTGTTCTTCAAAAAAAGTAAAGAGGTTTTTTCCATCTTTTGTGTCCTCGATTTTTTGGTTAAATTCTGCTACTTGTTGTGTTACAATTTGTGTGAGAAGGTCTTTAAGCAGATATGTTTCAGTGTCATAAAGGTCAATATCTATGCTTTTTTGTTGGATAAAAGGTCGTCTTTTGCCTAATTGTTTGACAGAAAAAAGGAGTTTCATGTGTGGGTTTTTATAATTTTTTGTGGATTTTTGGTAAAAATTCAATGTGTAAATATAGTTAAAAAAATCAATAAAAAAATATTTTTTTAACATGATTTGATTTTTTTTTAACATAAAAAAACCTTTTTGACATTCATCAAAAAGGTTTTTTAAAATATACAGTAAACGAATTTACTATTTTGGGGGGAATTATTGTTTTTTGAATACAACTTTTTTGCCTTCGTTTGTAGCAGACATTTTATCTTTTTCAAATTCTACGCCTGTAAATTTTTCATCTTTGCCTTTACCATCAATAGCTTTGAATGTAAGTTCTTTGCCATCTTTGCTAAGTTCATATTTAGCTTTATTGGCTTTGCTTCCCATTACAGTTTCCATTTCGCCATCTTTTTTAAATTCTATTACCACATCACCCATTTTGCCTGCACCTTTACCATCTACGCTGTCCACTTTCCATTTGCCAATAAGTTTAGCAGCAGGTCCGCCACCGCAAGCAGTCATAAATGCTACAAAGAACAAGATTGCGAAAACATTGATAAGTTTTTTCATGTTTTTATTAAAAAATTTTTTTTTAGTTAAATAATAAGAGTTTGTGAATAAAAATTTGTTTTTATTTTCATTTCGCAGGCAAGATAAAGACTTTTTTCTTATTTACAAAAAAAAAATAGGTTTTTTGAACTTTTGTGAAAAATTTGTTAATATTAACTCATACAAGTTGTTAGTTATCAGTTTTTTCAGTTGTCAGTTTTTATAAATTTACGTTTTTAATACATAAAACGATAAAATAAGTGGTGGTTTTTCTTTTTGATAAAAAAAACATTTTAACCAAAAAGGTTAAAAAAGTAGGAAAAAAACGTATTTTTGCAGAATAAATTTTTTTACCTTAAAAAAACACAAAAACCTGAAAAAAAAATGCAATTTTATTCTTCTATTATTGAAACTATTGGCAACACGCCCCTTGTCAAATTGAACAAAATTTTTAAGGGCATCAAAGGTACAGTATTGGCAAAAGTAGAATACTTTAATCCAGGCAATTCGGTGAAAGACCGAATGGCTGTCAAAATGGTAGAGGACGCTGAAAAAGCAGGCATACTCAAACCTGGTGGTACTATCATAGAGGGAACTTCAGGCAATACAGGCATGGGGCTTGCACTTACCGCAGTTGCAAAGGGATATAAATGTATTTTTACCATGGCGGATAAGCAATCACAACAAAAAATAGATATTCTAAGGGCAGTAGGAGCGGAGGTGATTGTGTGTCCTACCAATGTAGCCCCTGACGACCCTCGTTCTTATTATTCGGTAGCACGCAGGTTAAACAAAGAAATTCCAAATTCTATTTATCCAAATCAATACGATAATCCTTCTAATGCACAAGCCCATTACGAAACCACAGGGCCTGAAATATGGAAACAAACAGAAGGCAAAATCACGCATTATGTAAGTACAGTAGGTACAGGTGGAACGATGTGTGGAACAGCAAAATTTTTGAAAGAACAAAATCCAAATATTTTTGCGTTGGGTATTGATACGTATGGTTCGGTATTTAAAAAATATAAAGAAACAGGCATTTTTGATGAAAATGAAATTTATCCGTATTTGACAGAAGGTTTTGGGGAAGATATTTTGCCTAAAAATGTGGATTTTTCACTTATTGACCAATTTATCAAAGTAACGGACAAAGATGCTGCAATAATGGCAAGACGACTTTCAAAAGAAGAAGGGCTTTTTGTGGGTTGGTCATGTGGTTCTGCGGTATTTGGTGCGTTGGAATATGCCCGCCAAAACCTCCAAGAAGATGATGTAATGGTAATAATTCTCCCCGACCATGGCACAAGGTATTTGAGCAAAATATACAATGATACTTGGATGAAAGACCATGGATTTTTGGAACAAAGGGATTTTGCAAGTGCAAGAGACATTGTAAAATATCACCAAAAACAAGGCAGAAAAGAAATTATTACGATTGACAAAGGCATCAAAGTAATAGAGGCAATTCGTATTATGGGCAAAGCGGGCATTTCGCAACTTCCTGTTACTGATGGTGAGCATTTTATTGGCAGTATCACAGACACAAAACTTTTGTATCAAATGATTGAAACGCCTGATATTAAAGAAAAAATGGTTACAGAAGTAATGGGCAAACCTTTCAAATTTGTAGCAATGGACAATACACTTGATGTGCTTTCTTCGCTGATTGATGGTGAAAATAAAGCCCTATTGGTGCGTGATGATTTTAATAAAATTCATATTATTACGCAAGCAGATTTGTTGATGGCAGTTGCTGGGTAATTAGGAATTAAGAATGGGGAATTATTAAAAAAAAAACCAATAGGATTTTATTAAAATTTTATTGGTTTTTGATTATTAGCATTTAAAAAATAAAAAACTGACAACCGAAAAAACTGATAACTTAAATTAACTATAATTCTACAAAGTTTTTTCGCCATTGATAGAATATTTTTTCTATCAAACTATTTTTTGCGGTGATTATTTTGTGGGTACTTTCATATCTGTATGATAGAAAAATACCATAATTGAGTGTTATTTTTGAATACGCGAGGTATGAAAACCAAAAATAAATTTTGGAACATATAATAAATATTTTTTGACAAAAAATTTTAGAGAATTTTTATTATCCCAAGCACAAAATTTCGTACTTCTTGTATAATTTCTATATGTGATATATTGCTTGTAAAGTAACTTGTAAATTGATTTTGGAGGTCGTTTCCCAAAAATTTTGCCCATTGTTTGCTTGTATTGTTGCTTTGTCCAAAACTTCCATCAATTATTTTTTGGCAGGCAATTTCCATAGGCGTATTTTTGTCTAAAAATGCTTGTTGCACACATTTTTTTAAAATTTCAGGGTTAATTTGAAAAAAACTTTTTTCTTCGTATGATTTTTCAATTTGTGATTTTTCAATTTGTAACTTTTCAATTTGCAAAATCGCATAAATATCATACAAATCTTTGCTCTGCCAACGAAAACCTTTGTCATAAAATTCCACCAAACCATGTATTTTCCAAGCCAATGCTTGTTCTACACAAATAGAAAGCGTTTTTATGTTTTTTTGTAAATTTTTTGAAAAATAAACCCATTCCACAGGTTCAACCGTAAGCGTATCACCAAAAGCCAAATCAATTTGCACAGCAAAAGGCGTAAATATTTGATTTTTCACGTTTTCTATTTTTTTATTCAAAAAACCTGTCAAATGTATGCGAAAAGCAGGCGTAGGCGTGTCTATCCACGTATCTAAGAGTGCTATATCTGTAAAAGAAACCTTAAAAAATACATCATTTTCTATTGATTTTATGATTTTTTCTAATAATTCCGTTACATAAGCTTTGTTATAAGGAAAATTTGCCAAAAAATCAATATCTTTTGCAGGACGCACAAAATAAGGCGATAACCAATGTTGCATTACAAAACTTCCCCTCAGTACCAAAAGTTTTTGCTGGGAAAAATCCTGTATATGATACAAAAAAATATCGTTGAAAAGCATAAATTTTTTGGATTGTAAATTATGGATTATAAATTATGGATTATTTAATAAAAGATAAAAACTGGAAAACAAAAAAGACTGACTACTGAAAAAACTAACTACTGAAAAAAATCAAAATTTTATACAGTTTTTTTACAAATTAAAGAAATAAAATTTTTTTTATCAAAAATAAATCATAGTTTTGAGCAAAATACAACAAAAGCACCAAATAAAATTTTTTACACTTATATTTTTGGTTAATTTTATGCTCAAAGCCTTAAAAGATATTAACATTTTCCAAAATTTATTACAGCAAGATGTTATTCCTGCGCGTCATTTTCAGCGTTATCCTTTATTAGTATTGTTTAAAAATGAAAAAGATACATATTTGGACGAGGAGGAAGAAAATTTTTTGGAAAAAATTTTGTCCGCAGTACAACTTGATTTCAATACCATAAAACTACTCAACGTAGCCAAAAATGATGTAGATTATACAGATTTGAGGGATATTCCTGCAAAAAAAATCATTAGCTTTGGCGTAAATTGGCAAGATGTGCATATCAACGTCCAAACTAAACAATATGAAATCGCCCAACCAATCCAAAATTATCAGTTTTTGCAAGCAAATTCTTTGCATAACTTAATGAATAATCCTATTGAAAAAAAACAGCTTTGGACAGAGCTAAAAACTATGTTTTTCTAAAAAACTAAAACACATAAAAAATAGAAATGTTAAATGTTGAACATATTGGCATAGCGGTTAAAAATATACAAGAAGCAGATAATTTATTCAGCAAATTATTCAATACCACACCCTACAAACACGAAACAGTAGAAAGTGAGCATGTATTGACTTCTTTTTTTAAAATAGGCACAACCAAAATAGAACTTTTGGAAGCAACAAACGAAAATAGTGCTATCGCAAAATTTATTGAGAAAAAAGGCGAAGGTATGCACCATATTGCGTATGAAGTAGCAGATATTGTCGCAGAAATGCAACGCCTCAAAAATGAAGGTTTTACACTTCTACAAGACACACCAAAACAAGGTGCAGACAATAAACTTGTGTGTTTTCTGCACCCAAAAACCACAAATGGCGTACTAATTGAACTCTGTCAGGAAATTAGGAAGTAAATCTTTTTCAATCTCATTTAAAAACCTCAAAAGTTTTATTTTTCTTTGCGTCTTCGTACATAGATTTTTCCATTTTTTGAAGAAGTTGTACTTTTCTTTGGTTAATAATCATTTGTTTGATGCGATTTTTGACAAATTCTAAGGGTGAAAGTTGGTTTGAAATTTTGTAATCTTTGACTAAAAGATAAAATGTAGAAATATCGTCAGAACTTTCAGAAAATCGGTTTGCACGTAAAAAATCTGTTTTATTGGCAATTTGTTGAAAAGGTGTATTTTTAATCATTTGTTCAAATTCAACCCAAGTACTATCATTTAATATACATTGTGAGGCGTATTTGGTGCAAATTTCTTGGATTTTTTTGGTATCACCTTGCGAAATTGTGTTGCGTACTTCGTCCTTTTTTTCAATATTTTTATTTGTTTTTATCAAAAAAGCCTTTATAATATTTTGTTTTAATTCAAAATTAGCAGGATTATTTTTATAATATTCGTCTATTTCGGTTTGTTTTACGTTGGTATCCAGATTTTTATTTACATATTCTTTTTCAAATTCATACGCCATCAAATCATAGCGATAATCCAATAATTTTCGTTCTATTTCATTTTCGTTTATTTTGGTTTCTTTTTGCGATTGTTGCAACAATAATTGTTTTCGCACCCATGTTTGCACATAGCGTTGCACAATTTCTGCACTATCTTTTTTGGTTGTACCAATACCTACAATCCCAACCAAGTCCTTAGCATATAGTTTTTTGTTGCCTACACGTGCCAATGTTTTATCTTGTTGGGGATTAGGTTTGCTACACGAAGCACAAAAAAGCACAAAAAACACACAAAAAATCTTAAAAAAACGCATTGTAAAAAACAAATAAAAATAAAAAGACTGTATAAAAAAAACAAATGTAGCCCAAAAAATAAATTAAAAAAAGGTTTATGCGTATTTTGCACAAACCTTTTTTATTTAACAAGCATTTTACTGAAAAAACTGAAAACTTATTTTACTTATCTGCATTCTTTTTTAGAATATAAATTTTCAAGTTTTGACCTGCGGTAATATCAGATGAATTTTTGAGGTTATTCCATTCCAAAATTTTATTTGGTGTTACACCATAAAAAGAAGCAATATCTTGTAGATTTTCGTTGGCTTTTACAGTATAGTCTTCTTCAATGTGTTTAGCAAAAATTGTGAGTTCTTGACCCAAATGTAAAGCATCACTTGTAAGGTTATTCCAAGTGCGTATTTCTTGGATTTTTACGCCATATCTTTTTGAAATAGAGAGCAGGTAATCGCCTTCTGTTACAATATATTTATATTCTAAATTTTTGATTTTTGCGTTTGTATTGTTGGTTGAAGCGTAAGTTTGCCCAAAAATATTTGTAATAGAAAAATTAAATGCAATGATAAACGAAAAAAGAAAAATAATTTTTGAAAAGGTTTTCATATTGTTGTTGTTTTTATTATTTTTTTGGTTAAAAATTTAATTAAAAATAATGAATAATTTGGAATTATAAAAAACATAGTTAAGATACACAAAAAATACTTCAAATTGGCATAAAAATTACAAATATTTTAGTGAAATATTTTAATGAAACCCATAATCAACAAAAATAAGACCAGTAAACAAGATTTAGAAATATTTTATACAAAATTATGGATTTCGCTTATAAAAATGAAGAAATCTGACAACATTTTAAACTATTTAACTAAATATTAACAAAATTTATCGTGAAAAATAATTATTCAACGACCTAACCCCAAAGAGAGAATAAGTCATTTATATCAAGTTATTATTTGAAAATTTGAAATAAAACGTATAACTAAACATATTCAAAAAATAACTATTTTCTATTATAAATTTACCACAAAAAATAATAACTTTGCTCATCTTATTATTTTTTCTTATTATTTTTTCATCATACACAAATAGAATACTCATTTTTAATATTTGCTTTCTATTTCTTTCCAATTTTTATTATTTTTTCTAAAAAAAACAATGAAATTTATTTTTAACAACAACGAAAATAACCCCCAAATAAACCTCGCTTTGGAGGAATATATTGTACGAAATTTTGATGAAACAGAAGATTATTTGCTTTTTTACATCAATCGTCCTTCCATTATTATTGGCAAACACCAAAACACTGCAGAAGAAATTAATGCAGAATTTGTAAAAGAAAAAAATATTACAGTTGTACGCAGAATATCAGGCGGAGGGGCAGTTTATCATGATTTTGGCAACTTGAATTTTAGTTTTTTAACCAAATATGACAGCAAAAAAGTAAATAATTTTGTGCAATTTGTTGCCCCAATCGTAGAAGCATTAAAAAAATTGGGTATTCCTGCGGAAATGACAGGACGCAACGACATTATGGCAGAAGGGCGGAAAATATCGGGCAATGCACAATTTTCTACCACAAAAAAAATGTTTTCGCATGGTACGCTTTTATTCAATTCCAACATTGAAGATGTCGTAAATGCGTTGAATGTATCAGGCGACAAAATCACGTCAAAAGGCATACAATCAGTGCGAAGCAGGGTTGCAAATATTGTGGAATTATTAGCAGAAAAAAATATGAATGAACATGAAAAAATGAACGCAAAAATGGATATGGAACAATTTAGAACATACATTTTGCATGAAATTTTTAAACATGAAATTGCTGAAAATAAACCTATTCCAACTATTACGCTCACACCTGAACAATGGGCAGAAGTGCATGAACTTTCCAAAAACAAATACCAAACGTGGGAATGGAACTATGGTAGGTCGCCTGAATTTACAACACAACGCAAAAATCGTTTTGTATTTGGGCAAGTAGATGCACGTATCAATGTAAAAGATGGTTTGGTGGCTGATATCGCCTTTTTTGGCGATTTTTTGGCACATGGAGAATCTGATGAAATTGCTGATGTATTGAAAAATATACGTTATACAAACCAAGAAATCAAAGAAAAATTGGAAAATGTAGATTTAAAACATTACTTTGGCGAAATTTCTGCACAAGAGTTTGCAGATTTTTTGTGTAATTTGTAAGTAAAGTTGTCAATTAGCCCCCTAAAACCCAAAGGGTGGACTAATACAAAAATCAGTTATATTATTTTTTGTCAGTAGTATTTTTTATATTTAGCTGTTTATCCCCCCTTTGGGGTTAGGGAGCTTTTTCCTAATTATTTTCATGCGTGCTATTATTTTGGCAGGAGGCAAAGGCACACGCCTCAAACCTTATACTGCAACTATTCCAAAACCCTTAGTGCCTGTGGGCGGTGAGATGCCTATTTTGGAAATTATTATCAAGCAACTTTCTGCACAAGGTTTCAATCATATTACGATTGCATTGAATCACATGGCAGATTTTATCAAGGCTTTTTTTGGTAATGGCGAAAAATGGAATATCAAAATTGATTATTCTACCGAAGAAAAACCACTCAGCACGATTGCTCCTTTGACCCTTATCAAAGACCTCCCAGAGAATTTTTTGGTAATGAATGGTGATATTTTATGTGATTTGAATTACAAAGATTTCTTTGATTTTCATGTCAAACAAAAAAATCGTGTTACAGTTTCTACGTACAATCGCCAAAGTAAAATAGATTTTGGAGTATTGGAATACAATGAAATGGGACAAATTGTAAAATTTATAGAAAAACCTGTCTATGATTTCACAGTAAGTATGGGGATTTATTGCCTTAGCAAAGAGGCAATTACTTCGCTTGTGCCTAATGAACCCTATGGTTTTGACAACCTTATGATAGATGGTATCGCCCAACAACATCAACTTGGCGTGTATCCTGTCAAAGGTTTTTGGTTGGATATTGGTCGCCCTGATGATTATGATTATGCCAATGATAATGCAAAAGAGATTTTTGAAAAATTGGGCGTAAAGGAGAATTAGGAATTAGGAATGGGAAATTGGGAAATTGGGAATTAGGATTTTTTTTGTATTGTAAAAATTTGGTTGCAAAATTAAACAGTTGCAAAATTAAACATTAGATACTTTTAAATGAGTTTTTTAAATATAAAAAATTAGATTTAATCCGTAAAATCTGCCTGCTTAATTCAAAAAAAAAACCTTTTATTCAAAAAACACATAAAATAATTGTAAATACATTTGCGACAGAATTTTTTTATTTTTTTTTACATTTTTTTAGAAAAATTAAAAAACTATGCTATATTTGTATGCTATTTTTTATTTGCTAAAACTACATTTTTTAATAACTGCCATTATTATAATTACATTCAATTAATTACATTCATTGTGTCAAAAATATTTTCTTAATTTGTACTAATGCAAAGAAATTTTATTACTTGCTTTTTTAATTACGTCATACTCTTTTTTTTATCTTTCTTCTTTCAAATAATTATTTCAAATAATCTATTTGGGCAAAATGTAGAACGATTAAAATCAAAAATTACAACCGAACAATCAGTAGAACAAGTAAATATACGTGTGGATTTGGCAAGGGCGTTGATGTATAAGTCGCCAGATGAAGCATATAAATATGCAGAACAAGCCCTTGTCATTGCAAATAAGCTCAACTATGAGCTTGGTAAAGCTGATGCTTATACCTATCTCGGTAATTTGGAAGCACTTAACAAAGGATTGCCCGAAAAAGCCCAAGAACACCACGAAAAAGCATACCTTATATATCGCAAAATGTATGAAGGACAAATTATTGATAAATGGCGTATCTATGAGTTTTTGAATGAAAGTGCAATCCCAAGCTACAAATATGTGGTAGATATAAATTCTAAAAAGAAAACATACAGAAAAGCCATTCAAAAATATGAAAAACTTAATGGCGAATTTACACAATACTTAACTGCAATCGCACAAGAAAGTAAAAATGAAATTTTGGCAAAAGAAACTAAAATAAATGAAAACGCAGTAAAATTAACCGAAAAAGAAAAAAATTTAACTGAAAAAGAAGAAAAATTAAAAACTACATCTATCAAACTAAAAGAAAAGGAAGGCACAGAACGAAAACTTATCATTGATAAGGCACTCCTCACAGGCACGCTTCAAAAAAAAGAAATAGAATCACTCGCACTTTCAGACAGTTTGCTCCGACAAGAAGTTCTTGTCAAAGACCAAGCGCTTACACTTGATAGACAAAAACACGAAGTAGAAAATGCAGAAAAAGAAAAACTTATCCAAGAAGCAGAAAAAAAACAAGCACAAGCAGAAGTAAGCAAACAGCGTATAGTTACTATTTCACTATTTATAGGACTTGGAGTGATGGCAATAGCCATATTTTTTGTATTTACAGGTTTGCAAAAACAAAAAAAACTCAATGGACTTTTAAATAAAAAAAATGAAGAAATTGAAATTAAAAAACAAGAAATAGAACTCCAACACCATGAACTCCAACAAGCTACCGAAGAAATAGAAGCACAAAGAGATTATTTGGCAGCATTGAATGACGAAATCAAAACAGAAAGGGATAAAGCTGACCATCTACTCAATAATATATTACCTATTCCTGTGGCTAATCAACTCAAAGAAAAAGGTGTTGTAAAACCACAATATTATGAGCAAGCAACCGTGATTTTTACAGATTTTAAAGGTTTTACAAATATTGTAGAAAAACTTACGCCCACAGAAGTTATTGAAGAATTGGGTAAATGTTTTCTTGCTTTTGATGAAATATGCGAAAAATATAACCTCGAAAAAATCAAAACGATGGGAGATGGTTATATGTGTGCTGGAGGCATCCCTGAAACCAATCACACCAATCCATTAGACGCAGTAAAAGCTGGGCTTGCTATGGTGGAATTTATGCAAAAACTTAAAGAAGAAAAATTGCAAAGAGGTGAACAAATTTGGGAAGTACGTGTAGGCATACACACAGGGGCATTAATTGCTGGCGTAATTGGCAAAAACAAATTTGCTTATGATATTTGGGGTGATACAGTTAATCTTGCTTCTCGTATGGAAAGTTCAGGTGAAGCTGGTAGGGTTAATATTTCAGGCGACACCTACGAACTTGTAAAAGATGTGTATAATTGCACATACAGGGGCAAAATCCAAGCAAAAAACAAAGGGGAAGTTGATATGTATTTTGTGGAGGTAAGTCCCCCAGCCCACGAAGGAGCAAATAGTTTATAATTAAAATTTATATAATTTTTTTAACATCCTTTTTTATTTTTATGATTCTTATCCCCCTTTGGGGTTAGGGGCTTTTTATACTCAAAATACCATGATTTGGAATATTTTTTTATTGGTAATAGGCGTTGTCATTACCGTTTTTGCGTCCAATTATTTAGTTGATGGTGCATCTGATTTAGCCAAGAAATTTAATATTTCAGATTTGGTTATTGGGCTTACGATTGTAGCTTTTGGCACGTCTTCGCCAGAGTTGGCGGTTAATATTTCATCTTCTATGAAAGGTGATACTGCGATTGCAATAGGCAATATATTGGGCAGTAATATATTTAATGTCTTTATTATTTTGGGTATTGCTGCAGTGATATATCCTGTGCGTGTACAAAGTAATTCGGTATGGATAGAAATTCCGCTTAGTTTGCTCGCTGCAGTTGTTGTTGGGATATGTGCCAATGACATTTATTTTGATGGTGGCACAAAAAATGTGATTACACGCACAGATGGCTTGATTTTATTAGGCTTTTTTATTGTGTTTATGTATTACACATTTTATACTGCACAAGCAGGCAACCCAGCAGAAGACACACTCGCAATAGAAACCCACAACGAACTTGCTAAAAAAGAACTTATGCCCTTGTGGAAATCTGGTGCTTATATTGGTGTGGGACTTGTAGGGCTTTATTTTGGTTCGGAATGGATGGTAGAAGGAGCTAAATATGTAGCAAAACAAGGCGGGTTGAGTGATGACGTGATTGGGCTTACAATCGTGGCTGCGGGTACTTCAATGCCTGAGTTGGCAACTTCTGCTACCGCAGCGTACAAGAAAAATTCAGATATTGCGATTGGTAATGTAGTAGGAAGTAATATTTTTAATATTTTCTTTATTTTGGGCGTAAGTGGTTGTATTGCACCATTGCCTTTCACAAGTCCAACCGCTTTTGTAGATATCATGATGACAATTTTGGCGAGTGTAATGGTATTTACTTTTACGCTTTTGGGCAAAGGTCGTATGATAAGCAGAGGTGAAGGTGGTGTTTTGATTGCTATTTATATTGGTTATTTGTGGTATTTGCTCTCATCTTTGAAATAATAGCCCCTAACCCCCCAAAAGGGGAATTAATACAATTTATTTTAAGCATAAATTACTTCATAAAAAATTGGGTTACACAAAAAAAATGGTACTAAGTGATTTTACATGATAGCAATTTTTGGAAAATTCCCTTCATGGCGAAGGTTTTGTAAACCATTTGGTACGAAAAAATACCAAGATTATCTGTATTTTCAAGTAAAATCACTTAAAGCCAAAAAAATAAACTTTTGTGTAACCCAATTTTTTATAAAAAAATCTAAAACCTTAAAAATTAAAAAATCAATCTTAATGAAATTTAATTTAGGAAAGTGGCAAATGGGCATTTTGTTGGTATTTGCAGTTTTTATATTTTTTGTAACTATTTGGTATTTTTCATGTGTGGTAAGTATTTGAGGTATTTTTTTGGAAAAATAAAAAAACAAAACAAATTACTGAAAAATTACATTCTGCCATTATCCACAAAACTATAATAGCCATTATCTGCAAAAATAACATGGTCAAAAACCGTTATATCTAATAATTTAGCCCCATCTTTGAGTTTTTGGGTAAGGAAAATATCTTCTTGGCTTGGTTGTAGATTGCCTGATGGGTGATTATGCACAAATATAATTCCGCTTGCAGTTTCTTCTAAGGCATATTTGAAGATGATTTTTGCGTCAGCTATTGTACCTGCTACGCCTCCCTGACTAATTTTTTGTTTTTTGATAACACAGTTTGCCCTATTGAGCAGAATTATCCAAAATTCTTCTACTTGCAAATCCCAGAGATGTGGTTTCATCAATTCATATACAATTTGAGAACTATTAATAACAATTCTTTTCTTGATTTCGGTTTCTTTTCTTCTTCTACCAAGCTCTAAGGCACTTGCTATGGTAATGGCTTTTGCTTCGCCAATCCCTTTTATTTTTTGGAGGTCTTTTAGGGTAAGCTTTGCGAGGTCGTTGAGGTCGTTGTCTGCTTTTTGTAAAATAACTTTTGCCAAATCTACTGCACTCATGGCACGTGTGCCTTTTCCCAACAAAATAGCTATCAATTCTGCATCAGAAAGGGCTTCTTTACCTTTTGCCAACAGCTTTTCACGTGGGCGGTCTTCTAATGCCCATTTTGTAATAGGAATATACTCAGCCATATAATTAGTTATCCGTTTTTTCAGTTGTTAGTTTTTTTTTAAATTTTAAAAATTCCCCAATTATTTGTTATTAATTCCTAATTATTTTTTCTTATGCAACATTACTGCTATGCTGGCAATTCCACCCAAAAGGATTAAAAAAATGCTTTGGATTGCGTGCATAAAAGTAGCCAAAATCAAACCTTCTGCAAAAGGAATTTGTCGCAATGCAAAAATACTTCCCACAAGCCAATGATATGCCCCAAATCCGCCCTGCACAGGAGCAGACATGCCCACAGTGCCTGTTACAAGCAATATAAACCCAAACCAAGCATCTAAATGTTGTGTGTGTGCAAAACAAAAAAACAAACAATAACCCATCAAATAATATAAAAACCATATACTTAGGCTTATAAACCAAAAAAGCAAAGGATTTTTGAGTTTTTGAATACTTTGTAAGCCTTCTAATAAACCTTTATAGATTTTTTTGGAAAAATATAAAATAGTCCTCAAAAATCGCACATAATAACTGTGTTCAGTATGATATTTGGCATGATGTTCAGCATGATGGCTTGTTTGTTCATTGACAGATTCGTGGTGGTGATTTTTAGAAATCCTTGTTATGTCTTTTTGGTGCTTTTTTTCTTTTTTGTATTGCCAATATACACCCAAAAAAACGATTATACTTGCTGAAAATATAGTGGCAACAATTAGCCAAAAAGTAAGGTCAAGGTATTGAAATTTAATGCTAAAAAATTTTGAGAAAATATCAAAAAAATAATTAAATTCTACCAAAAGCAACACCAACACCAGCAAAAAAGTAATGCCCAAATCTGTAACACGTTCTACAATCACTGTTCCAAAGCCTTTTTCTATTGGTACATCTGCTTGGTATTGCAATGCTACACAACGGGATACTTCGCCTACCCTGATAAACAAAAAATTCATAAAATATCCTACCATTACCGCCCAAAAAGATTGTAAAAGTGTAGGTTTATAGCCCATTTGTTGCAAAAGCATATTCCAACGATATGCTCTAAGCAAATGACTTATCAATGCAAGCCCACAAGACACAAAAATCCAAAACACATTTGCTTGCCAAAATGTGGTCTTTAAATCATTCCATTGAATTTTTTGAAAGGCAAAATATAATAAAAACGCAGAAACGCCTAAATATATGCCATAACGGAGATACACTTTCATTACACTAAAAAACGAAACTAAAAAAACAAAACGTCATGTAAAAGCAAAAAAATTCCTCCAAAATACACAAAAAAAGTATATTTTTTAAGGAATTACAAAAAAATGGGTTTCAATTACTAAAAAAAGGATTGAAAAGCACTAAAAAATTATGGTATTTATTTAGGTAAATTTTAAAAGTAGTTTTTGTATCATATTTTCGTATCATGTTTTTGTATCATATTATTATCTTAAATTTATAAACAAAACTTTGATACATTTTTTGTATTTATTTCCCCTTTTGGCTAATTAAAAAAATAATTTGTATCTTTTAGGAAGCCTAAAACCCGCAAATAACCGAACTTGTGTAAGGCTATAACTATAAAAACTATCTACATCTAAATTATCAAAAAAAGAAAGATTTTGGATTTTAATGCCTCCAAAAAATTTATCGTCATTGTAGCCAAATATCGTTTGAAATTCATTATTGAAACCAAAAACAAGATCAAATTTTCGTGTTTCGCCATTCGCATATTTTACATGATTGCGTTGTAACGAAAATGCAGGGAAAAGGCTCAGATGTATAAACCATTTTTTTTTCATGACAAATGTATGTGCATAACCCCCTTGAAAGGAAATAAAACCTGAACCCACCCGAATAACATCTAATTCACTTTTCTGTTTGGGATTTTCTTCATAAGAAACCAATGCAGAATCTGCCTGAATGTAATTTTTGGTGTAAGACATACCTATTGCCCATGTGCCTGCACTTTTGGTTTGCCTATCTACCTGAAATAAAGAAGCAAGGTGCGAATAGGTTTTTTTATTGAAAGCATACATAACCCTTAAATAAAACATTTGTGCATAAATATCTTGCCTAAATGCATTTGCGTTTGGCGCATCAAGTGTATCTATCGCATTATTTGAAAGTCCTTTGTATTCTTGCCAAAAAGTTTTTGCCCATAATTTTTTGCCTGTGATGCCTGTTCTAAAACTACGTTGCCAAGAGGGTTGTTGTGCCAAAGGAAGTGCCAACGAATACTCCAAAGAAAGCCATTTGTAATCCAAAGCAAGCCCAACACTTAAAGGTAAAATCGTGCTGTAATCTGCTATTGGGCGATATGTACCATTGAGACGATTGGGGTGCTGAATAGAAATATTAAAATTGCGTGAAATAAAAGCACTTGTGATACAAATATTATCATAAAAACTTTCTATATGCGGGATTGAATCTTTTACAATATATTTTTTGGTAATGATTTGGCTTTTGGGTGTTTTTAAAGTATCTTTTTGTGCAAAAAGTGTTGTAGAAATTGTTTGAAAAAATAAAAATTCTAAAAAAAAATGGAAAAATGATAATGAAAAAAATGATAAAACACGCAATTTCATTTTTATTATTTGGAAAAAAATGACAAACTGGAAAATGTAAAAGTAAAAGGTAAGAAAAAAACAGACGAGAAGAAACAGATAATAAGGTAACTATATTTTTTGTGTGAAATTACTTAAAATTTGTTTTTATTTTAAGTTAAAATTAAAAAAAGTTAAAAATCGCATATTTTTATTTTAATTTACAGCAAAATCACTGAATAAAAATATAAAGAAAACAAAAAAATCCACAATTTTTATGCCTGAATACTATATTATTCGTCATACTCAGCCCAATATTGCACAAGGTGTGTGCTATGGGGCTACTGATTTGACTTTAGCAGATAGTTTTGAAACAGAATTTTTGCATATTATCAAGACACTCCCGCCTGATATTTTTGCACAGCAAACAGAAAAACCAATGCCTATTTATAGCAGTCCTTTGCAAAGGTGTGCGATTTTGGCACATAAATTAGCAGAAAATTTGCCTTCCAAACATGTTCATTTTGACGCAAGATTACAAGAAATGAATTTTGGGGATTGGGAAATGAAAGAATGGACTGGGATTCCAGAAGATTCATGGAAAATTTGGAAAAATGATTGGGTAAATATGCCTGCTCCCAATGGCGAAAGCCAACAAATGGTATTTGATAGAGCAGTAACTTCTGTGCAGGAAATCATGGCACATAATCCGAATGGGGCATTTATTGTAACACATTATGGCGTAATGGTCAATATTTTGGCACATTTTTTTGAAATTCCACTAAAAAATGCTTTTCGCCATGAATTTACATTCGGTGCGATACTCAAAATCACGCAAAAAGGTGATGATTATTTTAAAATAAAAATCTTGAAAAGCTAAAAAATCTTTGAATTTATAAATTCAATTTAATATTCGTAATAAAGTAAATTTTATAATAACTTTTTTCTAAAAAAATAATTAAATTGTAAATTATCTTTTGGAAAAATAACACAAATGCAGAGAATTTGGCTATTGAAATCAACAGCCAGATTTCTGCAAAATGATAAAAGACAATTTCTAATTTCCCACTTATTGCCAACCACCGCCTAATACTTGGTACATTTTAACAATTGCGTTGAGTTGTTCTTTTTTGACTTCAATCAAATCCATTTTTGACTCTATGGCATCACGTTGCGTCAATAGTATTTCCACATAATCAGCTCTTGCAGATTTGAAAAGGTTTATCACAATATTGACAGAGCGATTTAGGGCATCAACTTGTTCTTTTTTGGCGGTAAAACTATTAGACAAGTTGTCTATTTTTGCTAATTGGTTTGCCACTTCCACATACCCATTCAAAATAGTGCGTTCATAATGATACACTGATTGTATTTGGCGTGCATTGGCATTGTAATATTGTGCTTTAATGGCATTTCTATTGACCAAAGGAGCGACCAATCCACCTAATAAATTGAAAAACATAGATTTGGGCGTAGTAATAAGATATTGTGGGTCAAATGCTTCAAAACCTACTGAAGATGTAATATTAAAGGTGGGATAAAAATTTGCTTTGGCTACTTTTATATCCAACTTATTGGCGATAATTTCTTGTTCTGCTTGCCTGATATCTGGTCTGTTTGCCAATAATTGCGAAGGAATACCTGCAAAAATTTCTTGTAGTTTCAAATCATTAAACGTGCTTGAACTGCGAATAATAGGCTGTGGAAATCTACCCAACAAAAAATTTATTTGGTTTTCAGTTTCTACAATTTGTTGTTGAATATAATATTTGTGGCTTCGATTTTTGCTCACTTCTGCCTGAAACCTACGCACCGCCAATTCTGTAACTTGTCCTGCGGTTTTTTCTAAATTTACGATTTTGAGGGCATTTTGTAAAATAATGATATTTTTGTCAAGGATATCTAATTGATTGTCCAATGCCATCAATTCATAATATGCAGTAGCAACATTTGCCACAAGGTTTGTAACCAAAAAATTCCTACCTTCAATACTTGCCAAATACCTATTAACAGACGCTTGTTTGGCATTGCGAAGTTGTCGCCAAATATCTACTTGCCACGAAGCATTGACCCCAAACCCCATATTGCCCAACACGACAGGTATTTTTTTGTCGTCTTTGATATTTACATATTCATCAACCGCCCCCATGCGTGTATAGCGTGCAGATTTGTCTACGCCTATCATTGCCCCACCATTTACAAAAGGCAAATACGCACCTTTTCGTGCTTTGATTTCGTTTTGGGCATTATTGATTTCTTGTAAAAAAATATTTAGTTCTTGGTTGTTTTGCAAAGCGGTATCAATTAATGCGACTAAATTTTGGTCAGAAAAAAAAACTTTCCAATTTGTTTTTGCAATATTATTTGTATCACTACTTTTGGTGTTAGTTGTATCGTTTAAGATTTTATACGCCAAAGGGGTTTTGTTGTTTTGGTTTTTTTTTGTCAATTTTGGAATGGCACAAGCGTATAGTAAAGAGGCTACAAACACGACAAGCAAAAAATTATAGATTTTTTTTATTTGAATTGTTGGGTTCATTTTAATTTTTGTTTTCATTTTCGTGGTTATTTAGATTTTTACCTTCGTTTTCGCCTTTGCTTTTAGTTACATTTTCATCTTTGTTAATTTCGTTTTTGCTTACATTTTCACTTTCATTTTCTTGGTGTGTAGTGTGTGTTTGGTGTTGTATTTCTGTGTAAGATTCGTCTTCGGTGAGTGGCTCAAAATCTTCTTCTGTAATCAAATCGTGTCCTTCTTGCATTTTTGCAAATATGTAATACAAACCAGGAATCACCAACACGCCAAAAAACGTCCCAAAAAGCATACCGCCAAGTGCAGAGGCACCAATTGTGCGATTGCCCATAGCACCAGGCCCTGAACCTGAAGCCAAAATCAATGGTATTAAACCTGCAATAAAGGCAAATGAAGTCATTAATATAGGTCTAAAACGTGCTTTTGCTCCTTCTAAGGCAGATTCTAAAATAGGCAACCCATCTATTTTTTGTTTTTGAATGGCAAATTCCACAATCAAAACTGCATTTTTCCCCAATAAACCCACCAACATAACCAGTGATACTTGGGTATAAATATCATTGGACAAGCCCATCAATTTTACAAATAAAAATGCCCCAAAAATACCTGCGGGAAGCGATAAAATAACCGCAAAAGGCAAAAGAAAACTCTCATATTGCGCAGAAAGCACCAAATAAACAAAGGTCAAAACAATCAAAAAGATATAAATTGCTTCATTACCACGCGATTCTTCATCTTTGGCAAGACCAGCCCAATCAATATCATATCCATTTGGCAATGTTTTTTTGGCAATTTCTTTGATGGTAGTGATGGCTTCACCGCTACTATAACCACTTGCAGGAGAGCATTGAACGGTGGAAGTAGTATACATATTATACCTATTAATTTCATAAATACCTTGTGTTTTTTTCAAACGCATAAAGGCAGAATATGGTACCATTTCCCCTTCTTCATTTTTGACATAAAGATTTAAAAGGTCAGAAGGCAATCGCCTAAAAGATGGGTCTGCTTGCACAAAAACCTTGAAAAAACGTCCAAATTTAATAAAACCTATGTCATAAGAACTTCCCACCAAAATAGAAAGATTGTTCATTGCTTTGCCAATAGAAACGCCTTTTTGCATAGCTGCTTTATTATCAATTTCTAATTCGTATTGTGGGTAATCCGTTCTATAAAATGTAAATAATGCAGCAATTTCTTTTCTTTTTTTGAGTTCATCTACAAATTTTTTACTGACTTCGCCCAAACGTTCATAGTTAATTTCGGTGTTTTTATCTAAAATTTGAAGAGTGATACCACCTGCAGCTCCATAACCTGGCACAGAAGGCGGGTCAAAAAATTCTATGGCAGCACCTGGAATATCTTTTACTTTTTTCTCCAATTCGTGAATCACATCTCGCACAGTGTTCTTCCTTTCATGCCAAGGTTTCAAATCAATCAAACAAGTACCTGAATTAGAACCTCTACCTTGTGTAAGAATTTCATAACCTGCCAAAGAAGAGACTGATTTTACGCCTTCTATTTTCATCGCAAAATTTTGTAATTGCCCGCTGACTGCGTAAGTCCTTTCAAGTGTAGAGCCAGGAGGCGTTTGGATAACCGCATAAATCATTCCTTGGTCTTCGGAAGGCACAAAACCCGCAGGAAGTGTTTTGCTAATAAAAAATATACCGACACTAAAACCAATTAAAATGAGTATTGTAATGATTCTATTGCTAACAATCAATTTGAGTAACCTAATATATTGATTAGTAAGCGATTCAAAACCATGATTAAAACCGTCAATAAATTTATTAAACCATTTTTTTTTGTGTGTGCTAAGATAAGCATGGCTATGTTTATTTTGCAAAATCATGGCACAAAGCACTGGTGTAAGTGTAAGGGCAACAATACCTGAAATAACAATCGCAGATGCCATCGTGATAGAAAATTGCCTATAAAATATCCCCACAGGACCTGACATAAACGACACAGGCACAAAAACGGAAGTCATCAACAACGTTATCGCAACAATAGCACCACTGATTTCACCCAACACTTCTTTGACTGCTTGATAAACCGAGAAATAAGGCTTTTCTTCCAATTTTGCATGTACCGCTTCCACTACCACAATCGCATCATCAACCACAATACCAATCGCCAATACAAGGGCAAATAATGTAATTAAATTGATATTAAGCCCAAAATATTGCATGGCAAAAAACGTCCCAATCAACGACACAGGCACTGCCAACGTAGGAATAAGGGTGGAACGCCAATCACCCAAAAAGATAAATACAACCAACGCCACCAAAATAAAGGCATCACGCAAAGTGTGAATTACCTCCTCAATAGACGCATCTAAAAACTGCGAAACGTCATACCCAATTTCGTATTCCATACCAGGTGGGAAAGTTTTTTTGAGTTCTTCCAACTTTTCTTTTAAGACTTCAATCACTTCAGTAGCATTACTTCCGTATGTTTGATTCAACACAATCGCTGCGGAGGGATATTGGTCTTTATTAGAATAAATATCATAATATTCGCTCCCTAATTCTACTTTTGCAATATCTTTTAGTTTTAATATTTCCCCTTCGGAAGTTGCTTTGATAATGATATTTTCGTATTGTTCAATATTTTCATACCGTCCTTGATACGTCAAAACGTATTCAATGGCTTCGGATTGCTTGCTGTCAGCACGCCCCAATCTACCAGGTGAGCCAATAATACTTTGCTCACTCATTGCTTTCATTACATCATCAGTCCCAATACTATAGGCTCTCATTCGGTCAGGATTGAGCCACACACGCATAGAATATTGCCTACTTCCCAAAATTCTGGCAAGTCCAACGCCATTTATCCTTTGCAATTCGGGCAACATCTTGATATACGCATAATTAAAAATATGTTTCATATCTGCATTGGTTGTGTCTTTGCTATACAAATTCACATACATCAACATATTGGGCATCAAACGTTGAATAACAATTCCTTCGAGTTGCACCAAAGATGGAAGCCTCATTTTTACTTGTTCAATGCGGTTATTAATATTAACAACTGCTTGATTTGGGTCGCTACCCAAGTGAAATACAATTTGAATATTTGCTTCGCCTGAACTCGCAGCAGTAGAAAACATATATTTCATACCAGGAACACCATTTATAGCCTGTTCCAATGGAATAAGTACTGATTGCGTTAATACTTGCGAACTCGCACCAGGATAAGACGCATACACGACCACCATAGGGGGAGCAATGTCAGGAAATTGAGATTTTGGAAGGCTAAGCATAGACAACAAGCCCATAAAAACAATGGAAAGCGAAATAACAATCGCAAGGGCAGGTCTATGAATGAATAGTTTAAACATGGTTTTTGAATTAAGTAAGCCCCCTAACCCCCAAAGAGGGAAATTTAATTAAAAATGGGGGAATTTGGAATAAAAAAACTAACAACTGAAAAAAATCTGATAACTGAAAAAAATGACAACTTTATTGTGCTTTTATTTTCAAACCATTGATTACTTTTTTAGGGTCTTCAAATTTGTATGCTATTTTGTCATTTTCCCTTACAAGTCGCAAACCTTCGAGCAATATTTTATCTGTTGCTTGCAAACCTTCTTTTATGATATATAAATCTGGTAATTCTGCCTCAATTACAACACGTCTGGATTTTAGTGTATTGTTTTTATCCAATACAAATACATATTTTTGGTCTAATACCTCAAAAGTTGCTTTTTGTGGAATGAGGAGTGCTTTTTTGAGTGGTGTAGTGATGAGTATGTTCCCTGTTTCGCCATGCCTAAGCAAACCATCAGGGTTTGGAAAAGTTGCCCTAAAAGCAATTGTACCTGTTTTATTGTTAAAATCTGCTTGTGTAGTGCTTACAAAACCCAGATGATTATATAACTGATGATTAGCCATTTTAAGTTGTACTTTCAATGCACTATCACCTCTCATTGTTTTTCTGTAATCCAGATATTCTGCTTCGGGAACATTAAAATAGACCCATAAAGTCGTAATTTCAGACATTGTTGTAAGCAAATCACCTTCATTCAAAAGGCTACCCAAACGCACTTGAAATCTATCCATCAAACCGCTAAATGGTGCTTTAATTTGTGTAAAACCCAAATGTACTTTTGTCAATTCCAATTCTGCTCTTGCTTTTTCAAGTTTTGCTTTTGATAATGCTAATTGTACAGGCGAAATTACATTGCTGTCTGACAATATTTTAGCATTTTGGTATTCAATTTCTACATAATTTGCTTCTGCTTGTGCCTTTTGTACTTCTGCCTTATATTTTATAGGTAGAATTTGAAACATGATTTGTCCTTTTTGAATAAATTTGCCTTCATCAACAAATATCTCTTGTAAAAATCCTTTTTCCATTGACCTAATTTCAATGTGGTTGATGGCACGAATTTGAGACACATACTCTCTTATAATTACGGTATCTTGAACAAATGGACTTGTAACCAAAAATTGGGTTTCTTTTTCTTTTTCTTCTTTGTGTGATGCACCACAACTTGTGTGTGCCAACAACGCAAAAATTATCGCAACAAGCGAAAAAAAACGATAATACAAACATGATACTTTTTTCATAGATATTGTTTTTATGTGTACTAAAATTTTTAATTTTATAAAAATATTTTTACTTGTCTAAATATATTTTTTATAATGCAAAACTATAACCAAATATTTAAAAACCAAATAATTTATAAATTATTTTTTAAACTAAACTAAAAAATATTTATATTTATTATA
>JANPJR010000133.1:0-1519 GCA_031425615.1 Cytophagales bacterium
TATTGATCCTGACATACCTGAGTTTAAAGTTGATATAGAACAAGAAGAATATGAGATTATACTTGAAGCTGGTGTTGAATGGTTAATATACATATTGCATCCACAATCCAATCGACATAATGATCCAGAATATAATGACTCAGCTTTACCGGGATTGGAAGTAAATGAAATAAACTGCAACGTTGGAAATGTGTCTTCAAAGAACCTGTGGCTCGGTGATAGTGGGGCATCTTGCCATATGTGCAATAGTGATGAGGGTATGTTTAATTGTAGATTCGTGAAGTACTATATCAAAATAGGAAACGGGAAATCGTTAGTATCTACAAAAGTTGGTAGTAAACAAATGACCGTAATTCAAAATGATGGTAGTACAACTGATGTAGTTATTGAAGATTATAAATATGTACCCGGCTTATGGGTAAACTTATTTAGTATAACAAAATCAATTAGTAAAGGTTGGAACATTTCAAATAAGGGAACTAAAATTATTTTACGTAAAGGTGAAATTGAACTTGCATTCGATAAGATAATGAAGACAGAGAATGGTATGGTTGTTGGTATCGAAATGGTTCCGAAAGAGGAACAAGCAAATGCAGCAATGGCTCGTGGAAAACGAGTAGATATAAATGATTTTCATCGAATAATGGGTCACGTACATCTTGACTCATTAAAGAAAACAGCTGCCTTTTACGGTATTATTTTAACTGGTTCTTTAGAGAAGTGCTATGAGTGCGCTATTTCTAAAATACGACAAAAGAATGTTGGTAAAGAAGCAACTTCAAGAAGCAGTATTGCTGGCGAACGTCTATTTATGGACATTAGTTCTGTCAAAGCAGAAAGTTATGGTGGATCAAAGTTCTGGGTACTCGTAGTTGATGATTATAGTGATAAGTGCTGGAGTATATTCGTGAGTCGTAAATCACAGATGCCCGAGAAAGTTATAGAGCTTATCAAGAAATTGAAGGACCAGAATAATTATAATATAAATCATATTGTTAGAATTATCCGATGTGATGATGCCGGTGAAAATAAGGCATTAGAAAAATCCTGTATTGAAAATGGTTTAGGTATTAAGTTTGAATATACGGGACCCGGAACTCCGCAATTGAATGGTAGAGTAGAACGAAAGTATGCTACGTTATATGCTAGAGTACGTACCATGCTGAATGCTGCGGGTCTGCCAAAGGAATTGAGAGATGGAGTGTGGACTGAAGCGGCTAAAACAGCAAGTGATATTGAAAATATGATTGTGACTGAGAATAAAACTATTTTAGCAGATAATAAATTTTATAATAAAATAGAAACAAAATTAACAGCATTGAAACCATTTGGCGAAATTGCTATTGTTGAGAGAAATGCGAAACGAGGTATGAGATCCAAGTTGGAGGATAGAGGTCGAGCTTGTCTATTTTTAGGTAAACCAGATAATCATCCAACTGATGTCTTTAGGTTTTTGGATCTTGAAACAAAGCGAGTGATTTTAAGTAGAGATGTTGTATGGCTTGGCAAATCATATGGA
>JANPJR010000134.1:0-75503 GCA_031425615.1 Cytophagales bacterium
TAAGCCTGTGAATGATAAGACTGGTTTTGTTTGGATTTGGACAGTTTTTGTGATGGAATTGGTACAACCATTTCCATCTGAATAATTATATGTTACAATTTGGTTGCCAAGCCCCAAAGTCGCAGGATTGAATTGTGTTGCCACCACATTGTTAATTTTGAATGTTCCACCTGTTGGAGTTGCACTCATGGTGAAACTTGGGCTTGAAATACAATAGGTATCTTTCACATTTACAAATGCAAGGGTTGGCAAAGGCACCACATTTACCGTTTGGGTAATGGTATTGGTGCAAGTATTTACATCTGTAAAAGTATATTTTACAATATGACTTCCAACACCCAACGTTGTAGGGTTGAATTGGGTTGCATTCACATTGTTTATCTGGAATGTTCCCCCTGCTGGCGTTGCTGTTAGGTCAAAAGCACTTGCATCTATGCAATAATTCGCATTCAAACCTGTGAAAGTGAGGGTTGTAAGTCGTAAAATATTTACATTTTGGGTAATAGTATTTTTACAATTTGCATCAGTGGGAGAAGTATATTCATAACTAACCACACGAACACCAGTATTTAATACATTAGCGTCAAATTGAGTTGCAATTGTTCCATCTATTTTAAAAATTCCACCTGTTAAGTTGGCTTGGAGTGTAAATGCAGGAATATTTTTGCAATATTGTGGATTTAAACCTACAAAATTTAGGGTAGGTTTTGGCGTAACTTGTACATTTTGTGTAATAGGCAAAGCACAACCATTGCCCAAATCATACGTTACAATATGCGTACCTACGCCCAATGTTGCAGGGTTGAATTGTGTTGCTACAACATTATTTATTTTAAAAATCCCCCCCGTAGGCGTGCCTACAAGTGTAATAGTTGGATTAGTTTCGCAATAACTATTATTCAAACCTATTATCGCAAGCACAGGAGGCGAACTAATTACTACGGATTGTGTAGTAGAATTTGTACAAGTAGTTAATGGGTCTGTATAAGTATATTTTACACTATGTGTACCTGCCCCAAGCGTTGCAGGATTAAATTGTGTTGCAGTTACATTATTAACTGTAAAAGTCCCTCCCGCAGGTGTGCCTATAAGTGTAACCGCAGGCGAAGTAGGGCAATAATTAGCCAAAAGCCCTGTAATACTTACGGTAGGAAGTGCATTTACTTTTACATTTTTTGTTACTTCACCTGTGCAAGCAGCATTTGTAGAAGAAACATAACGATAAGTTACCGTATGTGTGCCTACGCCTAATGTTGTAGGGTTAAACTGTGTAACAGTTTGGGCTGCACCTGTGATATTAGGGCGAATGGTAAAAGTTCCACCTGTTGGGCTTGCACTCAAATTAACCGCAGGTGCATCAATACAATATTGGTCTGCCAAACCAGAAAAAGTAGGCACAGGTGGTACCGTTGTAATGGTAACAGGTGCACTATAAGTGGCAGTAGCCCCATTATTGACATTAGCACTATTAACAGTTACTGTAACGGATACGTTGTAAGTGCCTGGCGTTGCATAGATATGTGAAGGGCTTGTAAGTGTATTGTCTGCTGTAACAGGTGAGCCATCACCAAAATCCCAAAGGTATGTAAGTGTAGCAGTTGCATCGCAAGTAGCAGAAGTATTGACAAAAGTAGCTTTATTACAAGATACAATAGGTGTACCAAATAACGCATTTACGACTGCAAGTCTTGCAGTTCCACCCCAATTTAAAGAAAAACCTTGATTGTTATTAGAAAAATTATCTACCAACATATAATAAAGCTGACCAGCTACTACATTAATTGGCGTATTAAACGGTGAGCCACCTGCCCCTGTTGTTGTGCCTACCCCTGCTGCACTCAACCCTGTAGGGCCTGGCGTGCCTGAATAATTGCAACGAATAGGTGCTCCCAGCGTAGTACAAGTAACACCAGGACCCCAAATTGCAAAATCATAGTCATTGGAAGCATTATTTGGGTTAATGGTAAGCGTTAAAGTGCCACTTGTTTGAATACTAAACGCATACCAAGCAGATTGATGTTCACCTGTGGAAAGACAACCTGCCTGATTACCTGGCAAAACCGCCCCTAAATCATTCACAGAACCTGCCCCATTGCTATTATCTGAAAAGCTTGCATTTCCACAAACTAATTTTCCCGAATTGAATACTTGGCGACAGTCATTATTTACTTGAGCAAAAATAGGCGTGCAAAGCAGGAAAAAATACCCTAATAGCAGGATATAGAGAGAAGAATAATTTTTTTTCATGTATTTTACAGAAGTTTGTGTTTTATTGAAAAAATCATTAGAAATATATTTTTGTTTTATATTTTAATCTTTCTTTTTTACAAAATTATAAATTTTATATTTTAAATACTAATAAAACCATTTTTTTAACATTGTTTTATTTTAAATAGCAAATTTTATGCGGTTATTTTTATGTTATGTTATTTTTTTTGTTTAATACCAAATTTTATTTTTTTGTAAACATGTTTTTAAGATTTTATTTGTAAAAAATATTTTTTACATTTTTTATTAAAATTTTTCAAAACCATAAATATGACGCATGACTACCAAATATAATTTTGTTTTAATAGAAAAATAGCCAATTTTTGATATTTTTCGTATTTTTCATTGGTTTTTATTTAATTTTGAACAAATTAAAAACAAAAATTTTATTTAACGATTTATTTTAAAAAAAGTAAATAAAAACATGGACAAAATAGAAGATGCTATCAAAGCAATACGCAATGGCGAAGTAATCATAGTAGTAGATGACGAAGATAGGGAAAATGAAGGCGATTTTATATGTGCTGCGGAATGTATCACGCCCGAAATCGTAAATTTTATGCGCAAAGAAGGTGGTGGTTATCTTTGTGCATCTCTGACTGAAGAACGCTGTCAAGCCCTCAAACTTGACCTTATGGTAGGCGAAAATACAGACCCTATGAAAACCGCTTTTACTGTTACAGTAGATTTGTTGGGCAATGGTTGCACTACAGGTATATCTGCACATGACAGGTCAAAAACCCTCAAAGCCCTTGCAGACAAAAATACAAAACCAGAAGATTTGGGCAGACCTGGACACATCAATCCACTCAAAGCCAAAGACGGTGGCGTACTCCGCAGAGCAGGACACACAGAGGCATCTTCTGATTTGGCAATGTTGGCAGGTTTTGTACCTGTTGGTGTGTTGATTGAAATCATGAATGAAGATGGTTCTATGGCACGTATGCCTCAATTACGTATTATTGCAGATAAATTTAATCTAAAATTTATTACCATAAAGGATTTAATTGCTTACCGCCTCAAAACAGAAAGCCTGATAAAAAGAGAAATTGGCGTAAATATGCCCACAAATTGGGGAAATTTTGATTTGATTGCTTACAGACAACAAGACACACAAGAACTACACCTCGCCCTCGTAAAAGGTACTTGGGAAGAAAATGAAGCGGTAATGGTGCGCGTACATTCTTCATGTGTTACTGGTGATATTTTTGGGTCATGTCGCTGTGATTGTGGGGCACAACTCCACAAAGCGATGCAAATGGTGGAAGATGAAGGCAAAGGCGTTATCCTTTATATGAACCAAGAAGGACGTGGCATTGGACTCGTAAATAAACTCAAAGCCTACAAACTGCAAGAACAAGGTTTGGACACGGTGCAGGCAAATGTTGCACTTGGTTTTCAGCCCGACCAAAGGGATTATGGTGTTGGGGCGCAGATATTGAGGGATTTAGGTATTCAAAAAATTAAACTCATTAGTAATAATCCTGCAAAACGTGCTGGACTTATGGGATATGGACTTGAAATCACCGAAAGAATTTCTATTGAAATTCCTTCAAACGAACATAATAAGGAATATATGGAAACCAAAAAAAATAAAATGGGACATGAGATAAGTTAGAAATTGGGTCATTGAATTAAATAAAAAACAGCAATTAATCAACTTTGGACTAAAATTGATTAATTGCTGTTTTATTTTTTCGGTTCGTGTTTGGCGAGCCATTCAGGATTTGCTTCTCCAAAATGATAGGCTTCTTTGGTAAGATATTCGGGAATGCCCTCTGCATCATAATTTACGCCTTCTTTTTCGTCTTTGTTAGGCTTGTGTGTAGCAGGTTTGAGTGTTTCAGGTTCGTGTTTTTTCAGCCATTGAAGGTTTTTTATACCACAATGATAATCTGTTATTGTCAAAAATTCAGGAATACCCTCTGCATCATAATTGAGGTATTCTTCTGTTTTTTTATCTTCTTCTATTTCTTGTTTTTCCACTTCTTTAACAAAGGCTATGTATGAAAATTCATCTTTTTTCTCCTGCAATTTCCCTTGTTTTGCTTTCCATTCGTCATAACCTTCGGGCTTGATAGGCTCTTCAATAACACTTCTTTCGTAAGCATCTATGGCTTCATCAAAGCATTTCAAATGATATTCATAATAGATAAACTTTTTTTCTTTGTAAATATCATAACTTTTGGGCTTTACAGGCTCACCTACCTCTCGTCTTGCGTGTGCATCTGCACCATAATCTACGAACATTTGTAAATGCTGTTCATATTCCAAAGCCTCTTTTTCCATCAAGTAATCATCATAACCTTCTGGTTTTTCTGGCTCGTCAAATAGCATCAATTCGTAGGCTTCTTCGCCTTGTTCTTGGTAAATAGCCAATAGTTTTTCGTAATCTTCAAAATCTTGTACCATTGATTTTTTGATTTTTTAGGTTAGTAATATTGTTCTTCTATTATTTTTTTTAAGGTATCTTTCAATTCCTCAAAATTATAAATATGTGTGTCTGTTGTACTTTCGCTTAATCCATTATCAAACCAATTTTCCCAATAATAATTATTTTCTGTCGGTTGATATGTGATTACAAATCCCTGACGTGTGTATCCGCCCCAAGGGTCGCCTTCAAAATCTGTACTTGCACTTGTGTTTCCATTTTTTTGCAACTCATTTAAAACTTGTTGCATCTTTTTCTCAATTAGTTTTGGGGTTTTGCCCAGCCAAAAATAAAATTTCTCTTTATCAACAGATAAAAGATAGGCTTTTATTTGTGCTTCATCAAAATATAAATACGAAATTTCGGGTTCTTTGTGTTCTTTTGAGGCATAAAAGTTATTTTGCAACACATATATCTGCCTCTCTTCCTCAAACTGTATTTCTATATCACAACGCCTACCCCCATTGTAAGGTTTACATTGGTCTTGTAAAATCACTTTCATATTTTCCTTCATCTTTTGGATATAGGTTTCAACTTGCAACATATCTAACATATTCACCATTTTTCTGTATTTATCTCCACTGCGGGGGTTAGTGGCTAAAATTCAAATAAAACTCCCTTCTGCCAATAATTTATCCAAATAAATTTTCACTTCTTTGGGCTGTAAAGGTTTAACGATAAAAAGCCAACTTTCTTCAAAAAAAACTTCTTTGTTGAATGAATTTGTATGAAAAAAATCATTTTCCCCTCCTGTTTTTGCTATGAGTTCATACATTTCATTTTTAGGATTTTGGCTCACAATTTCCATATCAAAAGGCGTATAGGCTTCTGGGTCATAGGGTCCATTTACTACAAAATGAAAAAAAACCTCGTCTTTATAAAGCACCTTGCCTACCACTGGAAATTCACAAGGTATATAACCGTGAACTTCTAAGTATTCATAACCTCCTGTGTATAGCCCAATGCGTATATATTCGCCTTCTATTTGATACCAAAATAGATAATTTATATCTTTATACGCATAAAAATTGCGTTTAATTTTCAGCATTGGCTCTCTTTTGCAATGCCATAAAAGCCAATCATTTGCCCTATAAATTGCTTCATACATATCAAAAGTTAGGTCTATTTTATCTGTATCGCAAGGGGCGTAGAGGTAGGCAAGTTTCTTGTGTTTTTCTAAGGTTTGTGGAATAGTATTTTTGTTTTGGTAGGCAAGAGATAGGTATTTGGGGCAATATTCAAAACTTGCAATAGGCTCATTTTCTTTAAAATTTGTCCCCAAAAGTTGAAAATTTTTGAAATACATTTCTTGTGTGCAAACATTTCTCAATTCAAAACCCATTTCTATCTCCAAATGACTTGTGGTTGTTCTGTGCCAAATTTCTTTGTGTGGCTCAGTTCTGTATCTGTGATAATGCGTATTTTCATTTTCTTTGCTGTCTATTTTTTGAATTTCTACCACCCAATCCGTTTGCGAAAAACCGCCATTTTTATTAAAATCTTGCCCTGTGTATTCCATTGTATAATCCACCAATGCCTGATTGATACGCAAAACTTTGGCAGAAAAAGGCACACTAAGGGAAAAAGATTGGTCTTGTGTGCCACAATAGGCAATATACTCACCCCATTCTGTAGTTTCGCCCACAGCCAAAACCCCAAGTATTTCAAACATAAAATAAGACGTAGGCTGACAACTTAATTGATATTTGTCGTTGCCTAAATCCGTTATAATTGTGCCATAATGTTCTGTTTGCATCATTTTTAGGTGTATTTTACCAACAAGAAACCCTATGTTTAATTTCAAATAAAAGACGTTTTATTACTTGTACTTCATCAAGGTCTAAGTACGAAATTTCGGGTTCAGAATGGTATTGTGAAGGAAAGAAATTGGTTTGTAGTACAAATATTTGCTTTTCAGCCTCATATCGCAACTCGTGATTCCAATTTGCACCACCGCCATACGGGTCAGGGTCATATTCGCCTGCCAAGATAAGTTTTTTGCCTTGTTTCATTTCTTGGATAAAGGCTTCAATTTCTGTAATAGTGAGTTTTTCCATTTGTTTTTATTCTATAAATTCACGTATTTTGTAAAGATTGGTTTTCAAATACTTCGAACAAAACATAAAAAGCACAAGAGGCATTAAGTTCGTATAAATCATTACCCAAATCTCTGATACTTTTATTAAAATCCACGTGCATTAGGTGATAAAAAGCCTACAACCAAGAAAAATAGCCCAATACCTGCCCAAACAGAAGTCCAAAACCAAAGATGGCGAAAATGCTGTACTTTCGCATTTTGTGGATTAGATGCTTGATAAAAAACGACAACTTCCTCGCCTGTTTGAAAGTTAGGCGGATAATCATACACGTTTGTATGTACTTTTATTTTTTGTTTGGTTGCTGTTTCAAATTCAATAATAGGGGCAAATTGGTCTTTTGAACGCATTTTGTCCTGTCTATCCATTCCAACTACTGTTCCTTTGGTTTTTTCAGCAGTTTGAATAAATAATAATTGCCACACGCCAAATATCAATGCTACGCCAAAAAGCGTATAAGCCATACCAAAAGTTGCTATCCAAGCCATTTTTTTAATTGGTTTTTTCATTGAGTTACATTTATTTTGGTACGTTTATTTGCTCTGAATTTCCGTTTTATTTTGGCTTGTTGCGTGAACCTTCATCATTTCATAATTGAGCCAAAAAGTAGCCAATAAAAACACGAAAACGCTATTTTTTACAATTATACTTGGAGATGTTTTAGTATTACGACTATAATCATTTAGTTGTAAATTTGCCTTACGTACCAAAAATTGTAGCACATTCATATACAAAATCGCAAACAGCAAAAAACCGCCAAAAGTATGGGCATAATCATAAAAGTAGCCTATTTTTATCAACCAAATAGATAAAAAATACTGCACTGCACAAGTAAAAATAAGGCTTATGAGAATAAGTAAATAATGCATAGTTTATTTTGTTTAGTTTTTTTTTCTACTAAATTTGTTCAAACACAATACCAAAAAATCAGCAGACGCATAATCGCCCACCGTAAAATCTTGCAAATCTACGGTTATTACATTTTTTTTACCATCAGACCACGTTTTATCTACCCAAAGTTGAACTTTATAGCCCGTAGTGCTTTTGACAGGTTTGGGCAAAGTATGTGTAATATTCACGCCTCCCACATGTGTAACGGTTGTTTTTTGCGTTTCTGTAATCGCACTATCACTTGCACTGATAAAATCTTTGGTAAGCACTTTCACATTGGTAAACCAAGGAAAAGGGTAGTTTTTCTTTTCAATAAATTCGTGGTTAATGGTAATTTTTATGTAATTGAAAAGCCCACAAATTCCCCAATAAAAGACAAACAAAGCCAAAACCCCTTGCCAAATCATCTCATTCGCAAAAAAGCCATACACACCCCAAAAGCCAACTAAAAGCGTAAAAATATGCAGTGGAAACCAAATCCATTTGCGCATAAGGACGATTTCCGTTGCTGTTTCTTTGATACTGAAAAATCCATAAAAGTAGTTTGTTTTCATATTTTAGTGAAATATTGAAGTACAAAACCTAAATTTAAATAAACTTATTGTTTATGTGGTACTAAAATAACAAAAAAATTTTATTTTACTTGCTTTTATGTGTAAAATTAAAAAAAAAATGTGTCAGACCTTTGCTTGGCACAGACACATTTTTTCTAAACTTGTAAATTATTTCTTTCTGTTTTATGCAAAATACCTATAATCTCTCCCAGATTCCAACTGCACCAAATATTCATATATCAAATTGATACAACTTTCCACATCTTCCTTGTGAGCAGTTTCTACTGTAGTATGCATATATTTGAGTGGAAGTGATACAAGCATTGCACTGGTTTTTCCATTGCTTTGGTACGCAAAAGCATCAGTATCAGTACCAGTTGAACGAGAAGAAGCCAAACGTTGAAAAGGAATTTTTTTGTCTTTAGCAATGCGTATAAATTCATCTCTGAGTTTGGTTTGTACCGCAGGCGAATAGGTAAGCACTGCTCCCTCCCCTGCTTTAATAGCCCCATCTTTGATTTTGTTGTACCCAAGTGGTGAATATGTATCATGGCATACATCTGTAACAATGGCAACATCAGGATTGAGACGTTTTGCCACCATTTCTGCCCCACGAAGTCCCACTTCCTCTTGTACCGAATTGACCACACAAAGCGTATAAGGCAATTTTATGTTATTTTCCTTTAATTTTTTTACTACTTGTGCAATCATATATCCACCCATACGATTATCCAAAGCCCTGCCTACATAATATTTATCGTTGAGTTCCATAAGCCCATCTACAAATGTAGCAATTACGCCCACGTGTACGCCAAGTTCTTCTACTTCTGCTTTATTTTTTGCCCCAATATCAATAAACATGTTTTTTTGTTCAGGTTTCACATCATCTTTTTCACTATTTCTCACATGAATTGCAGGAAACCCAAAAACGCCATTTACTTTGCCTTTTTCGGTGTGTAAATGCACACGCATAGAGGGCGTTATCGCAAAATCAGAACCACCATTGCGTACCACATAGATATAACCATCATCAGTAATATGATTTACAAACCAAGATATTTCGTCAGCATGGGCTTCTATTACTACGGTGTAAGGTTGATTTGGGTTGATAATGCCTATAACAGAGCCATAAGCATCTACAATATGCTCATCTAAATCACTTTTAAGATAGTCAAGCCATATTTTTTGCCCTTCCATTTCTGCCCCAACAGGTGAATTTGCATTGAGATATTTGTACAAAAATTCTTTTGCAGTCATTTTATTTTAAGAAAGTTTTAGTTTAAAAAAATTAGCCTCCTAACCCCCAAAGGGAGAATAAACCATTTATGACAAATTTTTATTTAAGAATTTGAAATAAAATATGATGTAAAACCCTTTTTTTGGATATGGCTAAAAAGATATAATTTAATGAATTTTTAAGAAAAGTCCAAATTTAATAAATTTTTAAAAATTATTACGGAAAATAAAAAGACATTGGAAAAATAATCTATAATCCATAATCCATAATTCCTATTACAAACCTATCTTTTCCCCTGATGTCTTTTTCGCATTGAATATTTTTAAAATGATATTTTTCAAGCAATAAAATCATTTCTTTGCCAAAATTTTCGTTGATTTCAAAGTAAATTTTTCCATTTTTTTTCAAAAAAATCTGAGAAATTTGTAAAATTTTTTCATAGAAAACGAGAGGATTTTCATTTTCCACAAACAACGCCAAATGCGGTTCATAATCCAATACATTGGGCAACATATCTTTTTTCTCGCTTTCACAAATGTAAGGCGGATTGCTAATAATCACATCAAAGCTATTTTTTACCAAATAAAATTCGGGTTTATTTAATTGGTTTGATTTACCTAAATTTTCTTCAAAAGTATCCTTTTCAAAAACATCTTTTTTCAAAAACCATGTATTTTGGATATTGTTTAAAATCTTATTTTCTTGTGCCAATACAAGTGCATCAAGGCTAATATCTGTGCCTAAAACAGTGCTATTTTCAAAAAAATGTGCCAACGCCAACGCAATACAACCCGTTCCTGTGCAAATATCCCAGATTTTGAGTGGCGATTTTTGTGGATAATGTTGTTGTACGATTTGCACAAGTTCTGCAGTTTCAGGGCGTGGAATAATCGCATTTTTGGAGGTTTTGATGCGTAAATCGTGGAATATTTCATACCCTAATATGTATTGCAATGGCTCATTTTGGGTTATTCTAAAAATAAAACTTTGCAATATTTCTTTTTTTTCTAAAAAGTCGTTTTCAGATAAATTTTTATTTAAAATTGTTTTATCCAACATAATATCCAATCTATTGGCTGAAAATAATTCTTCCAAAAGATAAAAAGCAATGGTTTTAGCTTCGTTTTCGTCTATATTTTTGCATTTTACAATTTCGGAAACGGTTTGCTTGAAAAGTTCTTTTAAAGAATACATTTTGTGAATTAGAAATTAAGAATTAGAAATTAGGGATTAGGAATTAAAAGACGTGCAAAGTTTGGAAAATTGACACATCTTTTCAAATTAAATTTTTATTTTCAAATAATTCCTGCTATTTTTAACAAAAGTTTTAATAAAAAATTAAAATTCTTTTCAAAAAACACATACCCTAAAAAAATTAAAATTCACTTTCTTATGGACAATTTGGCAGAAAAAGTAGCAGAAAAAGCAGGTATCACGCCTGAACAAGCAAAAGTTGCAGTTGAGACCGTTCTACAATATGTAGAAGGACGTGTAGCACCACTTATTGATGCAAAAGTAGAAGCATCTCTCAAAGATTTTAGCCTTACGCTCAAAGGACAAGTACATGAAGCACTTACAGGCAAAACTTTAACTTCTTTTGCAGAAAAAGTAGGTGATTTTGCAGAAGGTGCAAAAGATAAATTAGAGGATTTTGCAGAAGGTGCAAAAGAAAAATTGGGTAGTTTTGCCAATGCAACCAAAAGTTTCTTTGGTTTTGGTAAAAAAGAGGAGGAAAAAAAAGAAATAGAAGAAAAAAAACCTGAGGAGAAAAAAGAAGACGAGAAAAAAGCATAAAAAATTAGTTTTTTTTAGGTGTCAGTTAATTCAATTATCAGTCATTTTACCCTTAAAACTAAAAAACTGACACCTGAAATAACTGACACTTTTTTTTAATCCTTCGTCATACCTTGCACAAACATAGACACAAGTCCGCCAACAGGCACATAAAACAACAAAACTTGTGGGTTGGCTATCAGCGTGATTGTTGCATTTTTGACCAATCCAAACAAACTTTCATCTTCTATATCTGCTTGCGCTTCTTCTATTAGTACTTTGCGTGCTTGTGCGTGTTCAGGTGTATTTTGGTTATATTTTTTTAATTTTTCTTGGAGATTATAATAACGCCTGTCGTGTTCTGTAAAAACAAAAGCCCAAGAAAGCGGTATAAAAAAATGAATTTTGTGTAGATTATTCCACAAACTTTCGCCAAATTCGCCCCAATGATATGGGTCTTGTCCATATTCACGTACCGCCATATCAAGTTCCATTTGCATAGTGCGGTGTATTTTGTTGCGCAATGTATCCAAGTCTTGGTAGGTGATTTCCTCAAAAGGTTTTTCAAGCATTTGATATGGTTTTATTCTACGCCCACGCACATACACAAGTTTGGCAGGAAAAGCAAAATAAAACATCCAAGGTTGCCAAAGCACCAACAAAGTCGTGAGTCCAATAGGTAAAAAAGGAATCCCAATTTTACGCACCAAGTCATTCAACACATCAACACTGTAACTAAATGGGTTAATATATTCAGCATTTACGGTAGCCACTGGGATAATATCCGTTTTGTATTTGAGGCTCATACGTAAAGACGAAGTAGAGAGCTTTTGCAATTCATAACGTTTATTAAAACCTTTTCCAATGCCCTCAATACCTTCTGGGTAAATCAAAATATTGGTATCGCTGTAATGCATCATGGTATCAAAATTGAGCGTAGTCGCATCAATTCCGCCTGCTCTTTTCCAAAAATTTGGCAACAAAAACGGATTCATCAGCTTTGTTTTGGAAAGCATAGGTGATGACAATGCCCTTGTAGCTCTGTAAGGGTCATATCCACCCATACGCATAAGCCCAGATGAAAATATAATAGCGTCCCAAGGAAATGCCATACCAGAGTGATTGCTGGCAAAAATCAATGGACGATTTGGGTCGTTGCGGGTAGGAAATTGTACACCATCAAATCCAATAAAAATTGCCCTAAAATAATGCTTTTCAAGTGGTGTAATGACATATTTAGCCAAACTTTTGGCATAACTAAATGTAAAATATTCATCAAATATGCCTTTATTTGCCTCTATTTCAGGGTTTAATGTGGTATCTGCTTGTATTTCTTCTTGTATGTTGGCAGGTTGGGCATAATTAACACCATTAGAAGAAGAATCTACTGCTGTGTTTGTAGTTTGGTTTTGTGTTAAAGTTTGTGCTACAATTTGCCCATTTTCAATGACTAAATCCATAATGTTAAAGCCCCATAAAAGCCCTTAACTCCCAAAGAGGAACAAACAGCCTTTATTTTAAAATTAAATTAAGCCCCTACCCCAAAAAGGGAATGAACAGCTTTTATTTAAATTGTGATTAAAAAATAATTTAAAATAAATATTATTGCAAAATTACAGAAAAAAATTAAACAATATTGGATTTTTTTTATTTTTTAAAATGCTTTTATATTTTTTATCTGCAAATTTTTTCATGTCAATTTTTTGTACGTATTTTACATTTTTATTTATTGAATTAAAAAATCTCTCTTTTAAAAGATTTGTACAGAAAACGCTGGCAAGAAGCACGCGGATAACGCGGATTTTACGGATTAAAACGGATTTTATAGCCTTTTTTTTCCTTGCTTCGCATATATTAGAAAAATCCATAATTTATAATCCATAATTTACTTTGCAAAAACTCCTTTTTATTGACCGTGATGGCACCATTATTAATGAGCCTCCGATAGATTTTCAAGTAGATAGTTTAGAAAAATTATCATTTTATCCAAAAGTTATTCGCAATTTGTACCGTATTTCACAAGAAATGCCTTATCAATTTGTTATGGTAACCAATCAAGATGGTTTGGGTACTGCGTCTTTTCCCGAAGAAGATTTTTTGAAACCACACCTTAAAATGTTGGAAATATTGGAGAATGAACACATTTTTTTTAACGAAATCCTCATTGACCGCACTTTTGCACACGAAAATGCGCCTACACGCAAACCTCATACAGGCATGCTCACACATTATTTGATGAGTAATGAGTATGATTTGCCCAATTCGTATGTCATAGGTGACAGAATGACAGATATGCAACTTGCCTACAATATAGGCGCAGGAGGCATTTTAATAGGCGACCCAAACCAAGATTGGCACTTTCCAAGCCCACAAGTGGAAAATTGTATCGGATTGATTTCTACGGATTGGGACGAAATATATGCATTTCTTGCATTAGAAACTAATATTTTGCCTTTGAAAGAAGAGGAAAAAATCCACGAGAAAAAATCTGAAAATAACTATGAAATACAGCAATTTGAAAATAAAGAAAAAAACCTTGAAACCACCCAAGAAAATCTACCTACACGCACAGCACACATTATACGCAGTACTTCCGAAACACAAATAGATATTTTTGTTAACCTTGATGGCACAGGCAAATATGAATTTCAAACAGGCGTACATTTTTTTGACCACATGCTCATCCAAATTGCTAAACACGCCAAAATAGATATTTTAGGCACAGTAAAAGGTGATTTGTGGATTGATGAACACCACACGATTGAAGACATAGGCATTGCACTTGGCGAGGCATTCCGCAAAGCATTGGGAGATAAAAGAGGATTGTCAAGGTATGGACATTTTACCCTACCAATGGACGAAGCACAAGCACAAGTTGCGTTGGATTTCTCTGGAAGAAGTTTTTTGAAATGGTCAGATAATTTTAAAAGGGAAAAAGTAGGCGAAATGCCTGTGGAAATGGTCAAACATTTTTTTGAGTCGTGGGCGTTCAATGCACATGCTAATCTGCATGTAAGTGTTGTAGGCGACAATGACCATCACCAAATTGAGGCGATTTTTAAAGCTTTTGCAAAATCTGTTAAAATGGCAATAAAAGTGGAAGGCAACGAAATTCCTTCATCAAAAGGGATTTTGTAAAATTTGAAAATTTTTGTTATTTTATTTTCAAAATATTGAAATATTTACCATAAAACAAACGTATTTAATTTATTCATATCAAGTGAATTTTAAAGCTTGGTATGCTTTTAGTAATTTTAACAAAAAACTTTTAGTAATTATGAAATTTATAAAAATTTTGACAACTATAGTCCTTTTATGGGCTTTGAATGCTGGGGTTTCAGCACAAGATTTGCGTCGCAATGGTTCTTCTTTTGGGAAGATAGAATCTGATGGCACAGTTCGTTTGGGTGGTTCCAGCAAAGGCAAAATAGAGCGTGATGGTACTATTCGTGTGGGTGGTTCGTCTGTGGGCAAAATAGAGCATGATGGCACTATCCGCAAAGGTGGTTCTTCTGTTGGAAAAGTAGAAAGAGATGGTACTGTTCGCATAGGGGGTTCATCTGTAGGTAAAATTGAAGATGATGGAACTGTTCGTAAAGGAGGGTCTTCGATTGGTTCTGCCAAAGGAGTTCGTAAAGAATATGCAGCAGTGCTTTTCTTCTTTGAATTTTTCAAATAATCCATTAAAAGTAAATATTTATGTGTAAAAAATTACCCTCTCTTATTTAATAAAGCAGATGGTAATTTTTTGTTTTTGTCCATACCTTGCCAAAATTCAGTTTTTAATAACCCAAAACATAAATTTATTTTTTAGAAAGGTTTACACAATGTGTGTGTTTTTTAATTTGCTATTTTTATTCAAAAACTACATTACAATTAGGAAGCATTTTTTTGATTTTTTCTTTTTCTGTGTCTGAAATATTGTTCTTTTCTAAATCTAACCGTACCAATTGTTTTAGTTCGCCAATTTCCTCAGGTAAAGTTGTAAGTTTATTATTATCTAAACGCAACCATTCTAAATTTTTCAATGCACTTATTTCTTTGGGCAGGTTGGTAAGGTTATTATGCCCAAAATCTAACCTTGTCAAATTTTTTAATTCGTTAATCTCTTTGGGCAAAGCGTTAAGTTTATTATATCTTAAACTTAATTCTTTCAAATTTTTTAGCTCGCCAATTTCTTTGGGTAACATGATAATTTTATTTCCCATTAGTTCCAAATTTTCCAAATTTTTGAGTTTATTGATGGTTGTTGGCAGAGAAGTGAGTTGATTATCTATAAAATGTAATTGTTTTAGATTTTTCAAAGCAATTACTTCTTGTGGCAAACCTGTAAATTGGTTGCCAGATAGTCCTAATATTTCCAATTTTTGTAATTGACTTATTTCTGCTGGCAAGGCATTTATTTGATTTTCGCTCAAATGCAAAGTTTTTAGCTGTTTTAAATTACCTATTTCTTTGGGGATTTTTTTTAGTTTATTTTGGCTCACACACAAAATTTCCAATTTTTCCAAATTCCCAATTTCTACAGGTAATTTTTCAATTTTATTGCCAATACAATCTAATGATTGTAAGTTTTTTAATTTATTTATATTTTTTGGCAAAGCGGGAATATAATTATAACTCAAACCCAACGTTTGTAAATTGGTCAATTCCAATAGTAATTTTGGGAATTTAGGAATTTTATTGTCTCCAAAATCTAATACTTGTAAATTTTTACAGTTGGATATTTCTTTGATTTGTGTATATGATTCTCCCAAATTCAAGTTCATTTTATATACCTTCAAAGGCTCTTTTAGTGCCTCATAAAGCGTATGTTCGTAATATGTTTGGGCATTTTCTAAGGCAACGCTATCCAAAAGCGTACTTTGTTGCGCATATACATTTGCAATAGCAAGTACAAATACAAGCAAAAAAGATATTTTTTTCATTTTTTATTTTATTTTTTGTTTTCTGTGGTACTAAAAAAAATAAAAATATATTACAAGTTTCAACCTTGGCTAAAACAATATTTTCCACAGATTAAAATCTAAAAATTTTTGCAAACGAAAAAAAACACTTATTTTTGACAAGATAATTTTAACCCACATAAAACGTTTTCTTATCAAACAACCATTTTACATTTTAACCTGAAAAATCATAATCAAAATATCATAAAGGCATGAAAAAAGCAAGAATTTTATTAGCAGAAGACGACACTAATCTCGGTTTTGTGGTGAAAGACAATTTGGAACAGCAAGAATACGAAGTAGAACTATATCCAGATGGCGAAATGGCACTTTCTGCCTTTCAACGCAAGGGATTTGATTTGTGTATTTTAGACGTGATGATGCCAAAAAAAGACGGTTTTACGCTTGCAAAAGCCATCAAAGAAATCAATGAAAATGTGCCTTTTATCTTTGTAACTGCCAAAACCATGAAAGAAGACCAAGTAAAAGGGCTAAGTTTGGGTGCTGACGATTATATTACAAAACCTTTTAGCATTGAAGTTTTGATGCTTAGAATAGAAAATATTTTGAAACGCACCCAAAAAACCGCTAATAACACACCTCCCCCCAAAGAAAATTTTGAAATTGGTAAATTTGTATTTGAATACAAAAACCAAAGACTTACCATAAACCAAGACATAACCGAAATGACACAAAAAGAAGCAGAATTATTGCGACTTTTTTGTCTGCACCGCAACAATACACTTGAACGTGATACAATTTTGAGCCTTTTGTGGGGTGGCGACAATTATTTTAATGGCAGAAGCCTTGATGTTTTTGTTTCTCGCCTTAGAAAATACCTCAAAGCGGATACAGATGTTGAAATTACCAATATACATGGCGTAGGTTTTAGGCTTGTTGTGAAGGATTAAAAAAATTTGTTAATGAAATAACAACGTTGATTTTAGGCATTGATTTTTTTTAAATTGGGTATGTTTTTTGTAATTGGTATAGATAATAAAGATAATTACATACTTTTCTTGTATTTTTTGTTATTTTTTTTTGAAAAATAATATTAATGTTGCTAATTGCGTTTGTTTTCTGAAATCAAATATGCAAGTTAATTTAAAAATCTAAAAAAAGATAAACCCTAAAAGATAAAATTTTAAAAATAAAGTTTGAAAATTAAAATCTAAAAATTAAAAATCGTAAATTAAAAAATCATTCTCACTTTCAAAAATTATATGAGTATTCTCCATATCACTTTGGCTTTTCTTGGGTTATTGTTTAACCGTTTTGAAAACCCTACTCCAAAAGTAATGTACGCACCTGTTCCTATGGTAGCATGCGACACCAAAATCTACAAAGACAAATGTATAAGCAACATGATTGAAGGCTTTACTTTTCTCAAAAGTTTTGGCTTAGATGGCAAATCAGGTACACACCGCAACATCAGTGCTTCATATATTTTTAGCAAAGGTGCAAGATATACTGTTATGCTTGCCAATGCAAGTGCGCAAACAAAGGGCTTGGGTGTAAAAATTTTAGACCCAAACAAGAAAGAAATCATCAACAGTTACGCCAAAGAAAAAAATAAATATTATTCTACTATTACCTATCAATGTGGCTCAACAGGTATTTATTACTTTGATTTTTATTTTACATCTGATACCCCTGACTATTGTGGTGGTGCAGTATTGGCAATAAAACGATAAAAAAGACCCAAACGGGGAATAAATAGTATTTAAGTAATTTAGAAAACAACATTTTGATTTTTTCAGAATGTTGTTTTTTTGTTTAAAAAACCTTAAAAAACAATATATTTGTAATCAAAAACAACATATCAAACGATAACAGTATTCAAGAAATTTTTTTCGTCTCTTGTTGGTGTTTAAAAAATGCTTGTACAATCGCAAAATAGCATAAAAATTAAAATGAAAAACAAAATTTTTTATCATTCCCTAAGTTTATGTGCATTTTTTGGTAACGAAAAATGTATTTTGCTTTTATGCTTACATTTTTTTAAACACTAACAACTTTTTCGTTTTTGGGAGAAGACTTGGACGAAATGGGGGAAGTTTCACAAACAAGATACATTATATTTTGTAGCATTGCCCCACTAAATCGTATTTTTATTTTTTTTGTGGAAGGTTGAACTGAATGAGGAATTTTCAAAAGGGATTATCGTAATTTCTTTGTCCATTCTATTAGTTAATTTTTCATTAAAAAAATTTAAACCTTCTTCACTAAAACTAAGTGTACGTTTATTTATGTTAAAGTAAAAAAGGGGATTTTCTTTTGGAAATGTGAGTATAACAACTGGCTTTTTTTTATTTATGAAAATAAAGTAGTCAACATCTAAATTTTCATATTTCTCAAAAACAGAACCATTCCATTTAGTAGCCCATTTGTTTCTTGTTTCTGACCATTCTTTTGTTTTTAAAACTTGTTTTGGTGCAAAATTTGCGAATATACTCAAAGGATATTCGGTATATGGAGTACCCAGCCAAATAATATTTTCCCTTGCAAACATGCCTATTGTATTTGCATCACCATATATTTCATTTAGGTTATAACTTGTTATGGGTTGCCCCTCATAAGACATAGGTATATAAGCAACATCTTTGTGCCAATGAATGCCTGACATATCTAACCTTATTCCAAACATAAAACCGCCAATACCTTCGTTAAGTGCATTTATTTCAAGGTATCTATATGATTGCATAACAGCACAAATTAGTACTAATTTTTCGTCCTCGCTATATCTATTACCATTATCCTCATCCTCTTTCAATAATCCACAAATTTCATTTGAATATCTTTTTAAATTTTCCATAACGCTTGCATTTTCACTACCCGCATGCACAACTTCATATTCAGTGTGTTCCTTAAAACCTGGTTCTTTATTTGCGTTCATAGATATTAAAACAGGCTTATTATTTTCATATAAACCCGCTATAATGGCTATTCTTCTTCCTAAACACGCCCTTTGTAAAGCATCTCTTATCTTATTTATACCATAATCCTTTAAATCACATTCCAAGATTTCTATTGCTGTAGGTATTTCTGACACTTCGCCAGCGAAAGCAAGGATTATCTTATCATCAATGTTGTATATTTTTAGCCATTCTTCTTGCACAATTTTATCTAACATTATGATATTTTTTTCTCCAAAACTGGTATATTCATCACGAATACCTATTTGTTCAATATCTTTTTTGTATGTGATAGCACTATCAGCAGTTATAAAAACTGATGTTTTATTTTTCCAACCTGTGATATAAGTCATTTTTGTATTTGTTTGAGTGAGAGATTTATTCTATTTTGGTCGTCTATGTTGATGATTTTCGCAGTCAGAAGTTGATATATAAAATTAAAAAAAATTGGAAGAAAAATCTTCAGAAAGTAATTTTTCTTTCAAATCATCAAATAATTGTGATTCTACTTCCCTTACCACAATATATTTTCCGCCTTCAACGTTATTTACATTTGGTATTTTTTCGATAATTCCGTTTTCTATTAGGAAAAGTAAAAACCATTTTTTATTTGGAAATAAACTTATTATATTTTTTTTTGTCAATAACCCAATTTGAGAATTAAAAGCACTAAATAAGAATGTGTAACCTACTTTTAGCCTATCAGTTAAAAATTCTTTGAATCGTTCAAAAATAGTTATCCTTTTTGTAGTTATTTTGGTAATGCTTTTGTGTCCATTTTCGATTTTACTGTGATTATTCTCAAAATCAAATCTGATAGGCGTTAAATATACAATATTATTTTTTATCTCATGGACTAATGCTTCTACTTTGGTAATACCTTCCAATATCCATTTTTCAGCTGAAAGAACAGCCTTTTGATTTTTATTGATACCAATGATACTGGCAGTTGATTTTTTTTCATCTCTTTTTCCAATGCGACAATCCACAATATCACCAATCTTGACGACATCTATGTAATCAAAGTCAAAAAATGTATTTTTTATGTATAATTGTTTATTGGATATATAAATAACGTTTTTTTTGTTGTCAATGTGTATTATTCTTGCATTTATTAAGGCATATTTATTTAAGTTTGAAATATCTTCGCTTGCTTCATTGAAAGGCATTAGAAAAGTGTATAAATTGCGATGATTCGAAGCCTTAAGATTAAAAAAATGATGTCTCAATCCTGTGTTTGAATAGTATAATTTGATATTATCACCAACTTCATATTTTGGTCTAAACTTAGACGCATTGTCTATCTTGTTTAATAATGCATTGTGAATTTTATAAAATATTCTCTGAGAAATTAGGTATTCATAATTAATTTCACATTTTACAATTTCTATATTTTTAAAGTTTTTAGAAATTATTGGATTATGATTTATGTATAAGTAAGCACCAGCTATAAGATTTTTATCTTTGCTTTCAATCATACTGGTCAAAAAAACGATTTTGGCTTTAATAGTCATTTCTTGGAGTGATTGTAGCAACATATAAATTTTATTATTTTTTTTCGTTTCTAATAACTGATATATTAACTCGTGTATGTTTATACCCAAGTCAAATATTTTTATCAAATACTTTAAATCCTCGTAATTTCTAATTTTAAATAAGTGTTTTTCACCATACAAGTTATAGTTTTCAATTTTTTTAATGTTTGAGTTGTATTTTTTTATAAATTGTAGTAAATATTTAGACTTTATATCTTCTTTTATAACAATTTCTTGAAAAATATTATTTATTTCTTCCGCACTCAAAACGATATTTTCATTCTCAAACACTTTTATGGAGTCTAAAAATGCAGAAATAAAATATGCTGGATTTGATAACAATATGATAATTAATACCTTTTTTGATTTTTCATTTTTTGGGATTTGCTTGATAACTTGGTTGAATACTCGAATGTTACGTTTAGGTATATTTCCTAAAAACCCAACTAATGTTTCTATTCTATTTAACTCAAATAACGCTAACAATGGATTCAATATAGATAGGTTATTTTCATAATCTTTATTTTTTGCTAATTCATTACACTTATTAAATAATATATCATTCAGATTAGTTTCATCATCTGTAGAACTCGTCTTACACTCTGCAGCCAATAAAATATCAGTTTCAGCGAGGTCAATGATAAAATCTTCTCTTTCTTGTTGTGTATCAAACAAGCCAGAGTACAAGCGTATCACTTCAGCCCATGCAGGGTCGTTTTTATGTTTTTCTAAGAGATTATTATCCATTTTTTATTTGGTTTTAAATTGCATGAGAAATTCAGCAGCATAATATTCTTGGTACAATTCATGTGTAAAACTGTATTGGTTTTCATCTTTTACTAAAACATTCAAATCCAATACCTTGCGTAAAAAATCTAACAGATTGATAGGCAAACCTAATTGTTTTTTGCGTTCTTCCAAAAGTGGCAAAATATATTCTTCTCTATCCAAACCAGAGTTTGAGCCCGTCAAATCTCGTGTTTGATAACCCAAATAACACAAAAGCAAATGAAAAACATCTTTATCAAAATCAATGATTTGTTTTTGTTCTCTTTCATACAAACTAAACATAAAAGCACGAATAATTTTACCTTTTTCATTTGGTATTTTGCCTTCTTTTTCTACAACTGCAATAAGCATAAGCAACATAAGAGGCGTTTGTACGATTTTTTTTAGGCTGTCATTTGCATTTATTTCGTTTTGGATAAAGTTTTTGACATTTTTTCCATTTTTATCCAAAAACTCCGTAATTTGTTTGTCTTGCATTTTTTGTAACACAAAAACAGGAATTTTTCTGTCTTGAATAATGTCATCAAATTCACGATTGTAGCCTTGTGGTCTGCTGGTTATGAGATAAAAATTATTAGGGAAATCAGTCAAAAGGTTTTTTATTTGCGTAAAAACTTTGACTTTGATATTTTTTTCAATTTCATTCAAACCATCTAAACAAATAGAGAATTTTCCTTTTTTGAGCATATCAATCGTAAAATCTTTGTCTTTATCTATTTTATCAATGATTTTTTGTAAAATGCTGTCTTTGTCTGTAAGATTTTTTAGTTCAAAATAAAGCGGAATAGGTAATTCTTTGTTCTGTAAAGCATTATTTGCGTCTTTGAAATGTAAATATTGCAATGTTGTACTTTTACCCATACCAACCTCTCCCAAAATAATCATCTGTTTCTCAGTGATTTTTTTGCGTAATTCATCTATTTTACCTTCCCTTGCAATTTTTTCAGTTTCAGTATTTTCATTTTCCTCATCTTCGTTATTTTCATCTTCGTTTTCCTCGTTGTAATTATCTTCAAATACTTCTTTAGCATACAATTCCACCTCTGCAAATTCTTCCTTGCCTTCAATATGCACAAAACGACTTTGCCACTTTGTAAAAGCCATTTTTTGTTTTTGCAAATAATCTGTTAAATCATTTGGCTGAACGATTGATTTTAAAGCATCAAAATGCTTTTGCGTAGCAAAAAAGTACATAACCAAAATGCTACGCAATTCATCATAGATTTTAGCATTATTCCAATCTTTGCATTGATGACTTTCTAAGTTACGCAACTGATAGGCTTTTAACAAGTGTTCTGCAAAATGTGTTTTTTGATTTGGATTTAAGGAAACCCAATTAAAATTTATGTTGTTAGGATTGAGGTTTAAAATAGGAATAATCGTTCCTAAACCATCTCTGCTATTAGCTATTTGTTGATATGATTGATTGTTAATCAGATACAATATTTTTCTAAAATAGGGTTCTATTTTGGCTACATCAGGGAAAAAAGCATTTTTATCTATTCTTGACAAATTGTCCAAGAGTATTTTTTGTAATGCGTTTGGTATTCTTGTAGCAACACCAGATAAATTTTCATCTTGAATTGGATATTCTAAAACCTTCACAAACAAATCAAAAACCTCATCTATATTAAAATTTGGCTCATTTTGCAAAATTTCTTTTATTTCTGCAAAAATTTCTGTTTTTATATTTTCCCAATTTATATTCATATCATGTTTATTTTATTTTTCGTAAAATTACCATTTTTTAAACAAAAATAAAAAATCTAACAAAAGAATACAAAAAACTGCTTTCCCAGCACTATATAAAACGCCTATTTTAAAACCATAACCTCGCAAGTTTGCTAAAAAAATAGCAATATTTCAAGTTCTTAACGGAGTAATAACCCAAAACACTTTCTCCCTTGTTAGTGTTTAGAAAAAATGTAAACACAAAAATAAAAAATAACTTCCAAAAGCAAAATACATTTTTTGTAGCCAACAAGTCAGCAAAAATAACTTTTCAGGGTGTAACATTACTTATATGTAAGATAAAATATATAATCTTCAAAATGGACAATCATCATCAAAAAAAAGTATTTGTTATAGGAAAAAATAATAAAAGAATAAGCACAACATCCATAAAACGTGACGATAAAATACAAATGAATTATGAAATAAAAACGAACACTGTAAACGATTGGCAAACTATTGATAATATGTCACACCCAAGACACAGGATAGATTTACATTTTCATCAACAATAAAGAAACATGAAAGAAATTGCTTTTGAAAATCTTATTTTCAATATTACCCTCAAAAATGACAAGGGTACTACTTTCAAAAACCTCACATCTAACCAACTTATCACCAAAATAGATATGCGTGATGTGCCTACAGGTATATATTATGCACACGTAGAGGCTGATGGTATTGTGAAAACAATTAGGGTAATGAAAAGATAAAGCAATTAACTCCTAAAAGTGCAAACACCGATAATTTTAAAAAACTTAGGAAACTATGGTATATACCATAGTTTCCTAAGTTTTTTAATTTATATTTGCAACACTAAAAAAAAGGAAAAAATTAAATGAATCGTACAATTTTTTTAATTGATGGCTTAGGTGCGTTGTTATCCACAATTTTATTGTGTGCATTTTCTATTTTTGAAGGAGTTTTTGGAAATGCTTTGTCCAAACAATTTTGGTTAATGCCTATTCCGATAATATTTGCCACTTATTCTATTACTTTATATTTTATCAATCACCAAAATTGGCATATTTTTTTACAAATCATAGCCATTGCCAATATTTTTTACTGTTGCATAATTACAATATCAACCTATTTATATTTTGATGGTTTTACGATATTAGGTAGGATTTATATTTTTTCTGAAATAGTAACTGTACTTTCGCTATCAATATACGAATTAAAATTAGCTAAAAAATGATTTTATTAACCTTGGTTAAGTAGATTCAAAAAAAGCTACTTTACATTTGCAAAAAAAAATCCTTAAAATAAAAAAACTTTTTTTTATAAAAAAAAGTTATGAAAATGTAATAATTTTAATATTATTACTACTAAAATATAGCAATAAAAAAAACCACTCACAAAACCAAATTCTCTATTGGAAAATTTTTACAAAAAATAAAAATATTGGGTAAAGAAACTAAAAAAAAAGAAAGTTAAATATTTACCATTTTTAATTTTATCACTAAAAAATAATGTTTCATCATGTTTTTATGTGGTTTTATCATTTTTTTAATGTTTCACTTTACATAAAGTACGAACTTGCGATTTTTGCGAGAGAGGTATTTTTATTTTTGCTTTTATCTTAAAAATTTTTACTAATTGTATTTTTCATAATTCTGTATAAAAAACTAATTATTGGAAAAACTATTTAATCACCACTTATTATCTTAATTTTCCATGTTTTATTATCAAAAAACTTACCAAAAAGCCTTTTTCTTGGTAATGCTTTTCTTTGTATTTTTTAACCAAAAAAACCTTTTGGCACAAGAAAAATACACGATTAGTGGTTACATCAAAGATGCCAAAAATGGCGAAACGCTTATCGGAGCACAGATTACGCTCAAAGAAGTCGGTTACAGCACCGCAAGTAACAGTTATGGATTTTATTCACTTACTGCACCACAAGGCACTTACACCATAGAAATATCTTACGTAGGTTACAAGCCTTTTTCTCAAAACCTTGAACTTTCTAAAAATGAAACGCTTGCGATTGAGCTTTCCGAAGATGCAGAATTGGAAGCAATAGAAGTTACAAGTGAGCTTGACATCGCCAAATCAACGGAAATGAGTGTGAATAAGTTGGACATGAAAACCGTTTCACGTGTGCCTGCATTGTTGGGTGAGGTGGATTTGGTACGTGCAATCCAACTTTTGCCTGGTGTAAGTACCGTAGGCGAAGGTGCTACAGGTTTTAATGTGCGTGGTGGTGGTGTTGACCAAAATCTTGTGCTATTAGACGAGGCACCTGTTTTTAATTCTTCACATTTATTTGGCTTTTTTTCTATTTTTAACCCTGATGCGGTCAAAGATGTAAAACTTATCAAGGGTGGTATTCCTGCACAATATGGGGGCAGACTTTCGTCTATTTTAGATGTGCGTTTGAAAGAAGGCAACAATAAAAAATTTAGTGCTTCGGGTGGCGTAGGGCTTATTTTTAGTCGCCTTACCATAGAAGCACCTATCAAAAAAGACAAAGGTTCTTTTATCATTGCAGCACGTAGGTCTTATATTGACATATTGGCAAAACCTTTCCTTTCGGGAGATTTGGCAAGTTCAGTATTCAATTTTTATGATTTGACCATGAAAGCAAATTATGAATTGGGCAAAAAAGATAAAATATTCCTTTCTGGATATTTTGGACGAGATAATTTTTCAGCTTCAAATGCTTTCAAATCAAATTGGGGTAATGCAACCGCAACATTTCGTTGGAATCACCTTTTTAATGATAAATTATTCCTCAATTTTACTACATTTTATAGCAATTATGATTATAAATTGGGTTTTGGTACAGGAAAAGATACATTTGATTGGAAATCAAGGATTGTAAATTACAGCGTAAAACCTGAATTTTCATGGTTTTTGAATGACAAAAATACCATCACTTTTGGCGGACAAACAATTTATTATGATTTTTCGCCAGGTAATGCAGTAGGCGTAAGTGCAGGACAAAGCACTGATATAAGCCTTCCTAATAAATATGCCTTAGAAAGTGCATTGTATATCGCTAACGAACAAGTGATTAACAGCAAACTTTCATTGCAATATGGCTTGAGATTTTCTTTATTTAACTATTTGGGTGCAGGCGATTATTATACATTTGACAACAACGTTCCTATTGGCACACGCAAACCTGTAACGCAAACTTTTACTGCTAAAAGTAATGAGAGTATCCAAAATTATAATAATTGGGAGCCAAGAGCATCTTTCAAATACCAACTAAATGAATATAGTTCTATAAAAGGTAGCTACAACCGTATGGTGCAATATCTGCATTTGATTTCAAATACAACTGCTTCTACGCCTTTGGACGTTTGGACACCAAGCACAAACAACATCAAACCGCAACTCGCTGACCAATATGCCATTGGATATTTCCGTACTTTCAAAAGTGGTGAATATGAATTTTCAGCAGAAACATATTACAAAGATATCCAAAATCTTGTAGATTATGTTGATGGAGCAGATTTATTATTGAATAAATTTTTGGAGGGCGAACTCATAACAGGCAAAGGCAGAGCGTATGGAATAGAGTTATTTTTGAAAAAAAATAAAGGTAAATTTACAGGTTGGGTAAGTTATACATTGGCACGTACAGAACGCCAAGTACAAGGCATCAATCGTGGCGAATGGTATCCAAATCGTTATGACCAAACACACCGTTTGAATGTGGTTGCATTGTATGATTTGAATGAAAGATGGAGTTTTTCTGCAGATTTTGTGATTTCGTCAGGCACGCCTGCTACTTTCCCTACAAGCAGATTTGCAGTACAAGGCTATAATGCCATTCCACAAAACCCCAATGAAACTCGCAACAATGTACGTATTCCATGGTATCACAGGTTTGATATGTCTGCAACATTGCAAGGTAGAAAAGTAAAAAGAAACGGAAAACCACGCAAAAATCAAGATTATTGGGTATTTTCTGTTTATAATACGTATGGACGTAGAAACCCATTCTCTATTTATTTCCGTCAAAACGACCAAAATCAAGCAGTTACCGAAAGTGTGCGTTTCTCTGTAATTGGTACTATTATTCCATCTGTTTCTTATAATTTTAAATTCTAAAAAAATTAAGGTTCAAATATTAAGGTTTAAAGTTAAAAAAAAATAGTTAGACCAAACCTTAAACCTTTTGAACCTTAAACCTTTTGAACCTTAAACCTTTTGAACCTTTTTATGAACACAACACAAAAAACGATATTTTTAGTATTTTTGGCAATGTCCCTCATGCTATTTACTGCGTGTGAAGATGTGGTAGATATTACACTTGACCAACATACGCCCCAACTCACGGTTGATGCGTTTCTCAATGACAAAGCAGGCGACCAAACCGTAGTGCTTACCATGAGTTCGCCTTATTTTGATAGCAGTACGCCTCGCCCTGCACTTGGGGCTACGGTCAAAGTACAAGACAATCAAGGTAATAATTACGATTTTTTGGATAAAAACAACAACGGAAAATACATCTACACACCCATAGGCAACGAAAAAATTTGCAAATTGGGCAATGTCTATAAACTTACTGTGCAATATCAAGGTGAAACCTACGAAGCAAATTCAATCGTAAACCGTGTGCCTGTAATAGACTCTTTAACCTACAAATTTGAAGAAGAACGTTTGGGGCGACCAGAAGGCTATTATGCAGAAGTTTATGCAAAAGATTTTGTCGGACAAGGTGATTGTTATTGGATTCGTGGATTCAAAAATGGACGTGTTATGAATAGGGCGCAACAAATTGTAGTAGCATACGATGGTGCTTTTAGTCCTGGTGGTAGTGCTGATGGTATCACATTTATTCGCCCACTTCGTACCAATGCCTTAGAAGAGACGCTCAAAGACGCTAACAATAAAAATTTACCGCCTTTTGTAGTAGGTGATATTGCAAGTGTTGAAATCCACTCTATTACGCCTGATGCCTTTTATTTTTTCAATGAAATGAGTGACCAGTTGCTCAATGGTGGTCTTTTTGCTCGCCCCCCTTATAATATTCGCACCAACATCAAAAACACAAAAGATGACAGCAATTTGCCCGCAAGCAAAAAAGCAATTGGTTTCTTTTGCACTTCCCTTACAAATAGTGCTACTATAAAAATAGAAAAGAAAAATTAAGTTTTTTTTCTTATTTCTTTAAAATAAAATATCTCGTTTTTTCAAAATATACTTTAATTCCTTATTGTTTTCTTAACTTCTCGTTTTTTCAAAATATACTTTAATTCCTTTTAAAAAAATCATACATTTTCCAAGAATAAACCTTTGGTAAAATGTATGATTTTTTTGTTTTTTTTTATGATGTATTAAAAAATTTTATACAAAAAAACCAAAAATTTATATATCTTTGCACCCTAATTTTTTATTTAATTTTCAAATATTTCTTATGAAATCAGTAGAGATTGTAGGGTTTAAAAGAGCGAATCTCGGTGGCAAAGCCTCTCAGGATTTGCGCAATGAAGCAAACGTTCCATGTGTGCTTTATGGCAAAGGTGTATCAGTGCTTTTTTATGCACCTATGATATTATTCCGTGAATTGATTTACACCCCAGCTGCTTATACAGTACGCCTCAATATTGAAGGTGATGAATACAATGCTATTCTTCAAGCAACCCAATTCCACCCAGTAAGTGATGTATTGCTCCATGCAGACTTTTTGTTGTTGCATGACGACAAAAAAGTAAAAATGACTGTTCCAACACGTTTTATAGGTATTTCTCCTGGTGTGCAACAAGGTGGTAAATTGGTGGTAAAAATGAAAAGAATTACCGTAAAAGCACTTCCAAAAGACCTTCCTGACGATATTGAAATTGATATTACAGGTTTGGCTTTAGGCAAAACTTTCAAAATCAGGGACATCAAACCACAAAGTTACGAAATCGTAAATAATCCTGTCCTTCCAGTTTGTTCTATTGATATTCCGCGTGCATTGAAAGGAAAACAAGAAGCAACAGCGTAATTCAGTAACCAGCTTATTCAGTAATCAGTTTTTAAGTTAATTTAAAAAAACAGTCAAAAAATATTTTTTTTGGCTGTTTTTTTTATTTTTTACACAAAAGTTGCGTTTTTGGAAATAATTTTATAGCTTTGTATAAAACATGGTATTTTTTATAAATATCAAATCAATCAATTTTAATCATAATCAAAAATTATCTTTCAAATTTATATTTATTTTTTTTGGAAATTAAAAATTTTTGGTCATTTTTTACATTAAAAAATATGAGCAAAGACATGACCGTCATGTTGCATATAGGGGGCGTACCAGAGCATTTTAGCGAGCCTATTTATCAACTTTTGGCAGAACAATCTTCGTTTGGGGCAATCCATTTTACATGGCACGATTATCCAACAGGCACAGGGGCGATGGTGGCAGACCTTTTGACAGGCAAATTGGATTTGGCTATTGCACTTACAGAGGGATTGATATATGCCATTAGCAAAAATTTTAATACTGAAAATACGTTCAAAATCATACACCCTTTTGTCAATTCACCTCTTGTATGGGGTGTTCATACTGCCATTCCGACCCCAAATATTACACCACAAGATACCATCGCAATAAGTCGTATAGGCTCAGGTTCACACATTATGTCATTGGTATACGCACATAGAAAAGGCTGGAAAACTGCAGAATCACAGTTTTTAACAATAGGAAATCTCGCAGGTGGAATAGATGCCTTAGAAAATAATAACGCACAACGTTTTATGTGGGAAAAATTAATGGCAAAACCTTACATAGATGCCAACAGGATAAAACGCATAGACGAATGTCCTACGCCTTGGGCAAGTTTTATGATGGTGTGCAACCAAAAAATAGCAGAAACACAAAAAAAAGACATTTCAATTTTTTTGGAAAAATTAAGAGAAAAAACAATTTCTTTTCAAACCAATAAAGAAAATATTAGTAACAATATTCAAAAAATAGCCAAAAAATTCAACCTTACAGAAGAAGACGTAACACATTGGTGGCACAATACGCAATGGGCAAGTGATAATTTAATATCCGAAAAAGATATTAATACAATTTGTGATATTTTAGTAGAAATTGGATTATCTTTGCCTAAAAGCCAAACAGAAAATATAAAATTTTTGCCTTTGGATTTCATCAATACGGATTTTTGTAATTTGAAAAATTAGTTTCAAAAAATTTAATAATTAAAAATAAAAAAATATAACTACGCATATATACTGCGTAATTACGTTTTTATTTTGTGCAATAATATGAAGGTGGTCGTCTAATTGGTAGGACAGTGTTAGTTTTGTAATTGCAATACAAAGGTCAAACAAAACTTACTTCTCGCTTTGGGTGCCACTGATGCAAGTTCGAGCCTTGCCCACCTTCCCAAAATCAGGTCAAGATTGGCTTACTCCTCGTCCTTCGGGACACTCATTTGGTTTGAACTAAGCTTTTACAATTACCTGTTTTTATAAAAACTAAAAAAATGCTAATACTCAAAGGATAAATAAGCCTTTAACTGATTAAATGGATAACTTGAAGTGGTAGCTCAATTAGGTAGAGCAATGAAAAAGAAATTTATGATTACTAAAAAAATAGGTCAAACCAAGCATACTCCTTTGGTTAAGAGATTTTGCAAAAAATCTCTTAGGTTCGACTCCTTATTGTTTGGTTATTATATGTTTTTTTAGCCAAATAAGTTTTACTACACGCAGTAAGCTCATGGGTTGTAGGTTCGATTCCTGCCCGCTTCGCTATTTTTTATTTTCAAAAAAATTACAAATCTAAAAAAATTAAGTAAAAATATTTAATTATTTTACAAAAAAATCAAATGAAAAAAAATCAAAAACTATACCTTTTCATCTTATTAACTTTAATCACAACTGCATGTCATAGGGTACAACCCAATTATGAAGGTGTTTTGATGACAAACTATGGCAGAAATGGGAGAGTAGATTTTTCTGTGGTTATTGGTTCGCAAGGTATGTTGTGGTGGGGTTCAGAATTATACCAAGTGCCTATGTTTGAACAAAAAGCTGACCCAGCAGAAGTCGTCATTACTGCAAAAGATGCAGGTGTTTTTTCGGTAGACCCTTCACTCACATATCAAGCAATCAGAGGCAAAGGTGCAGATATTATATTCAATTACAAACATGTGGGCATCAATGACCAAAATACGGTGATGGATAATATTGAATCCGCAGTACTGAATACCATTGTTACAAATGCTTATAGAGAAGAAGCAAGGAATTTTTCTACTGATAGTTTGATGAATAACTTGAATATGTTTGAAACTGCGGTTGAAAATAGGTTAAAAAAATCTTTTGAAATAAAATTTTTTACGCTGACTTCGCTCACAAGCGGATTAAAACCCCCAAAATCAATGGCAGAAGCTATTGAACGCAGAAACAATGCAAAACAACAAGCTGAACAAGTAAAAAATGAATTGGAAGTCGCAAAAATGAACCTTGAAAAAGCACGTATTGATGCTGAAGCCAATAAAGTAAGAACAACAGGATTGAGCAAAGAAAATTTAACTGAAAAATGGATTGAAGCCATAAAAACAACTTCAAATAAAGTTATCATTACTGATGGTAAAACACCTATTATTTTGGGACAATAATCAGAAATGATTTTATTTATTTAAAACTTCCTTTTTTTCAGATTGTTATTTTCAGATTGTCAAGTGTTTTATTCCAAAACATATTGACAACTGAAAAAACCTAAAAAACTACCCTTTTTTTTGTCTATACAAAAAATAATTGAGTTGTGAAGCCATACTGTTCATCAAAGGCAGGGCTTCATCAATAGGGGCAATGTGGGTTTGTATAAATTCATTTTCGTTTTCAGCACCTGCGATTTTATCCTGAAATGCTTGGATTTCTGCTTCTGAAAGCATGATTTCACAATAAAACATATACCCACCTTCATCAAGCAAACCCGCAGACGTGTAGAGCATTTTGTCATTGAGTAGGACAAGTTGGTCAGCAGTAATGTGCAAACCTGTTTCCTCTTTCACTTCTTTGACTGCTACCGTGATAGGGTTGCTTTCATTGTCACACATACCCGCAGGGTGTTCATAAGAAATAGCACCATTTGCTATGCGAAATTGTTTGACCAAAAGTAAGTATTTTTTTTGGGTTTCTTTGGAAATCAAACACGTCAAAACTGATACAAAATGCCCTCTAAGCATTACGATTGGGAGCAGTTTTTCGCCTGTTTTGCTGTAAGCGTCTATTTTTAGTTTTGCAAAAATAATTTCGCCATTTGGTTTATGTGTGAGCGAAAGTTCTTCCACACCACGCAAATCAATGCCATTGCTTTTGAGCGTGTCAGCCCATTGTTTGTATTTGAGAGAGTCTTTGAGTTGTTCCATTTGTTTAATTTAGATTTTTTTAGTAAAAAATTGAAATAAAAATAGGTTTAAATGTACAAACAAATGTACGATTTTATTTTTTGTATGTAATAATATTTTTTTGAAATAGAGATATTGTTGCAAATTTATTTCAAAATATTTTCCAAAAGTATATAAATCCTTGTACCTAATGAATTTTTATAAACTACCAAAACGCTGTATTTTTACCTAATATCGTTGTTCCCATATAATTTTCCCTGTTTTTATATCTATATTATATACGAAACCACCAAAAATCAATATGAGGTTTTGATTTATCAAAACGCTTTGTTTAAAAGGCGCGGTTCTCCAAAATGTGAACATATCATAACAAGGCATATCTTTTAGTATTTTTTCCCATACAATTTTTCCATTAAAATCTATTGCTGATAAGATAAATTGGTCAGGGTGTTTTTCTATAGTATGATTATGATGCACTACAATAAGTTTATCATGGGGCGCTGTATGCAAAATGGTTGGCATCAAAAAACTAATTTGTGGGTTTAAAGGCGTTTGGGTATTTGTATTTATGATTATTTGCCTTTGTGTATTTATATTAGAAGGGGAAAATTTAAAAACTGGATAAGTAAATTGGGCTGTGCTTTGCGTTTTTTTTTGTATTTTATAGTATTCATTATCAATAGCAACCGCTATTTCCCCAGGCAATGAAGTATATTGTTGTAAAGGTTGTGTAAGAAAATTTGAAGGTTTAGGACGCACTTTCTCGTTTATTGGTTCAAACCAATAAGTATATCCATCAAGCGTATTTATTTCCATTTCTTTACCTTTGAATGATATTTCATCGCTAAACCCAGCCTTGAATTGTATTATTTTTTTGAGGTCATTTTCTGTGATTTTTTTAATAATTTTATAGTTTTTCAAATCAAAAATAGTAATTCCTTTTTTGCAAATATACCAAGCAGTATCCAATCCTATAAGTTTTAGTTGTGCTTGTTCGCCCACAATACCTCTATAAAGTCGCAAGCCATTTTTAGTATCTATGACAGACAAACGCACATAGGTTTTCCGCATTTTACTTTTTCCCACATCAAATTTATCATGCAACAATAATTTATCACCAATTGATACTGTGTGGTGGATTGTTTCAATTTTTCCATATCCGCCTTGTGTTGGATTGTAATAAAAACACACCCAAATCACTACTACTACATGCCCAATACCTACCAACAACATTATAAGGGCAAGTATATGTTTTTTTGGCACAAATGTACTTGGTTTTATATGGTCTATATTCCAAATAAAAACTACAAATATAAAAAAAAATGGCAAAAACGCTAAAACAGGAAAGGTAATGGTTAAATCTAATAAATATTCCATAACAATAAATATAAAAAATGGGTTGCCCACAAAAAAAATATTTTATGTAGTTTAAATATTATGTTTAAATTTTATTGACTGTTGGTTTTGGTGTTGGTTTACCCAAATCAATAAAATAAAGTGTATCACCTTGTTTGACAGGAAGGTCTGGTTGGGAAGATATAGGCTCAAACAGGTGGCTTTCTGGGTGTTCAATAAAAAGTGGAATCATACGTTTTTGTTTATTGCTAAAAGCGATAAAACGTTCTGTATTTTCTGCATTATCCACCAATATTTTTTCAATTTCAGGGTTATTCAAAAAAACCCTTTGGAGTGCCAAAAAATGCCAATTTACACTTCTAAAAAGGATATTTTCGGGCAAAGAAAGGCTGGCAGATTGTGCTTCTTTCTTGGAAATGAGCCTAAAAACATGTTTTTCGCCAAGCTCATGCTCAAACAATTTACAGGCTTTTATATTTACTTCATCATTGTCGCTGAGTGCCAAAAACTGTCCGTATCGTCCCAAATCCAATCTATCAATCATACCTTTTTCCAAGATATTGCCTTGATAAATAGGGTGAATTAACTCATCTTTTGGGATTTGTCGAAGTTTTGCCTCATCAGTCAATAACACAGGAATTTTCTTTTTTGTAAAATATTGTGCAAAATAAAGCCCCACAGGATTGTCGCCCAAGATAATCACACCTGTAGGCTCGTTGTTTTGTTGGGTAACACCAGACAAGAAAAAACGCATCATATATGCACTACTGATACTCGTAACAACTGCCATCACAACCAAAGCCACAAAAATCTGTCCATCAATCAAACCCGCTTGCAATGCCAACGTAGCCAAAATAATCTCCATTGCACCTCTTGCATTCATAGCAGAGCCTACTGCAAGTGCTTCACCCCTTTTAAACCCACCCCAATACGCCCCCAATCCACAACCTACAATTTTGCCAAAAAATGAAAGTACCAATATTAAAAGTACCAAAGGTAGATTAAAATTGGTAATAAAATTTACCTTTAAACCAATAGATACAAAAAACAAAGGCGCAAAAATATTAGTTACAAAGTCATGGATAATTTCTTTGGTTTTTTTACTCATGTGTATAGAATCACCCAATGCAATTCCCACAATAAAAGCCCCAAAAATAGCGTGTATACCTGCATACTCAGTAAATGCTGCACCCAAAAAACACAACGTAATACTAAAAGAAAGTATGCCACCAGGAAAAGAAAGGTTATTATTAATCCAAGGCAATATTCCATCTAAAATCCGTTTGCCAACAGTAATCATCAATAAAGCAAAACCAATCACAGAAAACAAGGTAAAAGCAACTTTTTCGCCATCAACACCTCCCTCCATCATGCCTAAAATTACCGAAAAAATCATCCAACCCAAAAAATCATCTATCATAGCAGATGCAATAACCAACATACCCAACGAGGATTTGAAAAGCCCCATATCCATCAAGGTACGGGCAATTACAGGCAAGGCACTTATAGACAATGCTGTACCCAAAAACAACGCAAAAACAAGTTGTTTTTCCCAACTAATATTAAAAAAACTTGGAAATATATAACATACCCCAAAACCACACGAAAAAGGTACTATAATACCCATCATACTTGTAATAACCGCCCGTTTTCCCTGCCCAAAAATCAAAGGCAATTCCACTTCCAAACCAGCAATAAACAACAATAAAATTACCGACATAGCAGTAATGCCATGCAAAGCAATAGGATTATTGCCTGTTTTGGGAAATAATCCATTAAAATATTCGGGGAATATCATACCCAAAATCGTAGGTCCCAACAAAATACCTGCAATGATTTCTCCTACTACTTGTGGTTGTTTAAGTTTCTTAGCAATTTCGCCAAAAAGTCGTCCACAAATAAGCATAAGGCTCAGTTGTAAGAAAAATATAACAAGTTGGTGGTGGTTGAGTTGTTGCATGATAAAAACGTAATGCAGTAAAAAAATAACGTATAAACGTATAGTAGAAAAGTATGTAGGTCTTTTTTTTAAATAATTTTTTTACAAATATAAAAATCTTTATTTGTATTTAACAATAATTAAAGTTTTTATAACTTTTGAAGTGTAATAATTTTATACAAAAAGCAAATTTCGCAAAATAAATGAAATCCACCTGTCTTTTTAATTTTAAAGTTAATTTTAATTTTTAAAGGTTTTTATTTATTCTTTTTTAACAAAAGAAAGTCCAAAAAATAATTTTGCATTATTCTTGTATTTTCTAAGATTCGTCATAATTCCCAATTCTTAATTTCCATGAAAGCACTCATTTTGCAAGAAATTGCCAACGAAAAAAACGATAAAATTACCCTCAAAGATATACCAAAACCTATTTTACAAAAAGGTGAAGCACTTGTAAAAATATTATATGCTTCGCTCAATCATCGTGACCAATGGTGTAGAATAGGACTTTATCCCAATATTCAATACAATTGTGTATTAGGCTCTGATGCTTGTGGTATGGTGGAAGCAGTAGAAAATCCTGCGGATAATCATTTTTTAGGACAAAAAGTAGTCTTAAATCCAAATGTTAATTGGGGAAATCATACAGATTATCCAACAGAAAATTATACAATTTTGGGTATGCCTACACATGGTACTTTTGCAGAATATATTGCTTTGCCTGCACATCGTTTGCACAAAGCACCAAAACACTTATCAGATGCCCAAAATGCAACATTGCCTTTGGGTGGATTGACTGCTTATAGGGCAGTTATTACAAAAGGCGAAGTAAAAAAAGGGCAAAATGTGCTTATTACAGGCATTGGTGGTGGTGTTGCCCAACTTGCTATGCTATTGGCAAAAGCAATAGGTGCAAATGTGTATGTAACTTCGGGTGATGACCAAAAACTACAAAAAATTGCTTCGCTTGGCGTAGTTGCAAGCGTAAATTATAAACAAAATGATTGGGACAAACAACTACAAAAACTTGTACCTAATGGCTTTAATGCTATTATTGATAGCGGTGGTGGCGAAAACTTTGGAAAACTCGCCAAAATGCTTGCTATGGGGGGTAATTTGGTAGTGTATGGTGGCACAAGTGGCACGCCTTCACCTATTAATTTGCCCAGATTATTTTTTACACAAGCAAATATCAAAGGTACAACGATGGGCAATGATGACGAATTTGGACAAATGCTTACCTTAGTTGAAAAAAACAAAATAGAGCCTCTTATTAGTTCTATTCGTCCTTTTGATGATATAATTTCTGCTTTTGATGAAATGCACGTAGGCAAACAATTTGGAAAATTGGTTATCGCTATTCAGGAATAAGTAAACCAAGTTGTCAGTTTTTGTATATTTACCATAATTTGCATTTTTAATACAAAAAATGATAAAATAAATGGTTGTTTTCCACAAAAAAAAATATAACATATAACTTGGGATAAATAAAAAGACTTACCAAATTAAAAAAAATTTGGTAAGCCTAAAAACTGGTAACTGACAAATAAAATTTATTTTCTGTTGCTAAGTTTCATTTCCACCCTGCGATTTTTGGCTTTTCCTTCGTTGGTTGTATTGTCTGCAACAGGTTTGGTTTCGCCAAAACCTGTGTGTGTAATACGTGAACTTTCTATGCCTTTATTTGCAAGATATTCTGCTACTGCTTGCGCCCTATCTTTGGAAAGTTGGAGATTTGAAGCATCATCACCATCACTATCTGTGTGTCCTGCAAGCGAAATATTGGCATCATTAAATTCTTTGAGGAGTTTTGCCAATTCGTCAAGCAACGGATAAGAGGCTTTAAGAATTACAGACCTGCCTGGCTCAAATTGCACCCTACTTGCTTTTTCCAAGATTTTTGGACAACCTTTATTGTCTTTTGGGCCTGGAACACTTGGACAATCATCATCTTTATCCACTGTACCATCACCGTCTTTATCAGGACATCCTTGTGTTTCTTTTGTACCTTTTTCGTCAGGGCATTTGTCTTCTTTGTCTTGAATACCATCACCATCTCTGTCAGGGCAACCTTTAAATTCTTTTAAGCCTTTCACATCAGGACAATCATCTTCTTTGTCAGCAATACCATCGCCATCTCTATCAGGACAGCCTTTAAATTCTTTTGCGCCTTTCACATCAGGGCAATCATCATTTTTGTCTGCAACACCATCACCATCTTTGTCAGGGCAACCATTGAGTTCCAAAAGTCCTTTTGTATCAGGACATTCATCATCAATATCAGGTATAAAATCGCCATCTCTATCAGGACAACCACGTGATTCTTTTTTACCTTTTACATCAGGACAACGGTCACTGTGGTCAGGCACGCCATCTTTATCTCTGTCAGGGCAACCTCCCGTTTCAACTGACCCTACAAAAGTAGGACATTCATCAACCATATTAGGCGAGCCATCTTTGTCATCATCAGGCAAACAACCAAACGAATCTACGCTAAGACGGATACGTACTTTTACTTGTTGTTCGGTTACTTTACCTTCTTTATCTTCCAAATTGCCTATAAATTCAATGTAAGAATTTGGGTCAGCTTTTTTAATTTTGTCTTGAACTTCAAGAACTTGGGTTTGCATACCCGCATTCAAAGAATCATATTTTACTTGTTGTTCTTTACGCTCTTTGGATTTCATTTTTTCGTATTTTCCGTATTTTTCATCAATACGTTTCAATTCTCTTTTATACTCGCCTTGTTTATTGAGTAGTTTTTTGAGTTCTTCATCAAGCGGAATACGGTCTTGAAAAAGATAATCCGCCAATTTTTCAGGCAAACGTACTTTTACTTCCTTACCTGATAATTCATTAAGTGTTGTAGCCCTTTGCCCTTGTATTTGAGTAAGCGTTGTAGGGCATTTATCTTGTCCGCTAAGGTCAGACACGCCATCACCGTCCAAATCGCTGGCGGTTATAGGATTGCGTTTGGGCAATGGTTGTGCAAATAATACATCAAAACCATAAATTTGTACGCACCATAACAAAGTGAGTGTATATAAAAATTTTTTCATAAGAAACCCTAAATAATTAGGAATGATAAATTAAGAATTAGGAATTATTTTTTTTTATTTTAATTTGTGTAAGTTATGCTATTTTATTAAAAAAAATAACTTATATTTTTTTAAAACTGACAACTTAAAAACTGACCAACTTACAATTTATGCCATTGCAAATTTACATTTGAAAATCTAATTTTTTTTGTGTTTTTTAAGGTTTTTTTGGGTAAATGTTTTTTTGGGTAAAATTAAATTAAAATTAAAAATTAGGAATGAATAAATCTTAACTTGGACACATTTTCGTAAATTCCCCAGATATAATTTGGAAAAACAGCATACAAGATATTTATAAATTTGCTACTTGTCCATCTTATTCTTTATTTATTCCTTAAAAATATAAATAGACGTAAATTTATAAAAACTGACAACTTAAAAACTAACAACTTAGATTATTGAATATTATTCTTAAAACATTTTTAAACTTGAAAAATTGCTTTAAAATCACTATATTTGGTTTATTTTAAAAAAATTAACAAAAAAAATAAAGAAATTGGATACCACATTATTCATGCAACGTGCTTTACAGTTGGCGCAATATGGTTTTGGGCAAGTAGCCCCTAATCCAATGGTTGGGTGTGTAATTGTACATCAAAATCAAATCATAGGCGAAGGCTATCACGCACAATACGGACACGCCCACGCAGAAGTAAATGCAGTAAAAGATGCACAAAAACGTTTTCCAAACCCTGAAATCTTGGCAAAATGTCTAATTGAAAGTACGTTTTTTGTTACATTAGAGCCTTGTTCGCATTTTGGCAAAACACCGCCTTGTGCTACATTATTAGCGGATATTAAACCAAAAAAGGTAATTATTTGCAATGTAGATAGCAATCCGCTTGTGGCAGGCAAAGGTATTGCACAATTACAACAGGCTGGAATTGAGGTTGAGGTGGGACTTTTGGCAGAAAAAGGCAGGATTTTAAATAAACGTTTTTTTACTTTTATGGAAAAAAAACGCCCTTATATTGCCCTAAAATGGGCAGAAAGTAAAGATGGTTTTATCGCTCCTGACACCAATATTCGCACACCTTTGAGCGGGCAACTTGCACAATATATTACGCACAAATGGCGTACCGAAGAACAAGGCATTATGATAGGCACAAATACTGCACTCATTGATAATCCACAGCTCAATGCAAGGCTTTGGACTGGCAATAATCCCACAAGAATTATAATTGACAAAGATTTGGAAATTCCCGAAAATTATAAAATATTTGATACAGAAGCCCAAACGTTTGTTTTTTATTTGGAAAAAAATACAACAACAAAAAAGGCATTTTTACAGGACAAAATACAAAAAATCAAAAATCAAAATATTGAAAGTATGGTAAATTTTGTGCCTTTACATTTGGAACAAAATGAAAAAGATATTAGAAATAGTATCTTGCCCCAAATTTTAGATTATTTGTATGAACAAAAAATTCAATCTATCTTGGTAGAAGGTGGGAGTTTTTTGCTCAATGATTTTATACAACAAGGACTTTGGGACGATATTCGCATTTGGAAAACAAATAAAATACTTAGAAATGGTATAAAATCGCCTACTTTGCCTAATATTCCAAATGAAATATTGGATATAGAAGATGATAAGTTGTTTTATTTAATACCCCCCTAACCCCAAAATAGGGAATTAAAAAAAAATATTTTTTCAATAATTTATTTTTCTCAGTTGAAAGTTATTTGCTCCCCTTCGGGGCTGGAGGGCTTAAAAACTATAAAAACCGCCCAACTGTGCCCCAAGAATAATTGCACCTGCTTTTTTGTCTGGCACCCAAACGGTGTGGGCTTTAAAACTAAAATCCACAGACCATCTTTTGTTAAAGTTATATGCACAACCCACACCTGGTGCAGCACCATAATCTACCGAATTGGAGTTAAGGCTTAGTGTTGTAGTGGCTAATGCTGCTTGCAAAGGTTGTACATTGCCTGGAATACCGCCTTGCAATTCATAATATTTTGCAATAAGTTTTCCAATATTAATATCAATATTATCACTTCTACGCACATACACCCCAAAATCCCAAGACACATAAGGACGAATTTTTTTATTTTTCAAAATACTAAATTCTACGCCTATGTTTATTGGGTAAAAATCCACATTTGGCACTTTTATTTGTTCAGATTCAGGAGAAGTTAAATTATATAAATTTAAAATTTCAATCGTGCCATCTTTTAAGCCTAACGTTTTAGCATATTCCGCCAAATTTTCGCCTGCTTTGCCAAAAGCAAGAAACTGCAATGAAGTAGTAAATGTCCAGCGAGATTGTTCAGAAGTATTTTCGTCTATTTTTTTTGGAATGGTATATTTGCTTGTAAGCCCAAAACCATAACCATTTTTGTTGATAGTGCCAAAATCCCCTGTTGGTATAGCAAAAGAAGGCATAAAGCCAATGCGAAAATTTTGGGAAAACCCCTCAAAAGGCAACAAACTTAACAAACATACATAAAAAAGTGGTAATATTTTTTTCATATTTTTTTTTAATTTTATAAATTAAAAATTATTTTAAATTACTTATATTTTTGGTATCTTGATATAATAATTACCAAAATACGCTTATATAGCGCATAGGCATCAACGCCTACACTTTATACAGCCTTGTAAAAATAGTATAAGTTAATTTATACTATTCACTTATTATTTTTATTTCCTTATCATTTTATGTGTTAAAATATAAATTTACAAAACTGATAACTTAAAAACTGATAACTGACAACTTGGATTATCTAAGTTTCAACGTAACAAGCGTCAAAATAGCAAGGATAATGCCTACTGTCCAAAATCGTGTAACAATTTTGGCTTCGTGGTATTTGAGTTTTTGGTAATGATGATGAATAGGTGTCATCAAAAAAATCCTGCGACCTTCACCATATTTCATTCTGGTATATTTAAAATAAGCTACTTGCAAAATAACCGAAAGGCTTTCCACCAAAAAAATACCACACAAAAGCGGTATCAACAACTCTTTTCGCACACATACCGCAAGCACTGCTATCACACCGCCCAACATCAAACTCCCTGTATCGCCCATGAATACCTGCGCAGGAAAAGAATTGTACCACAAAAAGCCAATGCACGCCCCCATAAACGCAGCACAAAATATTACCAATTCACCAGAATTGGGCAAATACATTACATTCAAATAATTGGCAAGCATTACATTGCCCGAAATCCACGCGAAAATCGCCAACGTAATGCCAATATTGGCAGAAGTTCCCGCAGCAAGCCCATCTAAACCATCTGTAAGATTTGCACCATTGGACACCGCAGTTATGATAAATGTAACTACAAGCGTATAAACCAACCACGTAAAATCAAAACTACCCCATTTGCCCAAACTTTGATAGTTAAATTCGTTGTTTTTGGTAAAAGGAATGGTCGTAACAGTAGAAGATATATCTTTAAAATCATGGCTTATAGCGGTTGTATTGGTATATAGCCCAGTTTGTAGGTCTTTATATTTGCGCACAGTTACTTGGTCATTAAATGACAACGTAAGTCCAACACCTATGCCCAATATAATTTGCCCAAAAATTTTGTATCTACCTTTGATGCCTCTATCCCCCACAAGCCAATTTGATTTTGCTTTTGTAACTTTGGTATAATCGTCCAAAAAACCAATAAATCCAAGCCACAACGTAGTAGCCAACAACAAAAGAATATACACATTGTCCAATTTGGCAAACAATAATGTAGGCACTACAATACTCAAAATTATCATCAAACCACCCATTGTAGGCACACCTTTTTTTGTTTCTTCTCCTTGCAAACCTAATTCACGTACTACTTCGCCCATTTGATGGTATTTGAGCATATTGATAATTTTAATACCAAATATCGCAGCGATTAACAAGGACGTTATCACTGCCATACTTGCTCTAAAAGATATGTAACGGAACACACCTGCTCCCATCAGGTTAAAATTTTTGTCTAAAAATTCAAAAAGGTAGTACAGCATTGGAGATAATAATGAATGATAAAGTTGTAAATATGATTTTAATGTTTTGTTTTGTTGCGTTTTTAAAGTAAATTTTTTGTAAAAAAATGCTTTTGGGCAAAAGTAAATATTTAAAATTGAAAGAGAAAGATTTTTTTGCATTTTTATTTTTTATAAAAAAACTGTATTTTTGGAAAACTAAAAAAATAAAGGAAAAACTAAATTCCTAATTTCCACATTCTTAATTCCTGATTCCTAATTCTCATGGCAGACATTCCTCCAAAAATTTCTTTTGCAGAAAAACGTGCAGTATTAACCAAACGCAAACAAATACAAAAAAAATTAGAAGACAAATACGAACTCACAGGGCAAGACCTCAATGCTAATTTGGAGGGACTTTTACATGGCAATTACCTCAAATATTGGGATTATATCCAATTAGAGACCCTTTTGAGCCTGCAACGCCCAAGAACAGATTTCCCTGATGAAAAAATTTTTATTACCTATCACCAAATTACAGAGTTGTATTTTAAACTCATTCTTTGGGAAATAGAGCAACTGACCAATATATTACCACCAAATCCTGCAATTTTTTTGGATAAAATCAAACGCATAAACCGCTATCTGCTACAACTTACACAATCGTTTGACATCATGATAGAAGGTATGGACGTAAAACAGTTTCGCCAATTTCGCATGGCGTTGTTGCCTGCGAGTGGTTTTCAATCTGCTCAATTTCGCAAAATAGAAATCTGTTGTACTGATTTTGTGCATTTGCTCAATAGAGATTATCAAAGCCCACTTACTGCAATGGCAGATATTTCGGAAGTTTTTGAATTTGTATATTGGAAACAAGGTGCAATAGAAATAGATGCCAAAACAGGTGAGGAAAAAGAAACTTTGACTTCTTTGCAATTTCAAGAAAAATATAAAAATGAATTTATACAACTTGCCCACAACTTACATGACACCAATATTTTGCGTTTGTATGAATTGATGGCAAATGATAGCCCAGCAAAAAATCCACACAAAGAAAATATAAAAGATGCTTTGCGTGAGTTGGATTTGCTCATGAATGTTAATTGGCGTTTGGCTCATTACAAATCCGCAGTAAAGCATTTGATAGAACGAGGAAACATTGCACAAGCCACAGGAGGCACAAATTGGCAAGGATACCTCCCGCCAAGATTCCAAAAAATTGTTTTTTTTCCTAACCTTTGGACTGTACAAGAAAAAGAAGAATGGGGCAAAAAATGGGTGGAAGATTTGATGTAAAATAACCCAAGTTTTCAGTTGGTCAGTTTTTAAATTGTCCGTTTTTATAAATTTGTAGTTTTTAACATAAAAAATAATCAAAATTTTACTTTTTTTGAAGAAAATTATAATACGCAACTTGGACTAATTAAAAAAAAGCTGTTAATTTTCTTTGGATTAGTAGTTATTTTTTAGAACAAAGGCTGTTAATTCCTCCATTTGGGGGTTAAGGGGCTATTTTTATGATAGAATTTATATGTTTTTTGATTTTTATTGGAATATTGGTGGTTTTTTGGGGTATAAGCCAGGAACAAGAAAAACCCCCAAAATTAGAAAATAAAAAAACACAAAATAAAAAAACACAAGAAGAAAAAAAACACGCCATTACGTTTGAAATTCAAGATGCAAAAAAAACATTTGAACAAACTGAAACCGAAAGGTCAATACAAAAAAAATATATAGACGAACTCATTGCACAAGATTTTGACATAAAAGGTGATATTTTTGCTCAAATATTACGCATAAAACAAGGCGGACAAATTACCCAAAGAAATAAAAGGGCAGGTGTATATGCTATTTTTTCAAATATCAACAACAGGGTGTATATTGGCTCATCAAATAATTTGTATGTTCGTATGAAACAGCATTTATTTGAACTTCGCCACAAAAAGCATCATTCTTATCGCCTACAAGAAGATTTTGATAAATTTGGAGAAGAAAATTTTACATTTTGGGTATTGGAAGAATAGCAAAAAAGAAGCCCTTAACCAAGCCCCAACCCAAAGGAAACTAATACTAAATACAGTGTAATCAAAGAAAATGTATATTTTTTAAAATGTATTTTTATAAAAAAATCGTATCGGAAACCTTTGCAAGTTTTTTTTAACCCTTACAAAGGTTAAACCTCAATTTATACACTTATTTCAATTACAATGTACTACATACAAATTGATAATTTTAAAAAAATATGCCAAAACTCTATCTTTTAACCGCTTATTTCCCTTTATTTATCTGTTTATTTCAGTATTGTGCGGGATTTAATTTTTATAAAAAAATAGAAAAAAACGAAAATACAGATGAAAATACAAAACCAAAAATATACGCAAAATTATTAGCGGAAAATGCCATTATAAAAGAAAAACAACCTATAATCTTGCAATATTATATAGAAAACAAAGAAACGGTTGCTTTTGCAGGTTTGGTAACAGGCGAAATTCAAGGGCAAGATTTCAAAACAATTTATACATTTAAGCAATATATTAACCTTTTGCCCAAAGAAAAAAAAACGCTTACGTTTTCATTTAATGCAACCCAAAACCAGCTTTTGCGTGCTTATAGTCGCATTGCACACGCCAACAAAATTGTTACACACCAAACGATTGCCCTTGTGATAGAGCCCCTCAAAATTGCTACAACGGTGTATGAACCTTCTGATTTTAAAATTTTTTGGGAAAAAATTACCCAAAATTTACAAAAAAAAGTACAAAATAATTTCAAAATCATCAAAAAACATCACCCTGAACTCTCCAATTCACATTTTCAAATGTATCATATAAGTTGGTTGAGTGATGCAGGACGCAAGGTTACAGGTTGGTATCGTTTGCCTGCAATAGCCCAACACCAAAAAGTAAAAGCACTTTTGCAACTGCCTGCTTTGGGGGCATATTTTGCAAAAGCATTTACCATTTCAGAAAACCCACAAATAGGCACACCACTCAATTTGGCGGTTTTGAGCCTTAATTTGGGCATTGGGCAAGGCGAAAGTGCCAAAAAACAAATTATGGAAGGCATAGAAAATAAAGATACTTATTTTTATAAACAAGTAATTTTAGATTGTTTGATTGGGTTGCATTTTTTGGCAAATGAACCCCAAACATTGGGAAATGAGCTTATAGTAGAAGGGATAAGTCAAGGCGGAGGGCTTGCATTAATGTTGGCAAGTTTAGACAAAAGGGTTAAAGTTTGCTTGCCTGATGTTCCTTTTTTTTGTGCAATGCCTTATCTTTGGACACAAACGTATTGGGTAAAAAGAGAAGCAGACATTTATATCAAAACAAAAAGAACATTAAACCCAAACTTTAATCTTACACACCCCCAAATACTTCAAAACTTGGCTTACTATGATGTTGCTAATTTTGTAAAAATGATGCCTACAACTACCAAAACCTTCGTAAGCATGGGGTTACAAGATACTACTTGCCCACCTTTGAGTATATTGGCAATGTATGCACAACTACAAGGCAAAAAATCCATCAAAATATACCCAACAGGCGAACACTATGGCGGTGGAACTGCCCACAGAAAAGAAAAATTTTTAGCATTTCCTTAAAAAACTATTTTTTTTCAAAAAAATGTAAAAAATTTACAAAAAAAAGGTACTTTTGCATTTAAAAAAATAAATACCCTTGCTAAATAGCATAATGGATAATGCAAAAGTTTCCGAAACTTTATATAGCGGTTCGATTCCGCTTTTAGCAACTAATTAATATATTTTATTTCAAATTATTGAATAAGAAATTGATTAAAATTGTTTTTCCCTTTGGGTTTAGGGCTAATTAACGTAATTGTGTAGAGTTAAACGATTGATAACCAATTACTTGGTCGTTGCGTGCACCTAAGGGACGATAATACACAAAAATCTCATAATTGTTGTCTGTTTCTTGGTAACTGCCTTCTATTGACTCATGGTTTGGAATATTATTAGCGCCTTTGAGGGCATACATATAGTTGTATTCGCCTTGTTTGAGCAATATTTCGCCTTCGTAGCCCTGTTTTTCCTCATTGTAAGCCATTTTATTTTCGTTGTTGTACGCATATTGGTTAAAATTTCCAACTACATACAAATCTTGGCTAAATTTTTCAGATGCTTTATAAAAAAATCTTACTTTTATATAATCAGATTCCACTTTTCCCCTACCTGTTTCATAATGAAATATATAAAAACCGCCATTAAAATCGGGTTGGCGAAAATAAACACTTCCTGCGCGTGTTTGGTCAGGATTAACTAAGGCAAAATTTACGCTATCATCAAGGGCAATTTTCATCATATTAAAACCCAAAAAACGTGTACTTCTCATATCAAAACGCCTAAATTCATTGTTGCCTGCAAATTCATTTTCGCCAGAGAGATAATTATTATATTCTAAGGTCTTTTCCAAATCTTTTGCTTGAAATGCTTTGAGGTTGCGGAGTGCGTTATCTTCTCTAAAATTTTGCCTCAAAACTACCTTTATATCTTCCAAAGGGTTGCGAATATCCATTGTTGTATAATCCACTTTGAAGCTAATTTGTTGATTTTTCTCACGTTTATTAGCCATATTAGACATGCGAACTTGTGGCTGAAAATTCACTTTGCTTTCATAAATCACAAATCTTTGTGTCAAAACATAATCATTTTCCACATTACCATCTCTTTGCACCAGCAAAATATAATTGCCTGAAAGTTTGACTTTTGGTATTGGAAACGTATAATGCACATACGGAACTTTGGTATTAAACGAAAGTTGGTGGGTACGAATAGGAAAATCATTGACATCATTCAAATATTCTATTTCATTCAGATTGGAAAATTGCCAATCTGCCTGACAATGCAAAATTTTTGCCCTATAATTACGTGGGTTTGGGTGCAAATCGTCAAATTCCAATATCAATGGTGATGCTTGTGCCAAAGATTGCACCGCAGGACGCATTTTGGCGGTTGGTTCATCACTTATTGGTTCTACACACAAAAAAATGGTACGAATATTTTGTTCATACAAATGATTTTCGCTTGTCAAAACTTTTTTAATAGCAGGTTGATTGCTCACATTGCCATCATTGGTGGGATTGGGCAAGGGAATACAGCTTACGAAATAAGCAAAATATGTGTATAAAATTATAGTTTTTGCGTATTTTTTAAATTTAGGGCGAAAATTCATGTTGTAAAATATGTTTTTTTATAAGGATTGTTTTAAATAAATAGGTTAAAATAATACTAAGTGATTTTTAATGGATAACAATTTTTGGAAAACCCTATTTTTTTCCACAGCAAAGGTTTTGCAAGCAAAAGTACATTATTATCTACATTTTCAAGCAAAATCATGTAGCGACAAAAGGTAAGGATATTCGTAAAAATTTCTCAGATATTAGTATTTTTGCAAAATTAACATTTTTTTCAAGTAAAATCATGTAGCACCATAATTTTCAATTTTGGAAAATTATCATATAAAGTGAAAAAATATTTATTTATGAATTAAAAAATATTTCTTATAAATCTATAATCCCAATTCGCTATTTTACCACTGCAATTTTCTTCACTACACTTGTACCACCTTGTGCATCAGTACAATATACAAAATAAATACCAGTTTCTGCAAGTACATTATTATAATCACGCAAATTCCAAGAGGCAGTACCACCGTTTGCCTTTGTTTCATAAAATAATTTCCCAGCACTATCTACTATTTTGACTGTGCTATTTTCTGCAAGCCCATTTATACCTACTGTCCCTATAAAATCTGGGCGTACAGGATTGGGAAATATGCGAATATCGCCAAAATTTTCATCTGCTTTGGTGGCATTGCTTCTATATGAAACCAACCCTGCATCAGTCAGTATAAAAACCTCTCCTGTGTGTTGTTCAATGCTTATTTCTATAATATTATCACTTGGTAGAGGACTATTTTTGGCATCAAAAAACGCTAAAACTTCACTTGCATCAGCATTAAAAAGCCAAATACCGTTTTGCGTGCCTATCCATTTGCGATTACCGCCATCAATGGCAATACTTTGCACTTTTTCACTTCTTAAAAGCAGTCTATTTTGAAAAATTGGCGTAAAAAAATTGACATTTCCACCAAAAAGCCTACTTGTAGTACTCAAAATCGCTACACCTTTGTTTGTGCCTACCCAAAATTGATTATCTGCATCTTGTGCAATGGCATTTACGTTGGCATCTGGCAAGTTTCCTTGATTTGGGACGGTATTTAATACCCTTGTTCTGTTATTTCGGTCATCAACTACCCACAAACCACCGCCAAAAGCAGGATTTAGCAGAATCCATTTATAATTTTGTTGGTCAATAAAAATGGTTTTTGCTTGAAAACCACCTGGATTTGGGGCAGTAAAGCCTTTCCAAGTATTATCCTTACGTTTAATATGAAGGTTTTGGGCAAGATTTCCGCTTTGGAGCATAACAATATCACCATTTTTATCCGTTTTTACGTCTGTCATGTTGAGATTTCCATTTGCATCAAAAACAAGCGTAGTATTTGGCGTATTTTGGTTAATAATTTCGGTGGAATTGTCATTTTTTAACTTAATAATCCCTTTTCCAAAGGTAGAAATATAATAACTTTGCTCTTGGGTTTGGTATGCAATGCCTGAAATATCCCTGAAAGTATTGATATTTGCATTTTGGGTAAAATTTTGGCTTGCCCATTCACCATTTTTGAAAAAATCCACGCCCAAAGGATTAAAAAACGCATTAAAAAGATTGTCAAAGCCTCGTGTAGTAGCAATTATTTGATTATTTTGGTTATGAATTCTGCCCAAATTACCAATATTAATACCACTTGGAGCATATTTACGCCATTCGTTTGTATGATTTGACAAAAAACCTGCTTTTTGGTCTGCTATGTAGTATTTTCCGTTTTGCCCCGCAAGCGTTTTTGGTTGTTGCACAAGCGGAAAATCCTCCAAACTAACAATATTTTGGTCATTCATTGACCATATTTTGCCTGTGTTATCCAATAAATACAACTTTGAATCGTCTTTTTGCATATTATTCAAGACAATATTAGGCGTATTGACAATTTGCCATTGGTTTGTGCCAAAAATGTATTGATAAAGTCCATTTCCATTCTGCCAAGCATATATTTTGTCATTCAAAGCCTGTATTTTCAAGGTATTTTGGGCGGAAAGATTGCCTTGTAAAAGGGAGAACCGTGTCCAAAGGTTGAAATCTAATAAATTATCTGCCAAGTTACCCATGATTACGCCCTGAGTAGTAGCCAAAAAAAGCCTATTTTGGTTATTATCACTTGCTACAGCACACGAAACAATAGGCAAATTCTCACCCAAAGCACCCAGATTTTGGTAAGTTTCTTTGATTTCTTGTCTTCTCAAATCCACCACAACAACGCCCAAATCTGTGGCAAGGTAAGCAATATTTTGAAAAAATGTTATGTCATTAATTTTTTTGCTATTGGTTGTACTCAAATCACGCAAAAGTGTAATATTGGTGATTTTGTTGTTTTGCAAAAGGTCAATTTCGCTATTTTGGTAAGCAATGACAAGGGTTTTTGTCGTATTGTCAAAAGCCAATGCAGAAATTTGCCCACCTGCGAAGCCATCAATTTTTGATAAACTCTCCAATGAATTATTTGCCCAATCCATCACAAAAAAACCGTTTTGCGTAGCAACATAACTTTTAATTTGACCATTGTTGTCGCTATTTGCCACCAAAAACGCACTATTGTAGTTGAAATGCGTACGCCAAGTGCCAAGCGGAATGTCTTGTGCTTTTGTATTTTTTATGAAAAAAAAATTAAAAATTAAAAAAATTAACAGAAAATAATATTTCATTTTTTTGATTAGAATTTATGGATTAGAAATTATGGATTATTTTATCACAAAACTGAAAAAACTAATTACTGACAACTAATTACTGATTACTGACAACTTAAATTACCTCTCCAATTCCACCAAAAAATACCCTTGTGCCTGCCACGCATACGGAGCAATCGCCCCAGCAATCAGATGAAACAAGATAGATTCAGGCAATAAACGTAATTTGCGTAAATATCGCCAAAAAATACGGTATTTTTTCAAGGCATTTATCGCATCTTTTTGAAATCTTATCGCATTTGGGCGTACTGCGTATGTAAGGTCTTGACAGTTTAAGATTTTAAAACCTGCTTCTTGTGCCAATGACAAAATTAAATCCATTTTTTTCCAATAATGCACTGCATATCCAAGTGCAGAAAGTTGGCTTGCTTGTTGTGTAAGTGTTGGTAATGTATCAAAATCTGATTGTAGAAACATATCAAAAATAATAAATCGTCCTTTAGGTTTGAGATTTTGGTAAATATTTTTAAATATTTTTAGTGGATTTTTGGCATAACAAAAACTTTCTATTGCAAAAAAAACATCTTGTTTTTTCCCCAAAAAATCTTCTTCAAAGTCTTTTATTTCAAAAGATACATTTTCCAAACCTAATTTTTTGGCGGTATTAGAGGCTTGTTTTTGTTGAAATGCAACAAGGTCAAAACCTGTAAAATGTGCATTTGGAAAATCCTTTGCTAATATATGTGTATTAAATCCTTGTCCGCAACCTATTTCGGTAATGTGTGTTGCATATAATTCAGTGATGTGTTTTTTGATGGTATTTACTTGCGTTTCCAACCCTTCAAAGTGGTTTTTTGCCCCATTTTCTAAAAACAAAGGGAAGTGCATTGCTCCTTTTTTGGAGTGAAATCTACGGTAAAAGTAATTTGTCCAATAATAATATTGTTGCGTATGAAGAATTTTTTGCGGATTTGCTAATATTTTATTTGTATCAATAATTTTATTGAGCAACACAAAAATTTCTTCAATGGTAGGAAGCATTTTAATTAGGAATTAGAAATTGGGAATTAGTTTTTTTTACTTTTTTACAAAATTAAACTTTTTTGGATAAAAAATGAAAAACATATAATTTTGGAAAATTTTTTAAGAAATCCATAATTTATAATCTATAATCCAAAAAAGAATTCATTCTATGAAACATTTATTAGGCATTGCTGATTTGGACACATCACAAATTACCGAAATTTTGGATACTGCTTCTTATTTTAAGGAAGTCATCAACCGTCCTATCAAAAAAGTGCCTTCTTTGCGCGATATTACGATTGCAAATGTTTTTTTTGAAAATTCTACACGCACACGTTTATCGTTTGAACTTGCCCAAAAACGATTGAGTGCAGATGTTATCAATTTTACCGCTTCCAATAGTTCGGTCAAAAAAGGCGAAACACTCATAGATACGGTCAATAATATCCTCGCTATGAAAGTAGATATGATTGTAATGCGTCATGCAAGTGTTGGTGCATGTCATTTTTTGGCAAAACACGTAGAAGCAAATATTATCAATGCTGGTGATGGCACGCATGAACACCCTACACAAGCCCTTTTGGATAGTTTTTCTATTCGTGAAAAAATAGGGGACTTAAAAGGCAAAAAAATTGCCATCATTGGCGATATTACACATTCAAGGGTAGCACTTTCGGATATTTTGGCGTTTCAAAAACTTGGTGCAGAGGTTATGCTTTGCGCTCCCCCTACCCTACTACCAAAATATGCTACGCAAGCGTGGGGCGTACATACTACACACAACGTACATGAAGCGTTGGCGTGGTGTGATGTGGCAAATGTATTGCGTATTCAGCTGGAAAGGCAACAAATTAAATATTTTCCTTCTTTGCGTGAGTATAGTCTATATTTTGGCATCACCAAAAAAATGCTGGATAATCTCCAAAAAGAAATCGTGCTTATGCACCCAGGTCCCATAAATCGTGGCGTGGAACTTTCTGCTGATGCTGCGGATTCTGAACACAGTATTATATTAGACCAAGTAGAAAATGGCGTTGCTGTACGTATGGCGGTGCTTTATTTACTTGCGGGAGGGGAAAATGTTTAAAAGTTTAAAGGTCAAATGTTTGAGGTTCAAAAAGCAAGGTTTGAAAGACAAAAAAATTAAGTTTTTGCTTGTTTATTCTTGATTCCCAATTCCCTATCTCTAATTCCTCATTCTCCTACATTGCCCTCATTACAAACCTTGAAACTATTACCAAAAGGCAGAATAAAAATACAATGATGGATATTTTATTGATACCATGCATCATTCTAAGGTTAAAACTATTAGGGTATTTGCTGTCGTCATGTTTGCGAAATACACGCACAAAATAACCAAAAAAATCTTGTAATTGGAAAAAACGTTTCATTTGGATTATGGATTATAAATGATAAAATACATCATTAAGTTAAATTTCAAACACCAAAATACGTTTAATTGTTTGATAAAAGCAAGAGAATATTATAATTTTGTGCCATAATTTTAGATTTCAGGTTTAGATTTCAGGTTTAGATTTTAAGTTTGAGTTTCAATTTTTATTTTATTCATTTGTTTTTCAATTCTTTGTAAATTTTCTGCATGAAAAATTTTTTTACCGTTTATTTTCTCCCCTTCTTTTTCTCCGCACTCAAGATTTTCGGTATTTTATTTGGATTATTATTATTCAATATTATCATATTAAAATGGTTTCCTGTATCGTTTACGCCAACCATGTTTTTTAGGAGTATGGAGGCATGGAGCGAAGGCAAAAATACACGTATTTATTACACTTGGAAAAAATATGATGACATTGCCAATGACGTAAAACTTGCGGTTATTGCTTCAGAAGACCAAAGATTTCGCACACATGGCGGAATAGATTATCAAGCAATAGAAGTCGCTATCACAGAAAATAAAAACAGCACGCACAAAAGAGGTGCAAGCACCATAAGCCAACAAGTAGCCAAAAATGTGTTTTTGTGGCAAGGGGGGGGATATTTTCGCAAAGCATTGGAAGTGCCAATTACATATTTGATAGAATGGATTTGGGGCAAAAAACGTATTTTAGAGGTATATCTCAATATTGCGGAAATGGCACCTCAAACATTTGGCGTGGGAGCTTTGAGCAAAAAATATTTTAAAAAAGATGCCAAAAACCTTAATGTTTATGAGTCTGCACTTATTGCTGCAGTATTACCTAATCCACGTTATTGGTTGGTCAATAACCCAAATCAAACCGTAAATTTTCGTAAAAATCACACCTTGTACCAAATGCAACTTTTTGGTGGTGTAGGATTTTTAAATGGATTGTAGAAAAAGAAAATTTTTCTAATATTTTTGCGGAGAAAGAAAAAAAAACATAAAATCCGTTTTAATCCGTAAAATCCGCGTGCTTCTTATGAACATTTTTTGCACAAATATCAAAAAAAATCTGTTTGAAATAGATTTTTTTGAAAAAAAATGAAAATTAAAAAAAATATGCTATATTTGCACCCTTATTTATAACCCAAAAACGTCCTACTACTATGGCAAAGGCTAAAGTAAAAAAGGTAAAACACAAACCAAATTCTGGTGCAAGCAAAAGATTTAAAATAACAGGCACTGGCAAAATCAAACGCAAACATGCGTTTAAACGCCATATCCTTACCAAAAAAGAAACTGAACAAAAACGCAGACTTACAAAATCTGGCTTGGTAAGCAAACCTGATATGAACAATGTAAAAGCGTTGCTTTGCTTGTCTTAATTCGTAATTTGTTTTAAAAATCCCTTTACACTTTTTTATTTTTAAAAAAAATACACTTTTTTTTAAAAACTCAATACAAGGCAAAAGTATTTTTCCTTCGGAATAAGAAAAATCGCCTTCATTGTTACACATTCCACTTGATATTGTATTTTAGCAATGTCAATATTTTATTTAAAATAATATGCCACGTTCCGTCAATTCCGTAGCTTCACGCGCTCGTCGTAAGCGCGTATTAAAATTAGCCAAAGGTAACTTTGGTGCAAGAAAAAATGTTTGGACAGTAGCCAAAAATACCGTTGAAAAAGGTCTTGGTTACGCTTATCGCGATAGAAAACAAAAAAAACGTTTCTTCCGCAGACTTTGGATTCAACGCATTAATGCAGGTGTTCGCCAATTTGGCATCTCTTACTCACAATTTATCCCAAAACTCAATGCTGCAGGTATCATATTGAACCGCAAAGTATTGGCTGATTTGGCGATGAACCAACCACATGTTTTTAAAGCTATTGTGGAAAAAGTAAAATAATTCAAGTTGTCAGTTTTTAAATTGTTAGTTTTGAATTAAAAATAAACCAAAAACCACCATTTATTTTTTTAGACAAAAAAAATACACAAAAAAAGCAGATGTTTTTAAGAAACATCTGCTTTTTTTGTTTTTGTAAAAAATTTTCGTTACATTTTTCCAGTTATCAATGTGTATAAAAACCAAAAAAGGTCAAAATCTTTTGGACTTTGACCTTTTTGTGTTATTTGGCGCTTTTTCCTGGGCTCGAACCAGGGACCCTCTGATTAACAGTCAGATGCTCTAACCAGCTGAGCTAAAAAAGCATTTGGTTATGATTAAAAACGTTTTATATACCTGTTTTGTTTTTAATTGTGATGCAAAGTAAATACCTTTTTTTTATATTTCCAAATATTTTTCAAAAAAAGTTTAAAAATTTTCAAAAAAAATTAAAAAACGCTATTTTTTAGGTATTTTCTCAACAATTTTTAAAAAAAATTAAAAAAAACTTCACAAAAAACTAACAACTTGAAACTAATAACTGATACCAAACATTATTTTTGTAATCAGCACTTACTTTTTAATAAAAAATGCTTTAATTTTGTAAAAAAATTCAGTAAAAAAATTTATCTCCGCTTTTATTTTTCTCATGCAATTTAGTCCGCGTTGGTTAGCCATTGTTTTGTCGTTGAGCATAGCACTCCTTACGATGGGCTTTTTGTCTTTGGTCAATAGCACATTTGCGGTATTGGTTGTGGGATTTGGGATAGCACTTTCTACCTCATTTATTTTGTTTTATTTTACATTACAATTTTTTATTTTAGGGGATATTAACGAAGCATTTTCAATTTTAGAAAAATTAAAAAAAAAGGATTTTAAACTTGCCAAAAAACAGATTTCAAGCCTGAGTTCTATCCAAAAACTCAACGAAGAACTATATGCCTACGCCACAAACAAACAACAAGAAATAGACCATCTCCAACAACTTGCCCTTTATAGACGTGAATTTTTGGCAGATGTATCGCATGAACTCAAAACACCTATTTTTGCAACACAAGGTTTTATAGAAACACTTTTGGACGGTGCAATAGATGACGAAGAAGTGCGGTACAAATTTTTAGAAAAAGCCTCTCGTAGCTTAGAAGGGCTTAATAATTTGGTGGAAGATTTATTTACGCTTTCGCAAATGGAGGCAAAAATGATTACCATGCACCCAAAAAACTTTGACATGGAAGACCTTGTATTAGATGTTTTTGAACAACTTGAAGAAAAAGCACGCCAACGAAATATAGACCTTATCATACAAAATCAACCCGAAATACAAGTATTCGCTGACCGTAATCGCATAGCACAAGTAATGACAAACCTTATTAATAATGCCATAAAATATGGCAAAAATAATGGTAATGTTGTGGTAAAAATACATAAAATTCAAAACCAAGAAGTGCAAATTGAAGTTGTAGATAATGGAACAGGTATTCCAGCAGAGCATTTGGATAGGATTTTTGAGCGATTTTATCGTGTGGAAAAAAGTAGGTCAAAAGAAAAAGGGGGCTCTGGGCTTGGGCTTGCTATCGTAAAACATATTGTGGAAGCACACAACCATAAAATACTTGTGCAAAGCAAAGTAAATGAAGGTACAATTTTTTCGTTTAAATTGGACGAAAAAGAATAAAGTTAATTTAGTAATTAGTTAGTTCAATAAGTAGTTAGTTCAGTAGTCAATTTATTCAGTAATTATTTTTCTGGTCTTTTATTCTCCCTTTGGGGTTAGAGGGCTTTTTCTGGTCTTTTTTTATAATAAAAAAATTTAAACTATCATATTCCTTGAAACACATTTTTTTAAAAATTCGCAATATCACACGTGAAACGTCAGAAGCGGTAACAATACAGTTTGAACACCCCCAAAATGAACAAGGGGAAATTCAAAAATTACACTACGAAGCAGGGCAATTTTTAACTTTTTTGCTCAATATCAATGGAGATGAAGTGCGTAGGTCATATTCATTTTCTACTTCGCCTGATGCTGATGAATATCCAGCAGTTACCGTAAAAGCGATTGCCAATGGAAAAGTATCTAATTTACTCAATAAGAACGCAAAAGTAGGTGATGTATTAGAAACTATCCCACCAGCAGGGAATTTTACCAAAGAATATAATGCAGATATTGACAAATTATTAATATTATTTGGTGGTGGTAGCGGTGTTACACCTTTGTTTTCGTTGCTTAAAACTACACTTTTGCGTGAGCCAAATACAAAAATTGCGTTGATTTATGCCAATAAAAACCAAGAAAGCGTAATTTTTGATAAACAACTTGAAGATTGGCAAAAAAAATATAACGACCGTTTTCAAATTATTACGGTATTGGAAAAAGCAGGTTTTTTTTGGAATAAAGGTTATAAAGGTTTTTTGGACACCGCCAAAATTGAGAAAATTTTAGGAAAATTGCCAAAAACTTCAACCGAAAAAACAGAATATTTTATGTGTGGGCCTGAACCCATGATGAAAGTAGTAGAAAAAGCATTTAAAGAACTTAAATTACCTTTGGACAAACTCAAAAAAGAGGTTTTTGTATCACCAAGTGACCAAAAAATCACAGAAAATACACCTACAACAGCTACAAGTGCCTCTACAAATACAAAAGATGGCTACAACATCACACTCAAATATGATGGCGAAGTACATACATTATTTGTACCACATAACCGCACAATTTTACAGTCAGCCATGTCCCAAAACATTGATTTGCCTTATTCTTGTCAAAGTGGTATGTGTACTGCTTGCATGGGCAAATGCACAAGCGGACAAGTAAAACTTACCGAAGAAGATGCACTCACCCCCAAAGAACTTGCACAAGGTTTTATATTGACGTGTGTGGGACACCCTGTAAGCGAGGGCGTCGTGATAGAAGTAGAATAGAAAGAATTATGGATTATAGATTATAGGTTAAACAGCCAAAATTCTTTTGGTTCTCTGACAATTTTAGTGGAATAGTGTTTTGTAAAAATATAAAACCCATTCAGTTTGCTTATTTTATATTTTTATTAATTAAAAATTTGCCTTAAAAACCTATTTTCCACTAAAATTGCCATAGTACCATTCTTTTTTCTTTTATCTATAACAAAAAAAATAATCCATAATCTATAATCTATAATCTATAATCCATAATTCATAATCAAAAAAAATAAAACACCAATGGAATTAAAAACAGCAATAGAAAATGCGTGGGAAAATCGTGAACTTTTGCAAGAAAAAGCTACGCAAGAAATTATATTTGGCATCATAGAGCAACTTGATAAAGGTGTATTGCGTGTAGCAGAGCCTCAAAATGACGCTTGGGTTATCCACGAATGGATTAAAAAAGCAATTATTATGTATTTTCCTATTCGTCAAATGCACACACACGAAGTAGGGATTTTTGAATACCATGACAAAATGCCCCTCAAACGTGATTATGCTTCGCTTGGTGTGCGCGTAGTGCCTCCTGCGGTGGCAAGACATGGTGCTTTTTTGGCAAAAGGCGTAATACTAATGCCTTCGTATGTCAATATTGGAGCGTATGTAGATAGTGGTACTATGGTGGATACATGGGCTACGGTTGGTTCATGTGCCCAAATAGGTAAAAATGTGCATTTGAGCGGTGGCGTAGGCATTGGCGGTGTCCTTGAGCCTGTGCAGGCTTCGCCTGTGATTATAGAAGATGGTGCATTTATTGGCTCACGTTGTATTGTGGTGGAAGGCGTAAGAGTAGGAAAAGAAGCAGTTTTGGGGGCAAATGTTGTACTTACTGCAAGTACAAAAATCATTGATGTAACCGAATCTACACCCAAAGAATATAAAGGGTATGTGCCTGAAAGGTCTGTCGTAATATCAGGAACTTATCCAAAAGTTTTTCCTGCAGGAACGTATAATGTGCCTTGTGCCTTGATTATTGGTAAAAGAAAAGCAAGTACAGACCTCAAAACCTCGCTTAATGATGCCCTCAGAGAACATAATGTAGCAGTTTAGTTTTCAGTAATCAGGTTTTTTCAGTTATTGGTTTTTTCAGTCATAGAAATATTCCAAAGGAATAGCACCATTAAAATTTGAGTTGAAAACCAACAGCTTTTGTTTTTTCCTAAAAAAAATCCTCATTTTTTCAAATGAGGATTTTTTTTATAAAAACTGACAACTGAACAATTTGACAACTAAAAAACCTTATTTCAGTTCTTGAAAAAATACACAATCCTTAAACTCATCATCAACTTTGATATAAAGTTCATCTTTTGCTTTCATAAACCAGTCGTTGAGCGTTTTATTTTTTTTGTCAGAAAGGGCAAAATTATAAATTTTTTGATAATCTTCTTTCAAATTCAATTCGTGTGGCGGTGTATTTGATTTCAGCAAAAGGATTCTCACGCCCATTTTGCCATCATCAGTACGATAAGGTTTTGGGGTTGAAATTTTGCCAACTTCCATATCACTTACCACCAAATATACATAAGAATCAATTTCATCATCAAAATTTTTGCTCACGCCTTGTTGTGACATAATCACGCCACCAGAAGGAGCAGTATTTTTGTCGTGTGAATATTCTTTGGCTGCCTTTTCAAATTTGATGCTGTCTATCATAATTCTGTTGCGTAGACTATCCAAAAACTTGGTTTCAACTTCCAAATCAAAATCCGTTGGGTTTGGTTTTATAAGAATGTGGGAAGAGTGAAATTCATTTCCACGCCTTTCGTGTAGTTTTATAAGGTGAAAACCAAACTCTGATTCTATTGGGTCAGAGAGTTCATTGGGTTTAAGCCTAAAAACAGTTGCTTCAAATTGTGGTACAAGGGAACCACGTTGTTGCCAGCCAAGATTTCCGCCATCTTTGCCTGAAACATAATCTTCAGACACTTTTTTAGCAATTTCTTCAAAATCTCCACCGTTTTGGATTACTTTTTTGATGCTATCCAATTTTTCTTTTGCAATCATTTTTTGGGCTTTATTTGCACCAGGAATACGTACAATTTGATTTACTTCTAATTCACGTTTTACCAAAGATTCTGCACCTTTTGGGATTGTTTGAAAGAATTTTTTTACCTCTTTTGGCGTAATTTTTAGGTCTTTATTGATTTCACCTTCCATTTTTTGTGATACCAATTGTTCTTTGATAGACTCACGCATTTCGTTTTTGAGGTCGCCTATGGTTTTGTTGTATAATTTTTCTACTTTTGATGCATCACCACCACAACATTGTTGCAAAAGCATAGCAAAACGTCTATCCATTTGGTTATTTACTGCTTTTTCCTCTACGGTTATAGAGTCAATTTCAGCTTTTGCAATCATGATTTTTTGCACCAAAAGTGTTTCAAGTACCTTACATTTGGTTTCTTGGTCTATTTTTTGGATTTGCTTGTCATAATACATATTGACCAAGCGTGCATCTAATTCTGATTTTAGGATAATATAATTATCAACGGTAGCAATAATTTTGTCTGCAACAGGGAGGTTTTCTTGGGCAAAAATTGATTTAATACCCAATAAACTATATATTATAAATGAATAAAGAAAGTATTTCATGGTTTATATTTTTTATAAAAAATTGTTGCAAATATATAGCATAATTTTTTAAAATGAAAGTAATAGTAGTTGGCAGTTAATTCAGTTGGCAGTTTGTTTGGCTTATAATATTAAGGGCTTTTTTTTAAATTTTCAATACAAAATTTTCTTTGCTTAAATTTTTATCAAAAAATACAATACCCATACTATACAAATCTATTGTAAGCGTAATTTTTGGATTTTTTTGGATAATTCCCCAAGCGTCATTCATTTCTTTTGACCAATGAATATCATCAAAAATAAGAATAGATTTCTCGGTTATTTTTGGTAAAATTTGCTCAAAATATCGTATTGTAGGCTCAAAACGATGATTAGCATCTATATAAGCCAAATCAATTTGCGGTAAATCTTTACATAACGTTGGTAAAATATCATCAATATTACCAATATGAAATGTAATATTCCCAATATTTGACAGTTTTTTTGAGGTAGTTGATAATTCTTTTTTGATAATATTTTGGGCAAAATTTGAAATATTGGGACAACCTTCTATCGTGTGTAGCTTGGCAGAAGGAAAACCTTTGTGCAAATAAAGCGTACCTAATCCAAGTGAAGTGCCTAATTCTATCACGTAGTTTGGCTTAAAATGCTCCATGATTCTAAACAAAATCCTGCCTTCTTTTGCTTGCAACGCAGAATATTGTGCAATTTGTGCAATTTTTCGTAAGTTATTTTTTAGTCGGTGTGAGCCTGCACCCAAATCTGTTACTTGAATTTCAGATTTATCGCCCAAAAGTTCATTTCGCATACGTTCCACTTCTTCAAAAGCATAAAATTTTTTATGATTTTGAATGATGTCGTTATACACACGATACAAAAACGGTGAATGTAAAAATGTAATACCTTGTGCTTTAAAAAAATATTTGAAATATTGCCAAACAGAGAAAAACAAAATGAATTATGAATTATGAATTATGGATTATTTTTTTCAAGGCACAAAATTAGCTACTTTTTGTTAAATATTTATTAAAAAAATGGGTTATCTATATTTATCCCCCTTTGGTGATTAGGGGGCTATTTTTGTACGAAATTAAATTTTTCTTTTTGCTTATCAAAAACCAATTCACCAAATTTATATTTCCATTTTGGCACGCCTTTGTTTGCTTTTATTTCTGAGCCAAGCACCACAAAAAGTCCTATTGTAGTGCCTTTGCGTGGAATATCTGCGTAAAAAATTTCTGTTCCTTCTGCACCTTTTGCCATTAATTTTTCCAAAATGGCACTATACGCCTCGCTTACTTGTTTTTGGTTGTATAATTCTAAGGGTTCGTTTGCACCATATTTGCTAAGATTCATATTGATTTTTCCACCTACAATTCCGTCTATTGTAGAGATTACATCACCCGTATTTGTAATAATAACCGTAAAATTACCAAGTATTTCGCTTTTAGGTGTTTTCCACAATCCCCAAGAAACGTAAGATTGTTGTACTTCTTTTCTACTTCCTTGTTCAAAAGTAGTAGTTACATATTGGAATACATAGCCATTAGCATCATCTTCAATTAGATTGTAGGCTTTATATACCGTTGGCGACATTCCATTAGCACTTTCAGAGGCTTCTTTGGCAAACTTTGATAGAATGATTTTCTTTTGTGCGAAAATGTTTGTGCTTGCAAAAATACTCACTTGCAGGATAAGCAACAGGATTAGGTTTTTTTTCATTGATTTTTAGTTTTTATTTTACTTTATTTTTTCTAAAAAATACAATTCTTTAAATCTATTGTTATAATAATCTATCTCTTTCTCTTCAAAATTTAAAATACAAATATTTTCATCTACAAACAATATTTCAACATTTTGTGTATTTTCTTTGTTTTTCATCAAAAAATTAAGGTTATTGATTGTTTCAAATATTCCTATTTCTTCAAAATTACTACTTTTTAAGGAATAAATATTATTTTTCATATCAAAACACAAAGTAAATTCTTTGATATTTTTTTCATTTTCTATTACGTCAAAAAGACCAAACTCTCCACAGCCTTTTATACGCCAATCAAAAGTTTTTTCTTTATTTACTTTCCAAATATTTTTGGTAAGCAAATCATAGTTTTGTTCGTCTCCAATAGTTGGCTCAAATCTAATACAAACTTTAATCAATTTATTTTCTAATCTGTTATTTATCATGGATTACTTGAAAATCTTAAACCATAATCTGGGTCAATATCCCATATCTCGCAATTTGGTAAATGTGTTCTTAGTTCAGGTATTTGTTCGTCTAAATATGGATTGTCCCAACAACACAAAGTTTTCAAAGATTGTAAGTTTTTTAGTGTTTCAAAATTCAAAATATTATTATCTCTTACATCTATTGAAAATAGATTTAGATGTTGTAAAGGGGAAATATCTACAATTTTATTTTGTAATAAATGTAAAACACGTAATTCTTTTAGATGTTTTAAAGGCAAAATATCTATAATTGTATTTTCTGATAAATCTAAAATACCTAAATTTTTAAGACTTTGTAAAGGAGAAATATCTATAATTTTATTTTTATCTAAACCCAAATGATTTAACGCTGTCAAATTTTTTAGCGGTGTAATATCTGAAATTTTATTTTCTCTTAAAAACAATTCTTGCAGATTTGCCAAATTTTGCAAGGCAGAAATATCCGAAATTTCATTCACACTTAACTCTAATTCTTGCAGGTTTATCAAATTTTGTAAGGCAGAAATATCCGAAATTTTATTCACACTTACATCTAAATCTTGTAGATTTACTAAATTTTGTAAGGCAGAAATATCCGAAATTTGGTTACGTTCTGTATGCAAAAATGACAAATTCACCAAACTTTGTAAGGGCAAAATATCTATGATTTTATTTTTACTTATGTCTAATTTTCTCAATTTTTTTAATTTTCGCAAGGACGAAATATCTATAATGTAGTTATCTCCAAGATATAATATTTCCAAGTTTTTCAAATTTTCCAGTGCAGAAATATCAAAAATCTTGTTCCTGTGCAAGGTTAATTCTTTTAGATTTACCAAATTTTGTAAAACAGAAATATCCGAAATTTTATTAAAAGCCAAGTCCAAAATTTCTAATTGTGGCATATCTGCCAAAAAAGAAATATCTTCTATTTTGGGTACAGCATTTAATCCTTTGCCACGCAAATACAAGAAAGTTTGTGTGTTGTCAATGTTCATTTTTAGTTTTTAGTTTAACATTGTCATCAATAGAAATATAGCCTTTTGGGAAACAATCTTTATCTGTGTCATATTCCCAATAAGTGTATAATTTTTCCTCTTGGACATACAAACTAAGGTGCTTGTTTGAAAAATCCAGCACCTCAAAAGTTAGAAAAGCATCATCAAAACAAAAAATATCTTTATGAATAGTTATTATTTTATCTTGTTCGTCTGCCTTAAAATAACAGGAAATTGTAATAGAGTTATTAAACATTGTTGCATTTTGCAAATTTTCACCTAAAATTTCACGATAGTGGCGAAAAGCAAAATTAGTACTAAAAACTGAAGCCCTAAAAAAATATTCATCAAAAACATCTGAAAATGCAAGCCTTATGTCTTGCATTTCTATCAATTTTTTGATATAACCTTGTTCAAAACTATTTGCATATTGATTTTGAAGTGCAAGACTTTCATCAAAATTGATTTTCCAAGTGCCACGATATTGATACAATACTTTTTTTAGAGGCGAGGTTTCAGTAGTCATATTTTTTAGCAACTCTCCAAGCGTTTGAAACGCTTAGAGAGTTTTATTTGAATTATTTTGCAATTTTATCAAAATAATGGTTATTATTTTACGCAATTTATGACATACATCGCACCTGGAATAGGCATAGCAAACATAAAAATATATTGATTTTTATTTTGATTATGCTGAAAAATATAAACGCCTGTATTTTGTATGTCGTCAAATATTTTTACACCCAAAATACCTCCCATTGGAAAATAAGTAGTTGGTGCAATTTTGCCATCTGCCATAGTACATTTTAGGTTAGTTTCACCGTGATTTTGACAAGGCTCAAAGTTCCAAGTACTGCTATTAAATAGTGGTGCTATGTCTTTTTCAGTTTTTTGAATTTGCGTTTTAGTACCTTCATCTGTATTTTCAGGAAATAAGGCTTGCCCTGTGTTCATTTTGAAGATGGCACCAGAAACTGCAGTTTCTGTATTGGGAATAGCAGTATAATTGCTTTCAATTTCTTGACTGAATGCTTCCATAGAGGCGTATTTTTGTATTTTTGTTGATTTTTTTTGTGCAAATGCGACTGATATTCCTACAAAAAGGAATAGCGAAAAAACGAGTATTTTTTTCATTTTTATTTATTTATTTTTTAACTCTCCAAGCATTTGAAATGCTTGGAGAGTTTTGTTTTTACTGGTGCGATTTCGGATTTAAGGTTGCTTTTGGAAATAATTTATTCAACTTTTCATTATCATCTTTGAGTGTAAAATTGACACTGTAACTATGAGAAGTATAAGTAAATGTTGAAAGATTTTTCCAAGTCACAAATTCATTAGAAAATGTTGGAATAAAATTATCACTACAATTCAAATAAACCATTTTTGTAAAACTTTTCATTTCTTTTGGTAATTGGGTAATTTTATTGTTTTCACAACCAAAATTTGTTATTTCTGTCCATTTACCTATTTCTTTTGGCAATGTACTTATGCTATTGATTCCACAACTAAAGCGTTGTAATTTTGTCCAATTTCCTATTTCCTTAGGTAATACCGAGATTTTATTATTATGAAACTCTACTACTTGTAGTTCTCTTAACTCGCCTAATTCTGAGGGAATTATAGTAATTTGATTGTTAGAAAAGAAAAGAAATTTTAATTTGGTGCATTGACCTATTTCTTTTGATAGTGTCGTAATTTGATTATTACTAATGTCTAAGACTTCCAAATTTTTCATTTTACCAATTTCTTTGGGTAAAGAGGTAATATTTTGCCCATAAATACTTAATTCTTTTACTTTCAAAGGTTCTTTTAGGGCAAGTGCTAAATCTTTGTATTTGCCATTGCTTTGTGCAAATGCGTTGGTACTCAAAAAAGAGCAAAGGATTGTTAAAAATAGATTTTTCATTTATTTTTGATTTTTTAAATTGATAATTTACTTTTAGTTTATTTTTTCAAGTATTTGACAAAAAACTTTGTCTATTTTTTTTACGCCTTTTTCATAATTCCAAATCCATACAGACTGAACTCCTTTTTCTGGGCTTATACCCCCTATAAAATTGTGTTTTATATCAAAACTTAGTTTATTTTCTCGTGGATAAATTTGGTAATCTCCCCAAGTCAAAAACTTGTTTTCTCCTTTTTCTCTTATCACATAATCATATACTTTTTGGTAATTTTCTGCGTTGAAACAAGATTTTTGCTTGTTTTTTACCAAACAGAAAAGAAGAAATAAAAAACAATACACCCATTGTAGCAATAATGATGATGAGATTTTTCATAAGGTTTTATTTTTAACTCTCCAAGCGTTTAAAACGCTTGGAGAATTGAGAATTTTTATTTTTTTTTACTTGCAAGCACTTTGTTAATTTCTGCACAAAGTTTGTCAGCGTCTGCTTTGTTGTTGAACATAATATCCATTGTCATACTTGCATATTCTTCACAATCCAAATCACTAAAATAATTTGAACAACTTTTTGTTTTTACTATTCTTGGACTTGTTCCTGTAAGTTCTTTATGATTGGTTGGTAGTGTGATAGCATATATCATTATTTCGCCTATTTTGCTTTCATTAACTACCGCTTTATCACCTGCTTCGCCTACTGTCAACGTGTGTGTTTGCACGCTTACGTTTTTTTGATTCCCTTGCCTTTTTTCTTCTGTGAATGTAACCATTTTGGCGTTTATTTCAGCATAGAAATTGCGTTGGTCAGTTGGATTTTCTACCATTTTAAAGTCGCTTGCTACTTTTTTTCCTGGTACTTTTATTGTTTTTTTCCCAATTTCAATTTTTACTTGTGCGAAAGCCATATTTGATGTAAAAAATATAAATACGATTAGAAATAAGAGATTTTTTAGATTTTTCATATTAGATTTTTCAACACTCCAAGCGTTTAAAATGCTTGGAGTGTTTTTGAAGTTCTTAAAGTTTTGTATAAAGTTGTACTTTTCCGTCCATACTTTCTTCCACTTCAAAGAGCAAACGCCCTTTTTTGTGTCCTTCATAGTCAAAAAGTTTGTCACCTGCATAACATTTGATAGTCGTTGTAATGCCACGTTGAATGTTGTAACTTCCACCTCTGTTTTGGTTGTAAATGGTTACAGAGCCATCTTTGAGGTCGTTTTTGATTTTGATATCCAAAAGTTCTTTTTTGGTAGATGACGAAGAATTATTAGAAGTTTTTTCTTCTTTTTTCGTTTCTTTTTTGGTAGAATTACTTGTGTTGTTTGTTACTTCGTTGCGATTTTCCTCTTGTTTTTGTTTTGAGATAGGCGTTCCACTTTCATACACATCTTTCAATTCTGCCATTGGGTATTTGTGATTATATTGATAATACAAGGTTTCATTCAATACTTCCATAATGAAAAGTTGATTTTCATTATTTACTACACCTCTGAATAACACCAAAGAATTTTCTGAGTCATAAATATCGTGTTTGTGAACGTATCCTTCCTCCGTTATCACCAATCTACCACTTCCCATCAAATTTGGATATTCTTCTTTACAACCCAAACCTATTTTTTGGGGATAAATATCAAAAGAACCCCTTAAAACAGTTTCATAACTGATGGTTTCGTTTTGGTGTGTTACATTATCAAACTTCAAAACTTGTTCGTCTATCAGTTTAACGACAACAGAGCCTGTCAAATCTTCATCAAGCCAATTATGCGTAAGATTTATAAGGATAAGATTTTCTTCTGCTACCTCACCTTTATAGATTTTATTGCCTACAATCTCAAATAAAGTATTGTAACTACCTCTTTTTTCGCCAAATAAAACATCTGCAATATCTGCAGTTTTTTCGTCGTCAGATTCCACAAAAAACAGATTTTCTGTGCTGGGCGTACCAAATAATTTTTCAGAAATGCCTTGTGGGTGTTGTGCAGAGAAAACCATTTTTTCGGTCATATTAGGCAATTTTTCATCATCTAATAGCAACACCATAGCAGAGTCCTCCATTTTTTGCTTTAATTTCTCTTCCAAACTTTTTATATCAAAATTTTTGCTTGGTACAATTAAAAGCCAACCATTCGTATTTTGCGAAAAAGTATAATGCTCTGGTCTATATTCATAAATGAAATAATTAGGTTGTGTTTTTGCACTAATTTCCAAATTACCATCATAACTGTACTTCAACTCTTTCATATCTTCATAATAGAAAATAATTTTGGTGGCACTATGCAAGTTGTAAGGCGAAGTATTATTGTTTCTTATGTAAAAATATTCTTCTACTTGAAGATGATTTTCTTCCAAAAGGTAATATTTTTCTTTGTAACTATTTTGATAATTGTCGTAAACATCAAGGTTGGAGTCGTGGGGCAAACCCTCACTTCTCATCTCAATATCTCCAAAACTTTTGAATACACGAGGCGAGTTATCCACTACATTATCACTTTCTAATTGAATATTAAATGCCTTGCAAAATTCATTTTTTACTGATTTGTTTTCAAGGTTTGGCAATAATTTTTCTGTTACAAAGGTTATAAATTCATCTTTATTGGCATAAAAAAGCATTATTTCACCCACATAACTACCACTATCCTCCATACCTGTTGGCTTAAATCTTTGTCTGCTTTGGTTTGCTTTAAATTTGATGATTTGGTATTGTGTATCAATATTGAGATAACCTATTTCGTTGAGGGCTATGTGTGTTACGATAACCTGTTCAATATCCACGCCTCCCGCAAATTTCACTTCTTGCACACGCAAATACGCTTTTTCGCCTGTTTCAGGCAATGTAACCACATCTAAATACATATTACCCATTCGTCTATCCACTATTTTAGATGAATTAGACACTTTTTCGCCTTTACTCGTGGTAAAACTAAAATCATCACCATTCAATATTTGTAAATGTTTGCTTGTTATTTGTTCGTTTTGTATAATAGGTTTTACTTCTTCTGTAGTATTTTCTTTGTTACGTTGTTCTTCTATGAAGTTAGTTACGCCATCTTTTAGTTGGTCAAATTGTTGTTCAAGATTTTTTGCTTGGTCTTGTACGAAGTTTGTTGCTTTTTTGATAATATCAAAGAATCCCATAATTTTATTTTAATTGAATAGTTTGCGTATATTTAAGATTTTTTAATTTTTATATCCAAAAGTTAAGTATTTGCAAATACTTAACTTTTGGATATTTTACTTAGATACAATTTGGTCGCCCATCTGCAGATAAAGTATTTATTTCTTGTTGTGTCAAAGCACGATTATAAATAATCACATCATCAATTCTAAAAGCGGAACTGCTTGATGGGGTTGAATCTATAAATCCACCTATTACCAAATTTGTTCCTGTTGTATTGATTGTACTTACAGGGGTAATTTCGGTTAAAGTTCCATTTATATATAATCTTACTTTATTGTCTGTTCCACCTGTATAAACAGCTACTAAATGCACCCAACCACAAACTCCTGTGGTAGAGCTTGTAATAAAATTTTGTGTTGCGTCATTACCATTTCCCCAAGTGTAAGCAAGAAATCGGTCTTTTAAAAGGGGCATACCTCCCGTACCTCCACTGGAAGCATTATAAGAAAGTCCAAATGTTTGCCCAGCAGCATTTGTACCATAACTAATAAATTGCCTTCCTATGTTGGTTACACCATTCAAATGCACCCAACAAGAAATAGTGCGTGCTGCGTTGCCTGTAGGCAAAGGCAAACCTGTAATTTGGACTGCACCACCTTGAGGTACAAGTAATGCGCTATTGGCGGTATTGGTTCTGTCTGTGCCTGTAATAGTAGCCAAATTAGTTGCACTTACATTAGTAAAAGATACTCCTGTTCGTCTTGTGCCATTCAAATTGGTATCAAAAGTAAATCTTTCTACTACGCCATCTGCATCTGCTACAGGAGTTGTATCTACTACAGGTGTTGGTGCTGGTTCTTCTGTTTTTTTGCCACAATTTGTGAATATGAGGCTACTCACTAAGGCAGCCATTAAAAGATTTTTTTTCATTTTTTTTGAAAATTAGAAATGTAAAGTTTATTAAAAATTTAAAATTTTACTTTTGGAAAGTTGTTTATTTCTTTTGCATTTTTAGAATTTTATTGATTTCTGCACAAAACTCATCAGCGTCTGCTTTGTTGTTGAATGCGACACTCATTTGTCCTTCCATTGTTTCTTTTGTGTCGTTGCTATAACTAAAATATTTTTTAGTTTTGATGACTTCTGATGGCATATTTTTCACGATTGCCCCTTGCACTGTTACGACATACATTTTTGGGATATTTTCGCCCATTACTTGTTCAGAAGTTTCTGCTTCTCTGTTTCTCATTTCTGATACATTTAATGTATTTACCACAAGTGTTTGCGTTTTTTTGTCGCTTCCTAATTGTTCTTGTGAAAAAGTAAAAGTTTTGGCGTTGAGTCCTGCATAATAGTTGAATAATCCCATTCCGCTATCAATATTAGTTCCTACTTTTTTTCCTGGCACTTTAATATTTTGTTTGCCAATAGTAACCTTTGCTTGTGCAAATACATCATTTGTTGCCAATACAAAAAGCATTAAAGTAATGCTCATTAGAAAAGATGTTTTTTTCATTATTTTTAAAGTTTAAGCCCCTCCCCTTCAAAGGTGGAATTTAAAGGCATTTTTTTTATTGGAAATATATTGTTTACATTTTATTTTGTATTTGTCCCTTTATCTATTTTATTTTTCAAAAATTAGATTTACTTTGACACCTTTTTCCGTAAAACTGATGCCTATATTTTTCATTTCGTTAAAATCATATAATTTACCGTTTAGCGTTACACTTCCATCTTCTTTGGTCAATATGATATTTTCGCCTGAAAATGTTACTTTACCCGAAACCATTTTTTTATCTTTAAAAAAACTAAATGTTAGTGCTGGCACACGCAAACTCAACACACCGTTGTTGTATTTGGCAGTAAGTTCTGCTTTGATTTTGGCGGTTTGGGTAGCATTGGCGGTATTTTGTTTGTCTATTTCTACCCTGCTAAAATCCCAATTACCTTTGTAAGGTTTGAGTGATTCAATGTCATCATCTTGTGCAAAAGCAATATTTGACACAAATACCATCAATATAATGGCAATTAAAAAAGTGAATTTTTTCATGATTTTTTAGGTTTAAAATTTGAAAAATATATTTACAGGAAAATATTTTATGATAAAAAAACACTCGGAATATTGGTAATTTTTATTTCAAGCGTGTTTTATGTGTGTATTTTTTTACTTTTTATTTCTTTTTGAGTATCAAAACAATCATTCTTTTATTGTCTGGCTCAGGTTCTGCCATTTCAAGGTTTCCATTTACGATTTTTACCATTGTTGGTTTTGGTTGTGTATCATCACCTTCTTTTGCAGTTAAGAATAATTGATTGCCTTTTAATGTCCAAGTTGATGCACCATCTGGCGTAGTAGCAGTTCCATCAGCATTAAACACAAGTTCGGTTGGCGATTCTGTGAATATTTTTTTTAGTTCTGATGCTTGTTTTTTCAATGCAGGTGTTACTTTCAAATCTTTTCCTTTTAAATCTGCAAATTTTACATCTATTACTGACCATGTACCTATGATTTGTTGTGATAGGTTTTGGGCATAAGTTGTTGCCAATACACAAATTGACAAGAAGAACGTTAAAGCGATTTTTTCCATTTTTTTTAATTTAGAAGTTTAAGCCCCTAATCCTTAGAAGAGGAATTAAAAGCGTTTTTTGTTAGAAATGTATTGTTTAAAAATTGTATCTAAAATTCAATGGATTTTTTAATAAAATGGGTTGAAAACCATTGCAATCCATAAATATTGTAAATTCGTGATACAAAAATAAAAGCAAATACAACACGCATTTTTTTTATTTGACGAATAGTTGTTTTGAATGTATGAAATGTCATATTGGCTTGATAAAACAAAAAAAACTGCAAGATTTCTTTTAAAAGTCTTGTAGTTTTTTGTGGGAAATAAAAGTATTTATTTTTTTAAATGTCAAATGTATCATCAAATACCTCCAAATCTTCGGTAGGAAGGCTCGTGTTTTTGAATATATCTGTTGTTTGGAGCGTACAATTATATGAAGACTCATAGCCCATTTTGTCTGTGTGGCGAATTTTTGCTGAAATCTTGTGTGCCTTAAATGCAAAACACCAATCTTCGTCTAATATGCCTTCAAAAACTGTATCAGATACTTGTGTGATAGTCGCACCTGTTTGGGCTTGTAGAAAAGCGATAATCTCGTTTTGTTCCACATTTTTGCTACTTGATTGGAGCGTTGCAACAAACGATTTACTTTTCAATACCTCACTCACTACATAAAAATCGCTTTTTGATAGGCTTTGGAGGGTGTCAGTTGATTTTGGGGTAACCGACAAAGGATTGGCACGTATATAGTTTTCCAAATCGTTGTGTGGGAGTGTTTCTTGGCGTATTTCTTTGAAGGAAATATCAAACACAATGTTTGTGCCTGCAATTTTACGCATAAATCCTGCGAATATATTTGTATCAGGCGTGAGCGACAAATGCGGAATATTGTCCAAAAACTTGTATGCTTTTGTGCTGGCTTTGGGAATAGCATTTGTAAATACTGATGTGAGCAGGATTTGGGGGCTAAAAGTGGGCTTGTTGTTGGTGTTTTTTTTGACAATTTGCAACACTGCTATATTTTCGGTGGCATGTCGTGCTACAGTATTGTATTGTTTGTCTTTGAGGAGGTTTTTCATGGGTATAAAAGTTTTTGTATAAAAATACATGGTTTTTTGAAATAATAAAATTTTTGTGTTATTTTTAAGACAAAAAACCATAAAAAACAAAATATGCAAAAACCACCACAAATTATTGAATTAGAAAAATATCTTGGGTTTAGATTGAGAGAAACAAATGATGTTGAAGATATTTTGAGTTGGGACGAAAATAAAATTTATTTACTTGATGATAAAGGAGAAGTTATTGGGTTGAGTTTATTTGGTTGCGGAATAAAAGATATTAGCTTTTTATCTAATTTTACAAATTTAATAAGTTTAGATTTGACTGATAATGAAATAAAAAATATTTTATTTTTACAACATCTAACAAATTTGACAAATTTATATTTAGGAAATAACCAAATTTCAGATATTTCATTTTTACAAAATCTAACAAATTTAATAAGTTTAGATTTAAGCGAAAATCAAATTTCAGATATTTCTGTTTTACGAGATTCCATTAATTTAGTAAGTTTATATTTAGGAACAAATCAAATTTTAGATATTTCATTTTTACAAAACTTAACAAATTTAACGAACTTAAACATGGATTCTAATCAAATCACAGATATTAGTATTTTAAAAGGTTTTTTAAATTTAAAAAACTTACATATAAGTCATAATCAAATCATAGATATTAGTAGTTTAAAAGGTTTGACGACTTTAGCACGCTTGGACTTAAGTAATAATCAAATCACAGACATTAGTTTTTTAAAGGGCTTAACAAATTTAACGGGCTTAAACCTGCATAATAATCGAATCAGAGACATTAGTTTTTTAAAGGGCTTAACAAATTTAATAAGTTTAAACTTGGGTAAAAATCAAATCACTAATATTTTTTTATCTTTTCTCAACCAGTTCCCAAAACTTGTAACGCTTTATTTATATGGTAATCCCATTCAAAATATTGGCAAAGAAATTTTTTATAAAAAATATAGCAACGTTTTAGAAGATGTGCGTAATTTTTTAGAAGACGCAGAAAAAGGCACAGCTAAGAACAACGAAGTAAAACTTATATTTGTAGGAAATGGTAATGCAGGCAAAACGCAAATTGCCAAAAGATTAGCAGAACAAGAAAAATATGTATTTGATACACAGCATAATTCTACACAATCCATAGCAATCTTAGAAAGAGATTTGGAGAATTACAAATTGTATTTGTGGGATTTTGCAGGGCAAGACATCTATCACGCTACACATAGGTTGTTCATGCGAACAAGTGCGTTGTTTGTATTGGTGTGGGATTGGGAAAACGAAGGAAAGGATTTTCACGAATGGAAAGGAAAAGAATACAAGAATGAAAAATTAGTGTATTGGTTGAGTTATATACGTTGTTTTGGTGGAGATAGTCCTGTGTTGGTAGTACAAAACAAAGTAGATACAGAAGAACAGGAAGATTTAAAACTTTTGAAAGAAAAAGAAAAAGAACTAAAAGCAGATTTTCCAAATATTCAAAGTTTTATACAAGTAAGTCCCAAAGAAAATAGAGGTTTTACAAATTTTGAGAAAAAAATAAAAGATATTCTAAAAAATGTAGAGCCTTTTGCTTCTGAAATCAAAAAGGGTTTGCCTATTTCTTGGCTTGATATTAGAAAGGAAATCAGGGCATTACAACAAAAAAATGAAAAAGTATTGACTTTTGAAGATTTTAAAAATCTATGTGAAGAAGTCCCTAAATCCGCCAATACGCTGGTTAATTTTTTTCATAATACAGGTGTTTTTTATTATCAACCGCATTACTTTAATGGTAATATAATCATCAAACAAGATTGGGCAATACAGGCAATATATGCAGTATTAGACCGCAATAGTACATATTTTGAAGTGCTGAAAGGGGAAAATGGGAAATTGGATTATGACAATATGTGTGATATTTGGTGCGAAAATACAGATGCAGAACGAAAAATATTTTTGGATTTTATGCTAAGTGCAGAATTGGCTTTTGAAACTACTGAAAACAAAGATTATGATACACCATTATCACAAAGAAGTTTTATTATTCCGCAATTACTTCAAGAAGATAAATCTAAACAAGCACTTTTTTATGAAAAAGAAAGAAATATAGTGGAAACCAAAACACAAAAATTTGCTTTTTTACCTGCGATATTCATACAAAGATTGATTATAAAACTTGCTAACCTTTCTGACCCTGAATATATGTGGCAAAGTGGGATATTGTTTAAATACAATGACACTTGGGTATTGGTAGAAGCGGATTATGCACAAAAAAACATTTCGTTTAAAATGAATTATAAAAATCAAGGTCTTTTGGAAAATCTCCAAAAACTTTTAAAAGAAATCACGCAAGAGGGTAATATTGATAGAAAACATATTACTGATACAGATGATACAATGAATAATTATCGTGATTTTTTAGATGACTTAAAACAACCTAAAAAAACAAATACTATGACCGAACTCCAACAACTCCTCCGCGATTTTCAATTAGGTATCCCTTCCCAAATGCCAGAATTATTAAAAAAATTACAATCGTATGTAAATAGTATGCCTCTTGATGTACAAGGAAAGTTTAGAAATTTGAAAAGTAAATTTTCTTCTCGTCCTGAAAATTATAATTTTGATGATTGGAAAGCAGAAATCAAAATTTTGATTGAAAGCCATGAGGACGATTTATACAATCAAACACAAAATAGTATTCAAAATAAAAAACAAAATTCCTACCAAATGAACCCAAATAATATCCCTCAAAGTTTTATTGATGAGCTCAAAAAACAAATCACGAAAGAATATGAAATGATTGAAGATACCAATTTGCGCAGAAGCATTACACGCAACGAAGCCCAAAAACAAGACTATGAAGCATTAATAACACAATGCGAGGAAAATATCAGTTATACTGAAAGAAAGTTTTTAGATAACATACAAAAACAAAATAATTCCATTTCTGAAAGTGAAATTAAAAGTTTTATTTCTGAAATAAAAGAAGAAATAATCACAGAAGTAAAAAGCGGTTTTGCCCAACAAAACCAAAAAATGGATACAATTTTAGGCAGAATGGACGAAAATCATAAATCACTTGTATATGATATTCTTACAAAACTTTCAGAAAAACGAACTGTGGTAAATTGCAAATTTTAGTCAAAATAATCTATTGTTTTTTTTTATTTTGTTTCAGAATTTATTTTTTGTGGCGCTTTTCCATAAAGGGATTCATCAAAAGGTTTTCCAGATTTGAGGACAGCCATCATTA
>JANPJR010000135.1:0-4505 GCA_031425615.1 Cytophagales bacterium
AATGGCAAACGTGCTTTGGAGGATAAAGTTGATGTTACAGATATATTGAAATTGGATTTTAGAAATTTGTCCAATGGTACTTATTTGCTTCAACTTGAAACCAAAAAAGGAAAAACTACAGTTAGAGTTGTGAAAAACTAAGTTGTGAAAAACTAATATTTTTGAAATTTAAAAAAAGGAAAAATATTATTGGAGCATAAAAAAACACCATTCTTGCAAAAGAATGGTGTTTTTTTGATTTTTATAAGAATAGGACTTTTGCTTTTAACCTTATCCATTATCCCCAATGAAATTAGGGCTATTCAAAGTTGAAACTCCTATCACCTTTTTACATAAAATACCCCCCTTGTAGGGTTAAATTTATGGATAACCACCAATGAAATTGGGGGGAAGCGAAAGTCATATAAAAACCCCTGATAACTTAAACCATAGTCATTTTGGTTATTCATATTTATTTATATTCAAAACCCTTGTTGCCCCTTCCCAACCTACGACATAACCATCAAAACCCTTTTTTCGCATTAGATCTGCAAGGCGTTTTGCTTCCCAATAAGATGAAAAATTACCAAAAAAATACATAAAACGGTTGCCTGATTTTCGCATGACAAATACAGGTGAAAGCCAATCTTGGTTTAGTGGTTTTTCAGTTGTAGAGATTTGAATTTGAAAATTTATCTTGGTTTGGTTGTGTTTCAAAAAATCTTTTACCAACAAAATTTTTTCTGCTAAACTGTCTAATGTTTTTTGTTTTTGAACAATCAAAAAAGCATTCTTATCAAAAATTTCATATATTTTTGCCTTTTCTAATGCTATATTGGTGTGGTGTAGACTGTCCATTAGTCGTTGTTTTTTCTGCGTACTGTCTTTTTTTTGTTTAAATTGGGCGTATAATTCAATATTTTTTTTGAAATATTTGAGTTCTTTTTTCAGCGATTTAAGCTCATTTTCAGGTATTTCTACGGTTGTATTTTTTTTTATTTCTTGCGCAAAAATGCAATTAAAATAACCTAAAAAAAATAAATTAAAAATAAATAAAAAAAATGTGGTAGTTTTTATAAAATTTTTCAAATTTGTGCGTTTTTTGTGTGCGTGTATTGTAGAATTTTTAAATTAAAATAATTACAAAAATATGAAATATATTTTAAGTTTTGTACTATTGGTTTTTTTGTGTGGTACAAATAGCAAATTAGTTGCCCAAAAATCGGAAGGAATTAGTTTTGAAAAAGGGAATTGGCACCAACTTTTGGCAGACGCTAAAAAAGCCAAAAAACCTTTTTTTGTTGATGTTTATACAACTTGGTGTACACCTTGTAAAAAAATGAACAAAGAAACGTTCAAAAACCAATCAGTTGGCGAATACATTAATACCAATTTTTTGGCGTATAAACTTGATGCTGAAAAAGGTGAAGGTGTGGGACTTTCCGAAAAATTTAAAGTAGAAGCCTATCCTACAATTTTGTTTTTTAATTCAGAAGGCAAACTTTTGGGCAAAGAAGAAGGGTTTATGGATGGCGAACGTTTTTTGTATATTGCTGAAAAATACAAAAAGAAAGCGAAGTAATTAGAAAGTCTTTATTTTGTGCTTGCAAATATAATATTTGTAAGCATTTTTTTTGGCTAAAAATTATTTTATGTGTATTCAAAAAAATATTATTTTGGAATTATCTAAAAATTACCTAAATATTAAAATTAAAACAAAATATTATTTTAAAAAATTAAAATATAGTATTAATAATTTCAAATTTCCATTTTTACATAAAAAATAATCTTTGGCAAAGTTTTAGTTTTATACGAAAAAAAATTACATTTTTGTATAATTTTAGCATATATACAAAATCAACAACAATATTATATATTTTTTTATTTTTTTTAACTTTAAAAAATTTATGAAAAAAATCTTTACATGGCTTATCCTGTTTTGGCTTTTTGGCGGATTTGTCTTGATTTCTCATAAAAGCAATGCACAAACCTTACAAATAACGCCAGGTGTGAATGCTGCAACTATTCTACAAGAACTTGTAGGTGTAGGTGTTACGATTAGCAATGTACAACTCACAGGAGGAGGAGGGGGTCCTATAAATCCTGCACAAAGACCAGCGTATGGCAGATTTAAACGTGTTGGTGGTACGATGCCTATAGATAGCGGATTACTTTTGACAAGTGGCTTGGCTATTGGAGCTATCGGACCCAATAACTCAGGGAGTACTTCTAATAGTTGGGCTTCTTTGGGTGGAGCTGGAGACCCTTTGCTTGATGCAATTGTAGGTGCAGGTCAGACAAGAGATGCTTGCGGAATGAACTTGGATATAAAGCCTATTGGAGATAAAATATTTTTTAAATATTCTTTGGGTTCAGAGGAATATAATGAATTTGTAGGTGGAAATTTTAATGATGTATTTGGTTTTTTTATTTCAGGACCCAATCCTGCAGGGGGCAATTATGTTGATGTAAATATTGCTTTGTTGCCTGCTACTGCTATTCCTACGACAATTAATAATGTAAATAATACTAATAATTCTACTTATTACCAAGACAATACGTTGGGAGGCAGTCCTGGTTTTGCAACTTGTCAATATGATGGTTATACAATAGGCACTTTTGCACAAATAGCAGTAGTACCTTGCCAAACCTATACACTAAAACTAAGAATAGCAGACAGAGGAGATAATGCGTATGACTCAGGCGTTTTTATTGAAAAAATCAACTCTAACATTCCAGTTATTTCTGCCCTCACACCTACTACGCCACTTGGTGGGTTAATGGAGGGTTGCAATTCAAGTGTAGTAAATATCACACGACAATTTACTAATACTTCGGAGAGTTTTCAAGTTACTACTTCGGGCAGTGCTACACCGCTTACAGATTATGATGTAGAGGTAAATGGTGTGCCTGTAACAGCTTTTCCACTTGTGTTGTCATTTGGTTTTGGAGACGCCCAAAAATCTCTAACTTTCAAACCTAAGAACGATGCTATTGTAGAACCAAATGAAACTGCTAACTTAGTCTTGCGGACAATATGCAATGGCACCAAGATAGACAGTTTGAAGTTTGTGATATTAGACGCTACCAATTTACAACCTGTGCAAACGCCTACTACTTCCAATATAATATATCGGTGTTCCACTTCCCAGGTTATAGAATTGGAGGCTCGCCCAGCGATTAGTTATACGTGGTCATCACCCACAGGGGGAAGTTTCACTTGTGCTGATGCGAGTTGCAAAAAAATTATTGTCAATTCATTGACAGAACACAAATTTAAGGTAGAATTAGGCATTGGTACTTGTGTATTTACCTCTGATGAAATAACGGTCAAGCCTGCCAATCTTGTTGTTGTGCCTGCTACCGACCCTACTATTTGCATAGGACAAACAGCACAACTTACTGCGTCAGGCATGGAAAGCTATACATGGTCGCCTGCCACAGGGTTGAGTTGCACTACTTGCCCCAATCCTATCGCAAGCCCTATCGTTACTACTACTTATACTGTTACGGGTATTGTAGCAGGTACGCCTACACCTATTTGTAGCAACAGTAAAAGTATTACAGTCAATGTAGTACAAGTAACACCTATCACTATTAATTTGAATAATAGTTATTGTTTAAATGCTTCTGCTGTTACCATGACCGCTTCACAAACTGGAGGTACATTTACCATTAATGGTACAACTGCAACCCAGTTTAATCCTGCGACTTTGGGTGTGGGAACGCATACTGTTTTATACACGCTTGGTAGTGGTGGTTGTACGCAAACAGCTACAAAATTGGTCAATGTAAGTGGATTGCCTACTTTGGCGTTTGTGGGGTTAAATGATGCTTATTGTGTGAGTATGTTGGCAGTACAAATACCACTAAATGCAACACCAGCAGGGGGAATTTTTACGGTAAATGGTGTAAATGCTACTGATTTTAGTGCTATGGCTGCAGGAACGCTTACAATCACATACACACGTACTGACCCTGCAACAACTTGCAGCAATACGATTACAAAAGTGGTAACGATAAATCCGCTACCTACATTAGCTTTCACAGGTTTGAATACAAATTATTGTATTACTGCAAGTGCTTTTAACCTAACAGCAACACCAGCAGGAGGCACATTCCAGATAAACAATGTGAATGCAACCCAATTCAACCCAACTGCTTTGGGTGTTGGAAGTCATGTTGTAAAATATACTTTTACAGATGTAAATACTTGCACAAATTCTATTACCCAAACGGTAAATGTGGTGCCTTTGCCAACCCTTGCATTTGTGAATGTGAAAGATACCTATTGTATCTCAAGCCCAAGTTTTGTAATGGACGCAACACCTAATGTTTGTGCAGGTGGTTGTGTAGGAGGCTCATTTCAAATTAACGGTGCAAATGCAACACAATTCAATCCTGCGACTTTGGGGCTTGGCAACCAAATTGTAACATATAATTATTCAGATGGAAATGGTTGTACCAATTCCATCACAAAAACTGTCCAAATCCAAACAAAACCAGTCTTATCATTCACAGGCTTA
>JANPJR010000136.1:0-2834 GCA_031425615.1 Cytophagales bacterium
CTACGGTAGTACTAGTAATTTCGCAAGGTGCTGACAAAATTTTGTTGTCCCATACTACTTAGCTTCCAACGCAGTGCAAGATGTCTGTAAACATGGTAAAACTTGTCCAGACGATAATGAAATCCGATTTCAATCTCGACACGACAAGTTTTACCATGTTTACAGACAACTTGCACAGCCGTGCAACCGAACAAGGATGGGACAACAAAATTTTGTCAGTGACACACAACGGAACGGATATGTATATGTTGCGCAACTACGGCACACTTACCTATTCCTCCGTTTTGGCACATGCGCAGGCATATGCATTTACAAATGATCGCCAGGCACAAGATTCCACCAATCTTTTTAAGTGTCTGGAAGCAACCTTGACCGAAGAGGCGATGCGTACAATGTACGCCGAAAGGCACTTGTACACCCTCAAGCGTGGTGATATTATTGCAGTCAGAGCAAATGTTGCAAATGCTCCGGCCACCTTACAAGGAAGGGATGACGATGAGTTTAGTGATGGCGTTTTGATGCTCTGGGCTGTCATCAATCGCACGACGGCACAGACAAACGCCACAATAAGCGCAATAATCAACCAATTGACGCGGCTTAATACTATCATGGAGGATAGTAAGCACGACATCAAGTCCTTCAACACGTCAATTCGGAACTTGTTGAATCAATATCTTGCGAATCGTCGTCATGAATATGACCAGACGATATTGATCAACTCGTTGTTCTCTGCTTATAAAACGACGAAAGACAAAGAGTTCTCGTTATATATTACAAGAAAACAACAAGACCATGATGATAATTCGAAGGTACTGACCGCAACCAACTTGATGGACGACGCTCTCAAGTTTTACCAAACAAGGGTCACGTTAAAAGAATGGGAGCAAGATACCGACGAGGTGAAAGAGATAATCAACCTCTCGGCGCAGCTCAAGAAAAGTCAAGGTAAAATTGCTGACCTCGAGAAGAAACTCGAAGGAAAAGGCAAAGGCAAGGAGGGTGAGAAGAAAGATGGTAGTAGCAACAACAGCAAGAACAAGTATGAAGGACTCACCCCTGAGCAAGTCAGAAAGAAAAGGTTTGACGAAGCTCCTGCATGGATGAAACGCCGTCCGAAAAATCCGACACCAACGTCAACGAAGGTGAAGGATAACAAGACCTATTTGTGGTGTGACAAACACAAGTTGTGGTGTTATCACAACACTCTCGATTGCAAGCTTAAAAAGAAAGAAAAAGCAAGCAAAAACGAGAACAGCAACAATAATAATGAAGGAGGCAGCAGCGGCAGCAAGGATCAAGACAAGGATTCAGGTGGCCAGCAGGCGGCAAAGAAGGTCACGTACGGGCCTCACACGTCCATGGTGCTGGACGGGTGGGAAGAGTACTGACTCTTTGTACCAGTGGTACTAAGTTTGTACTACTGGTACACATTATTTATTGAACCTACCATGTTTTTGTACGGCCAGTACGCCTTACTCCTGGCTGTGTACAATGCAATGATATGGTGTGTAGAAGAGTTACCGTGGCCGATTCAACGAAGCCACGGCCTCTGGTGGGATAAGAAGTACCGCATAAACTGGCGGTGTAGCCGCGGCAGTCACCGAAAAAGGAGTAAATATTGTCCACGGTTTTACTCGCGGTCCCGGAAACGGGGATCGCGTGTCTGCGTCAAAACCGCGGAGTTTTCTACAACCAGTGAAACAGCAACCTGTAAACTCGGGAGTCGCAAGAAGGATAGAGGCGTTTTTCCAGGCTTCTTTGCGCTTCCATCTTTGGTGCCAGATGTCGGAAAGTGGCGTCACGCCAGAAAACGATGGCCTCTGACTTGTACCAGTACTAGTCACAGTACTAGTACAGAAGATAATATTGACTTTGAGCCAAGTTGTATGCCGTGTACTACGGAGTACGACAGCGACAGTACGTGGGTAGGAATCGATTCCCTATCCACGTACTGCATTACCAACGATATAAATGATTACGCTGAATCACCTAGCGCCATCCACCGGGAAGTTCGGGGAATTCAGAAAGATCCTGCCCTTATTACCTACGTTGGTAAGGGCAGATTCCGAATAACCGAGGAAGGAGGTGCGGTAGTCGAACTGCCGGTCGAACGACTGTACTACTGCAGTACTGCGCCTGTAAAAATTATATCACCACAGCATTTGGATAAAATGTTTAAAATTAATAACAGCAACGATTATTTTAGGGCATCTATTGATAGCAACGGATGTACTATAAAGTGGGCCTTGCAAGGCAAGGAACACTATAAACAAATAAAAATCAACAACAAAACAGGGGTTCCTGTGTGCAAAACGGCACCAGGTTTCAACAACGTTTTAAAATATATCAAGTCTAATGTAACTATCATGGATGATGAAACCAATATGATTATGAATATGTCCGCCTACAATAAGCAAGACAATATGGAACCACCTCTCATACAACAATATGATATAGATGTGCAAGACGTCAAGAAAGAGCCGGTTTCAATCTCGTTTCATGACGAGCAGGCGAAAGTAGTGGTTCACAAGGATGATAGCACTATGGATCCTACCTCCTTATTGCTATATCTGCATTGTAAGCTTGGACATATATCATTTAATGCCATGCGCAACATGGCAAAGGTAGGCTTGCTACCTAAGAAAATTCTCAAATGCCGGGAACCTAAATGCTCATCCTGCATGTTTGGAGCAGCAACTAGGAGAGCTTGGAGGACCAAGACACCAACCAATGAAATAGGAACTAGATACAGTTTCACATCACCTGGTGATTGTATTTCAGTTGATCAATTCGAGTCCCCAGTTCCTGGACTGGTAGCTCAGATTAAAGGTATA
>JANPJR010000137.1:0-15118 GCA_031425615.1 Cytophagales bacterium
AAATGCTCTTTCATTTTTTAAGAGAGTGCAAAGATAAATACTCGTTTTCTAATTTCCAAATTTTTTATTAAAAATTTTTAAAATTTCTTTTCATTTGACTTTTTTAAATGCTCTTTCATTTTTTAAGAGAGTGCAAAGATAAATACTCGTTTTCTAATTTCCAAATTTTTTATTAAAAATTTTTAAAATTTCTTTTCATTTGACTTTTTCAAATGCTCTTTCATTTTTTAAGAGAGTGCAAAGATAAATACTCGTTTTCTAATTTCCAAATTTTTTTGCAAAAAAAAGATGCAAACCTAAAATATTTTTTTAGTGTTGCACCTTTTGATGGTAATCAATAATAGAAATAGGATATTTTATCTTTTCAATACCACATATTGTCTAAATTGTTTTCCAATACGATTTGGTAATTCATCATATCGTATATCTACAATATATACTCCATCAGGGGCAGGATTTCCATTTCGCATATTTCCGTCCCACATCAAGCGATTTTCGTAACCAATGTGTATTACTTCGCCCCAACGTGAATAAATATAACATTTTACATTTGTATAATCCTTTCCTTTTATTTCCAATGCATCATTTAAACCATCAGCGTTGGGTGTAAAGGCGGTTGGTAAGAATACTTTTGGGTCGCAATCTTCTCTTACTTTTATTTCATTAATGGTTTTGCAACCCAATGAATCTGTAACTTCTACGGTATAACTTCCCATTACAAATACTGGTTTGAACCTTGTAGTGTCGTTTCCTTGAATCCATTTGTATTTTTTGCCTTCGCCAGCGTCCAATATTTCAGGGTTTCCACTATTGCTACATACACCATAATCCACAAATGCAAGTGGTGAAATAGGCGGGAAAATGTTAATTATTTTAGTAAAAGTAACACAACCCTTTGGCTCTGTATAAGTAATTTTATGCGAACCAACACCCAAAGTTGTAGGGTTAAAAGAGCCATTAGAAGGATTTTCATTTATTTTGAAAGTTCCACCTATTGGTATTGCTACAAATTGAAAAGTTGGTATTTGTATGCAATAATTGGTTTTTATATTTGTAATTTTGGTATCAGGCAAAGGTAGGATTTTAACAATTTTGCTTGCGACATTTGTGCAACCATTTGCATTTGTATAATTATACAAAATTGTGTTATTGCCAATGCGCAAATCTGTATCAGCAGGGTTTAGGATAGTTTTTACAATACCATTAATGGTAAAAGTCCCCCCTGATGGTGTACCAATATTGGTCAAATTTACAGAGTCTTCATCTCTACAATATTCATCTTTAATTGTGCCAATACTTACAATACTTACCGAAGGCAAACCTGATACCTCAAAAGTTTTGGTGTCTGATTGTACGCATTGGGTACGCGCATCTGTGAATACATATTTTACAGTATGAATACCATTGCCAAGTTGTGCAGGATTGACTTGTGTAACAGGTGTAGGATTATTATTGATGGTAAAAATCCCTATTCCACCTTGGTCTGGTTGTGGGCTTGCGGTAAGGTCAAAAGGATTTGAGTCAATACAATACACAAATTGCAAACCTGTAATCTGAACAATAGGCGGATTTTCTACACTAAATGTAAGGGTATCTCTATTCAAACAACTATTGTTGTCTGCATACGTATAGATTACTTCATGTTCGCCAAGTGGCAAAGTAGCAAAATTTAATTGGGTAGTTGGTATATTATCCAACGTAAAAATACCTCCTGTGATATTAGCAGCAAGTGTTACAATTGGATTATTTTTGCAATAAATTTCACGTAGATTTGTTATTTCAACTACAGGAAGTGGATTTACATTTACATTTTGTGTAATGATATTTTTACAACCATTTGCATCTTGATAAGAATATTTTACAACATAAGTACCTATTCCCAAAGTAGCAGGATTGAATGTTGGTGTTTCTACATCATTTTGTGGTTGGTTTATGTTATTTACTTTAAAAATCCCACCTGTTGGTATTGCTGTAAGTGTAATAGGCGCAGCATCTATACAATAAGCATTTTGTAAATTTGTTATTTGTAAGACAGGCAAAGGATTTACTACAACCGTTTTTGTATCACTACTTACACAACCGAAACCATCTGTAAATGTATAAACAACCGTATGCGTGCCAGCACCCAATACAGCAGGATTAAATTGCATAAATTGAGAAGGTGTATTGTTATTTATTTGGAAAAGCCCTGTTGTATTACTCAAAGGTGTGCCTGTGAGGTCAAAAGCGGGTGTATCAATACAATATGCAGATTGCAGATTGGTAAGTGTAACAACAGGAAGTGGTTTTACTTCTATTGATGTGGTTTTCTTAAAAATACAACTATTTACAGGATTTTGGTAGGTATATTCTACATTATAAATGCCTACGCCTAATGTTGCTGGACTAAATGTGGTATTTGCAACGCCATTGATTGTAAAACTTCCTCCGATAGGGGTAGCTTGTAGTGGCACAGGTGGATTATTAATACAGTATGTTGGATTCAATCCTACAAAATCCAAATTTACGACAGGGTACATATCCACTTGTACTTGGCTTGTGCCTTGACAACCGCCAATATTTGTAACTGTTACAGTATATAAATTTGCATCGCCTACAGTGATAGTGCGTGTAGTAGCACCATTTGACCATAAATAGGTAGGAGAATTAGGAAAATCCCCTGCATCTAAGGTAGTGGTAGTATTGGGGCAAATGGTGCGTGTTGCACCAAGATTCGGATTTGGATAAGGAACTACAGTAATCGTTTTGATGACATCTTCAAAACCGCACCCACCCAAAATCGTAACGGTCATCTTTACGGTATATTCGCCTATGGTATTGTAAGTATAAGAAGTATTTTGTCCTGATGCTGTATTTACTGTGCCACTTGCATCATTAAAAGTCCAATTGTAGGCTAAAATTCCTGTTCCAAAACCTGAGAAATTAACCGTTTCCCCTACACAGATTGTTGATTTAGACACATTAAAATTTCTATTCAAGTTATCGAATTTTGCTCCTACACTATAAGCATAACCTTCTGCACTTCCATAACCATAACTATATGCAATAAAACTACTGTCAGATTCTAAAATATGCGTACCTGCGGTAATTTCTACTGAAGCATAAGAATATTCTTGGCAACTTGAAAAAACACTAAATTGAGAACTGCCAATAAAACTTCCATTACGTTTTACTTTACTTGTATTGGCGGTTTTAGTAATTACATTGACATAATAAAGTGCGGGATTGGGTGCCACCATATTACTGGAAGCAATCGTTGTAAAAGAAATTTTATTGATGGTTTGCTCTACAGGATTGAGCATCAACATGGCAGGGTCCCCCACACTAAGTAATGCACCAGTATTCGTATTGGGTTGGCTTGGAACACCATTACAATCACGCCCTTTAATAAATTGTGCAACTGCTATAGGTTTGTCAGCGTCTATACAAATCGTGGTTGCGTTGGATACATTAAATTCCAAAAACGCACCTTTATTCACATTAAAGGTATTAGCCCCATTGATGACAACACTTGTATTATTTTCAGAACCAATTACACGATAAACGTACCCTTGCAAAGATTGGCGAAAAGGGCTTACCAAATATTTTTTACCCCAACTTTGTATTGGAAATTGTTGTTCATATAGATGTTCCCATGCGGTACAACTGCTATTGGTCAAAGTAGCAGTATTACCTGAAAAAACCGCAAAAGGTTTGCAATTATTTGTGCCTACAATACGTGTGCCCGTAAGGTCAAAATCTATATTGTTGGGTAAATTAGCTGCGGTAGGTGCATTTGATTGCACCAAATATGTTTCACCAGCGTTAAGGGTTACTTGGAAAGGCACATTTGCAGGTCTTCCGCTACGTGTATTAGCGGTTGGTGTGATTTCTACTGTGGTACCATCATTATAAGATACCACCATGAGTTGAGACCTTGATAATATAGTGCCAGGTGTAGTTGCACCTATAGAGGCAAATATACCATGATAAGACGCTACAAAATATTCGGTAGTTCCACCTAAGGCAGTAATAGGCAATACCACAGACGCCTCTGTACGCGCAGAAGATTCCGCACTTGCAAATACACTGATGAGTTCAGGTGAAATAATATGCACGCCTGTATTATTGACTACTTCATTGCTTTTATTTAATGAACTTACTGTGCCTGTATTTGGAAGTGTAACAGTTGTAATTTGGTTTGCAGTAACATTAACCGTTTGAGACCAGTTTTTGAGTGGAATACTAATGGTAGCAGTTGTATTTACTTGTGAAGAAATATACAAACGTTGAAAAGGTCCATCATTGTTGCTAATATCCATAAAACCCATCCAAAAATCTTTACCCAATGTACTCACTTGTGCATGTGTGGAGGTAAGATTGATACATGTAAATAATAAAAAACCCGCTACAACACGCAAAAAGGGTTTTACAAATGGGAGTGCATTTTTTAAAAATGCGAAATAAATAGGAGAAATATTTTTTTTAAAAAAAACATTCCACAATCTGAGTAGATTTTTGGATAACATTTTTTTAAATTTTTGGGGAAATATGATAAAAAGGAAAGCCCTTAAATTAAAATGGGAAGTATTAAAGTAAAATTTAGTATAACCAAAGTTGTCAGTTTTTAAGTTAACAAGTTTTATAAATTCATGTCAATTTATATTTTTAATACCAAAAATGATAAAACAAGTGATTTTTTTTGAAAAAACATTAAAATTCAAAGTTTTAAAAAAAAGAATATAACATACAACTTAGGTTAGTATTTATTTAACTATCTAAAAGTCAATAGTATTTTTTTGATTAAATAGGTTGAAACTCATTGTAATTTACATTAGAAAATCAACTATTTTTTTGGATAAATGCTACGGAAACTTGGTTAAATTGTTCTGCTTGGTCAATATTAACTACATGACCACAATCAGATAAAATCTCCAAAAAGCTATGCGTATGTTTTTGGACTACATTTTTTACTTGTGGCAAAAACATATAATCTTCATCACCCATGATATACATCGTAGGAATATGCACATCTTTTTCATTGAAATATCGTAAAAGCGGATTTACTTCGCTTGTGAGTTGATACCATCTCAAAAATTCTTTTTGGTACAACCTTTTGGCTTCATTGATAAACATCAAGCGTGATTTTTTGTGGCGATTGCGTGGCATAATAATCCAAGCAAATAATGTATAAATCCACATATAAGGCACGAATTTTTTTATCCAATTACCCAATGTAATGAGTATTTTTGAGCGAACATTTAGGCGGATAACAGCTCCGCCAAGTGTCATAGTTTTGACTCTGTCGGGTTGTTCTTCTGCCAAAGTGCGTATGATAATACTCGCAAGCGAAATACCAACAAAATGCGCAGATTTGATTTGATTGTGGTCTAATACTTCTATAATATCACTTGCAATTTCTTTGAATGTGTATTTGTTTTGCATATACTCCTGCAAAAAACTTTTAGATTTTCCATGCCCACGTAGGTCTAAAAGCAATACATTAAAATTTTCTTTGAAAGTCTTTATTTGTTTATACCAAATAGATGAGCTTCCACCTGCTCCATGCACAAACACTACCCATTCAGCATCGGGATTGCGTTCATATTTTTTGAAATAAAGTAGCATTATTTTATCGTAAAATGGTGGTAAAATTAAGAAAAAAACATCTAAAGAATAGATTATGATAGCATAAAATTATTAGAATCGCTATATAAATTAACACAAATTATGAGTTGCCAGTTTTTTGAATACTGAAAATTATTATTTTTCTTAAAAAAAATTAAAAATTTAAAGTTGTTTTTAAAACAAAATATAACACACAATTTAGGTTAAATTACAATAGCATAATAAAATTTTGTAATTTTGGAACAAAGGTACATAAAAAAATTTTAATTTGTATTTTAAAAACGATAAATTAGAACTTTATGTATTTTTGTCAGCTAAAAATTGCAGCTAAAATTTTAGATTAATATATGAATAAAACGTTTAATTTGGATTTCAAATATTAATCCAAAAATAAATTGAATTATTTTTTTAGGATTTTTTTTAGAAAAAATAGGAAAAATATTTTTTTTACACAAAAACATATTATCTTAATGCCAAAAATAATAAACTATATTTTTTATTAATTTGCTCACCTTATTATTTATATTTTTTGTGTATGTTTTTGGCATACATTTTTAGGTATTTTAAACTATTTCTTTTTTAATTATTTATTTATTTATTCACACAACAACTTTATTTTTTATGGAAGACAAAAACATTAAGGGCGCACTCGAAACCATTTCTAAGGAACTTGGTGGTAGTTATACCGAATATTCTGATGATACTATTATTGTAACATTGCCTTTGAGTGAAGGACGTTTCCAATCTGTAAAAGGACTTATTACTGAAAAAGAAAATGGGCACATGCTATTTTTCACTTCTACCGTTTGTCGTTTGCATGAACACCAACAAGTAAATTTTCGTGAAATGTTGGAGTATAATTTCAAGTTGGATTATGCACGCATTACCATTACTGACGAAGACTATTTGGAGGTTATGGCTGGTATTAAATACGAACTTTGCACACCTGCTGAGGTAAAACAACTTGTACTTGAAGTGGCAAGGTCTGCAGATAAATTGGAATACCAAATTACAGGAACAGACGTGCATTAAAAAATAATTGAAAAAAATTAGGTAAAAAAATGTGAATGAGTAATTAATTTAATTACTCATTCACATTTTTTTTGCGGTGCAATTATTTACATAGGTTATTATAGTCCATATTCTTCGCACATATTTTTGAATAGTTGTTCTGCGATAGCATCATTTTCTATCAAATAGCGGATACCAATGTATTTTGTAGGTTTTTCGTTTTCATCTAAAACAGGCGATATGAAAGCATTTGTCCAGTAATGTGTGCCATCTTTTTTACGATTTTTGATAACGCCTTTAAATATTTTGCCTGCTTTTATGGTTTTCCAAAGCAGTTTAAATAAGGATTTTGGCATGTCTGCGTGCCTGAGGATATTGTGTGGTTTTCCAATAAGTTCCGTTTCCTCGTATTTTGTTATGTCCAAAAGTTTGTCATTCACATATAAAATATTGCCAAATAAATCAGATTCTGACATGATTACAGACATATTGAAAACTTGCATACGCGCTTCCAAATCCCTTTTCAGTGTAGTCATTTCCGAGATGGTTTCTTCAAGTTTTTTCTCTTGTTTTTGAGAATTATCCAAAAGATTTTTGATTTCTGTAATATTGATAGCATATTTAAGGATACTCTCCACGCGTCCCTCTTTGTCAAGCAAAGGTGAATAAGTAGCATCTAATACCACCAAATTTCCATTTTTATCTATTCGTTCAAATTTACCTGCTTGTTGTTTTCCTGCTCTCAGTTTTTCCCAAAAAGTAATATATTCAGGGGAATCTTGCATTTTTTTTGACAACAATGTTGCATGATGTTTGCCTTTGAGTTCTTGTTCTTTGTAGCCAAAAGTTTCGTAAAATATACTATTTGCATCTTTCAAATAGCCTTCAGGCGTAAATTCAGACCTCAAAATGTTACTTCTATTTATGGCTTCAAATTGGGCTTGTACTTGGGCTTGTTTGCGGTGGAGTTCTTCTTGTGTGCTTTGCAATTCCTCCATATTTTGCCTTAATTCTTCCTCTTGGGCTTGTAATGCTTCATTTTGTTGTTGCGCATCAAGCAAAAGTTTTTTGGTAAATGCATTATTAAAAATACTTTCAAGCATGGAAGCAATATTTCTACTCACGATATTGAGCAAATTGTGGTATTTTTCCTCCAATGATTTCAAAAACATCAATTCCAATACTCCAAACACTTCATCATTGAATATCAAAGGTATCACCATCATGCTTGCGACATTGATTTTTACAGAAAATACCGTAAAATCAAGGCTATTTTTGGGCAAATCATCAAAATAAATTACCTTTTTTGATTCTGCTGATTGCCCTATAGAGCCTTCGCCCAAAAGATAAGAGGTTTGTGTCAATTTTTCCAATTTACACGCATAAGTAGCAGTAGCATTTAATTCTTGCTTTGCTTTATCAAATACATAAAACACACCCATAAATGTATGCGTAGTTTCAGCCAAATGTTGCAAAACAACTTTGGTAAAATCTTCAGTTGATTTGTCATAATTTAACCTAAGCAAATTATCAAATTCTGATACCGTAGCATCAAGCCAAAGACGTTGTTCAATGTCCTTTTGTTTTTGTTCAAATTCAGTTTTGAGTTTAAAATGTTCTTCAAAACTGATAAACTGTGGGGTTTCATTCATGATTTTAAGTTAAAAAAATGTATATAAATTGGAAAATATAAAATGTTGTATTTTATTAAAGCCTTATACCAAATAGGGTAATATCATCACGTTGCTCTGCATTATTTTTAAATTCATACAAAGCAGACAGAAAAACTTGCTGTTGCAATATCATGCTTAGACTTTTGTGTTCAAAAATAAGATTTTTTAGTTTTTGTTCCCCAAATTTTTTCCTTTTTTCGTTGCAAGTATCCGCGAAACCATCTGTAAAAAGATACAAAGAATCTCCTTTGTTCAAATATACAGTTTGGTTGTGAAAAGAATTTTCATCATTTTGATATGTACCTCCTATTGAATTCCTATCCCCTTTCAATATGGATATTTTATCATCTTTGATAAAAACGACATCACTTTTCGCCCCTGAAAAAGTTAGTTTTATATCTTTTATATTTGCGTCTTGGATTTCAAAACAACATAAACTCAAATCCATACCATCTGTATTTTTAGAGGTATCTTGTTGGAGCATAATTTGGATATATTTGTGCAGTTTCAATAAAATAGTGTTTGGTGAATGTATACGCTCTTCTATTACTATTCTATTCAAAAGCGTACTTCCCATAATACTCATAAATGCACCAGAAACACCGTGTCCTGTGCAATCAACTATAGCAAGAAATATCTTTTCTTCTGTTTTTACAAACCAATAAAAATCCCCCGAAACAATATCTTTGGGTTCATAAATCACAAAATGCTCATCAAAAAAATTGGACATTCTCTCACAATTAGGTAAGATGATGGATTGTATGCGTTTTGCATACAAAAGGCTCTCTGTTATGCGTTTGTGATTTTGTGCTAATTGGTTTAAATTCTTTTGGATTTCTTCATTTTGCATACTTAGCACCATCGTTATTTTATTAACTTCGTCTATTGTAGTGCTTAATGTTTCATTTTTTTCTATTTCCAAAGATATTTTTTTGCTATGGAGTTGTGAATTTTCAAGTATGAACGCTAATTTTTGTTTGATAACATCTAATAATTTAAAAAAAAGAGGAATAGGTTTTTTGAGGAAAAAGAAAAGAATTGCACCACTTATTTTTTCATCTAAAAAAACAGGCGTTACAAATATGCTTTCTAATTCAATATTGACAAATGAAAAATTAGCAAACACATTGCCCTTTGAAATATTATCCAAATAAATACCTTTTTTGGATACTATACTTTGCCCTACAAGCCCTTCGCCTAATTGATACGATTTTTGTTCAATTTTTGATAACAAACAGCCATAAGTCGCTATTGCGTCCAGCCTTTCATGTTGTTCATCATATAAAAAAAAAATACTTTTGTATGCGTTGCTCAACAAAGAAAGTTGGTGCAACACTTGTTTTGTAAATACTGAAATATCTTGTTTTATGCCATATTTTAAAATATCATCAAAAAAATTTAATTGTTCAGACATCCACTTACCATTATCATCATTCAATATTTTATTTGTGTTCATAATTACAATTTCAGCAGTTTGCTTGGTAGTTGTTGTTTCAATATAGATAAGGTTTAGATTTTTTTAGACAAAAAAGCCCTGTATAGTTATTATTTTTAACTATTTTTTAAAAAATTGAAAGAAAAATTTCACAGATTTTTATCCAGAATAATTATTATTACACATAATCAAACTTCTAACATAAAATAACAGATAAAACGAATGTAGATGGATTTTTAGCCAAATCTTACTGTTATTAAAAGTAAATTAGAAAAAAAATATGTTTGAAATGTTTTTTATATTCTTCAATGACAAATATATAAATAATAAATATCTAAAAAAAATATATTTTAGATATTTTTATTTTTTAATTATAATAAATTAAAAAATAATTTATCAAACACCTAAAAACTATCCAATACGACAAAATATTTTTTACATTTGTAGAAAATTAAAACAAATTATAAACATGGAAAAAATAATCAAAAATAATACATTTATTTGCGAAGCAAATACAGCCCTTTGGCTTTCAGAAAACGAAAACATTGAAATTGGGGACTTGGATTTTGATAGTTTCACAACTGAATTGGGCTATGCAGATATTACATTACAAACTGCCAATAACCCACAAAAAATTATCCTTGCGAATGTAGAAGTAGGTTATTTGATATACCAATTGGATTTTTTGCTTAAAAAATTTCAATTGGAAAAGGAGAATAATAAAATTACTGAAAAAAAAGCACACATCAAAAGCATACACCAACATTTTGTATTGGAATTATGGTACAAAAATGATATGTTGTATATACAACATGAAAGAATGGGCGAAAGCGAAAATATTACACTATCATTTGATTGGGCAATATTTGTAACAGATTTTGCGACATTCAAACATGATTTTTTGGCTTTGTTGACAGAAAACTATTCTAATTTTAAAATTTTTATAGAAAATTTTTGAATACCAGTGTTTTTTTTAATAAAATAGATTAAAAACTCATTGGAATTAATATATAAGACATTTTCTAATAATTAGTATTGTCAATCAATCATATTTTTAAATTTAACCTAAAAAAATATATTGTTTAATATTTTTCCCTAAAAAAAAGCCTGCACAAAAGTCAGGCTTTTTTTATTTTTTAAAGATTATTAAAAATCAAAATGCAAACCACCATACACAGAATTGGTTGTTTGGTCAGACCTAAAAAATTCGTTTTGATTTTGATTTAATACATTACGAATATTCAAAAAAACAGAAGTGCTTGTAATAGGCGAATACGTGATTTTTATATTTGCAATAACTTTTCCAGTTATATTGTCAATGCCTCTGCTATCTTGAAAATTACCATTTTGAAAAGAATAATATTTTGAGGTAGAGAAAAAATAACAATTCAAATTAAAATTAAACCTGTCATATTGAAGATTGCCATACACTCCCCCAAATACTGTGGGCATGCCTGTGTGTGTTTCTAAATTGCCTAATGATGAATTAATGTTATTTTGTGTAGGATTGACATTTATGCCTGCAAAAAGTGCTTCAGCTGTATTGTTGAATGTAGAAGAATTGAGTAATGTTGTGTTTTGTATTGTGATGTAAGGGCGTATTTGTATTTTTTTGACCAAATAAAACAACGAAATCGTAGTACCAAATTGGCGTGTTTCTAAGGGAATATTTTGCGATTGGAAAGGCTGAACTGTAACAGGCAAGCCATTTTCAATTTTTTGATAAGGTTTTATATACAAAAAATCAGAATAATTTTTAGTAAAATCTGCAAAAACTTCTATGTCTAAAAGCATATTGGTAGAGAAACGAGTACGATAACCTACTTCAAATACATCAGATTGCAATAATTTGAGTGATTTATTGCCAACTATTTCCAAATCAACATTGCTACCAGCACCAACACCAAACAAATTGCTTATGTACCTATTGGCATAAGAAAAAATAATATTGGGCGAACGATACGCTCTTTGGTAGCTAAAACGTGCATTATTTTGTTCATTTTTTTTGTAATTAACTGAAAAAAGATATGATAAATAAAAATCATCAGGTACATTAAATTTATCCAAACGCATTGCTCCACTCAATCGGAGTTTATCTTCCCAAGTGCTATAATCACCTCTCAAAGAAATAGATTGTGTATTGAGTTCGCCTACACCATTAAATTGTCCCGTTTTTTTTGCTACATCTACATAAGGTGTATCATCATAAACAGCATTACGAGCGTTGTAAGTAGCTTTAAAATTAACACCAAATATTTTTTTTAAATCATATTCAACCGTCAAGTCACTTGTTCTAAAATCCCATTTTTGCCCCAACAATCCCAGTCCTTCCTCTTGTTTTCCCCATTGTTGGGAGTTTTGTATGGTCAATCTATTCAAAACAAGCCTTGCGTCCCAATATTTACTATTTGACAACGCACTTGTAAGTGGTGTAACAAGGTTTTCGCTGTACACCTTTTGCACTTGTGAGTCTTGCATACCTGCACTCACATAAAGCCCACTTTTGTCATTAAATTTATATTCTAAAAAAATATTTCCGCCTGCTTTTATCATGGCATTGCTTGGGCGTGGATAAGCATCAATACCATTTGGATTATTATTTTGCTGTACTTCATACAAAATTATTTCATTGATGGGTGCTTTTCTATCCAATCCATAACTATAATATCCTTCTTCTTTTCTATCCCTTATTTGGCTGTTGCCTGATAGTGTAAAGCTTAGTTTTCTATTAAATCTATATCCAATGGACGCATTATTGATATAAGTATTATTGCTCCCTTGTTGGACATTCACGTTTGTATGTCCGCCTGTTTCTTCCAATCGTTTTGTAATAATATTGATAACACCTGATACTGCATTGGGGCCATACATGGCTGAGGCAGCCCCACGCACTACTTCTATGCGTTCTATATCACCCAAATCAACCGCTAATGTTTCCCAAAAAGTACCTCCAAGATAATAATTATACACAGGTCTATTGTCTATCATCACAAGTGTTTTGGTATTAGTACCAACTGAATATAATGAATTTCTTTGTACGTTACTTCCACCCCTCATGTGTACGTCATAATTACCATTGCTTTGTTCCCAAATCATCATACCAGGAATCAACCGTAATGCTTCAGGAATAGAAGTTGCCCCAGAGCGTTTTATTTCTTCTCTTGTAAGCACAGAAGTAGACACAGGTGCATCAAAAAGGCTTTCCAGCTTTTTGGACGCGAGTGAAACCTGTACATTGAGCAAATCCTCCTCTGTTTGATTATTCATATCACTTACCTTGAACCTCAATAAGTCTTCTATTTTAGTTGTATCATTTGTTTGGGCTAATATTTTTATATTTATAAAAATTTGAGAAAACAGAAATAGAAACAAAAGAAAACAAAAATGGTAGTGTTTTTTCATAGTTTTTCAATGAATATTATTGATAATGATTTTAGCAAAAAAAATTTAAAAATATATCTTTCTAACTATTTACTCAAAAATAATTTTTTATTCCTTAAAATAAAAAAAAATATATAAAATATCTTTTTTATTTTTAAAAATTGCTATTTTTAATCCTTTTGGTAAACACATTTTTCTATATTTTAGTTGTTTTCTGTGTTTTGCAAAATTTTATTTAAAACAAAAAAAACTGCTAAAAACTAATTTTATCGCAGTTTTTTATGTTATTCCCTTTCGGGTGATACTTTGTAATTAAAATATTACACTAATTTCTATTTTTTATGCTTAATAAAGCTAATAATGCAGTTTTAGAAAAGTAAAAAAATAGCAATCTATAAACCGAATGGGAATAAAAAAAATCAAAAATCATTCCTAATCATTTTTTAGGCTTGTTTTATCAATTCAAGCAGTTCGTCAGTAGAGATTTTAGCACTCATTTCTGTACCTTCGAGCAGATTGTCCGCCAAATCACGTTTATCTTGATGTAGGCTTAATATTTTTTCTTCTATTGTACCTTTTGACACAAAACGATAAATGGTAACAGGTCTTTTTTGTCCTATTCTATGTGCCCTGTCTGATGCTTGGTCTTCTACCGCAGGATTCCACCATGGATCCATGTGAATTACATAATCTGCTGCAGTAAGGTTAAGCCCCAGAGTTGTTAAATTCTAAAAAAGGGGTTAAATTTGGGATTATCAATCAAAATACTATTTTGTTTTATGGAATTTTCACAATTTATATCAAATGTATCAGATTTTCGTCGTGGTCAGGGTTTACGTTATAGTTTTGAATCTTTGATGTGGGTTATTTTTTTATCTATATGTTGTGGTTACACAAGTTCTCGTTGCATATCTGCTTTTTGTAAATCAGAGGAAGAATTTTTTACAAAAACGTTTTCATGGAAACATGGTATTCCAAGTTATGGGATAATTCATTATTTTTTAAAAGGGTTAAACAGTGAAAATATGTGTGTTGCTTTTAATCGTTGGATGCAATCAAGTTTTGGAGAAATGAATGGTAAATTAGTCAGTGGAGATGGTCAAGGGCTTGGTTCTACTTTGTAAATTTAGGTACTTGTTCACAAAGTTATACAAGTATGGTTAGTTTATTTTGTCAGGAATTAGGCCTTACGGTTGCTATCAAATCATACCAGAATCAAGCTAAAGGCCAGGGTGAGCAAGCTGTACTTTTGTCATTATTATTGGATAATTTAAGTCAAAAAGGGGTTATATTTACCTTAGACGCATTGCATTGCAAAAAAAAACATTAGATACTATTGTAGAAAGTGGTAATAGTTTTATTGTACAAGTAAAAGAAAATCAACCAAATTTATGTAAAGAAATCAGAAAAGTAGAACATAAATTTAATTATAAAGATACACATATTATCAATAAAAATGAAAATGCAGTAAAAAATACTTGGCAAATTTATCAATATCCATTTAAAAGCGAATTGGAAAAATGGAAATCAATAAATACTTTATTGGTTGTGCATAAAACTATCATTGGAAAAGAAAGGCTTGTTCATTATAAAAGATATTATTTTTCTGATAACCAAATTTGTAAAGCAGAAGACTTTAATCATGCAATTCGTAATCATTGGGGAATTGAAAATTATGCACACAGACCAAAAGATATATGTTTTAACCAAGATGAAAATCAAATTAATATTCATAACAAGGCTGTCAATGTGGCGGTGTTTAATACCCTTTGAATAATCTTACTAAGGAATATAACAATGACCAACCTACACACATAAAAAAAAACAAATTTTATTTCGTGGACATTGCAGAAAGTTCCTAAATAACCATAGAATTTAACAACTCTGAGGTAGCACCTGAACTTTTGGAAAGTTACCCAAATAAAATATTATCCATATTTGACAAAGGGTATGTAGGATTAGAAAAAAAATTATCAAAGCCTGAAGATTATCAATTGATGAGCCAAAAAAA
>JANPJR010000138.1:0-2456 GCA_031425615.1 Cytophagales bacterium
TTTAAAAAAAACAAATATTTTTTTATTGCTTTTATAGATTATTTTTATGAAAAAATCAAAATACTATGCATTTTATATCTAAAATCAAAAAAAATGTATAAATTTAGGTATAAATGTGCAGATATTTAGTTTCTGAATGAACCCCTTAAAACTAAAAAAGGATTTAATCATTACGATTAAATCCTTTTTTATGTATTAATTCTAATTCCCCCTTTGGGAGTTAGGGGACTTATTATGCTTTTTAGTTCGCAAATTCAATATTTACACGTTTTCCTTTGATTTTATTGTTATTCATAGCATAGATGATGTCATTTGCTACGGTTTTAGCTACATCTACAAAAGTATAGCCATCAAATACATCAATAGAACCAATTTGATTACCTGCAACATTTGATTCGCCTGTAAGAGCGCCCAAAATATCACCTTTATTTACTTTTTGGTTTTTGCCCAAGTTAATAAAAAGTCTTACCATGTTAGCATTTGTGTTTCCGCCTCTGTTTCCACCAAAACGTCCACCTCTTTCGCCACTGTCTTCTCTATTTTTACTAAATTTATTGTCGCTGTAACGGTCATTTCCGCCTCTACGTCCTCCCCTGTCATTGCGGTTATTATCACGTTCGTAACGGTCATTGTTATTGTTATTTTCAAAAGTTCTACGTTTTTCAGAAACAAGAAGTTTGTCTTCGCCTTGTGGAATTTCTTTTCCAATAAAATTTTGGAGCATAGAAAGTGCAATTTGTTCTATTTCGATGCCTCTTTCAGTCAAATTACTCAAAATATTGTTTGTCAAAGTTGAAATTTTTTCGCTTTCCAATGTTGCTACAATTTGAGAAATAATTTGTTCTTGTTTGATGGTTTGAATATCTTTCAAAGTAGGCACTACACCTTTTTGAATTTTTACTTTTGTAAATTGTTCAATATCACGCACACGTCTAAATTCACGTGCAGTAATAAAAGTAAACGCTTTACCTGTTTTGCCTGCTCTACCTGTGCGACCAATGCGATGCACATAATATTCTGGATCAAGTGGAACATCAAAATTAAAAACTGCATCAATATTATCCACATCAATACCACGTGAAGCCACATCAGTAGCTACAAGCATTGTTACATTCCCTTTGCGGTAACGTCCCATTACATTGTCCCTTTTTTCTTGACGCATATCACCATGCAAACCTTCTGCACTGATACCTTTTTCTTGCAAAGCAAGCACGAGGTCGTCAACGCCTTGTTTTGTATTACAAAATACAAGTCCAAGTTTGATTTCATGTATTGTAATAAGGCGTGTCATAAGTTCAAACTTATGTTCATGTCTTACTTCAAAACATTGTTGGTCAATCATGTCATTTGTCATTTCCTTCTTAGTTACCTTGATAAGGCGAGGATTTTTTTGGAATTTTTTGGTAAGTGCCAAAATAGGGTCTGGCATAGTAGCAGAGAAGAAAATAGTTTGTCTTTCTTCTGGTACTTTTTCCAAAATCATTTTGATGTCATCAATGAAACCCATGTTGAGCATTTCATCAGCTTCGTCAAGTACCACCATTTTGATGTTGTTGAGGCGAAGTGTTCCTCTTTCAATGTGGTCAATTACACGACCTGGTGTGCCAACTACGATTTGAACACCTTTTGAAAGATATTTGATTTGTTTTGTAATAGAATCACCACCATAAATAGGCAATGCAAAAATACTTTTGTGATAACGACAAAGTTTTTTGAATTCTTCACATACTTGTACTGCAAGCTCTCTTGTAGGACAAAGCACTAATACTTGAACGCCTGTTCCTGTTGCTGGGATTTTTTCTATTGCTGGTAATGCAAAAGCAAGCGTTTTGCCTGTACCTGTTTGTGCTTGTCCGATAACATCTTCTCCATTGAGGATATAAGGGATTGCTTCTGATTGAATAGGCGTTGGAGTTTCAAAGCCCATTTCTTCAATGGCACGCATGGTATCAGGGCGAAGCGTAAGCTCTGCAAAATTGGTAATTGTCATAAAAAATTTTTATGTATAAAAAAAGTATATTATCCCTTATTTTGGGCTAAAATAATAGCAAACCGCAAAACACAACTGATACACTTCACAGGGAAGTAAAAGAAGTTTATTTTGTTTTCGGATTGACACATAAAAAAATTTAACGCAATTTATCAATAATTTTAATTAAAATATTATTGGTAAAAGTCCAAAAGCAAAACTCAGTATAGAGGTAGTTCCTTAGATGTTCTTGACAAAAAATTTATTGTGATAAATAAACTTTCTAAGGCGGTGCAAATTTGTGAATTTAAAATTTAAAAACCAAATTTTATTTTGATTTTCTTTAATTATTTTTTCTGATTTAAAAAAATAATGTGATAAACCGTTTTAAAAGGTGTTTTTTTAAGAAATTATTTTTAAACTAAATTATTTTATTAGAGATTTTTTTTGAATACGCCTGCGAATAAACCAAAAACAGGCTTGGACA
>JANPJR010000139.1:0-1959 GCA_031425615.1 Cytophagales bacterium
TTTTGGGCTGTTTTAAATTGTTTTTTGTTTGTGTTTTTATTGATTTGTGGTATACCTGAAACTTGGGTTTTATCATATCGCACAGCAGCTTCACAAAATATTTTATTATATAAAACGCTTCTTCATATGACAGAACAGTTATATACAAAATGGGGGTTCGCGAAATTACCTGTTGGGGGGTATTGTCGTTTAGAATATTTTAATTATTTGCAACCATCTTATTTTCCTAGAACAGCGAAAGTCGTTAAAAATTTCACGACAGTAAAAAGTGGTTATAAGTTACATCCTTGGAATTGGTGGTATTGGGGTCGTACTTATAAACATTGGAATGTTTATGGAATTTTACAAGGATCTAGTCATTTTAGTAAAAATCCGCGCTTTTCTACATTTGATACATATTTGTTGAGAAAACATTCATCTATTTTATTTCAAAATCGAATGTCTTTAAGTCAAAATGTCGGTTTAGAATATATCAATAATGAGTTTTTTGATAAAAAAGAAAAGCAAATTTTTGATTTTTATCAAATTATGGACAAAGCCCAAAAAAATAATAAATAAACCCTTATGGTGAAATGGTAGACACATTAGTCTTAGAAACTAAATATTAAAGGTTCAAGTCCTTTTAAGGGTACCTTATTAAGTTTATTATTTTAACTTTTTTCGTCTAAAGGTTAGGACTATGCCCTTTCACGGCATCAATACGAGTTCAAGTCTCGTAAAAAGTATTTTTGATTTTATTTTATATAAATATTAAATTATATTACCCGATCCCAGTGTTGTATTCGACCTGTAATATAATAATATTCCATACATACTTTAATGGGAAACGTGGATTTTTTTTTTTTTTTAAGGTAAAAATTGGGATTGGGATTTTTTTTTTAATTAAGAGATGTTTAATAAAAAGAATAATAAAAACGTTAAGAAGAAACGCAGACCTGACCGTACTTTACTTTTAGCTTTCGTTTTTTGCTATTCTTTTCTTGTAGCAGTTACTTTTGATTTTAGTTTTAACAGTTTTCTCCATTCACTGGTTTTAATTTACATTGTGCTTTATTCAATAAAAAATGACCCGTATTAAATAATAAAATTTAAATTTTTATAGCTGGCAAACCCTTGTGTAATTATAAATATGTATTTTATTTGGCTGGAAAAAAAGTTATTTTGATTATGACAGAAATTATTTCAAAAGAAAAATTAAAACGTCGTTTACAATGGATCGCATCACGGCCTTATTTACGCTGGTTTTGTTCAACTAATCATAAAGAAATTGCAATTTTATATTTATTTTTTGGATCTTTTGCTGCTGTTGTTGGTACAGCGTTTTCATTTGTTATCCGTGCGGAATTGGCTTATCCTGGAAATTTAGTTCTATTAGGAAATAACCAATTGTATAATTCAATTATTACAGGGCATGCTTTTATTATGATTTTTTTTTCTGTAATGCCTTTATTAATTGGATTTTTTGGGAATTTTTTTGTTCCTTTAGAAATAGGTGCACCAGATATGGCGTTTCCTCGTATGAATAACATGAGTTTTTGGTTACTGCCCCCATCGTTCGCGTTATTATTGTGTTCGGCATTAACTGATATCGGAGCAGGTACAGGTTGGACAGTATATCCGCCTTTAAGTGGTATTATTGGACATCCGGGTCCTTCTGTAGATTTAGCTATTTTTAGTTTGCATTTAGCTGGTATTTCATCTATTTTAGGTGCCATTAATTTTATTGTTACAATTTATAATATGCGTTGTAATGGTATGACAATGGTACGTGTTCCTTTGTTTGATTGGTCAGTTTTAATTACAGCTTTTTTATTATTACTTTCTTTACCTACTTTTGCTGCAGCAATTACAATGTTGTTAACAGATCGTAATTTTAATACTTCGTTTTTTGAAGCTAAAATGGGTGGTGATCCGGTATTATATCAACATTTATTTTGGTTTTTTGGTCATCCAGAAGTT
>JANPJR010000140.1:0-8106 GCA_031425615.1 Cytophagales bacterium
TAACAAAACTTTAAACTTAAATTTTTATTTTTTCTAAAAAATTTATTCAAAAAATCATACTTTATACCAATTTTATTTTAAGAAATATATGAAAAAAGAAACTATATTTTATAAAAAAAAAAATATAAAAGATAAAAATACAAAAAATGTAAGTAAAAAAAATTATATGCGTTTTAATGGATATTTTAATGCGAAGCCTAATATGAGTTTTAGAATTTTATGTATTGCTTTTTACTTTCTTTTTTCCCAAAAAACATTTGCCCAAACTGCGTGTTTTACTGCTGACAAATTGCGTGGTTGTGCTCCACTCTCGATTACAGTTACAGATTGTAGTAATACGCCCAATCCTACACTTATTGCTTACAAGTATAGCGAAACCGAAGGATTTGTAGCACGTACAACCAATATCTACACCACACCAGGCAGATATACCATCACACAAATTGTGCAAATAGCGACTTCTGGCGATAGCATCCGCAAAGTCAATTATATAGAGGTTTTGCCTACACCAGCACCCATTTTTACCCTAAAAAATTGTGCAAGCCAACAAGTAAGCCTTCAAATTCCTGACTTGACGTATGAACAATATGAAATAAATTGGGGTGATGGCAGTCCTCTACAAATTGTACCAAAAAATTCGCCTCCTGTTACACATACTTACGCTACATTAGGCACATATTCGGTAACAGTTGCAGGAAAATATAATCCAGGTAATTGTGGCGGGTCAAATACCGTATTAATAACGCCTGTTACAGATATTCCATTGCCTTCGCCAAGCCTTATTCATACAACTTCAAGGGCTACAAATGGTAAAATCGTTGTAAATTTTGATAGTGATGCAAGTTTTTTTTATGATTTTTTGGTCAATGGCACATTATCCTCTTCTGCCCAAAATATTGGCGGTACAGGTGGCACAATTATCCAAAGTTTTGACAATTTAGATACTGAAAATCAAGTATTTTGTTTTCAAATAAAGGCAAAAGATGCTTGTGGAAATGAAAAAACAAGCGATAATTTTTTTTGTAACCAAACCCTAAAAGTTACCACCCAAAACAACCAAAATACCATAGATTGGCGTGTATATCCTACTACAAATTTGCCTAATAATACATTTTTGCAATATACTTTGTATAGAAATGGACAAGCATACCAAATATTCAACAATATTGCACAGATTCAATATATAGATACAGAAGTGCAATGCAAAGTGAATTATTGTTATGAATTAATAGCACAATTTAGCAACCCAACAGTGGATTTTGACGTGAAAAGTAACCAAGCCTGTGTGCAAAGTTTTTCTACTTTGTCCCCTCCCGTTGTTTCTTCGCTCAATGCAACAGTAGACAGTGACTATACAATTCGCCTTTTTTGGGAAGTACCTACAATTCCTCGCATTACCAATTATAAAATAGACCGCAATGGCGAAATTTTGAACAATGAAACCACCACACAAAGCCTTGTAGATACAGATTTGCGTATGACCAAGCAGTTTTGTTATAGCATACAATATACCAATGAATGTGGCAATACTTCTGCATTTTCGCCTACAACTTGCCCTGTTTTTTTAAAAGGAAATGCCATCACACAAGGCAATATTCAACTTATTTGGACGCCTTATCGTAATTCTAATAATAGTTTTGAGGAGTATATTGTGGAAAAATTGGACGAAACAGGCAACGTGTATGCGGAAGTACCTATGTTTTCCAATGCAATTACATTTTATTTGGATACTGATGCCAAAAATGACCGACAAGTAATGCGATACCGCATAAAAACTGTCATAAATGCCACAAATAAAGTATTTAGTTATTCAAATGTCATTTCAATAAAACAAAAATTCAAAATATTTTTCCCAAATGCTTTTGCTCCTGAAGGTCTAAATATGGTATTTGCCCCAAAAGCCCTTTTTGTAAAAACCTATAAAATGGTTATTTACAACCGTTTGGGTGAAGAACTTTTTTCTACCAAAAATATAGAGGAAGGTTGGAATGGCAATGCAAAAGGCAATCCTGCTCCTGCGGATAGTTATGTATACGTGGTGGAATTGGAAGATACATTGGGCGAAAGTTTTGCGACACAAGGGACGTTTTTACTTATAAGATAGTTTTTCCCGTTGTCAGTTTTTTCAGTTAGAGGCTGTTTATTCCCCTTTGGGATTAGGGGGCTTTTTTTAGTTTTTTTTACTGATTACTGGCAACACATTACTAAATCCCAAATTTTAGCGTATCTTTGCAAAAAAAATCAAAATCCACAAAAAATCATTAAAACGCATGTCAAGCGAAATCCAAACCCTTGAAAAAGCCATCAAAGAAACTGGGCTTTCATTTATTTTTAATCCTGACGAAGAATTAGACCCAGACAAACAAGTAGCGTCTATTTTTTTTATAGCAGAACACAATGGCAAAAAAGTAATCTATGATGCTTTTGTTACAAGCCTATTTTTTGATTTTCACATGCAAGTCATGGACAAAGCGGAAGATATGCTTTTTACGAAATATCCTAAACAAAAAGGAAAAGATTATGTAGAACTTGATGAGAAATTTCAAGATGAAATTGATGACATCATGGACGAAATTTACGAAAAAGAACTCGTAAAAGTAACCGAAAAAGTAGAAGTATATCCTGCTGACGATGATGATGAGTATTTTGAAATGGAAGCTTCTATCAACGCGGAAAAAATGACAGAAGAAGTATTGGAAAAATTTGTAAAAAGTTTTTCTAATAATACCCTCAAATTAGATACAACACCACGCTCATTCACCGAAATACCTGAAGAAGGCGAATAATATTAACTGCCACACAAAAAAAGCCTTCAAATAGTTTTGAAGGCTTTTTTTGTGTTATCTTGCGTATTCCAAAAAAAAGATTTTTACCCTTGTTTAGTGAAGTATTGCGTGAAGTTGTTGGTGACGAAAAATGTATTTTTTTGTTGAAAGTTATTTTTTAATTTTGTGCTTACATTTTTCTAAAAACCGACAACGGAGGGAAAAAAATTAGACTAATGTAAAAAAAATATAAAACTAATAGTATCTATTTTTTTGATAATTATAAAATTATGTAAAAAAATAGAAAGCAAAAACTATGTCTAAAAAGCAAAAAAATTAAAATTTGTAATTATTTTTAAAATTCTCAAAAATTTATCAAAAAAAATTTGGAATTGTCATAGGAATCAAGGAACAAATGGAATAATCAACGAAACCCAATTTAGAAAATAAAAAATGAATGAATTTTATAAAAAATACTTAAATGGTAATAAACAAGAGGTTTGGCATGAACTTATAAGTTCAAATAATACATTTGAAAATGAGGACATTAAACTTATTATGGACTATTTTATAAATGGATTTAAGCAAAATATTCAAATAATAGATGAGATATTGAAAACATCAGAATACGTTTTTGTGGATAGTAACGATGGTAATACCAAACTAAGAAATAAGACAACATATTGTTGGGCAAAACCTAATATCTTAATGGAACTTGACCAATTACAATCACAAATAAAAGAGTATGGTCATTTTCCTAAAATATTTACAGAAATTTATAAATGTGTTGATTTTGTTAATTTTGAAGGATATTTTACACAATGGAGATATAATTTTCTTCCTGATCCTTTTGTTTTAATGCCATTTGATATAATAAAATATTTTTTGGAGTTGCCTTTAAGAGAAAATGATCAAATTTATGTGCCTTTTAGTCCTAACGCATTGGTTAAAGATAACACAAGTAGTGATGGTTTTTTATATGGTATTTTTCTTTTAAAACAAGAAAATTTAGATGGGTATCTTGTTAATTATAATAAGACCACTTTATTTTCAGATTATATCAGAAACAGTTTTAAATGGGGTGGTTTCCCTGGGCTTGAATTTGAGAATATTCCAAAAAATGATAAAATATTGCCACTAATAAAACAAATCAGAAAAGAAATGGTGGAAATTTAGTACCTTAGTACCCCCCCACTCGTCCAAGCCTTCCCTAAAAAATAATCTATTTGTTTAGCCCAAAACCGAAGTTTTGTCCCTTGATTGGTGTTTAAGAAATGCTTGCACGATTACAAAAATAGCACAAAACCCAACATGAAAAACCAATGTTTTTTCATTCCCTAAGTTCATGTGCATTTTTGTCACCAACAAGTCAGCGAAAGCCTTGCGTGTGGTTGTTGGTGACGAAAAATGTATTTTGCTTTTGGAAATTATTTTTTATTTTGGTGCTTACATTTTTCTAAATACTAACAATAGAGGGTAAAAGTTATGATTTGAAACAGAACTGCACTTTTTTGCAAAAATTAAACTTGCGGAAGCGGGTTAATCTTCAGGAAAATAACGTTCTTCGCCAAAATCCACATTTACCTTTATTATTTTGGCAGTTCCTGTACTTACATTTTTTTCTACAATGTAGTATTCTTGTATTGGCGTGAAATACTTCCAATTTGTAAAAAGAAAATGATTGGAAGCGTGATGAGCCTCTGTAAATACTTGTTCAATAGTCCTAACAGGATAATTGCTAAGTTGTGAAAGAGGTATGGTAATAAATTGTGTGCGGTCAATCGTAGTAAAAACCATTCCATAAAACCCATGAACATATTCTGGTGTATTTGAAGTTGTTTTACTTGAATAGCCATATCCATCTTCATTTCTCCAAGTACCATTTATTTCAACTGGCATATTATTAGATTTTGTTTGGATAGAATTTGCTTGTGTTGGGTCAGGCTCAAACAAAAGGTATAACTTATCATATTGTGCTACCTGAGAAAATATTTTTTGAGTAAAAAATACACAAAAAATGATAAAAAATAATTTTTTCATAGGGAAAATAGACGTGTTTTACAAAAATAAAAAAATCTTTTTTATCCCAAAAGAAATAAAAAAGATTTTTTTATGTGTAATGTTTTGTTTTTTAATATTTAGGCATCACAATAGGAAAAACTTTTACAATTTTAGCAGTACCCGCACTGATGTCTTTTTCCACAATGTAATAATGCAGAATAGGCTCATAATAAGCCTCGTTGTAAAAATCATATTTGTTGCTTGGGTGTGCCTCTTGCCTCACTTGGTCAATCGTTTTCACAGGATAATTGCTAAGTTGAGAGAGTGGTATAGTAATAAAATTTGTATGATTGATTGTAACATACAAACGGTCATAAAAGCCATTTGATTCAAGCTTGCCATTTATCAATTTTGGACCAAATTCATACACGGTTTCCAATCTTCGAGTGCCATCATTATTTGGTACTCTAAATTCAATACTTTTTGTTTGTGTTGCATTTGAAGGGGTACTCACAGGGTCAAACAATAAATATAGTGTATTGTATTGGGCAACTCTGTAAATTATTTTTGAAGGTTTGAATAAAGGCACATACATCGGAAGTGTATCATCTTCAGCAACCTGAGCAAATATGTTTTGTGAAAAAAATATACAAAAAATGATAAAAAATAATTTTTTCATAGGGAAAATAGACGTGTTTTACAAAAATAAAAAAATCTTTTTTATCCCAAAAGAAATAAAAAAGATTTTTTTATGTGTAATGTTTTGTTTTTTGATATTTAGGCATTACCACAGGAAAAACCTTTACAATTTTAGCAGTACCCGCACTGATGTCTTTTTCCACAATGTAATAGTGGAGGATAGGCTCGTAATACGCCTCATTGTAGAAATCGTATTTGTTGCTTGGGTGTGCCTCTTGCCTCACTTGGTCAATCGTTTTCAGCGAAGTTTTGCGTGTGGTTGTTGGTGACAAAAAATGTATTTTTTTTTGTGCTTACATTTTTCTAAATACTAACAATAGAGGGTAAAAGTTATGATTTGAAACAGAACTGCACTTTTTTGCAAAAATTAAACTTGCGGAAGTTGGTTAATCTTCAGGAAAATAACGTTCTTCGCCAAAATCCACATTTACCTTTATTATTTTGGCAGTTCCTGCACTTACATTTTTTTCTACAATGTAGTATTCTTGTATTGGCGCGAAATACTTCCAATTTGTAAAAAGAAAATGATTGGAAGGGTGATGAGCCTCTGTAAATACTTGTTCAATAGTCCTAACAGGATAATTGCTAAGTTGTGAAAGAGGTATGGTAATAAATTGCGTGCGGTCAATGGTAATAAAAAGTATTCCATAAAAACCGTGAACATATCCTGGTGTATTTGAAGTTGTTTTGCTAGAGTATTCATATGAATCTTCTTCTCTCAAAGTACCATTTATATTTTCAGCCAATGTGCTTGAGGATTTTACTTGAATGGTGTTTGCTTGTGTTGGGTCAGGCTCAAACAAAAGGTATAACTTATCATATTGGGCAACCTGAGAAAATGTTTTTTGCATAAAAAACATTAAAAAAATAATAAAAATGAGTTTTTTCATATCATTTTGATATTTAATTGTTTGGTAAATAATTTTTCATTTTGAGGAAACCATCACTAATTCTCTCAAACGTAAAAGTAGAGTCCAATTCTCTTACTCGTTTTTCAATGCCTCTACACACCACCATTTGAAGCATTTCATCAGCTTCTTGTGCAGTAACAGTAGCAGGAAAAGGAACAGTTCCACCAAAATAATCTTTTGTCCCTTGTTGGTATTTAAAAAATGCTTGCACAATCGCAAAAACAGCACAAAAACTAAAATGAAAAACAAAATTTTTTATCATTCCCTAAGTTCATGTGCATTTTTGTCACCAACAAGTCAGCGAAGTTTTGCGTGTAGTTGTTGGTGACGAAAAATGTATTTTTTTTTGTGCTTACATTTTTCTAAATACTAATAAAGGAGGAATTTACTTTTTATAAAAAACTTTTACTTCGTTTTCTTGGATGGATATTTCTACATTTTTTTCGTAAATCCCTCCCCAACTTTTAGTAAAAAAACAACACTCTGATTTTATTGTGTCATTTTTTTCGGTAACAATCGTAAAATAAAAAGCTTGTTCTCTTACTTTTATCTCATCAATATCCACTTTGAAGTTCCAAGTTTTTGACGATTTTAAGTTTTTTTTATGGATATCAAATCCCTCAGAATGAAATCTTATGAATTTTATATTTGTTTTCAAATTATTTTTTATGCACACATTCATTTCCATTTTGCATAATATTGTATTACAAAAAATAAATATTATGATTAGGAAAAAACATGTAAATAATAGTAGATTTTTCATTTTTTTATTGGTTTGTAGGCACAAGTTGTGTTATGCCTGGTATAATTTTTTGTTCAGCATTTAGAGGCGTTAAATACTTGAGTTTCCCTGTTGTTACGAAGCCTATTGCTCGAATAGAAAGCCCAAAATCCGTAGATTCAATGGGTGTAGCGTTCATAAATACCTCGTAAACTCCCTGATAATTATTATGCAAATCCATTTCTTTCTCTAAAAGTTCATCAAGTGGTGTTTCGCTTTCGTGAGCATCTCCAAATTGCATTGCAAGTGATACTCCAACTTCCCTTGCATTTATGGCATTGAAAAAACAATGCCTAAAAGCGTCTGCTTTTCCATTATGAAATCCTATTGAAAACAAAGCATTAGTTTCTTGAACAGCTTTATTTACGTTTGCACGGATTTTGTAAGCTGCTAACGGATATAAAGCACACAATATTATTTCTTGAGCTGTTAGTTTTCCTCCTTCATCAACAGACATATTAAAATTGTCTTTCAACCATTGTTCATCTTTCCACCATTCAAAGGGAAATCCCTCATCTTTACCAGGGAAATTATCGGATGTATAAGATTGCCCCCCACTATTTCCACACGGATTGCTATTAACCTTGCGAGAATCACCAGCATCACGTCTGCTACTGCCATATCCCCCAAAAGATGAGCCACCACCACCGCTTGGTGGGCTTGCCCCTAATCCAGGACTGCTACCCATATCTGCTGATGCTTCTATATCTGCTAAACGAGGGGGAGGCGTAGAGTTACCTCCACCTCCTGAACTACCACAACCACATCCAGGCGTAACATTTACAGGAGGTACATAAGGGAGAGGTCCGATAAACCCTCCACCTGTTGTAGAACCACCACCGGTAGAAGGCAATGAAGAGGAGGGTGGCGGAGGAGGTGGGGGATTGATAGCTGACCCTGAGCCAGAACCTATGAACACTATCCAAGACCCTTCTACAGGGTCTTGGAT
>JANPJR010000141.1:0-2439 GCA_031425615.1 Cytophagales bacterium
ATTTCAACTTCATTGTCTTTATCTTCCACTTCAATATCCTCTTTTTCGTTGTTATCATCTACCACATCTTCGATTTCTGCATCTTCGTCTTGATCATCCACTTCTGAATCTTGTTCTTCTTCATCATCTTTTTCTTCGTCATCTTCGTCCAAGACGTCCTCATTATCCTCTTCTTCACCTATATCCTGTTCGTCTTCAATCGCTTCCTGTTCTTCCAATTGTTCGATCTCTTCTTCACGAACGCTTTCGTCCTCACTTTCGTCCTCGCTATCATTTACCGATTGGATAAACATGGTTGTTTTTTGTTTTGTTATGTTTGCTTTTCTTTTATTTCTAAAAACATTTATTAGTATACATGAAAATGAAATAGATATATATCACCATCATGCATGACGACATTGATAACTTACCTTTGTTTTTCAACTGTGTTTTTAACAAAATCAGCCTTTTCGTATAATCGAATATTGGTAGATACTCCGACTAAACTACTGGGTACTCAAAAATCTGATGAATCTTGTTAACGCCGGCATACATTTATATTGCTTGTACATATGTCCGGTGTACTCGGTGAAGTAAATTATTTGTATACATTTCTGCATCATATAATTAGGGTATTGTATTATGAGTATTCAATAATTAGCAATATATTATATTGCCTAAAAATATATAATAACTTTTTATATAAGTACACTGACCCTAACGTGTTATCAATTTACTATACATATAATATATACTTGTAATTATTGAGTACGAGCAAGTATGACTAACAGTAGTCATCTATTCCGTACTAGGATACGACTGGTAACTACTATATTAATAGTATAGAAGCCTATAGCTGGTAATCTTTTACTCAGTAAAATATTGGAACTGCGTTGTCATCTTTGCTTCGGTTTATGTGCTGTACCATATAAAAATTTTTTGCAATATATATATTTCTACATAACTCAACGAAGTTATCATTTACATACAAAAAATGTTAATCATTAATTTAATTATATATCCTTATTTTGATACAAAATATATGTAATTTATAAAATAGACCTTTTTGATGGTGCAAGTGATAGCCCAATTATAATATTTCTTCAAGACACTGATGTTAGTAGCTAAAAATAAACATGAATAATTATAAAACATAACAATAAATTAAACAATGTAGGTTAATCAAATTTTGTTATTATAATTTTATTAATTCAAAAAAACATGTTTTGATATTGAAGAGATATGTAGTATGCATATCTAGAATATTTTATGTATTTATTATATTTATTATTAATTATTTTTGATTAATTAAAGAAATCACACAATGAAGGTAACAACGCGGAACGAAGATGAAACATCACGTAGTATCTGTTATTAGTATTCAAAATAGCCAAAAAATATAAATGAGAAGTAAACTTGTTATATTAATAATAAGAGACAATTATCTAACAAATAATTAGAGTCCCTATAATAATATTACTGAATATACTTATACATCATTAGTACTATTCGTAGTACATGTACAATTACGAGTTATACAAGTAACCAGTAGAAGTATTTGAATAATACAACACGTGCTGGTTGACTAGTTTCATAAGCCTGTCAAACCTTGAATGAACTTGATTCATATCAACTCGTCATGTACGTGACTGTATAATCCTTCTTAGTATAAATATAAATCTCTGAATATGCTTATGTACTTTATAAACACTTAAACAATTAGTTAACAAAGACTTATCCGTTGACTAAATGTCTGTAACCCCAGCTATACAGTCTTAACTAAAATCGAGTATTCATGTGCTAGGTACTTTAAGCGATTAACTATTACGCACTTGGTTATCAATGTATTATTGCTAGTACTGTATATTATACTTATACCGCTGGGTAGTCTGAGTAATGATTACGTATACAGTAGATGGTAATCTTCTCTGTAGTACTAGTACTCGTAGTATGTAAGACATCACAAAATATCCTGCACGTGCTGATCGACAAGTTATAAGTCCCACATCTACTAGTCGTATATGTTATTGTATAATACTACGTAACTCTCATATATGCTACTATGAAGACTATGTAATCAGTAAATACTTAAATGACTAGTTAACATTGTCATATCCGTTGAAACAATGGATCAGACACCAATGATACTGTCTAGACTATACTATAATTTTCAAATCAATTGATATATGTGATATGTAGCTTGCCAATGAGATCATCATTGGCTATTACAATAATGGTAGCTTGATAGGAATTCGTTTACTGTAGTTTACGTGTCATTTAAAAAAAATAACTGAGTATATTTATGAAATATGGGCGCGAGAAGCAATGATCTCAATCATTTCAAATATACGTACAATATTGAAAAACAAATGACAATTACAAAATACTCATGAACTTCATCATAATGTGTTTATTGGAACTATAATCTCATTATATATTGTCACTTTTGATCATAAAATA
>JANPJR010000142.1:0-1520 GCA_031425615.1 Cytophagales bacterium
AATACAAATAATGAAAAAACATTGGATAAGAATCTTAATGTGAGGACATCAACCATTAAAAGTAATGACAAGAATCAATTGAAAAACAACGAAAATAGTAAATTGAATATGAAGTCTAAAGTTATGAACAATAAGGAAAGTGGAAGCTATGATCGAGATCAAGCAAGAAATGAACGTTCATTGAATGATAATATTGATCACCAGATAGGTTCATCAACAAATCATAACAGAAGAATTGTTGCTGTCAATAAAGTTCAAAATAATGCAAAGCAGCAGGTATCCACACCTGTGAATGTTAATAATGAAAGTAGAAAAATATCGAATAATAAGATACTCAAAAATGTAGAATGCAATAATAAGGTTTCTTATAACAAGAGCAACATCGATACAAATGTTAGTAAGAGAAATGACATGAAATCACAACAACAATTATCAACAACAAAACAAAGCCAACATAATAATAATATCAATCGAAACAATATGATGAGAGTCGACATGAACAAAGTGAAAATTACAAAAAAAGTTCAAGGTCCGGAGTTGCAAAAACTAAAGGAAATGCGACAACTTAACATAAATAACAATAATGATCATCAAATGAAGCAATCAACAATGAGTCCTAACGAATCACCCAAAAGCATTATTTCACAAATAAGTGATAATGAACTTGAAGAAGAACTGAAGAAGCGGCTACAACGTATAGAGGATTGTCAGAAGAAAACTACTATGACACAACAATCAAGTGTCGCAAAACATCAAACTGAAGAACAATCAAGTGTCGCAAAACATCAAACTGAAGAACCTGTAGATAAGGAACAATTTAGAAATATTTTAATACAAAAATCAAGGGACGCAAAACATCATACAGGACCTGTAGATAAGGAACAATTAAAAAAAGATTTAATTTTCGTAGCAAGTGAATTAATGTTAAATCCGTCAACTGAATATCAAAGTGATGAACAAAAGGAAGGTTTCTTCAAAAACTGTGTAGAAGAACTATTAAAACCATTAGAAGATAGAAATTATTACAAAAACATACCTAGTGTTGTGACGATCGACAAAACTAATAATTATGGAAATGATGGACACGAAATGATTGATCTTTCATCACCAGAACATAAGGATCAAACATCAATCCATAATCAAGATGTAAATGAACCTGATGAGAAGACAAACTCAAAATCAAATGAAAACATGAAAACACCATCGGCGGCTAAGAAAAGAATTAGTAATAGGGAAATAAATGGTATATTGGATGTCACACTAAATACTAATTCTGAAAGCGAAGCACGTCAGTTACGTAATAAATTTGATGGTGAAATGACTAATAAACGGAAGAGTAAGTTTTAATGTTAGATTGTGTTTTTATTTTTTGCTGATCTAATGCTAACTTATTTTACCATATTTTTTTAGGAAGTAATAATGATGAAAAAAGTGATTCATTAATTGGTAGTTTTTTGGAAAATAAAAAGAATAAAGGTACTTATTAGAAACATAGTTTTATTTATTTTCATGTTTCAAAT
>JANPJR010000143.1:0-2547 GCA_031425615.1 Cytophagales bacterium
TGTTAAATTCCATGCTTGAGTAGGACGATAAGCCAATATATCTCTATCTGCTTTCTTAAATAATGATTCTGAATTGCTAATTGACTCAAATAATGGCGAAAAGCCACATCGGTCATATGAATTCAAATGAAGATCGGGGTGTTGCAGTAATTTTTTCACAGCAACATCATTCTCCGAACGGCAGGCCCGATGAAGTGCAGTACATTGAGTATTGTTCTTCAAATTTATCGTGTCACGATCGATATAATGTAATATAATATCCAAACAAACAAGATAATTATTACGATTTTTTTTCTCTATCATCAAATCTTTACCAAGACTACCGCATGCTTTATGTAAAGGTGTTTCTCCACACATGTCTACTTTTGTAAGTAACATAGCATATTCCGACAATATTACTGAAAGTAGATCAGGATTATTCCAACCAATAATAGTATGAATGATAGTTTCGCCCATATTACTTCGACTTTTAAGGGATCCAGGAATCCTCATAAATAATTTGATCACATTAAATATCTGACTACGCGTTGTATATTTATAATGTTTACGATGCACAAATCGTAGAAACATGTAAAATGCGGAATGCCCACATGGATCTTTTACTCTTACATTTATACTAGGATATTGCAGCAGTTTTGACATCAGACGCCATTCCGTATAGTTAAATAGAACAGTTAAGCCTTTATTGTCAATATTATTAATATCAACATTTGGAAAATTTAATATTGTTTCAGCAGCTTTCTTAGATGAATGCTTGACGGCGATTTGTAGTGGTGTCTGACGATCATTATCCAATATATTTAATAATGATATGTTTTTATCTAGTATTACTAAAACTAATTGTGCATCGTCATGATAAGCTGCTACATGTAAAGGGTTTGTTACGCAATGCTTCCAAAATGTATCCTTAATTGCATCTGGATAATAATATAACAACTCGATGACAAAAGGTGTCAGTGATGGATGATTTAAACACCATGGTCTATGATGACAAACCAAATAAAGGGGATAATAACCATTTGTATCTCGGACTTTAGCCGCTTCTTTATTTCTACGAAATATCTTGACAATTTCGTAATTAACATTATCCAGTTCATTCATAGCATGGTGAACATTAGAAATTGCGTCATGCAAGGCTAATGGATTTTGTTTAATTTTTTTTGTTAAAGGTTCCATGATAGTTATTTTGTGAGAACGATATTATAAAAATAGTATTATCGTATCCAGTAAAATTTGCAATAACAAAATTAATTACACAATCGTACAAGCATGATAATTTAAATGTTTTTAGGATAACACTTTTTGTTAAAAATAGGACCAATTCATTGCACTTTTTTTATTTATGTCCTAAAACAGTATTGGAAAAGATTGAAAATGACCTTTACCTGCATTGTTTTTCGATATAACGGTTATTTATCAGTTACATGTTAAAACAAACTGGTCATTAGAAATTTATGTGTACCGGCGAAAAAAGCCGGAGATTAGCTTTTTTGTCGTTATCAGCACAAAATATATTATTACAACAACAATGCCTCGGAAACGCAAGAACAAAATGAAACATGTGAAACGCAAGAACAAAATGAAACATATGTCTTCGCGACATGTCCATGTTTAGGGAAATGCAATTTCTTATTAATAATTATTTTGCAGAAGAAGATCAATTGATTGCATTGCTTAATCGCTGTTCCACTCGAATTTTGCAACACCGAGATATTTCAGGAGATTATTTACTGCATTATGCATGTCAAACAACTCGATTTGAAACACTAGCATTGCTCATGTTAGCAAAATATCCAACTGCTTCAATATATCAAATAGAGTGGGTTGATCGTAATTCCTTACAAATTGATATTCGTAAGAGTCTTCATATTATTGTGCGTACATTTTTAATTGGAGTTGTTCATTTAATAGAAAAGCTTGAAGGTCACGGAGGAGATACTGCGTTGTTTGATGCATGCATGAATAATAAAGTTGAATTGATAAAATTATTGCTTAATCATAATTTAGTTGATGTTAATCATCAAGACCGATTGGGAATGACTGCTTTTCATCATTGTTGCCAAGAACCAAACAACGAGTTGATAATGTTATTTCTCGAGAACAAGAATGTTGACTTCGAGATAGAGGATATACGTAATGAATATACAGCTTTTGATACTTATTTTGCGTTGGCATCAAATACACGTTATACGAACGTAAAAAAATGTAATCATAGCATCATAGTGGAGTTTGCAAAGAAATATTCATCAATAATGAACAAATGTAATGTAAGAAGATCAAACATTATACATGAACATGTAAAAGATAATTGGCAAGACTTTAGTTCATTCGATTACTTATTGCAAAATGAGAACGTAGAAAAATTGATTAATCAAAAAGATCGCTATGGTAACACACCGTTACATTATGCTTGTACATGGCCAAACAAGACAGGTCACTATGAGAAATTACTTTCTCAACCAAGTCTGTTACTTAACATAAAAAATGATAAAGAGAGGACACCATTTCATTTTGCTTGTTACAGTTTGAGGAACGAATTAATTGAAG
>JANPJR010000144.1:0-1595 GCA_031425615.1 Cytophagales bacterium
CTAGGTCTTTAGGCAATGAACCTTTAATTGGCGGAGTAGTTAGAGCAGGGATTGATGATGATGTTATTTACATTGTTTTCCCAGGTTCTGGCGATGGTACACCACAAACACCCGATGCTATTCGTGCAACAGGTAAAGCTCTATTCAATGCTCTTGGTGGGAGCGACAAACCTTAAAGAGCATTTCATTTAGTCAGTTTACAGAAATCGTATTAGATACATATGAGTTTTGAATCATCATTCTACATATATCTAATACGGTTTCTAGATTTAAAACTCATTGAAGCTATGTTAGGAGAAACTAGAAGATGTTGACAATCACAATCACCCAGAATACTGTCTTCAAATCATCGACAAATTCTTCTGTCAGCTTGCCATCAAGCCAAAAAACCACAATATCCGCAGGACAGTCTTTTCAAGTTAAATCGTATTTACTAGAACAAAAACATTATAAAGTTTGGCTTGCAGATTCTATAAATCCTGTTGGCAAAGTTGGTTATTTTTTCGCTAATCATGTCAAAATCGATGAAATACGAGGTGTTTGGCTTACAAATATTGATAGCGACGTTCTTTTCTCGCTAGATAATATTAAAGAGGCATTGGTAAAACTGAAAGGACTTAAGTTTAATACTATTTATCCTACAGTTTGGCAAAATGGATTTACTCTGTATCCTAGTGAGATCCCAGATACCAGTATACGGTCTTTGATTAACCCTATAGATCCAAGATTACTACTTGTAGATCCTGGTATAGCAACTTCTGAAAAAAGGGATATGCTCAAGGAAATTGTGAAGTTAGGGCATGACCATGGATTCAGAGTTATCCCTTGGTTTGAGTTCGGACTTATGGCTCCTCCGACTTCTGATCTAGCAGCAATGTATAAACCTTTATTAATGGAGGATGCAACAGGTAAAACAGTCAAAGATGGGAATGTTTGGTTAAATCCTTTCCAACCTGAAGTTCAAAAATTTATAGTGGATTTGATTATCGATGTTGTATCAAGGTATGACATAGATGGTATTCAGCTAGATGACCACTTTGGTATACCTATTGAAATGGGCTACGACAATTTTACTAGAAATCTTTATATGTCTGAAACTGGAAATCCAGATCCAATATCCCAACAAAACTCCACAAAATGGAAGGATTGGAGGATTAATGCAGTTACAAATCTTGTAAAACAGATTTTTGTAGCAGTAAAAGCTATAAAAAATGATTGCATTATATCTATCTCTCCCAATCCATTAGATTTTTCAATCGACAACTTTTTGGCAGACTGGCAGAAATGGGAACAAGCTGGATTTGCTGAAGAGATTGTACTGCAAAACTATGTAGAATCCTCATTTGTAAGTCGCCTAAAATCTCCTGAGATGAGAGCTTCTAAAACACATATTCCCACTATTATTGGCATCAATACAGGACTAAAAAAATCTCATATAAGCTCTTCAAAAATCAAAGATCTAGTTCAAGAAGTTAGAAATCAGGATTTCTCTGGTGTAAGCTTTTTCTTCTACGAAACTTTACTTAACGAGAAATTGGCTCCAAGCATTATTGCTAGAAATCCAACTGATCTGAACAATATATTTGGGTGATTTC
>JANPJR010000145.1:0-16526 GCA_031425615.1 Cytophagales bacterium
GTAAATAAAAGAAAGCATTTTGAGATGATGCTTTGCTAAACCCAAAATATTCTTGCAAAGAAGTTTCGCAAATTATGTGTTGTCTTCGCTTCTGCGGACACTCTGATAATTCAAATTCAATTTTCATTTTTTAGTTGTTGGTTTTTATAATGGATAACCTTTTTCATTTAAAACTAAGTCACCTTCTTCATCTTTTACAAATTGGGCTAAACACCTTTCTATAAAAGGTCTAAACGCTTCATTTGCCCCTTGCGAACAGATGACATCTTCCATGTCATCTGTCCTTAATTGCCATAACCCACTATCTTTATATAATGGTAAATTTTCTGGCAACAAATCTAATAAATGCTCTAAAAGCAATTCATTAGCACAATACATACAGTTGGTTGTTTGTGGCATATTTTTATAAAAGATTTCGTTCTTTGATTTGCAAGTAAAGTAATGCGAGGGCTTCTACTAAGCTCTCATGTTCAATTTCCTCTTCGCATGAATATCCTACAAACCACTTGTTAAAACAAAAGGTCATAGTTATTTCATTCCTATACCCTTGTTCCTGTGGTATTTCTTTGGGTAAAACAGAAAGCAATTCATGTGCTTGTGGTGCTGGAATTACTTTTGGTTTTCCATAAACTCCATAAATTATAGGCTCTCCAAATGTAATCTTCCAATAATCCCAACTATCGTAAGTGTGCCAATAAAAATTAGTTTCAGTTTGCCAATCTAATAATTGGCAAGTTTCAGTCGTAGGAACTCCTTTTTGGGTTGCTGTTTCTTGTGTGGTCATATTTTTTTATTTCCATTTATTGTTTTTGTTTTTGAAGTTAAAATCCCTACCGCCCATAAAAGAAAACATTTTGAATGTTCTCGTTTCAGTTACTTTGTGCAAACTTTCGTAATAATATTTGGTTTCAAACAAAGTGTTTTCAACCCCAAAATGAAATACTAACTCAACCATTTTATTTTTCATTTTGATATACCCAACGTATTCTATTGGTCTTGCAAAAAAACCTTGTAAAGTGGTTTTTTGTCCAGCAATTAAGGTTTCCCCCGCTAAGGATACAAGCTTTTTGTTTAGGTCTGTAATTGGGCTTGTGGTGATATAGCCTTCGCCAACACCACTGCCAAACATTACTTTATAATCTTCAAGTGTTTTTTTTAGGTTTTTCATAATTTTAAAAAAGCGAAAGTTGCAAGTTTATTTTTTCCTCGCAAATGGTTTGATTGTCCGTTGATGCTTTTACAAGTAAAATATATAGTAATATTTTTTTAATTTTCTAATACATTTTTTAAAGCCCTGAGTTACACTACCAAATTTTGCTCTGCACAGGTTTAAATGTGCAAAGCGGTTATAGTTATTGTTCCCTTAGCCATTGCACTACTTTTGTTCTTATAGGGTAATCAAACTTCCCTAATTTGACATTCCCCATGCCAAATCTTTCGTAGAAATCGCCAGATGATGTTGCAAAAGCTATAAATCTTTTGTCTTTTACAACCCAAAAATATCCTTTGTAGGAATATACCCCATCTTTTCTACTTTTTGCTTTTTCAAACAAGATGTTATTTTCGTCTATTGTCATTGTTTATTTAATTTTAAGCCTTACCTCTTTGAGGGTTGGTCGGGTGAGTTAATTATTACGGTTTTTTGCCCTCGCTTTCCTTGCTTGTTTGTTGCGTTGGCGGTTTTGGATTTTAATTTTTAAAACTTGTTTAGGGTTTTTATACCGAAGTTTTTTCATTGGAGGATTTTCTTTTCCTATTGGCGGAAATTTTTCGAGGTCGTTGAGTGTTTTTAACATGGTTTTATTGTTTTTGGTTTTTTTAATCCCTGCACCTTCTTTTGAGTGTGCAGGGTGGGGTTATTTTAATTTATTTTTTACAAAACTTTTAATGCTTTCGCACAAGCTATTATTTGTTTTGAGGTCTTTTATTAGGTTTTGGGCGTTAAAATCCCTTTTTTTGAACAAACAATATTTTTCTAAAACATCTAAAAAACCTAATTTTAGCTTTTTACAAAGCCTTTTTATTCTGCTTACATAGTTAGGTTTTTCTTTCTTGTGTTCTGAAAAAAAATATGTTTCATTTTCGTAAGGACTGCCAAATATTTCGTCATCAACAGCCCAGTCTGCGTAATCTCCCATGTTTATTTTGTTGGTTTTAGGTTAATAATTATTTCGTTTGTTTCCTAAGTCTTTTTTTGTTCGGTAAGAGGTTTTTCTTTCCTGCCTTTCTTGTTCTTGGTCATAATTTTTTTTGATGCGTTGTGCTTTTTCAACACAAGTAAGAATGGCACTAAAACACACCACAAAAGGCGTAAGGATTTTTACAAAGTTTAAAATGTTCATTGTTTTTGGGTTTAAAATTTAAAGGGGGAAAATATTTTTTGTGAAAAAATTATAAAAAACAGGTTTTCAATGATTATTATTTTTTGATGTTGAAAATTTGTGTTAAAACATCAGCATTCGTATGCCCTTTGGCTACGCTAAGCACCATTTCTTTGTCATCGTCATTTTTACAAAGTGATACTAATTCTTTTGCACGAAATTTTGGCAATTCGCCATTTATAATTCTGAGTGCAATTTGAATGTTGGGGATTTCTGTTTGCATGGTATTATAGTTTTTTGAATTATTATAATGCAAAAATACATTAAATAAATGTAAAATAAAAATATTATTTACAATTATTTAATGTATTTTTGATACATTTTTTTAATTATATTTATTTATTTCCGCTTTTAACCTATAATAAGTGCCTCTACTAATTTTGAACATTTCCATAATAGTTAAACATTTTTCTTTGTCAGTAAGGGTTTTATCATTAATAAAATCACCTTCTGACATAAAGGTTTTCGCCTGTTGGACAGGTAAGGACACTTTCTTATTGTCTGAATCTGTCTTTTGAGTTTCTGCGGGTGTAGCAGAAATATTTATGTTGATTTGTGTGTTGTTGTTATGTTCACTGGACAAACTTTGGACTAATAGTACTTCAGATGATACTTGATTTGTACTTTGTACAATCGTATGTTGTATTGGTAATACTTCCTCTATACGCTGTATAGGAGTATTTTGGACTGATTGTACTTCTTTTAGGGCTTCTTTTTTTCGATAAGTTCCAATAGTTAGCGTACTATATATGGAAAATATGAGGGCATACAAGCCAAAATATTTTGCATTTTGAGCGTCTTGCCTTTGATTTTTTTGGTGTATTTCTTTCACTTGAAGGTTACTTATCTCCATCCTCGAAAAAGTATATTTTTGTGCTTTTTCTAATTTTGCAAGTGCTTCATTTTTTTCTGTGTTGATGGCACTGCGGTTATTTTCAAATACTTTTAATGCTGATAAATATGCCCATTGATTTTGGGTTTGGAGATTTTGTAAAGCAGGCAAGCTGATACTTTCCAATTTTTGAAGTTGTTTTTGGTAATCTTCCAATATTTTTCCTCTTTCATTTTGTTGGACATTTTGTAAACTATCCAAGTTTTTAAGCCCTTTTATATTTTTTGTAAATCCTTTTTCTGTGCTGTGGATAGAAACATAACCCACCACTAATCCACAAAGGATTATCCCAAAAACGTCTATGACTCTGAATTCATTTCCCAAAAGTCCTTGCACAAAAGAGGCAAGTGCAAAATGGAGGATCACTTCAAAAACCAACATACAAATCAGTATCATCAGTATAATGATGGTCTTATCAAGGTTTGTACTCATTTGTACTGCTGGTACCAAGTAAAAGATACCAAAAGCGACACCAAAAATAGTCGCAATGATTTTGCCCAAATAAGCAAACCATTTTATTTCCACGCTGTGTGTGACAAAATTTATTTTCATATATTTTTGTTTGTTTTGTTTCTATTTTTATTGTGAAAATCATCCTTGCATTTTTGACTGCAAAATCGCTTTGGTTGGTTTCCCCTCATCACTTTTTGAAAGGTATTTTCACAAGAAGGATGGATGCACTTGGTTTGTTTTTTTTGATAAATGTCCCAAGAAGTTGTGTAAAATAATTCCTCCTCCCCTTCTTTCGCTTCTTCTGGTTGCTGTGTAATCTTCTTTTTTGCTGTGTAAGCCTCAAAACGCTGTCGCTGTGTAAAGGCTTTGTCCCCAATAAAAAAGTAGAGGAGGAGGACAACAGGAAAATAAAGCAATCACCCAAGTAACAGCATAAAAAACCAACACCCTTCTTGCAAGCGTTCCACATCTATTTCAATGGTAATTTTTATCTTTTTTTCTTTTGTTTCCATAATGCAAAAATACACTAAATAAATGTAAATATAAAATATATATTACAATAATATAAAGTATTTTACTTATATTTGTGAAAATTTTTACCCACTATTGGATATGGAAAACAATCAAAATTCATATTTTGAATTAAATTTGCGAAATATGAAAATCGAAAAAGAAAAAATAGTGAGTTTCCTGAAAGCTCACAGAAAACAAAAAAAACTTAGTCAAGGGGATGTTGCCCAAAAAGCAGGTTTCTTTCAACAGCAAATCTCTAAATTGGAGAATATGACCATTGAGTTTACCCTTGAAGATTTAAACGCCTGGTGTCTTGCTCTGGATTTAAGCCCAATGCAAGTGCTTTTGCACACACATCCTATGCAACCACTCACAGAAGATTTGTCTGCTTCTGAAGAAAGAAAAAAAAGGGAAGTGGATAAAACAGAAATTTTAGCCAAAACGAAAGAAATTTCAGATAAGGTAAGAGATGTTTTGGATTATATAAAAAAGATGTAAATATTTTCATATTTTACATAATAAAAATGTAAATAAATATTTGTATTTACATTTAATATTTGTATTTTTGCATAAAATAAAAATATCGCAAAAATGCAAAATCTCCATATTGACCCTGAAAATCAAGAAGCACTTGATTTTTTTTCACTCTTTGAGCAGAAGAAAAATATTTTTTTGACAGGAAAAGCAGGTGCTGGTAAAACTTATATTATCTCGCAACTGATAAACGTGTTATCGCAAGACGGAACAAACTTTGTTGTGGTTGCGCCAACAGGCATCGCAGCATTGCAAGTGAGTGGTGCAACCATTCACTCACTTTTTCGTATTGCGCCCAGCGTTTATATGCCTGATGACCGAAGCCTCAAACCTTTGGAAGGAGCACAAGAACAAGTCTTAAAAAATGCTGATATCATCATCATTGACGAAATCTCAATGGTGCGAGCAGACTTGCTGGATGCGATGGACACCGTGTTGAGGAAAACTTTTGGCAGCAATAAGCCTTTTGCGGGCAAACAAGTTATCGCGGTGGGAGATACTTTTCAATTGCCTCCTGTTACACAAGAAAACACCCAAGAAAAAGAAATCTTGGAACAATTTTATCCCAATGGAATATTTTTTTTCAACGCAAAAGTATGGAAAAAATTAAACCCAAAGTGCGTAGAATTGCAAAAGGTTTACAGGCAAACTGACCAAAGATTTATCAATATTCTCAACAATATTCGTTTGGGAATCGTTGAGGCAAGTGATATCAACACCATCAACGCCCAATATATCAATGGGAATGATGCTCCTGAAAATACTATAGAACTTACCACCACCAATAAAACTGCCAACACCACCAACAAAGAAAAGTTAGATAAAATAAAGAAACCTCTTCACAATTTCAAAGCCCAAATAACAGGGGATTTTGATGAGAAACTTTATCCAACAGAGGAAATTTTGCAAATAAAGGAAGGTGCTCAGGTAATGTTTCTCAAAAACAATAAAGAAAAAGGTGTGTGCAATGGAACCATCGGAATTATCCAAAAAATAGAAGGAAGTGTGATTCTTGTAAAATTACAGAATGGTGCCTTGGTTGAAGTAACTCCTGAAGAATGGAAAAAGGAAAGATATGAATACAATCCTCAAAAAAATTCTATCGAAAAAATTCCACTGGGTACTTTTTCCCAAATTCCATTGAAACTTGCTTGGGCGATTACTATCCATAAATCACAAGGTCTTACTTTTGAAAATGTTTGTATAAATTTAGGATATGGTGCTTTTGCCTGCGGACAAACTTATGTGGCACTCAGCAGGTGTACTTCCATCAAAGGGCTTTTTCTGAGAAAAAAGGTGAAACCTTCTGATATTATGGTGGATAAAGGCGCGTTGGAATTCTATACCCAGAACTTTAAATGAATGAAAACGCAAAATAAACAAAATCAATAAAAAATGATACTCGTTTTTGACACCGAAGCAAAAGGTTTAAATCCCTACAAAGATTCCATCAAAGAACTTGCTTGGCAAGTTTTTACCATTGATGGTGCACTTGAAAAAGAATGTTATTTTGTGGGCAATATCACAGAAGCGGTCAAAGAATTTCAAAAAGGTGTTGAGAAATCACATTATTTTGTGGGACACAATGTGGAGTTTGATATTTTGATGATGGCAAAACATTTACCCAATGAATTAATAAGAAAAATGAATACACACAAAAGATGCACCATGAAAGAAAGTGCAGAGTTTATGGGTATCAAAACAAGTTATGGGTATAAATTCCCAAAACTTTCAGAATTGTACCAAACACTATTTGGAGAAAATTTTGAAGATGCACATAAAGCCCTCCCTGATACACAAGCCTGTGCTTCTTGTTTTTTTGAACTTTTGGATAGAAAAGTTATTTCTTTATAAAACACAAAAGGCTTTCGAAATTGAAAGCCTTGTTGGTTTATATAACTTTAAAAAAATTCAAGTAAATAGCACGAACTTATACAAAATAGTACACATCAACAACCAACACCAAACACAATGGAACTATAAATATGAATTTTAACAAAAATATTTATGTGATTTTTTTATCTAAATTTGATTTTTTCGCTTGTGAAAAAGAAGGCAGAAAAAACTACACTTTTTCATCCTTTTTTTTATTTTTTTTCAAAAAAAATGACCCCGAGCAAGCCTCGTGCCACCTTTTTTACTTAACTTAATTGGTTTGATACAATGTTGTGTGTGGTTTTTATTTGCCTTTTTCAAAGAGTTCAAATCGTCTGCTATCATAATGAAAGGTTAATAAATCTCCTTTAATTATAATACCAAGTACAAAGTCTAATGGCTCACGAAAGTATGGACTTCCCACTTCTACTTTTTCGTCGTATAGTGGTACTTCCAATACATCGACTACAATTGCAGGTAGTTTGTAATCAGGAATACGTTTATTTTTTAAACCATCTTTCCAATGAACAATATCACCAACTTTAAATTGGTATTTTTGCCCTAAGTTTGTGTTTAACCTTTGAAGGTCTGCAATATATTCGTCAAGGTCTATGACTTTGTTACTTTCTTCAAATGAAGTTAATTGAGTAAGCAAACTTACCAACTGACTTTCTTTGTCTGATTTTTCAGAACTTGACAAAAGTTTTAAGATTGTTTCTTTGTCCATATTGACTTAATTTAAGGTTGATTCGTAATTTGAGGTTTTTATACTTTTAAATGATTGATTTGCTCCAAAATTAGATGAATTAATAGATATGTTTTCTATTTTATTCCCCAAGTAATAAATATCTTTTTCAGATGGTTGTTTTCTGTTAAGATTATCCAGTATTGATTTGAGTAGCAAACCTTGAAGTTGTTGATTACTCTTAATAAACTGAATTTCTCTTAGCAAAACTTCCATAATTTCACTTTCTTTGAAAGATTTTGCTTCTTTTTGCAACTCATTTTTCAAAGTCAAAGCATATTTTTCATATTGACTTTCTTTAAAAAATGACCTTTCTGATGGTAAATAGTCATCAGGTATTCTTTGAGTAGGGCAAATGAAAGCGTTTACTTCATTAATATTCGTATCAAAATCTGCAAAATAAACAAACTGGTTTTTTTGTATTAAGTGTAAAAGCGCCAAATTTCCTTCAAAAAAGGAAATCAAGTTTTCTGCTGTTACCTTAAAAATCAACCATCGGTTACATTTTTCATCAATGTCACTCCATTTATAGAAGTAATGCTCATTTGAATTTTCAGAGTTTACAAAATGCGTCAAAAGAGGACCTTCGTGATAAAGTAAATCCCCTTTACGTTGCAGAGTAAGTTCTAAACTGTCTATTTTATAGTTTTCTAAATTTTCCATTTCAGAGTTGTGAAATTATGGTAAAGCGATTTTCGTACTGATGATCCTTTACAGGATGATGATTAAAATGACCAATATCATTAGATTCTTCATTCAAACCATCGTTTTCTGTTAAATCACATTTCGCTACTTGTGTACCAAATCGTTTGTATATTTTCTTTCCACTTTTATCGAGGAAATAATTAAATCTATCTTTTGCTGCTTGTTCAGAGTCAAAAAAAGATAGAGCAAACATAGCACACTTTTTTGTGTCTTTGGATTTAGTATCAGGTATTTTTTCTAAATCTTCCAATTCTGTCTGAGGGACAAGGAAATATCTGGGTTTGAAGTTTCGGTCGTCAGCCATATCAGCAAACACCCATCTGAAAACTTGCATATTCTTAGGTTTGTAACTTCCAGGTGGACATTTAACAGATAGTTTTTTGAAGTCTTCTAAAAACTGATAATTCATAGTCATTTTATATTTTTTGTTTCTAACCATTTCTGGATATAAAAAATTTCGTTTTCTAAAATCACGCCCAACGAAAAAGTATTTGTGCAGGGTGGGTTTGATAGCATCATTACCACAAAATAAAAAAAGCAACAAAGTTTATTTCAGCACCTTAGCCAGCCTTGCATATGCAATGTTGGTGGCAGAATTTCCCCTATGCCTGTCCATCTATTGTTTCATTTAAGGTTCTTTGTTTTAAGTATTTAATTATTGTACCATCAAAATCAACAATTTTTTCTTTATGAAATGAATAGATTGTTTCAGTAATTTCTGTTTGTTTAAAACCAGTTACAATTTTACAAAGTTCCTCAATTGTTAACGTTACTTTATCTGTGATACACCCCAAAACATAAAAGCGTAACTGATTTGGTTCACTTGTTCTTGTGTTACCGACTGAAGAAGTAAAAATGTGTTTTTGCATAGCATCCATTTGATTTTTTAGCGCTCCAAACGTATCCGTATAAGTTCTATCATAAAGTTGTTCTAATTTTTCAATTGCATTTTTAATGTCTGATTGCATTAAGGCAGTTTCTTTATTCTGCTTAGTACTTTCTTGATAGAACCAAATTGATAAAATAATTGCTCCAACTGATAAAATTGTTGAAATGCTTATACTTACAATATTTAGTAAATCTTGTGAATTCATATTATAAAAAATTTCGGTTTTTCATCCAATCATACTCTATTTCAGAATGCCCAGATGCCCACCAGTTTTGTTGGACTTTGATTACAATTATTTTATCACCTACTTCTGTAAAGTTTCTCAAATTATTGAGGACTTGTTTAGTATTTTGATTCGTTTCAATAAACCAAGTCGATTTAGATTGATGCCACCAAAGCCCATAACTTTGAATTGCTTCAATCAGAGCGTCATAATTGTTACTTTTAAGGTCGTATGATATGCAATAAACTGCCATTTTATTTTTATCTTTTGTGTTTTTAAACAATTTTTAAATTTATCTTTCTTATCCAAGTAAATGTTATGTCCACCTTGCCATCAAGAGAATTTTGAAATACAAATATTCAATTTAGCACTTATGCCCCACTTTTGCCAAATCCCTGTTATGGGCTGCCTTTCTATCCATTGTCTGCATTGTTTTGGTCGTCTGATGTTAACATTTTCATTCCTTCAAATTCTGCCAAAAGCTTTTTGTTTTCAATTTGATTGCTTTCAATAAAAATTTGTTTTGGTAGAACTTTCATTCCAATTAGGTCGTCCGTTCTTGTCTTTATCATATGCAAATACTCTTTACCTTCTTCAATTGTCAATATACCTTCTTCAACTTTCTTTTGAATTTCAGTTCGTATTGTCAAACTTTCCAAAAGTGCTTGGTTTTTCTGTTTCTGCTTATAAAATTGGAAATTTGTCATAAAGTCCCAAATCTCTTTAAATATCAAGTACAGGGATTTTGCTGTCTCAATTCCTGATTTAACACCTACATTTGAGTCGCTTCCACTATCAAGTAGAATAATCTCGGATTTTTGTTCTTGCTCATTTACGATTTTGCTTATCGTGTCAATAAGTTCATTTAATGCGATGAAAATCTTAATGTATTGACTTGTTTCCAACCCTTCTCCTTCTATTAAGATTTGAAAAACAACAACTCCATTGTTAACCTCATTTTTTAAACTTTCTGTGATGCTTTTACTTTGCAGAATGTTCTTGGATAAATTTGAAGCCTGAATTAAGGTGTTATGAAAATTATAAAATGCGATAGCGTTTGTTTGTGTCAATATTTGTGTTGCTTGAGTAACTCTCAAAATTGTTGTCAAGAGAGATAAGTTATTTTCAACATAAATATTTTGTGCATCTAATGAAGTCAATATGTCTGAATATTGTGGCTCATTTTTAATTTGGTCATAATTACTTTTGGATAAAAATAAAAGTGGATTGATAGACGCATAATTAAAATTCATTCCAGGTTGAGCAAAACCAGATTGAAATTTCGTTATTATTTCTCGAGATTTTAATTTCTCGACTATTGTTTCAAGGTTTTTTACAAAGTCTATTTTTTGCATAAATGTCTGTTTATTGTTGTCTGCCTAAGGTTGCCAATAACTTGTTAATTGGTGCAATACGCACCCATTTTTACCCAAAAATAAAAAGTGTTTTGATAATTAGCAAATAAATCCCAAAAATATTTGTCAAAATAATGTAAAAACATAAAATAAGTGCGTCAATTCAATGGAAACAATTATGAATGAAAAAAAGCCCATATTTTGATAAAAATATGAGCTTTTATTGGTTGTGTGTGCGAAATTTTATTCAAAGTTTCCAAAATTCAAATCTTCTTCTTCAAATTTGAAAGTTTCGTTTTCTGTTTTCCATTCTGAAAAACCATAAAAAGGTGTGATGGCTTCTTGTCCTTGTTGAATTTTTTTAAGGTTTTGAAGTAAAAAATCTGCTTCTTCTTTTCCTTCTTTCAAAATACTATTTGAAATTTCAGTGATGGAATAGGCAAATGGGTATTCTTTCTCCACCGCAATAATGTAATAAGGGGTATGCTCACCAATAAGCCCATGTGCCAAAGCACCTGTTTTGTACCAAAATGCTTGCCTGTGATAGCCATAAAACTTTGCTTTGTACTTAAAAATATTGGGATTGGCATCTGCAACAAATTTAAAATCAAAGATTGCTTCCTTTTCTACGATTCCATCAAGTCTCCCTTTGCAATGCGTCTCGCCATAATCCCAAGCAAGAGGCAATTCAATTTTTGCTTTTTGGAGAAGGTTGATAACAAAAGTATTTTGATGGAGGACTTTTGAAATGCCTTGTAAAACCTCAAATTCGGTTTTAGAAACAAGCAGTTTTTTTTCCTTTTCGCAATATTCTTTTTGTTTTGATATTTTTTCTCTTATTCCTTCGCCTTTATTTTCAAGTTTGATTTCTGCTCTTTGCTCAAATTTTTCAGGCTCAAGAATACCTTCGTGGAGTGCAATCCCAAAACGCATGGCTTGTGTTTGTTTGGTTTTTCCTTCCAAAAACGCCAAATAATGTGCAGGGCTTTTTTTCAAATAACTCAAAGCGGTGTTATTAACCGCTTTGTAGCCATTGTAGTTTTCGTCAGTTATCATCCTTGTTCTTGTGGTTGTGGTGCGGTTTCTGGTTGCTCAGAAGTTTCATTGGTTGTATTGATGAGGCGAATGACAGGGATTGTTGAGAGAAATTCCCTATTTGGAAATTCAGGAGGCAAGTTCCAATTTTTTGCCTTTTTGAGTTTGTAGGTGTGTGGATTTCTCAAAATCTCCTCCAAGTTATCTTGTGCGTAAATAAATGGTTTGGTTGCCAAAAAGTTTTCAATCGCTTCTGATGCTTCTGAATTTTTATCCTCACTAAATTTAAACTCACACAAATAGAATTTTTGTCCGTCTTTCGCGTCTTGTTTGGTGGTAACTTCCACTAAAATCTCGTGAAGTTGCACAGGAGAACCATCTTCTTTGAACTTGTAACTCCATTTCCTGATTTCTTTGTTGAGGTTTGCCAAGCTGTATGTTTTCAAAAGCATCACACAAAGTGGATTTTTTTTACCACTTTTCTCATCAAATTTGTTGTTGATAAAGAAAATTTCTGCCCAAGATTTTGTGTTTTTTTCAATTTCTTTTGCTTTTGCGGTTTCCTCATCACAGCCAAGTTCTTTGATAAGTTTTTCAATTTCTTTTTTCTCATCAGAAATTTTTTGGTACATTTTTCCGTCAAAATGTCTCCAGCCAACGATATTTATGGATAAAGATTTTTTTGCGGTGTTGTCATCGCCATATTCGGTAAAAGTGCCTGACTGCATATTGCAGTGAATGCTCATGGGCATTCCTTCATAATAAACAACTTCGCCTTTTTTTTCTGCGTTTTCTGCCATTTTTTTAAAAGTTTTTTGTTAAAGTTTTTTTGTTAAATGATTAATTCGTATTTTTTTAATACAATACAAAAATACACTTTATAAATGTATTATATAAATAATTTATACATTTATTTGATGTATTTTTATATATTTTTGTAAACAAAGTTTTTGTATAAAAATACTTGCCATTCGCCAAATTTTCTGATAATTTGGACTTCCAATCCTTTTTCTTCTAAATCTAAGTGCATTGCTTTTTGTGCTTCGCTTATGATCCCTTTTTCGCTTTTAAATTCGCAATAATAGTGATTGGCAAATTCGTCAATCAGCAAAATATCAGGAAACCCCGCTTTTAAGCCCATGAGTTTTGCAGAAGTTTGTTTGCTTGAAGAAGTATTTGGACAATGGATAAGCAGAAGATGTGGGTAATGTATTTGTGCATATTTTACACAAATTGCTTGTAATTGTGCTTCTTCTGGGAGCGCGTCCACATAATTGTTTAGTTTGCCAAAATTGAAATTGTGCCTGAGGCGTAAAGACATAGATATTGGGATTAAAAAGGTAAATCATCAGCTTTCTCCCCGCCAAGTTGTGCTTGAGGAACATTTGCAGGTGCACCAGATTGGTTGCGTTCTTCTTTCAAAAATTCTGAGAATTTAAAATCAACATTATCAAACGTGTGTATTGTCCCTGCTTTTAGGTTGATTTGTGAGGAGGCTTTTCCTAATTGCCCATTGCGATTTTTAGCCACCACCAATTCAAGTAAACCATTGGTGCTATTGCCTTTATCATCTTGCATGATGTCATAATATTCTGGGCGATAAAGGAAGGTAATATTGTCCGCAGCTTGTTCCAAACCTCCTGAATCTCTTAAATCTGATAATTGTGGGATTTTTGAAGCTCTATTTTCTACGCCTCTATTGAGTTGGGCTAAAGCGATGATTGGAATATTTAATTCTTTGGATAGGGTTTTCAATCCATTTGCTACGCGTTCTAATTCAAGGTTGCGTGTGTCGCTTTTTTTGCTTTGGTCATCACCGCCAATAAGTTGCAGATAATCAATCACCAAAATTTTAATATCATACTTTCGTACCCATTCTTTTGCCTGAGATTTAATTCCTCCCAATGTCATACTGCTTTTTTGCGAAATTTTTATCCTGTTGATGTATTGGTTGATTTGGTCTTTTATGCGAGAAAGTATTTCTTTCTCCTGTGGCGATAGTTTTCCCATTCTTAACCTTATCACATCAATCATCGAATTTGGGTCATGTCTGTAAAATTCTGTGACAGTTTCTTTGAGAGAAAGGCTTTTTGCACTCATTTCAAGACTTATAAACCCTACATTTTTTTTGGTTTGTGCAATGCTGCGGAGAACGTGCATTGCTACCGTGGTTTTGCCCATGCTTGGGCGAGCTGCTATCATGGATAACTCGCCTGGAAAAAAGCCTCCAATTATTCTGTCCAAAGATTCCACTCCTGAGGACAAAGTCATGGTGCCACCATTTTCACAAAAATCTAAAATCTCATCAATGGTCTCAAACATCGCTTCCTCCATTGATATGGTACTTTTGCCAAAGTTCCCATTGGTAATATTGACCAATTCTGTATCCGCCTTTTCCAACACTTCAAACACATCTTTTTGGTTGTCATACGCTTCTTCAAGTGCTTTTTCTGCCAATGTAATAATTTGCCTCCTCATTGAAAGTTCTTTGAGGATTAGGATATGTTTTTGGGTATTGTAAGAGCTTGCAATATCTGATGTAATATTGGAGATATGATGTGCTGGTGCTTCTTTTGATAAGCCCATTTCTCTTATCCTGTTATTCACCGTCCTTATGTCAATGGGAATGCTATTGCAGAATAAATGCACAATGGCATCATAAATAATTATATTTTTCGAATCGTAAAACAACTCTTTACGCAATTCCCCAAATATATTATTTATGCAATCCCTGTCTATCAATATCGCTCCCAAGACTGCATTTTCCAAATCTGTATCACAAGGCTTTGCCCTTGACTTTTGTTGCGGTTGTATGGTGTTTTTTTCAAAACTTGTCATTGTGGATTTTATTTAGTATTGAAATGTTGAAAATTTTGCGTTTTTTATGCGTTTTGGCGGTACTTTGTGTTAAAATCAATAAATTATACCAAAAAATAATAAAATTGATTTATAGAGCTTAAAATCGCTTAATTTAAGATTGGTGTACCTTGCCTTTATTGGCTTCTTCTCTCGCTTTTACAAGATTTCCATAATGCTCTGTCCAATCTTTTGAAGACCATAAATCACTTACATATTTCCGCATACTTGTTTTAAATTTGTTTAGTTCTTTGAATTCCCTGTGTAATCTCAAATATGAACGTGTGCGTTTTTTGAACTCTTCCAGATGACCTGCTTGTTTTATAATTGAGATTTGATGTGTTAGCCAAGTTTTATCATCTCCCTTTACTGATTTGAAAAAATCAAGAATTGTTTTTATCATCATTTCTGTTTCACTGTCCAGCTGACTTTCCAAATTCACTTCACTTTTCAAAACCTCCCCCTCCTCCAAAATTTTTTGTTCGGGCAGGGAGGAGGAGGAGGGGGTATTCTTTAGTACTTTTTTTTCTTTAACACTTTCCTCCTTTAACCCTTTTATATAAATGGTTTCAGTTGGTGTATCTTGCTTTGATTCTTGATGTGCAGTTGATGTGCAGTTGTGTTCCAAGTCAGGCAAAAAATTATCGTTTCCAGCTTGTTTTGGCACTTTTTTACCCTCATTCTTGATGTGCAAGTTTAGCGAAAACGCTCTTTTTACCATCTTATTTTTTCCTTTTTTAAAACTCAAAATTCCCCATTTTTGGAGCTTCTCACAGATGCTGTCATACTGCCTTGCTGTTACTTTTTCCCCTGTCAAAAAGTTTAATTCATCAAGCACATCTTCCCTTTCAACAGAGAAAGTCATTAGTTTATCATAGGTCCTATTGACCAACCCTACCAAAATATCCATAAAAGTTATTAAAACAGAAGGTGATAAATAACCGCAGTTATCGCCATTCTCAAATTGTCGTTTAATTTCTTTTCTATAAAATAATGTGAGTTTTATAAAGTTAAACTCTTGGTTTGTTTTTTCAGATGAGTTTTTCATATTATTGGAGAGGGAAGATGTTAAAATATTTGGTTATTTTAATAATGTAAGTTTTTCTTATAATTATGGTTGTTTGTAAATACCTTTTTCAGATTTTAGCCATTTTTTTATGTCTGACTTAATGTATTTGCATGGCTTGCCTTTTATGTGTGGCAAGGGATTTTCTTTCTTGGTACGATATTTCGCAAGTGTGCTTGGTGTACAACCAAGTACCTCACAAGCCTTTTCCTCACTGATAGGAATTTCAATGACGTGTCCTTTGAACTCTTCAATGATTTCCTCCTTTAATTCCTCTTTAAATGAAGGAAAGTTTGTTTTTAAATAGTTTTTTACAATGTCCATTATAAGACTTTCAAATGTTTGCATATTATTTTGTTGGTAAAAGGATGGTCAATTCAAAATCCAATTGTTTTAAATGTGTTTGTAAAATCGCCCATTGTTGAGAGGTGTTTTTGATGGCTAATTTGATGTCATAAATTTGTTTTTGTATCTTCTTGACCATTGCTTCTTTTGAGTTTTTCATTTCAAAACTTAGTGCCTTGTATTCGTCCTCAGAAAACTGCCCCAAATCCCACAGGCGTTCTATTTCGTCCATGCAACCAAATAAATCTTCTGCACTCCCATAACAGGTGCAGTGTGTAAGGCGTGTATGCAATTTTGGATAAATGCTTGTGTCCATCTTTTATTTTTTGAGAAGAAAGTAAATAAATATAAAAAAATATTACATTTATTTACTTGGTAAATAATTAGTTTAATTTTCAATAAAAATATCTAAAATGTTGAGCAACTGCTCCATGTTTTTGATGACGCAATCCAACAATGTTTTTTGTGTGTGTTTGTCTTGTATCCTGATACGCACTTTATCATAATCTTTGGATATAAAAAATTCTAAGCCATTGATTTCAAACAATCTACAATTTTGAATTTTTACGTAATCAATGCGATACAACGCATTTTCGTCCCTTTTGCCCTCGTAAAACGCTGTAAAATCATCACTTGGATAGATATTCGGGAGGAAATAT
>JANPJR010000146.1:0-4652 GCA_031425615.1 Cytophagales bacterium
GTAAATTCCCCATCTATCTTTTGGAAAGTTATCTCAAAAATAACCTCGCCATTGTTTTGGATTTTGTAGTCCAACCAAGCCTTTTTTAAAGCCTCTTTCTTGGTGATGCTCTGCGTTTTGATAAAGCCCCAAGCATTTTGCATTACTAATTTTTTCATAAAAATTTTGTGTTGTTTTATTGAATTATTGTAATGCAAAAATAGTAAAAAGTTTTGACAAAATCAAATTTTTTGTCAAAATATTTTACTATTTTTTTAAGAACGAGTTATTGAGTAATTAGCGGTTTCTGCTATCAACTGGAGTATTTCCCAATTCGCACTCTTGCCTTTGCGAACACTATATATCTGTGTCCTTGTCAGATGTGAGTTTTTTATAAGTATCATTTCCGCATAATGTCGGGGTATTTTGTGGGTATTAACCTTGTTCAATTCCTCTAAAAATGCTTTTTTATCTTTTCTGACGTTGCGGGGTTTCCACTGTTTTTGTATTTTTTCCATTTTTTTATTAAAAATTTTTGTTTTATTAAAACTTTTTACATAATTTTAAGTATAAAGTAGTAAATACGTTACAAACATACGTAAAATTTTTTAACAAAGCAAAATATTTTAACAAAATGATAAGTGAAAAATTAAAAATAATAATGGATAAATTGGGTTTTACAACCCAACAATCTTTTGCAGACGCACTGGGTATCAGCAGAGAAAGAGTGAATAATTACCTCAAAAAAAAATCTTTGCCTGATACGCAATTTTATCAAATTTTGAAAAGGAACTATCCAAATATTGATGTGGATAGTTTAATTGATGATAACATTGAATATGTTAATTTCGGAGATGGGCAAGTTAATCCCGTTTCTGATATTAAAAAAGATACGGGCAAAAATGAGAATGAGAATGATTATATAAATTATCTCAAAGACGAGATAAAATTTCTTCGAAATTTAGTAATGAATAACCAGCAAAATCCTACTTCGCAAATGACAGCAAGGTAGGATTTTTTGTTTTAAAATTGTTAAAAAAATAATCGTAATGTTTTAAAAAATAAATAATTGTTAAAGAATAATGAAAAAAAAGTTATTTAACAAAACTTTGTTACAATTAAAAAATATTATTATGGACACAATAGGAAAAAGGCTCAAAGAAATTAGGAGCTACAAAGGTTTTGGAACACACAATGAACTTGCAAATTTTTTAGATGTTTCTACTTCTGGAATTGCTACTTTAGAAAGGGACGAATCACAACCAAGTTTTAAAATGATAACAGCAATTAGAACAAAAATGCCCGAAATCAATATTATGTGGCTTTTGTATGGGGAAGGGGATATGCTTGGGAACCAAATAAATAGTTTACAAAGCGAAAAGTTTGAAAAGGATATTTCGGAAAAAGAATATTTTAATTTCCTCAAAGACGAGATAAAATTTCTTCGAAATTTAGTAATGAATAACCAACAAAATCCTACTTCGCAAATGACAGCAAGGTAGGATTTTCCATTTTAAAATTATTAAAAAAATAAGCTAATAAATTTAAAAAATTAAAATATTGCTAACAATATGATAAGTTTCTTCTTTTACCTAAGTGGTATTTTTGCATTTTCGTCGTTTGTAGCCTTTTTTTATTTAGATGATAAAAAGATAATACAAGCAAACCCAGATAAAGAATTTACACGAAAAGAGTTGAACGCAATAAAAAATAGCATTGGTATTTCTGCGATTGTGTTTTTGTTGGTATTTGTTGTATTGTGGTTCGTTCCAAATAATAATAATACCCAAATAAAAAGCAATGAAGTAACAAATCAAAAAGAAACGAATCAAGACGCTATTTCTCCTGTAGACGTGAGCTTCAAAGTGTTAGAAGAAGATGCAGATAATGAAACCTTTGGTAAAAAAAGGCTTACTCTTGAACTAAACAAAAAAGTAAGTGAAAAGGATTTAGTTAATATTTCCAAAAAAATAAGAAAAGAAAACGAAAAATATAAAAGGGTTTTTATTTTCTATCTTTTGGAAGGAATGGAATTGGGGAAAGGTGGTTGGGCTTACGTTCATTTTACACCTGAAATGGAAGTAAAAATATCTGGATTGACAATAGAAGGCGAAATTGCAATAAAAAAGAGTGTTGAGAAAATTGAAAATAGGAAAGGTGCTTGGATAGAACAAAGTATGGCAACAGCTTTTGTATTATTTGAAAAAAATGGTTTACTCAATATTAAAATGGTTTATAAAGATGGAGGAGTTTCTGAGGATAAAATTTTTTTAAAAGAAAAAATAGGCAATAAAATAAAATTTTATGTTGAAGAAGAATTTAAACAACACGGAGAATATTATGTGATTTCAGATAATGGGAACCTTGAATTTTATAATAAGGAAGATAAAAAATTTGCAACCGCACAATCAATAAAATAATCAAAAACCTAACAAAAAAATTCCATTGTTTCAAGCAATGAACTAAAAATTAGCATGGTAGATACATCACTTATTGACAAATTGTATAACGCAATTTTAGAAAAAAGGGGTATTCAACTCACAGAAACCCAATCAAAAAAAATTTCGTTGGGCGTGTGAGAAGTCTATTTTAGAAAACCCTGCGCATAGGTTTAGTGATTGGGTTATTGCGGGTCAGATTTATCTGAACCTTGTGCTTGATTTTCCAGATTTAGAACTTGGAGATGTTGTACAGCCTTTGCGACCGTAGCGAGGATTTTGGTTTCCAAATCTTGATTAGCATTTTCGGGAGTTGTAACGATTATGAGGTTACCAATTAAGTTTGTGATATTTATACTTATCATAATTTTGTGTAAGAAATATTGTTGATAATTTTTACAAATATACATTTTTTTAAATAAAAAAAAACCTTTCCACCTGATGGAAAGGTTTTTTTGTAGTACAAAATTTGTACTACATTTATAAAATAAAAACTGTATTTTTAAATTATTATTTTACAAAAAGGTGTCCTCAAAAATTGGGACACCTTTTTTTATACCAATTTTTCAAGGTTTTTTTTCAGTTCGTCTGCGAGGTAGAGGGCATCTTTGAGGATACGTTTTTGTTCAATCGTTTCCAACTCTGAAGGCAGTGGTATGGTATGTATTTGGATTATCACGTCCAGTGCATCTAATCCGAGGGCTTTACACCATTGGTTAAGTTTTTCTATTTGCAGACCAACGTGTTTTTTATTTTCCATAGCCCATACATTTTGTTGTGTAATCTGAAGTTTTTCGCCAAGCGTTTTTTGGTCTATATTTTTGGATATACGATAGCTGGTAAGGTAATCCACGATTTTATTTTGGTCAATCATGAGGGTATTTTTTTTTAAGTGTTGAATATGGTGCAAAATTATAGATAAAAAATAACAAATAAAAATTTATTATTTTATAAATTTTTATTTGTTATTTTAAATTTTTATTTGTATTTTTACATTATAATAATTCAAAAACAACATAAATCCATGCAAACAGAAATACCCAATGTTCAAATTGCACTCAGAATTATAAATGGCGAATTGCCAAAATTTCGTGCAAAAGAATTAGTATCACTTTGTAAAAATGACGATGACAAAGAAATGGTGCTTAGCGTAGCCAAAGGGCATACGCATCCTGAAATTTTGAATGAAATTTTTTTAAACAAAAAATAATATGCTCCCTGATTCCGCAGATTATGGATTTTGCACTAATGGCGATTGTGGTTTAAAAAACTTTTGTAACAGGGCAGAAATGCACCACAGCGAAAGGCTATCAAAAACCATAATTCCGCAGTCATTTACAAAGTTTCAGCCACAAAAAGACGGTTGTGATTCTTTTGTATGGAAACTAAAATTTTCACATTTAACCCCTAAACAATAAAAACATGTTAGAAACGCTCAACGACCTCGAAAAATTTCCGCCAATAGGAAAAGAAAATCCTCCAATGAAAAAACTTCGATATAAAAATCCTAAACAGGTTTTAAAAATTAAAATCAAAAACCGCCAACGTAATCGTCAAGCCCGCAGAGCGAGGGCAAAAAACCGCTAATTTTTTTTAATATAAACAAAAAAAATATGCCTGAAATTCTAAGAAAAAGGATAGAAAAAGACGAACACGATTTATACGTGCAAAATGAGTATTCATTATTTAGCGACTATTTTGTTAAAGCCTTTTGGGAATTTAAAAAAGCGAATAGGCAACTATGTAAAAAATCAATACATGAACACGAGAATTTTGAAAGATGTTTTGGTGCTGAGCGACTTGAAAGTGCCAAATCATACTTTGGCAGATGCGAACATGAGCAATTTAATCATTGCCTGTATCTTTTAATGAACGCATCTCATCATTTAAAAAATGCTTTTGAATTTAGATATGGAAAGTATGATACATTATGTTACGCATCAATCCATAAATTATTTGAGGAAATGCAAAAAAAAGACAATACAAATATGCTTTTTTACAAAACAATATTTTACCAAAAGGATATTTTTAACCCTTATAATAAAAAAAATAAACCCTAAATCCCTGCATCTTCTTTGAGGTGTAGGGCAAATAAAATAAACTATGATTTATAAATTTAAACAATTGTTGGAATTATTCCCAGACCTGATTTTAGGTGGGAGCGCATCTTTAATATTAAGGGGTTTTTCTTTGGAAAGAGCCCCTAAGGATTTAGATATAATTTGTGATAAAGCA
>JANPJR010000147.1:0-1878 GCA_031425615.1 Cytophagales bacterium
CGCGCAACAATCATTCCGAAGCCGGATTACGGCTTTAACTTCAGGCGGCGTTTTGGCAGGATTCGTCTCTTGCCTCACCGAAAAATCTTCTACAATTCTACAATTTCTGGTACAAATACTAGGTATCAAAACACTACTTTAACTTCGACCTCTGTAGAATTAGGTACCCCTTTCGGTACGTTTTACGGTGTTTTTACAGGATTGAACGGTTTTTTTACTGGGTACCTATCATTATCAAAAATGGGGTACCATAATAAAAAACTGTAGTACCATGCCGGTACTTGCCACGACGGCCTACACAGTACTATAGGCGTACAAGGTATTTTTGGAATCCGTCAAAGTACACCATTTGTAGAATTCTCATGGTAATACGGAAGTATTAATATCTCCAATCGTTACCACACTAGGTACCACTATAGGTTTTTAACGTGAGACTATGAGGATGTACTTTGAAGGTACGGCAATAAACGTGAAGTCCGATTTTAGAAAAAACATCTAAGACAAGAAAAAACAGTGTACTAGTCTGAAGTGTCTCGAGAACACAAGTAAGGAGTTAGCAGGAAAAGCGAAAACTTAACGTGTGATTTTAGAAAAAAAGCTCCAAGGCAAAGTACTAGTCTGAAGTGTCGGAAGAATATAAAAAACAAAAAAATCACGGAAATTCATTTATAATTTCCCAAAAATATTAGCTGTTAAGAAAAAAATAGAAGGATAACTTATTTTTATTATGAAATGTCCTCAAAAATCATAAAGCTTTCATTTTAGGCTAGTGGTAGGTATATTCTCTAATACTAGCAATACAACCAAAATTAAAAAACAGCAGCGCACTATCTTACTAAAAACCCGAAATTTTGTAATGCACCTGTTCAAACTTGCAGCTATTAAATTCAGCATAATATCTCATTCCATATGTTATGAGTCAGACAACACACACCGTCCTCAATATCTGAATGGAAGTGATGATAAAAACAAAATTGAATAAATATTGTATAGTGTCACAAGTACCACTATAGAAACTCCGGCATCTTGTTTAGATAACACATGTCGAATTAAACATCTGGTAACCTCAGTGTTTCAGCAATAAATATTGCTGCCTTGGTGATTCACCTTTGAGTTTGAGTAATTGGCAATACCAGTTAAGCCATTGAAATAAATTTTGGGTGTTATTGCTTATAGATATTCAGCATGTACACAGCTTTAATTTACAAGCAGCAAGAAACTGCATATTTGAAATCAATCAAAGGTTCAAAGGCTCCACACACATAAAAAAGTATATTTAATTGAAGTCCATAACTGCATAAAAAAATCTGAATTGTAGAAAAAAAGTGTCAAAATTTTGTTTACTGGATTTTTTTATTCATTTAGATTTTACTCCATATTTTTGAAGTAATAATCTCAGGCTGAAAATTGGATTTTTGTTTTCATTTTATTTGACTATTTTTAAGACTCAGGAGACACTTTTTGCTAGTCCTTATACTTCTGCCCATGTGTCATGATAGACATACCGAAGTTTGGCGTCTTCTGGGAGTCAACGAAGAACACGAGTGGTAATAGTGGTAACGTCCATACTGGTATTACCATATCTGACAACACCTACTAGTACTGGCGAGTAGGTACCCCATGAGTACATAATGTACAAACCTACTCTAACGGTTTTCTGCGATTACTGACCCAATAGGTTTTGTGATTGGCGGTACTACAGGGTACCATCTGGTACATTTTGTGAATTGTACAAGGCGTCTACAGCGCTCTCTACCAGGAATTTTCTTTGTTCTTCGCGTTACCACTTTGGTGGTAAATTAGTGGTAATACTAAAGTACCCGTAATCCGATCTACATTTAACTCTACACAGTAGGTTTCTACTTAGGTGTACTCAGG
>JANPJR010000148.1:0-1555 GCA_031425615.1 Cytophagales bacterium
AAGCAAAAAAAGAGTTGAGTAGTCGTTTAAGTACAGAAATTGAATTCACCTATACTTCGCCTGAAGGAGACGAAGAAGATATTTATTTGACCATCAGTCGTGAGGAACTGAATGCTGTTATCAATGACCGTTTTGAGGCTACGCTTTTGATGTTGGAGGTGATTTTGGATAGAAATAATCTGACCTCCGAGGACATTCAGGAAATCATTATGATTGGAGGAAGTACCTATATTCCTTACATCAGAGAGTCGATTGCCACACGGACAAATATAAAGGTAAACACCAATGCTGATCCTACGACTGCCGTGGTAGTTGGTGCTGCGTATTTTGCTGGAAACAAGCCTGTTACGATTAAAAAAACTACCATTATTCAAGAGGAAAGTTTAGATAAAATCACAATTCAGACGGGTTATAATACCACCACCAAAGACTCCGAAGAATACATAACTGCCAGTGTTACTAATTTTAGAGAAGGACTCAATTATCGTATCACTCGCACGGATGGTGGGTTTGATTCGGGTATTAAAAAATTGACTCCTAAGTTTGGAGAATTTGTGCTATTATTACCCAGCCGTGTGAATGGTTTTCAGATAAAGATATTTGACGAAAAGAATAATCCCGTTGAGATAATTGTGGATGATATTCAGATTTCGCAAGGCTTGTTTAATCTCTATGGACAACCATTACCCGAGGATATTTGTATTGAAATTGATGATTTGAACAATAATTCTACTCGCTGTGAGGTCATTTTTGCAAGAAATAGCATTTTGCCCTTGACTAAAAAGATTTATAAAGAAATCAGTCGGACGATTCGGAAAGGTTCGGATGATAGTTTGATTATTAATCTCATGGAAGGCGATGCTAACCAACATCCAAGCACCAATAAAGTGATTGGCGTGATTGAAATTAGGGCAGATAAATTAATGAGTGATTTGGTGAAAGGCTCTGATGTGGAAATAAAAATCGAAATGAGCGAGTCTCGTGATGTGTCTGTGAGTACACATTTGAGCATGACCGATCAGCAATTTGAAGAAATATTTAGCCCAACCAAAAGGTATGTGAGTTTGGCAAAATTGAGGGATGAGATTACCGAATTGAGAGGACAATTATCGTTGGATTTGGATAAGGCGGTCAGAAATGAAGAGTTTGAAATTGCGGCTGAAATTCAAGAAAAAGCTGAAAAAGCAAGGTTTTTATTTGAACAAGCAAAAGCCTTAAAATCAGAAGGTTTTACGGATGAAAAATATCAATTAGACGAAGCCAAACGCAAATTGGCTCGCCAACTTTATAACTCTGGGACGGTCAATAACAGGGTTATGAGGGTGAAGGAACGCTATTATGACTCGATGGATACTTTGCAATATTGGTTAAGTGGAATGCAGGATATGCCTAAAAAATATCAGGATGAAATTATAAAGTTGAAGGAAGATGAAAGTAATGTCATGCGAGGTAATAATTATTTCATGGTGGAAGGGCATTATCAGAAAACTATTAAACTGATGAATAATGTAGTCTTTTATACGCCTACTTTACTGGTTTATTACTAATCCCTAAT
>JANPJR010000149.1:0-5109 GCA_031425615.1 Cytophagales bacterium
GCTCCGCTTCGAACCAGAGGTTCTAACTCGCACTATTTTTCAGCAGTATTAGATGGCTGCCTAACGCCCTCGTCTCTGCCTTGCAATAACGGCTAGAGGATTTGACCAGTTTTCGTCTGGGGCCTACTTGTCAGTTGAGTATTAGACTTTGAGCACTTCTAATTTTGGTTCCCCGAGGCTAGATAACCTCAACTAGTCTTTGGGCACTAAGGCTTACTGAACAATTGGCGTTTATTGCCCTGTACGGCAGCTTTTAAGGACTTGTACTTGTCCCGGTCAATAAGGGGCGAGATAACCCTCTTAATGACCGATAGCAGGTTTAGAGCCGGCTGAGGCTGAAGTTTTTACGAGTGTCTTACTTCTCGCTCTCCTGTCCTTAAAAGGTACGCGGAGAGTTCCCCTCAAATCAGGGTTGTTCAATTCACTTAAGAATGAATACAAGCAGGCGCTACCCTAGCTTGCCACTACCCAAAGGTAGAATTTTAGAATCAGGAGGATATATAACTGAGGAAGGATAGGAGTTATGAAAAAACAAATCCCATATTCGGAATCAGCACAAAAAATAAGTTAAAATGAGTATACTTATGTATCGGGCCCAAGAAAAAATCTTGGATGACGTCATCAATTTCTGAAATTCAGAAAAAACATGCATGAAAATATGATAAAAACACTATGATGACGTCAGCATAGGACAGATGACGTCAGCATGGGACAGATGACGTCAGCAATAGAAAAGGATCTCCGCTTGAATGCAAGAACGAGAGATTGGCAATAAATAGCACCAGCCTGAATGCAGGAACAAGGCACAGCCAAAGTAAAACAACAATGAAACAGCCTCCACAGAGGTGCTTAGTAAATAGAAACAATCCGAGACTAGTTAATCTGTTAAGTGGTAATTGACAATGACAAACATGAACGATAAACGAAACAAGAGACAAGATGCAAGCAAGGTTAGTGAGGGTGATCAAGCCTACCAAAAATGCCCGCAATGCGAAGTCTAAAATATTTTTCCAGTATTTGAAATTGTGAGCTATAGAAATGATTAAAATGAATTTCTACTTTTGATTCTTGAGACAGGACCTTCTCCAATTGGAGTTGGTTAGTCATGGAAAATATTTGGACATATAAGTATTTTTGTTTGTGGGATCACCAAATAAGTTTTACATAGATAACAGCAGTTTTGGGAACATGGATAATTTTTGTTTATTTAGGAATAGGGAATCTTGTAAACAGTGCACTTAGGCAACTGCCAATCTTGTCCAGCAGACAAGTGGGATATACTTAGGAAATATTCTTCACCAATTTTGTTTATATAAGGAGTTGGGTTATTGTAATTAGGACATATAGTTTGGTACTTAGGTAGTTGGATTTTTACTTAGGAATTACTTAGGATGATGTAGGTTGTAGTAGAACAGCAGTACTGTTCACTTAGGTTTGTTATAACTTCTGAACCCATGGTCAGATTTTGATGATTCTTTCTTTGTTGGAATCCTTGGAATTTTATCTAATTTATTAGATGGTTTAATGTTAGATCCTGATAATGGATTAACATCTGTAGATAGATAATCATGAGGCTGATTATCATCTGACACTCCCCTTAAGCCAGAGTCAGGATCATCTGTATTCTGAAGATCCTTGATGAGAACCGGAAGGGGCTTATTACCAATATAATCATTTAATAATGTGTCACCTTTCCAAAACAAGAGAGGTTGCATTAGGGGCCAAAACTTTTTCACCCAAGATACTTCGTGAGGATATCACTAGGATTATAACGACCTTCAATATGGAGGAAATACAATACATGTGATGAGATACATTCACGGACACGATGATATGAAAGCGCATTATGACGTTTGTTTAATGTTGATTGAGGAATAGTGGAAGAGATGATAACACTGAAATTGTCACCAAACATCCAGGCTGGACCGTCAATTGGGATACCCATCATGCGGAGTGTATATCGTAGATCCATGATTTGTTCTGTTGCTTGACGAGCAACCATGAACTCAGAACCGTATGTAGCGGTTTCTACTGTCTTTTGCTTTTTACAAAACCAATAGATTGGTGTTTGATTCACCAAATGAATAATACCAGAGCATGATCTACCAGTGACCATGTCAAAATAAAGATTTGCATCTTGATACGTAGTCATCCTCATAGCCTTACCCAGAGGCGGAGGCATATCAGGAGGAAGTTCTTCTTGGCTATTACCATAAACAGTCGAAGTCCAGTCATGTTGCATAGGCATACCTTGACTTTCATGATCTGGAATATTGATGCGAAATCGGATGGCTCCATTAGGATTTCGCTTGATATAACCATACATACGCTTAAGGCGCTCAAGATGTCCTTGACGGGGAGCGACGCGATAGCTGGACATAGCAGCAACACCGAGTTGGATATCAAAACGGCCTAATGTGACTAGCCATTGTAATGCTCCTATTAAGGATTGATATTGTTTTATACCATTTTCATCTAGCTCCACAGTAGTGTCTAGCTCAGGATGATCACGTTCGCACATAGGCGATGAATATTCTTTAGGTTTTTCTCCAAACATTATTTCATAATTACTTAACATTTTCTTAACATAGGAAGAAGCTCCCCATACTAAGGTACCATCCGGGTCACGAAAGAAATCACCACCAAGATGGTATGATGGTGTACCAACACCCTTGAGTTTAAAACCATATTTCTCTGTCATGGCATTAAAGAAATCTTGTGGGTCCTTACCAATATACATAAGATCATCTACATAGACTAGGACGTATTCATAGTGAGTACCACAATTCTTTAACCACAGATCCGGATCTGCCTTGCATTGCGAGAATCCCATTTCACGTAGAACGTCTGCTAGGCGGTCATGCCAACGGGCCCCAGATGTTCTGAGTCCATATAGAGCACGGACTATAATGAAAAGATGTCCTTCAAAAGGACCAAACTCGGGTCCTGCTCGAAAAGCAACCTTTTCTTGAGTATAAGCTTCGAGATATGCTGAAGACACGTCTCCAACCATAATGTTGAGGTTGTTAAGTTCTGCAGAAACCAGTGCAATTCGCATTGTTCTAAGCGATACTACGCCAGAATAGGTACCTGCAGTATCAGGATCTGTAAGATGACCACCAGCAACAAGGCGTGCCTTGTGTCGGAGATCATGTTTCACAGCAAAGACAAAATGCACTATTATATTTTTATAACCTTCAACAAACTGGATCTTGCCTTTATCTTCAAAAGTGTCGAAATCAAATAATGATTGAATTTCGTCCTTCATGGCATCTTCCCAATTGGTGTTGCCATTCTTCTTATCAAGCTCATACGCTTCCTTGACATTTCTTGGAACCTGAATACCAAATTGAAAAATAGGTCCCTTTGATTGCTTGCCTTTAGAGATGTGAATACGGTGAAGCATTTGTTTGATCTTACGTTTCTCTCGTACTATTGTGCTGGCAATATGTTTTAACCGTTTCCACCCTGGAGTCTTCAATAGATCATTCTTGCGAGCGTATACGGCAAGTGTGATGGGATCATCTTCTATCATAATGTCAAGAGGCTCATAAGTTTGAGAGCCATCTTCCCATTCTACAAGGACATTATATGAAGAACCTTTGTAATCTGGGTGATTGACCTTGAGAGGACCTTGGTGTCCAATGACTGAGGTAAATGACCATTTGCCTTCATTTGGACTGGCCTCTTCATCTTCTTGCTTTTCAATAATATCGCATAGTGTATTGTATGTGAGTATTTCATCAAACTCACCTTCACCAAGCTCTACTATGAACTTAATGTTTTCATGATTTTCAGCATCTCTATCAAGGATTTGCCGAACAATTTTGGCGCGATAGCTTTTACCGTCATCAAGATCTCGGATGAAAGTCTTACCTAGGAGTTCATCAGGTGAAAACCGTGGCAGTTTCAAATCAGATGGATTAATATCAAGACCAGCTAGATCAGCAGAAGACATGATAGGCTTGGCAGCTGGCAGCTCCCCACCATCTGATGAGGAAGTGCGAGTTTGTTCTGCGCGAAGATTTGGGTTGGTGTCAGTAAGTGCTGAGCGGAGCTCAGAACGAGCAACAACCTTAGATGAAAGCGAATCGAGGACAAGGAATGTCAGTGCATCGCCTTGATGATCAGCAATACCAACAATTCGACCAAGCTTTTCATTAGAATCTGAAGGATAAGTAGATGAATAAGACTTGTAGTAGACAGGCTCAAACCAGCGGAATGATAGGAGAGCAGAGATATCGGGTTGCTGTCCAAAGGCAGCCTCAAGAGGAGTTTTCCAATTGAGGCCCTCAGTTGCAATGCGGTTGAGGAGATATACCACATAAAGCACACAAAGAAGCCATAAGTTTGCTTGAGCCCCAGTGCGGTCTAGAATTCGATTCGATAACTTTTTGACCTCCTGGATTCTGCGTTCAGCAGGGTTTTGATGTTGATGGTGTGGTTCACATTGGAAATCGCGAATGGCATACATTCGAAGAATTTCTTGTACAGCACGACCAATTTGTGCTTTGGCATTATCGCTAAACAATGCGTTGGGTGCACCATAATGACGGATGAAATCTTCTAGTGTTCCAGCCATATCAGTTTCTGACTTCATAGGGAATACAGCCGTAAGCAAACTTGTACAACCACAGAATAATTGAAGCATAGTGGTGCCACCATGACCCATAATACCATCGTCATGAGCAGGTATGTCGAAAAAGAAAGTATCAGTAGCTACTACTTCGTTAAGTCGCGATACGTTTGCAGCAGGAAAACGACTTTTATAATGCTTGCGAAGCGGTAACCTTGTATCTAAGCGGGCAAATTGAGTAGTATTCTCAATTGTCTTTTGAATGCGCAGAGGAGGGAGGTAAGCAAAGTTGGGAGCAAGACGGATGAAATCCTGCTGTTTTGGAGCAACAACTTGCTTGTTTTCGCTGTAGCATGCTGACTTAGGTACTGGTGTGATAGATGAATGATATGCAAATAGATCTGCATCATCATCAGGTAAGTCGTAAACCTCACCGTAGTAATTAAGAGAGTTAGGATGATATAGAAGGGTGGCAGTATCATCTTCTGTAAATTCTAGATCATCAGCAACATATTCATCATCTAGAATTTGAG